>JBFWYP010000010.1:0-121886 GCA_050186295.1 Thermoanaerobaculia bacterium | reverse complement strand
CCTCCGAGGTGTGTTTGTTCCGGCTAGAGCGCATTTCCTGATCTGCTAGCTTCCCGCGAGCTGCGCGCGGTCGAGCGGCAGGCGTTCCGGCTAGAGCGCATTTCCTGATCTGCTAGCTTCGCGGAAGTCGCTGTTGAACCGCAGGCAAGGGTTCCGGCTAGAGCGCATTTCCTGATCTGCTAGCTTCGGCGTGGGGCGACTACCTGCACGCGATCGAGTTCCGGCTAGAGCGCATTTCCTGATCTGCTAGCTTCTGATGCACCGCAACTCGCTGATTCCGGGCGAGTTGCGGTGCATTTGAGCTGGAAAAACAGTTCCCATCGGGTCAGAAAAGCTGGTATTGCTCGGGGTTTTTCGGCGACGGAAGGGGCTTTCGTCGGTCGAAACGAAGGATCTGTTCGTACTGTTTGTCCGTGAAACAGAGCGAATAGACGAGACCACCCTTTGGCAAGACGACCTGAACCCGCCGGATCGCGGTCTGGATCTGCTCTTTTCCCTCACAGAAGCGAAGATAGACCGAGAACTGGCAGCGCTCGAATCCGAACTCCATCAGGTTCTCGCGGAACCGGCTCGCCTCCCGGCGCTCGGTTTTGGTCAGAACCGGAAGATCGAACATGACCAGGAGCCACATCAGGCGGAAGCCGCTCAGCGCGGCCCTAGGCGGGTGCCGCTTCCGTCGTCGTGGCACCGGGGGCTTCCCCCGAGTCTTCGAAGAGACTCGACAATGTTGCGACCTCCGCCCTCGGAAGTTCCAAGGAATCGAGCTCGCCCGAATAGCAACATGCGAGCGAGTGGGCCAGCCGCTGGATGACGAGTGTGAGCGGGCTCACGCCCCGGTCGCCATGAAGGGAACGGATCGGCAAGAGGGCCAGAGTTCGCTTCGCTGCGGAGGTCACGTCGGCCGTGCCTTGGCTCACCAGGTGGTGGGCCCAGGCGTCGACCAATGGACGGAAAGGTTCCATCAGATCGTCTACGAGCCGCATCGGGTTGGCAGCATTTGCGTGGTGCAGAGGGATCCCGGGATGCAGGCCCGCCCCCATCAGGTGCCGAGCCACCGTAGCGCGCAGGACGGTGTACCCGTAGTTGAGCAGCGCATTCGGCCCACCCGCCGAGCGATCTCTCCGGAACTCTGCGCCCAGGAGGGCGGGCCAGTAGAGGCGCGCCGCCTGGCCTTCGAGATTCGCGGGGTCGCCGGCCCGGACTCGCCGCGAAAGGTCGCGAACGCGCGAAGAGTTCCGCTCGAAGAGCTCCAGCACCGCCGCCTGCATCGCGATCTTGTTCTGCACGAGTTGCTTCCACAGGCGTTTGCGCAGCGGGAGAGTTGCGCGCAGTTGTGCGTCCATGCGCGCCGCCTGGCGGTGATGCCCTTCGACCGGCCAGAGCAAACCCACGGGCAGGTGGTTCGCTCCACAGAGCACGAAAGGAACACCCCGCTTCGCGAGCCCGACGAGAAGGTTGTTGGAGTAGCTGAGTCCGTGGGCGTTGCCGATGAGCGCCGAAACATCGTCGATCGGTGTCCGGCCGACCTCGGTCCCGCGCTGGCTTACGACGAGAAAGCCGCGCTCCAGAGAGAGATGACGATCGTCCGAACCGACCTCGACGATTCGCCCCAGCATGCTCAGTCCTTGGGCCCGGGATCGTTGACGTAGCCGAGGATGTCGACCCCGACGAGCCGGGCCCGGAGTGGCTGGAGCGCCGAGGGGCTCTTGAAGAAGTACTTGAGCCCATCCGAACTGCTTCTGGTCCGGGCGTCGACATTCGCTTCGTTGAGATTCACGAGTGCGATCACTCCGGAGCTGAACTTGGCGACGCGCATCAACCGGGCCCCCGCCTCGAGCTCGACGCAGAGGACATCTTCCTTGTGGATTCGCATGATCAGCGGAAGTCCGTTCTGGGCGACGTGCGAGGATGGGTTGAAGTCCTTGCGATTGGCCTCGAAGATAGAGATCACCTCCCCTGCCCAACCGCCGTCCTTCCGCCGGAAGATGTCGTAGCAGTGGTTCCCGTCCCCCTTGACGTAGCGATACGCCTTGCCGGTCCGCCGATCGTGAATGGGAATGACGGCGAGGCGCTCCTCCTTGATGATTCGCCGAATCCCGGTCCGCGCCGAAAAGGCGGCCAGCGCTGCCTTGACCTCCTTGGTTCCACTGATGCCGGTCAAGGCGCGGGTGAGCTCTTCGCGCAAAGACTCGTCCGGGATCGACTCGGCGTCGGCCGCCGACTTGAGGGTTTCGAGGGGAACGTGGCGCCCGACCAGCGGGTTGCCGCTTCCGTCGGGCGCGCCGCGTAGTCCGTAGTTCGTGTCGTTGTGGAGCGCCCCTTCGCGCCCGTGTTCGGGCTTGTGGGAGACAACGATCTTCTGCAGCGTGCTCTGCAGCTCTTCCCGGAATCCCTGCCAGGGGAGCTCCAGGCGTTCGAGGAGTCGTGTCTCGCCGCCCGCCTCCGCACGCGCTGCAGCGGTTGCCAGGCGCTGGATCACGCTACGGCTGCAGAGTCCGATCACGGCCGCGTCGAGGGCATGATGCCGATGGTCGTTGCGATTCTTCTTGCTGTCCTCCGAGAGCAGGAGATTCAACCCCCAACGGGCGCGCAACAGACCGGTGAGCCGCCCGCTCGAAACCCAGATGCGGTCGGGCGGGCAGATCGCCGTCAGGTACTGCTTCGTGGCCCGTCCGAGGTAGGCAGTGTCGGTGAGGTGCCGATCGAGGAAGTCCTTCCCCTGAAGGAAGCTCTCGAGTGCCTCTTCCCGGAAGAGGAGTGCCTTGTGAGCCGGCAGCCGGGATGCCCGCTCCTCGATCTCCGGCCAACGGTCCGAGTGCCCGAAGGCCTCGAACGGGGTGCGATTGCCCTTGTCCCGATTGCTTTGCCGAGTGCAAAGGATCTTGTTGCCCACGCCGTCGTGAAGGGACTTGGAGAACGGGAGAATGTGGTCGATCTCGACCTCGTCACTGAAGAGTGACGCCTTGCTGAGTCGTTTTCCGGAGTAGACGCAGTAGCGGTCCAGGGCGTCTTCCTTCCCGAGCTCCTCCCACAATCGGAGGCGCAGGCGATTCTCGTGGTTGGCCCGCACACCGAGCGATGCGAGCTCTGCGTCGTAGCGTCGATTGGTCTCCTGATTGTCAGCTTGACGCTTGGTGATCTCGCGCCGCTTCTCGCCCGAGGCTCCGAACTCCCGCGCGAGCTCGATCACGATCTGGGCAGGATGCCCATAACGCCGAATCAGTGCATTCACGAGCTGGCGAATCTGGTTCAGCCCGATGTGAACCGTCGGATTCGAGATCTTCCCGAACTCCCGCTCGACAGCGGCGCGCGCCTTGTCCGCCGGCGATGTGTAGCCGCGGAGAACCTCGCCGTAGTAAGGAAGCGAATCGTGGAGGACGCCTTCGTAGAACTGCGAGTGGTGGGTGTACCCGGCCCGCTGCACAGCCACGTCGTAGGTCACGACCTCCCGTTCGAGCTCGGGCAGGATGCGGGTCAGTGCCTTGAGGCTCAGGCTTCCATAGTCGTCCGGAAGATCTGTTCGCGCCAGGACTCTTGCCGCACTCGGCTCGATCGGAGCCGGGAGTTCCCGCAAGCCAGCGAGCACGGCGTCCGCATCCTCCTGCTTGCCGAGAATCGCCCTCGCTGGAGCCAGATTCTTCGGCAGGGCAACCAGCGCTGCGACAAGCGATTCTTCGTTCTCGGCCTGCTCGACGAGCACGGCAAGGCCTTGCTGCAAGGCTGGTGAGAATCCTCCCCAGGCCTCTCCGAGGGCGCTTTGTGCGGAGAAGGAACTGGCGACGATGTCCCCCTTGAGGCCGCGACGCTTGGGGTCATTCCCGAAGTTGAAGGCTCCGGCATTCCTGAAACCGGCCGCCTTTGCGAGCTGGCTGAAGGTAACGATCCCCGGGGCAGAGCCGAGCCTTCGGGCCATGGCATCGCGCTCCTCGAGGGTCAGGGGGCGCTGGCCGATCCCTTCGCGCACACGAAGGTTGTTGAGCTCCTGCAGAATCCGGAAGCGCTGCTGCAGCGGCGAACAGAGGCGGGCGCGCGGTTCGTCGGTCTCGAAGAGACAGCGGCCTGGGCGAGCGGGGAGCAAGCGGCGCTGAAAGAGAATCGTGTCGCGGAGAAACGTTCGCGCCTCTTCCGTGAGGAGCTCTGCATGATATTGGCGCTGTGCAGCCCAGAGGAGATCGAACTCCTCGGCGACCATGGCACGCTGCAGATACAGCACATAGTGCCCGTCCGGTGCGCGGCGCGCGCGAACGGGCTGACGAGACGCATGTTGTCTGGACAGGTACTCGCCGACCGTGCGACAGCCGGCGTCCGAGACTCGCGACCGTAGCGCCGCGATAGCAGCGTGGACCTTGCCGGATTCCTTGACCGACTCCGGGTCCTTGCTTTCTTTTCGGCTGCTGCGGAATCCACGCTTTCTCGCCAGATGGAAGATCGCTCGACCCAGTTCGAATGGAGCCAGTGCTTGATCCAGCCCTCGCTCGCGGAGTACCCAGGGATCGAGATTCTGAAGTGCCTTCCGCTCGACCGGATCCGATGGCAGCAAGCCGAACTTCACCAGGCCATCGATCAGCCTCCGGCGGCGCTTGAGTACCCGGTCACGACGCCGACGCATCTGTCGGGCCAGCCGGCGATCCGCTGCCTTCGAGGCGAGATCCTTCGGGTTCCGGCCGTCGGAGAATATGCGCACGCCCATTCGCCGAATGGAGGCCGGCTCGCCGTCCTCGTCCAGCGAATAGACGCACCATCCGAGTGAGTTCACGCCGACGTCCAGGCCCAAGCGATACCGAAGCCTCGCCATAACCACCCCCGGGGTTGATCGATTGTCCGTCGTAGGGTAATCTATTTTTGAAGAGCAGATCAGGAAATGCGCTCTTTCCGCTAACAAGCTGAAAGATGCACCAGATCAACAAGGGGCCGGGAAACCGGCCCTTTGTGTTTCTGGAGAGTGGGGCCAAGTCTCACTTCTGGACGGGAATAGGATTCTCCCCGAGGGAAGGAATCGCGATGGAGCGCAAGATGCTGATCGAGAGCGACCCGCACGAGACGCGGATCGCGGTGCTCGAGGAAGACCGGCTGGCGGAGCTCCATCTCGAGCGGCGGCATCACCGCGGCGTGGTCGGCAACGTCTACAAGGGGCGGGTGTCGCGGGTGCTCCCGGGGATGCAGGCGGCGTTCGTCGACATCGGGCTCGAGCGCGACGCCTTCCTCTACGTCGCCGACGTCTACGTCACGGTGCCGGGTCAGGGGCTCGGCGGCGAGGACGAGATCGATCTCGTCGCCGGCGCCGGGGACGAGGATGCGACGCTCCTGGCTCCAGCGGACAGCCCGACGATCGACTCCCTGCTCAAGGTCGGCCAGGAGCTTCTCGTCCAGGTGACCAAGGACCCGCTGCCGAACAAGGGGGCGCGGGTCACCACCCAGATCACCTTGCCCGGACGTTTCGTGGTGTACCTCCCCACCGTCGTCCACGTCGGCGTATCGCGGAAGATCGAGGACGAGGGGGAACGCACCCGGCTCCGCCTCCTGCTCGAGGAGGCCCTGGCGGCCGACGATCCGGCAGGGGCGGGGCGGAGCGGCGGGGTGATCGTCCGCACCGCAGGAGAGGGACGCGACGCCGCGGAGCTCACCGCCGATCTCGACTACCTGGCCGACCTCTGGAAGAAGGTCGACCGCCGCGCCGCGACCGCCGCCGTGCCGTCGCTGGTCCACCAGGATTTCGATCTCGCGCTGCGCGTGGTGCGCGACCAGGTCTCGGCCGAAGTCACCGTGCTCTGGGTCGACAGCGAAGAGACCTACACCCGGATCGTCGAGTTCCTCGGCCAGGTGCAGCCCCCCCTCGCGGCCCGCGTCCGTCTCGACACCGCGGCGGAGGACGGGCGATCGCTGTTCGACCGCTTCGGCATCGATCGCGAGATCGAAGCGGCGCTGCGGCCGAAGGTCTGGTTGAAGTCCGGCGGCTACCTGGTGATCAATCCGACCGAAGCGCTCGTCGCCATCGACGTCAACACCGGGCGCTTCGTCGGCAAGTACAACCTCGAGGAGACCGCGCTCGCCACCAACCTCGAGGCGGTCGCCGAGGTGGTGCGCCAGATCCGGGTGCGCGATCTCGGCGGCATCATCGTGCTCGACCTGATCGACATGGCCGAGGCGGAGCATCGGGAACAGGTGTTCGCGGCGCTCGAGGCCGAGCTGCGCAAGGACCGGTCGAAGAACAAGGTCCTGACCATCTCCGAGTTCGGGCTGGTCGAGATCACGCGCAAGCGGAGCCGAGCCAATCTCGAGCGCCTCCTGACCCAGAGCTGTCCCTACTGCGAGGGCAGCGGGCGGATCAGATCACTGGCGACGATCTGCCTCTCGCTCCGCCGCGCCCTCCTCCGGATGCGCGGCACGCTGACTTCGAAGCAGCTGCTGGTGCGCGTTCACCCCGAGATCGCGCACGCGCTGCAGCAGGACGAGCGCGGGATCCTCGAGGAGATCGAGCGGCAGCTCGCGGTGGCGGTCATCGTCCAGGCGGACGCCAAGCTCCACCACTCGAGCTTCGATATCCTCGAACTGTGAGCCCGGTCCCCTTCGCCGCGCACGGAGTTCGTGGCGAGGCGGCGGAGAGCCTCGCCGGCGAAGATCCCGCGGCGCTCGCGCGGCGGCTGCTCGACCCCGGGGTGGCGACCGCGACCCTGCACTGGGGGCGGAACTACATCTACCGCGCGCGGCTCACCGCCGACCCCGATTCCCCGGCCGTCGCCGTCAAGCAGTTCCGCGACCCGCGGCCGCGCGCCGGCGGGACGAGCCGGGCGGTGCGCAAGGCGGAGAAGAGCTTCCGCATGGCGACGGCGTTCGCCGAGGCGTCGATTCCGACCCCCGAGCCGCTCCTCTACGCCGTGGTCGAGACCGGCGCCGCGTCCACTTCCGGGTTCACGGCCGGCACCGGCATCTTCGTCAGCCGGGCGATCGAGGGCTGGACGGAGCTGCGCTACCCGCTCCGGGCGCGGAACGCCGGCAGCGAGCGCGAGACCTTTCCGACGCTCGACTTCGAAGCGCTCGTCGCGGCGATCGCCGGCCTCGCCCGCCGGATGCACGACGCCGGCCTCTGGCACCGCGACTTCTCGATCGGCAACCTGCTGCTCGATCTCGCCGCCGCGCCGGCGGCGGGCGGCGCTCCGCCGCTCGTCCTGCTCGATCTCAACCGCTGCCGAAAGCTCGCGCGCGTCCCTCGGACGAAGCGGATGCGCGACCTCTGTCGCCTGCCGCTCGACCGGGCCGACGACCGGGCGCGACTCCTGGGCGCGTACTTCGCGCCGGAGAGTGCCGTGCCGTGGAGCGCGCGCGCCTTCTACGAGAGTGCGCGGCGTGCGTTCCTGGCGAGGAACCGGCTCAAGGCGGGGGTGCGCGGTCTCCTCGCACGGGTCAAGGGGTGGGTCGTACCGCGCGGCACCCACGCGCACATCCCGCCGCCGCCGGCGGGGGCGGCGGCGCGCGACAAGATCGTCTGGGACGCGCTCTCCGATCAGCCGCACTCGCATGCGTCGCGACTCGAGCGGGCGCGGGTGCGTCTGGCGGACGCGCCGTCGCACCTCGCCTCGTTCGCGGCGCTCGCCGGCGCCGTGCCGCGGATCCGGCGGCGCTACCGCGAGCTCGCGAGCGCGCCGGTGGCGGAGTTTCCCTGGCCCGAACCGGGGGTGGCGCTGCGCCCCTGGCCGCACGATCCGCCGGCGCTGCTCGCGGCGTTCGACGAGCTCGGCGCACGGCGCGCGCTGCTCCGCCTGCATCCGTGGCAGGCGAACCACGACGCCGAGGAGGCGCTCGCCCGGGAGCTCGCGGCGCGCGGCGTCGAGCTCGCCTTCGCGCTGCCACAGAACCGCGAGCTGGTGAACGACCGCCAGCGCTGGCGCGCGGCGATCGAGGAACTCGCCGAGCGCTTCGCTCCCCTCGGCTCGCGCTTCCAGATCGGACAGGCGGTGAACCGCAGCAAGTGGGGAGTCTGGAGTCACGACGAGTACCTCGCCCTCGCCGCCGACGCGGCCGGGATCCTCCGTCGTCCGCGGCCGGGTGTCGCGCCGGTCGAGCTGTTCGGCCCGGCGGTGATCGACTTCGAGGCCCACGTGACGGCGGCGCTGGTCAACCGGCGCCACCCGGACCTCCGCTTCGACGGCCTCGCGAGTCTGCTCTACGTGGACCGTCGCGGCGCTCCGGAGAATCCGCAGCTCGGCTTCGACACCGCCGACAAGGTGCGTCTCCTGGCGGCGATCGCCGCCACCGGCCGCCTCGTCGATTCGGGGCGGCAGTGGATTCCGGAGGTCAACTGGCCGCTCCGCGAAGGGCCGCATTCGCCGGCCGGCAAGTCCGTCTCGGTCGACGAGGCGGCGCAGGCCGACTACCTGCCGCGCTTCTTCCTCCTCGCCACCGCCGCCGGCCACGTCGAACGGGTCGACTGGTGGCAGCTGGTGGCGCGCGGCTACGGGCTCGTCGACCCCGGTACGGCGGGGGAGCTGCGCCGCCGGCCGGCCTTCCGCGCCTTCGCGACGCTCCGCCGGGAGCTCGCCGGGGCGGTCTGTCTCGGACCGCGCGAGACCGCCCCGGGCCTCCGGGCCGTGGCGTTCCGACGCGGGGCGGAAGAGGTCCTGGCGGTGTGGGCGCCGGGCGCCGCGGTCGAGTGGACCCCTCCCGGCTCCGTCCTCCGCGTCGTCGAACGCGACGGTGTGGAGGGCGCTCCGAGCGGGGCGCTCCGTTTCTCCGGCGCGATCCGCTACCTCACGATCTCGCCGCCTCCCTGACCAAAGTCAGATGCGCCGGCGGGCTCGACGGGCGACAATTTCGTGATGGGCCGCCTTCGCGCTACCGTTCGCCGCGAGATGGCCGAAGAACCCTCGACCTCCGCCGGGCTCTCCGGCACCACGGGGATCGCACGCGACGCCGAGAAGCTCCGCCTGCTGATGCGGGTGGCGCGGATCATCGCCTCGAATCCGGAGCTCGAGCCGATGCTCGAGAAGACCGCCGACGCGATCCATGAGCTCCTCGGCTATCCCAACGTCGACCTGCCCCTGGTCGACGAGAGCGATCCTTCGGTCCTCGTCGTGCGGATCCGCGGCGGCCACTACAAGGACGCGATCCGTCACGAGGATCGCCTCCAGATCGGGCGTGGCGTCATGGGTGCGGCGGTCGCCGAACGCCGGACGCAGCTGGTGAACGACGTGGCGAGCGACCCGCGCTACGTCCAGCCGCCGTCAGGGCTCGAGATGACCGCCGAGCTCGCCGTGCCGATCCTCCACGCCGGGCGCGCGCTCGGTGTCGTCAACGTCGAAGGCCAGGAGGCGTTCGACAGCGGCGACGTCGAAGTCCTCGAGATGGTCGCCGACTTCCTCGGGCTGGCGATCGCCAACGCCCGCCAGCTCGAAGGAGAGCGCCGCTACGCGGTGCTCGAGGAGCGCCAGCGTCTGGCGCGCGAGCTCCACGACTCGGTGACCCAGCTGCTGTTCAGCTCGACGCTCCTCGCCGAATCGCTCCCGGTGCTGCTCGAGCGCAATCCCGAGCAGGCGCGGCGCAAGCTCGAGCAGCTGACCGACCTGAACCGCCGGGCGCTCGGCGAGATGCGCGCGCTGCTGCGCGAGCTCGCCCCTTCGAGCCGTGCACCGGTCGATTTCTCGAGCCGCGAGCTGCCGCCGCCGGCGATCGTGATGCTGCACCGGAACGGGCTCGTCGAGGCGTTGCGCACCGAGCTCGCAGCGCTCGAGGCGCAGGGGGTCGGCGTGCGGCTCGAGGCCGCCACCTACGAACGCCAGTCGCGCGAACGCGAAGAGATCCTGCTGCGGGTGGCCCAGGAGGCGCTGGCCAACGTCGCCAAGCACTCCCGGGCGCGTTCGGTGAAGCTCTGCCTCGCCTCGCTAGAGAACGAGGTGCGGCTCTCGGTCCACGACGACGGCTGCGGCTTCGACGCCCGGAGCGCAGTGCTGGCCCGGTCGTCGCGCGAGATCGCGGCGCTCGAAGGGGCGGAGCGTGACCGCTCGAAGGGCGGGCTCGGCATCCCGTCGATGCGCGACCGGCTGCGGGCGCACTCGGGCGAGCTGGTGGTGGAGAGCGCCCCCGGGCACGGAACCCATCTGGAGGCGCGGCTCCCGCGCTGAACCTCGAGGAGGCCGGAATGAACGATGCGGTACGTCTGCTGCTGGTCGACGATCACGAGATCGTCCGCGAGGGGCTGCGCACGCTGCTCGAGCAGGAGGACGGGATCGAAGTCGTCGGCGAGGGCGAGGACGGCGAACAGGCGATCCGTCTCGCGCGGAGCCTCGAACCGGACGTGGTGCTGATGGACGTGCTGATGCCGGGGATCGGCGGGATCGAGGCGACGCGGAGGCTCGCCGAGCTGCCGGCGCCGCCGCGCGTCCTGGTGCTCACCAGCGTGGCGGAGGAGAGCGCCATCCGCGAGGCGATCGCCGCCGGCGCCCTGGGCTACCTCATGAAGGACGTCTCACGGCACGACCTCGTGCGCGCCATCCGCGACGCGGCGCGCAACCGGCCGACGCTCGATCCCGAGGCGCAGCGCGTCCTGATGCGCAAGCCCGAACCGTCGCCGCTCGCCGGCCTCACACCGCGCGAGCTCTCGGTGCTCGAGCTGGTCGCCGAAGGGCGGAGCAATCGCCAGATCGGCAACCGCCTCGGGCTCACCGAGGGGACGGTCAAGGGGTACGTCTCGATCCTGCTCGACAAGCTCAGCGTGCAGGATCGGACACAGGCGGCACTTCTCGCGGTGCAGCACCTGAAGAAGCGGACGCCAGGGACGAGCTGAGCCCGCGACCCCAGATTCCGATTCCGAACAGCATCCCCAGGAGAACGGCCAGCAGCATCCAGTCCGTCGCCTTGAAGGTCTTCGTTTCCATCTGCCTGCTCCTCCCCGCGCCAGGTGCGGGGTCTTCGATTCGCCGCCAGTCTGACGCCGGAACCGGTGGCGCGCGAGCGGCCTTCGTCAGGCCGGGGGGCTGACCAAAGTCAGGTACCATTCGGGGAATGCGGCGCACCATCCGCCTCGTTCCCCTCGCTCTCCTCCTCACCGCAGCCCCTCTCGCAGCCCAGGCCGCCTCGGCCCGCCGTACCCCGGTGGTGGTCGCGGTCGAACGCGTCTCCTCGTCGGTGGTCAACATCTCCGCCGAGTCGATCGTGCGCGAGGTCGATCCGTTCTTCGGCGGCCGGTTCGGCGGCCGCACGCGGCGCAGCCAGTCGCTCGGCTCCGGACTGATCATCGACGCGTCGGGGATCGTGGTGACGAACGATCACGTCATCGAAGGGGCGTCACGGATCCTGGTGACGACGCTCGACGGCCGCGAGCTCGAGGCCGAGGTTCTCGGTGCCGATCGCGACGCCGATCTCGCCGTGCTCAAGGTCGCCGGCCGCGGGCTCGCGGCGACGCCGCTCGGACGGACCGCCGACCTGATGATGGGCGAGACGGTGATCGCGATCGGCAATCCGTTCGGGCTCGCCAACACGGTGACCACCGGCGTGCTCTCGGCGCGCGGTCGCGCGGTGGGCAGCAACGACGGCCGCGTCGCCTTCACCGACTTCCTGCAGACCGACGCGTCGATCAACCCGGGAAACTCCGGCGGACCGCTGCTCAACCTCGACGGCCAGGTGATCGGCATCAACACCGCGATCGTGCGCGGTGCCGAAGGGATCGGCTTCGCGATTCCGGCCGACCGCGCGCAGCGCGTGGTCGACGACCTCCTGCGCTTCGGCGAGCTGCAGCCGCTCTGGCTCGGCATGCGCCTGCTGGCGATCGATCCGGAGACCGCGGCGCGCGAAGGGCTCGCGGTGAGCAAAGGGGTGCTGATCGACCGCGTCGACGACGGCTCGCCGGCCGACCGCGCCGGAGTGCGCTCCGGCGATCTCCTGGTCGCCATCGAAGGGCGGCCGGTCTCGGCGCGCGAAGACGTTTCGACCGCCTACTACTCGGTCCCGCCGGGGACGCCGCGCCTGCTCGAGCTGCGCCGCGGCAAGGACACGGTGAAGTTCGCGGTGGCGGCGATCCGCCCACCGCAGGGGATGGGGCTGCGCCTCCTCGAACGTTCGGTGGGGATCCAGGTGGTGAGCGATCGCGGCCGGCTGGTGGTCTCGGCGGTGGCGCGCGGCTCGGCGGCCGCCGAGCGCGGCCTCGAACCGGGCGACATCGTCCTGCAGGCGAACGGCCACACCGTCGGGGACGGCGAAGCGCTCGGCCGCGAAGTCCTGCGCGGCTACGACCGCGGCGGCGTCCTCCTCGTCGTCCAGCGCGGCCGCTACGCCTACAATCTGAGCTTCCCGCTGTAGCGCTGGCCCGGCGCCCCGCCCGGCCGGTACTGGTTTCCGGCGAGGTGGCGCCGCCTGTTCGCGCTCCGCTCGCTACTCGCGACGGGCGAGCTTCTTCAGCGCGTAGACGACGAAGGCACAGCCGGCGAGGACGACGGCGCCGAGGTAGAGGCGCCAGACGAGCCACTCCTCGCCGATGCCCGGCGGGTCGACCAGATCGGTCGTCCGGGCGCTCGTCCCGAGGTTCAGGACGGTCCAGGCGTACGTCCCGAGGACGACCCCGGCGAGCGCCAGGACCGCCGTCCACTCGAGCGCGCGACGGTAGCGTGCCCGGGGCATCCAGGACGGCCAGAGATCGGCCTTCTCGTGGTTCCACATGCAGGCCGCCCAGATCCAGATCCCGCCGACGAGGATCTCGGAGAGCTTGTGGGCGAAGACCGGCCCGGTGAGGTACCCGAGGAGCCCGAGCCGCGGCACGTCTTTGCCGATGGAGAAGAAGAGATCCCGGAGCAGGAAGGCCGAGCCGATCGCGACGATGACGACCGCGGACCAGTCGGCGCGGCGGAGCTCGGCGGCGGACATCGGACGCTTCGGCATGCGGTCGCTCCCCGGGGCCCTGAAGGCGGCTCGGTCAGTCGAGGTCGAACGGGCGGCGGGGAGGTGTGTCGGGATCCTCCTCCGCCCGCTTGAGCGCTTCGCGGAACTTCTCCTCGAGGATCCGGTCTTTGTCGCCCAGGGCGGCCTTCTCCCGTTCGAAGAGGTCCTCGGCGCGCGCCTTCGAGGCGTCGATCTCGGCGAAGAGCGACTCGAAGGTCTGGCCGCCGGCCAGGGGCTCCTTCGGTTTCCGGTGCGAGAGGACGGTGCCGGTCTCGGCGTCGAGGACGAGCTCGGACTGACAGTCGGGGCAGCGCACGGTAAGCTTCCGGGTCGAAGTCATCGTAGGTCTCGAGGGAATTCTACTTGTCCTTGCCGCCGGTCGAAATCGCCCGCTCGATCGTCCGCCATCGCGGACTGCTCCTCGCCCTGACTCTGCGCGAGCTCAAGGCGCGCTACCGCGGCTCGATCCTCGGCTTCCTCTGGTCGCTGGTCCAGCCGCTCTTGCTGCTCGGCGTCTACACGTTCGTCTTCGGCACCGTCTTCCAGCCGCGTGCCGCGGGGGCCGATCCGTACGCCCTTTTCCTCGTCTGCGGCCTCTTCCCCTGGATCTGGCTGGCGACCGCGGTCACCGAGGGAACCACCTCGCTCCAGGCCTCCGCCGGTCTCATCCGCCGCGCCGTCTTCCCGGCCGAGCTGCTGCCGGTCATTCCGGTCCTCTCGAACCTCGTTCACCTGCTCTTCGCCCTGCCGGTCATCGCGCTGGGGATCGGTCTCGCCCGGGCGCAGGGACACCCGGTGAGCGGCCTCGGCGTGCTCTACTTTCCGCTCGTCGTCCTGCTCGAGCTGCCGGCGATCGCCGGCCTGTCGCTCGCCCTCGCCGCGCTCCACGCCCACTTCAAGGACGTCAAGGATCTCCTGGCGAGCGTGCTCACGCTCGGGTTCTTCATGACGCCGATCCTCTACCCGATCGGCGCTGTCACCGTGCCGATCCTGGCAAAGCTGGTGCGCTGGAATCCGGCGACACCGTTCAGTCTCGCGTTCCAGCAGGCGCTGTTCGGCGGCCGGGCGCCGGAGCCGCGGCTCTGGCTCGAGATGGCGGCCGTCGCGATCGTCTTCTGGTGCGCCGGCACGATCCTGTTCGAGCGTCTCCGCGAGACGCTGGTGGAGGCCCTCTGAGCGCCGGAGAGAACGCCGGCGCCGCGGGCCTGACCCCCGCGGTCGTCGCCAGCGGGGTCAGCAAGGTCTACCGCCGCACTTCGCCCGGCTTCCAGATGCGGACGCTGAAGAGCGCCCTCCTCGGCCGCCGCGGCAGCGCCGCCTTCGGCGACGAGCCGACCCTGTCGGCGCTCGACGACGTCTCGTTCGAGATCGCGCGCGGCGAGTCGTTCGGCCTCGTCGGCGGCAACGGTTCGGGCAAGTCGACGCTCCTCAAGCTGATCGCGGGGATCCTCAAGCCGACCGCGGGGACGCTCACCACCTCGGGCCGCGTCGCCGCGCTCATCGAGCTCGGTGCCGGATTTCATCCCGAGATTTCCGGACGCGAGAACATCTTCATCAACGGCGCGGTGCTCGGACTTTCGCGGCGCGAGATCGAGGAGCGCTACGACCGCATCGTCGAGTTCTCCGGGCTCGGCGGATTTCTCGAGGAGCCGGTCAAGAACTACTCCTCGGGGATGTACGTGCGGCTCGGATTCGCGGTGGCGATTCACACCGATCCCGAGATCCTGCTGGTCGACGAGGTGCTGGCGGTCGGCGACGAGGCGTTCGCCCATCGCTGTCTCCGTCGCATCGAGGAGCTCCTCGGGGCGGGGCGCACCGTGATCTTCGTCTCGCACGCCCTGGGTCTGGTCGAAGAGCTCTGCGATCGCGTGCTATGGCTCGACCACGGCAGGGTGCGCCTGGTCGGCGAGCCGCGCCGCGTGGTCGACGCCTACCGTCAGCAGGTCGCCGAAGAGGAGAGCGCCGAGCACCGCGACGCCAAGGAGGAGCGCGAGCGCAGCGAAGAGGCGGGAGCGTCGACATCGCCCGCCACGAGCGGCGAGGTGCTGCGCTGGGGCTCGGGAGAGGCGCGGATCTCTGCCGTCCGCATGCTCGACGCGAGCGGCGCCGAGCGCTACCACTTCGAGTCCGGCGACGACGTCACTCTCGAGATCGACTGCGCGATCCCCGAGCCGCTCGACGACCTGGTCTTCGGCGTCGGCATCTTCTCGCCGCGCGGCGTCGAGGTCTGGGGAACGAACACCGACATCGACGGCTTCGAGAGCGCGGGCTCGACGGCGTCCGGCTCGGCGCGGCTCGTCTGCCCGGCGCTGCGCCTGGCGCCCGGCGAGTATCTCGTCGACGTGGCGCTCCACGCCGCCGACGGAGCGCCCTACGATTACCGCCGCAAGCTGCTTTCGTTTTCCGTCACGAGCTCGGCCGGGGGGGTGGGCGTCTACCTTCCCGAGCACCGCTGGACCTTCGCTGGGGGCGCGCGGCTGCGTCCGACGAACGGCGACTAGACGCGCATTCGACAGGAGGCAGTTGCGATGGCCGAACCGGAAGCGGGACAGAACCTGAACGTCAAGATCGGCGACGAGGAGCTCAAGGGGCGCTACTCGAATCTGCTCCGCATCACCCACACGCGCGAGGAGTTCATTCTCGACTTCATCAATCTCGTGCCGCCCCAGGGGATGGTCACCTCGCGGATCGTCACCAGCCCTGGCCACCTGAAGCGGATCGTCGAAGCGCTGGCCACCAACCTGTCGCGCTACGAGGAGGCGTTCGGACCGATCCCGGTGGCCCCCGACCCGACGGGCGGGCGCAAGGTCAACTGATCCGGAAGCCGGCGCCGGGAAAAATGGTCCCCGCCGCTGCCCGGAAGCCGGTCTTCGGGTAGAGTTCGCCTCCGTTCCATGAACGCCGAACCCGTTCCCTCGCCGGGACCCGTGCGCCGTCCGGCGCCGGCAGCGACCGGCAACCCGATCGTCCCGCCGCAGCACACGCTGCTCAAGAGCGCTTGGCTCGCGGTCCTGCTCGGCCTGGCGGTCGAAGGCGCGGTGCTGCTCACCGTCGCCGCCTTCGGCGGTGCGCTCGCCGCGAAGCCGGCGACCGCCGATCTGGTGCAGAAGCTCTCCTGGTCGGTCATGGTCTGCGTGGCGCTGGCGCTGGCCCGGACCGCCGCCCGCGCGAGCGCGCCGCTCATGAGCCTCGCCGGGCTCCTCGCGGCGCCGGCGGCGTTCGCGATCGCGCGCGGCCTGCACAAAGGGGCCGCCCAGGCGCTCGGTCTCGCCGCGGTGGCCGCCGCGACCGCCCCCTCGCCGCTCGTCATCGCATCGTTCCGCGGGATCGAGTACGCGCTCCTCGGCTTCACGATCAGCTGGCTGTCGCGGAAGAGCTGGGGCGGAGTGGGAGCGCACGCCATCGCCGGGTTCGCCGCCGGACTCCTGTTCGGCGTGCCGCTCGTCGTCTTTGCCGTGCAGGCGATGCCGCAGATGGGCGGGCTGGCGATCGCCACCCGGCTCACGAACGAGCTGCTCTTCCCGCTGGGGTGCGCGCTGGTGCTCTACGCGAGCGACACGCTGGGCAAGCGCCTCGGCGGCTGATCGCCCTCCGCCTCGTCGGCTTCGCTCTTCCCGCTCCGCGCGCTCTCGCCGCGCAGCCGGACGTCCGCCAGGATCCCGAGATGATCGGAGACGTGATCGTCGAGCGTCTGGTAGTTCGTGAAGTCGAGCCCCTCCGAGATCAGGATCCAGTCTAGCCGGACGAGCGGCCGCCAGGCGGGGTACGTCGGGGATGCCAGGTCGCGGAACGGTCGCAGCTTGAGCTCGCGGTGCAACAGGCCGAGACTTCGCCGGCGTTCGCTCCAGGCGCAGTTGAAGTCGCCCATCACGATCAGATGCCGCTGGTGGTCGCGGAACGTCTCGACGAGCTGCTCGACCTGCTGTCGCCGCACCCGGTCGGCGAGGAAGTCGAGGTGGATCGACACCACGTCGACACTCTCGCCGCCGAGCGCCTCGGGGGCGATCGTCGCCGCGACGAACCCCTTCGTGTCGCGCCAGTTCTGCTGGAAGGCGAGCGAGTGCGGGCCGTCGAGCGGCAGCCGGGAGAGGAGCGCCGTGCCGTAGGAGACGTCGAACCGCGCGAGCGCCGGCGGATTGTGCTCGCCGCGGAACGAGTGCGGGTAGCCGGCGAGATCCGAGAGCATGCCGACGTGGTCGAACTTCCCGCTCCACGAGGAGGGCCCGTCGGCCTCCTGGAGAGCGACGACCTGCGGCTCCTCACGCTGGATGACGCCGGCGATGAGCTCGAGGTTGCGGCGGATCGTCGTTTCGCGCAGCAGGCTCTGGTGCTGCGATTTGCGTCGCGCGTGGGCAATGTTGAGCGACATCAGACGCAGGCCGTCGGCGGCGGGGCGCGGCGTCGCGGGCGGAGGTTCGGCGGGCGACCCCTTCCTGCCGCGCCTCTTCGCCGGCGCACGACGGGGCAGCTTCGGCTCCTTCGCGGGCGGCACCTTGCCGCCGAAGATCGTGATCGTCATCCGGCGTCGCGAGCGGGAGGTCTCTTCCGGGTCATCGCACTCCGACCAGCTCGACCTCGAAGAGCAGGGTCGCGTCGCCCGGAATGACGCCGCCGGCGCCACGCGAGCCGTAGGCGAGCGCGGGGGGGATCCGCAGCTTGCGGCGGCCGCCGACCCGCATGCCGGCGACCCCCTCGTCCCAGCCGCGGATCACCTGCCCGGCGCCGAGGCGGAACGAGAACGGTTCGCCGCGGTCGTGGCTCGAATCGAACTTGGTGCCGTCGAGGAACCAGCCGGTGTAGTGGACGTCGACGGTCCGTCCGGACTTCGCTTCGGCGCCGTCGCCGACCGCGAGCTCCTGGATCTCGAGACCGCTCGCGCTCTTCGTCCAGGCCGGTTCGCTCCCCCCGTCGGAGCTCATCAGCCCGAGTGCCGGCAGGGCGGCGAGGGCGAGAATGCCGAGTGTCGTGATCGTCAGCGTCATGGATCTCTCCTCGTCTGTCGGCCGTTCGCGTCCGCCGACGGCGGTTGCGGAGCGGCGAGGTTCCCCCGGCGGTAGACCTCGCGGCCCCGCTTCACGACCGAGCGCACCGGAGGTACTCCGTAATGATAGGCAAGATGGCGCAGATTCGGGGCGTCGAGCAGCACGATGTCGGCCTGCTTGCCGGCCTCGATCGTCCCGACCGTCTCGCCGAGGCCGAGCGAGCAGGCCGGATGCAGGGTCATCGCGGTCAGCGTCTCCTCGATCGTCATCCCGAGCTCGAACACGGCGAGCTGGGCGATGGTCGGCAGCGACTCGGTGTACGACGATCCGGGGTTGCAGTCGGTGGCGAGCGCGACCGGGATCCCGGCGGCGATCAGCCGCCGCGCCGGGGCGTAGACCTTCTTGGCGAGGAAGAAGCTGGTGCCGGGGAGCAGCAGGGCGATGACCTCGGAGGCGGCGAGCGCCTCGATCCCGCGATCCGACACCGCCATCAGGTGATCGGCCGAGAAGGCACCGAGCTCCGCGGCGAGCTCGGCGCCGCCCGAGTCGGCGAACTCGTCGGCATGGAGCCGCGGCAGGAGTCCGTGGCGTACCCCGGCGGTGAGCACGCGGCGCGACTCCGCGGCGGAGAAGACCCCCTGCTCGCAGAAGACGTCGCAGAACCGGGCGAGTCCCTGCTCGGCGGCGGCGGGAACGATCTCTTCGCAAACCAGGTCGAGATAGGCCGAGCGCTCGCCCCGGGGCGGCCGGTGTTCGAGCGGGATCTCGTGCGCCGCGAGCAGAGTCGGGACGAGCTCGACCGGCTGCGCCGCGGAGACCGCGCGGACGGCGCGGAGCTGCTTGAGCTCGTCGGCGAGCGAGAGCCCGTAGCCGCTCTTGGCTTCGGCGGTGGTGGTTCCCGAGGCGAGCATCCAGTCCAGGCGCCGCACGATGAGTCCGGAGAGCGTCTCGACGGACGCCTCGCGGGTGGCGCGGACAGTCGCCAGAATGCCGCCGCCGGCGGCCGCGATCTCCTGGTAGCTCCTCCCCTGGAGGCGTTCGAGGAGCTCGTCCTCGCGCGAGCCGGCCCAGGGCAGATGGGTGTGGGCATCGACGAAGCCGGGCACCGCGGTGCCGCGGTCGCCGTCGAGCCGTGGCGTGTCGGAGAGCGCACCGTGCAGGCGCTCGCGCTCCGCGCGCGAGCCGGCGAAGACGATGCGGCCGTCGCGGCAGAGGATCTCCGCGTCGGGGATGCGCTCGATCCTTCCCTGGGCGACGCCGCGGAGCGGCCGGCTGCCGAGCGGCGTGGCGAGCTCGGCGAGGTTGTGGATCAGGAGCTCCGGCATCTCGTTCCCGATTCTCTCTCAGTCCGCCGGCAGGAAGGGGGCGCCGAACGCGCGGAGCTCGCGGTCGATCCACTCCTCGACCTCGCTCCAGGCGAGCGATTCGGCGAGCGCGGGCATCGGCTCGTCTTGCGCGGCCGCCGTGTCGGCCAGCCCCTTCATCGCCTGCAGGGGGAAGTCCTCGACGTGCCCGAACTTGTCGCCCGAGCATGCGAGCAGCTCGGCGAGCGGCACCCGGCGGCAGAGCAGGTGGAGATCGACGAAGTCGCGCCGGCTGCCGCGGCTCGCGACGGCGCCGAGTTTCATCAGGCCGAGGTCGACGAGCGCGGCGACGGGAACCGGCGAGTCGTCGACCGGCGCGACGAGCGGATACGGATAGTAGAAGAAGCGGAGGGCGATCCCTTCGGCCGTTCGCGTGTGGAGATAGCCGTCGCGTGCGGTCTCGACGACGATTCCGGGGGCGAGCTCGAGGAGCGCGGTCAGCAGGTCGCGACGCTCCTGCGGCGCGAGGCGGTTGGCGAGCGCCATGAAATCGAGGTCGCGGACCGGGCGGTGGCGGAGATGGAGCGCCAGAGCGGCCGATCCGGCGAGATAGAAGTCGCCGATCCAGTCGGTCGTGGCGAGTCGTGCGAGGAGCTCCGACGACGCGGGATGCAGCGGTCCAGCTGCCGCGACGTCGGTCACGCGAGCGGCCAGAGCTCCTCCGCGATCGCGGACGGAGCGGGTACCGGCAGGTCGAGGAGACGGGCCCAGAAGCGGCGACTGCGCGCGGACAGCCGGCGTCCGCCGTGGCGGGTGAAGAGCTCCTCGAGCTCGGTGCGGGTGAACCGCTCCGCGAGCCGGGCGAGGTCGCTGCGATGCCCCGCCTCGAGGAGACGCAGGGCGACGAAGTCGCGGTGCGATCCGTCCCGAAGGATCGTCTCGACGCCGGGGAAGAGGCGTGCGGTGGGGGATCCGGGCGCCGGGAGCGTCAAGCGCCGCTCTTGCGGCTCCGCGCGAGGGTGTGGACGGTGGCGTTCGAGCGTTCGTCCTCCATCTCGGCCTCGAGGATCTGCTGGAACAGCTCGACCGTGCCCTTGAGCTTGAGCTGCATCTCCTTGCGGCGCATGCGCAGCTCGTGGATCTTCGACTCGACCTCGGCGGCACGCTCGGCCGCCTGGCCGACCATCCGCTCGGCGGTGATCTCCGCCTCCTTGATCAGGAGCTGCGCCTCGCGCTGCGAGGTGGAGATCATCTCGTCGGAGACCTTCTTGCCGCGCAGGATGGCGTCGTGGAGCTGCTGTTCGCGGTTCTCGGAGATCGCGATCCGCTCCCGCAGCGCGCGGTTGTCGCGCTCCAGGCGCTCGATCTCGGCGAGTCGCTGGGTGAGGTCCTCGGCGACCAGGGCGAGGAAGTTCTCGACCTCGGTCGGGTCGTAGCCGCGCATCTTCTGGGCGAATCGCGTCTTCTGAATTTCGAGTGGTTGCAGCGACATGGTCGACTCCTTGGCGGTTTCGTTCTCAGAACAGGCCGCGGACGCGGAGACCGAGCGAGTAGAGCAGCCCGTTCCTGATCAGCTGGATGAGGAGGATCGCGATCATCGGCGAGAGGTCGAGGCCGCCCATCTTGTGCGGCGGCGCGAGCTTGCGGAGCGGCCGCAGCACCGGCTCGGTGATGCCGACGAGAAGCCGGACGATCGGATTGTAGGGGTCTGGATTCACCCACGAAAGCAGCGCCCGGATGATGATCACCCAGGTGTAAGCGCTCATCAGACCGAAGACGATCTCGAGCAGGCTCCAGCCGAACCCTTGCGCGAAATTCATCCGGCGGAGGGTAGCACGGCGGCGTCCCGGACGTTGTGAGGACGGGGGGTCAAGCGGGTTTCCGGGATCAGGCGTCGCGGGGCCCGAACAGGTCGCTGCCGACGCGGACGAAGGTGGCGCCCTCCTCGATCGCCACCTCGAAGTCGCCGCTCATCCCCATCGACAGTTCGCTGAGCCGGCCGTCCCACTCGGGGAGCCGGTCGAGCTCCTCGCGGAGACGGCGGAGCTCGCGGAACCAGGGGCGTGACCCTTCGCCCGTCGGCGCCGGCGGTGGAATCGCCATCAGTCCCCGGATGCGGCAGTGGGGGAGCGCGGCGAGCGGCGCGACGGTAGCGGCGAGCGTCTCCGCGGCGAAGCCGTGCTTCGAGCTCTCGCCGCCGAGGTTGACCTCCAGCAGGCCGGTGATCGTCCGGCCCTGCTTCGCCGCCTCGCGATCGAGATCGAAGGCGATGGAGGCGCGGTCGATGGCGTGGACGTGCGAGAAGAGGCGGACGGCTGGTCGGACCTTGTTCGACTGCAGCGGGCCGAGCAGATGCCAGTCGATCTCCGCCGGCAGCTCCGCTGCCTTCGCCACCCCCTCCTGCACCCGGTTCTCACCCATGCAGCTGAGTCCGGCGGCGTACGCTTCGGCGATCCGGACGGCGGGCTGGGTCTTGCTCGCGCCGACCAGGCGCACGCTTCGCGGATCGCGTTCTGCCCGCCGGCAGGCGGCGGCGATCCGCTCTTCGATCCTCCGCAGACGTTCGGCGACGGTCACGATCGTCGCCGGACGGGGTGCGGTCGGTTCAGACCGAGTCGTCGGGGCGCAGGAAGCGCTTGCAGCCTTCGCATTGCACGATCGAACCCTTGCCGCGGATCTCGACGGCGACCTGGGGCCGGATCTGGTAGTTGCAGCTCGAGCAGTGCCAGATCGCCAGCAGGTTGCCGGGTCGCTCGACCCGTCCGAGCACAGCGAACACTTCGCCGTGGTAGCGGTCGAAGATCCGCTGCAGGTGGCCGAGGACCGGTCGCGAGATGCCGGAGCGCAGGCGTTCGACGTCGGCCTCGTGGACGGCGGCGCGCTCGGCCACCTTCGGCTTCTCCGACTCCCACTGCGCCAGCGCCTCGTTGTGCCGCTGCTCGAGCTCGACGAAGGCGGCGCGCCGCCCTTCGAGCTCTTTGCCGATCTCGTCGGCGCGCTCGAGTGCGGCCAGCGCTTCGTCTTCGAGGAGCTTCGATTGCTGCTTGGCGGTGTCGATCTCGGTGAGCAGGGCGCCGTACTCGCGCTGGTTCCGGACCTGTCCGACCTGTTGCTGGAAGTGTTTGAGCTTTTCCTGGGAGTCGGCGATCGCCGCTTCGGCCTTGCGCCTTTCGAGCGCGGCCGACTCGACGTCGGCAACCAGGTTGTCGATGGCGGTCCGCGCCTCGACGTACTCGGTGTGGAGGGCTCGCATGTCGTCCGGAACTCCGTCGAGGAGCGCCTTGTCGGCGGCGAGGGCCTGCATGGAACGGGCGAGATCTATGAGTTGCTCAAGCGAGTTGGTCATGGTTTACGCAGTGGGTCCACCTGGATTCGAACCAGAGACCTGCCGGTTATGAGCCGGTTGCTCTAACCACTGAGCTATGGACCCGGGGCAGAAGACGGTCGGTCGGCGACTCCGCCAGTATAGCGAAGCTCCGCGAAGGAGCTTCCCCGGATCAGGAGAGGTCAGAATAAAGGCTCCGGTAACTCTCGGCGAGAAGAAGGATTCGTTTGACGTAGTTTCGCGACTCTTCGACGCTCAGGTCTTCGAGGAAGAGATCGACTTCGGGGCTCGATCCCCGTTCACGCCAGAGGCGGCCGATCCGGCCCGGGCCGCCGTTGTAACTTGCGAGGGCGAGCTCGACCCGGTCGTCGAACATCCCGAGCATCTGACGGAAGTAGGTCGTTCCCAGGCGCAGCGAAACCTCCGGTTCCAGCAACCCCCGGGTGCTGTACGGAATTCCCAGGCGCCTCGAGAGCTCGCGAGCGGTCGACGGCATGAGCTGCATCAGGCCGCGCGCGCCGGAGCGGCTGACCGCGGCCGCGTCGAAGCCGCTTTCCTGGTGGACGATGCCGAAGACCAGCGACGACGGGAGATTCTGCGACTCGGCGAATCGCCGTACCCGCTCGTCGAAGGGGCGCGGATAGTAGAGCGCCAGAGCTTCGCGCGGGACGCTTTCCTGGTGTGCGGTACCGAGCTGCGGGAACGCCTTGCGCAGCGCGCGCAGGCTTTCGCGCCACTCCCCCTGCCGGGCGAGCGCGCGACCGCGGAGCGCCGCCGCGGCGCGAGGGTCCACCACCGTCGCGAGCTCCTCCGCCTCGACGAGCGCCAGGCGGTCGAGCCCGAGAGCGGAGAGCAGGTCGGCGCGCGCGAGGCGCGGGTCGGACGGCCACGGCTCGACGAGCGGACGGTCCGGACCGGGCTCCGGCAGGGCGACACCGGCGAGTCGCAGGCCCGCCTGGCGGGCGTAGAAGTCGCGCGTCCGCGAGGCGGCGATCTCCACGAAGGCGGCGCGGGCGCGCTCGTGGTCGCCGAGGCTCTCGAGGGCACGCGCCGTCCAGTAGTCGGCCGAACGCGCGTACGAGATCTTCGGATACAGCGCCGTCAGTTCGCGCCAGTAGCCCACCGCGCCCGAGGCGTTGCCGGCGACGTAGGCGCGCCAGCCGCGCTCCCAGAGGGCGCGCGCGCCGAGCGTGTCGGAGGGGGCCAGGGTGACGATCCGTCGCAGGATCTGGATCGCCTCTTCGATCCGTTCTTCCGACTCGCGCTCCGCGTAGAGCTTGCGCAGGGCGCGGAGCCGGAGCGCGTCGTCGTCGGCGATCTCGGCCGCGTGGGCGAGTGCGGCAATGGCGATGTCGTGATGCCGGCTGCGGGCATCGGCCGGAAGGTTGGTGCGTCCGCGCCGGACCGTCGCGCGCTCCTCGGCGGCGGCGGCGCGGGCGAGATCGAGCTCGGCCTGCTCGTCGCGGGTCGCCGGGCGCGCCTGGGCGAGCTCCGCCGCGGCCTCTTCGCCGCGCTGCGAGGCGGTCAGGGCACGGCCACGGAGCAGGCGATAGCGGTAGCTCCGCTCCGCTTCCGGCACGGCGTCGAGGGTGGTCAGGGCGCCGAGCGGAATGTCGGCGCGGAGCAGCGCGTCGGTGCGATCGAGGAGCTCGGCTGGGTTCAGGAGCTGCTGCCAGACCACGCCGCGCGCCGAAAGAGCCGCCGCGACTTCGAGCTGTGAAGCGACGATCGGAGCGCCGACCAGCAGACGCCGCGCCGCCGTCGTCTCGACCGCGACGTCGCCGGTGGCGCGACCGATTTTCCACGCCAGCTCTTCGAGCCGCGCGGCGTCGTCGGCCGGGAGGCCGCTCGTGCGCCCGCGCTCGATCCAGCGCAGGGCGCCGGGTGCGTCGGCTGCTGACCAGGCGAGCTCGGAGAGGCGGAGGACGGCGCGCTCGCGCAGCGGTGAGTCCGGAACCGAGGCGAGCAGCTGTTCGAGCGCCGCGCGAGCGGCCGGAAGCTCCGGCTGGAGCGCCGCACATTCGGCCTGCGCGTAGAGCCGCCAGTCTTCGAGACCGGGAGTCGCCGCCGTCCGGTCGAGGCGGTCGCCGACCCGGCTGCACTGACCGGAATCGTAGGCGGCGAGCCCGAGCACGAGAGCTGCCATGTTTCCGTCGGGGCCGGCGTTCGCGAGGATTGGCGCCAGGCGCTTCTCGGCGGCGGCCAGCTCTCCGCTGCGCAGCAACGGAGCAGCTTCGAGCAGTCGCGGATCGAGCGTCGCGGGCACGCGGCGCGCGTCGGCGTCTGCCGACGTCGCCGCAGTTGCGGGAACTGTCGTGACCGCCCGGGCTTCGTGCGCGGCGCTCGCCAGAACGGCGGCGGCCGCGACGACGGCTCCGTACAGCAGCGGGCGGGCGTTCACCGGGAGGATCTTCGTCTCAGATCCCGAGGGCGCGCGCGTCGCCGCCGGCGAGGCTGCGCACCAGCTCCTGCTGGAAGTAGTCGGTGGTTCCGCGCACGCTTTCGTGAATGCGCTCTTCGTAGATCTGGCGTGAGCGGTCGATGTCTTCCTTCAGGCGATGGTAGATGTCGCGGTTGCGGCGCCCTTCGTCGACCTGCTCTTCGTTGTACAGCTTGATCTCGGAGACCAGGAGACGGGCCAGACGCCGCGCCTCTTCGTGGAGCGCGTTCTCCCCCGTCGAGCGCGCAGCGCGACTGGCGGTGAACGCCCAGCCCGGACCCTGCAGATCCGGAGGCGGGACGACCTCGGTCGTCTTGGCACCGCCGGCGCGTGAAATCGTCGGTTCGTCGTCGACCGCCTCGGTCGTGGCGGGTGCTTCGACGACCGGCGGCGGGGGGGGCGCGACCGTCGGCGCCGGGGGTGTGGGCGTCGCCATGGTGGCTCGCGGAATCAGGACCGTCGCGTCTTCGGCGATCTCTTCCGCGAGGTCGCCGGGCGAGGGCGCCGGGAACTCGTGGGTGGCGATGCCGCCGACGCGGATCGCCTGCGTCGCCTGGGGCGAAACCAGCGGCGCGGAAAACGGTGCCGTCGACTCTTCTGGAGGTTCGACGCCGGCGGGCTCCTTTTCGTGGGGACGGCTCAGCGGAATCTCACCGGTCGCGGCCGCGTCCTCGACGAGGGGACGCTCGGGCTCCATCAGCACGGTCGACTCGGCCTCTTCGAGCTCCCAGGCGATCTCGGCGCTGGCTGCGGTCGACTCGAGCGACTCGGCCCCTTCTTCGACGGCCTCGACGGCCGCGGACGGCTCACTCTCGACCGCTGCGCGATCGAGCCGGGTCGGCATCGGTTCGGCGAGGGTGTCGGCCTCCTGCTCGAACCCGCTGGCGAGTTCGAACCCGCTTTCGATCACCGGCTCCGGTTCGAACCAGACCTCTCCGGTCGACGAGTCCGCGGCTTCGGCGGCGGCGGGCGGCGCGACCACGTCCGCGACTCCGATCTCAGCGGCGGCGATCTCTTCACCGACCGCGGTCGGGTCCCAGAGCGGCAGGCCGGCGGAGCCGGCGGGAGCCTCCTCCTCGAGCACCAGGGTCGGCGTGTAGGAGCGGACGGAGAGCGCCTGGAGCTCCAGCCGGTGAGCCGCCGACTGCGCCAGAACCTGGGCCAGATCGAGCTCGACGTCGCTCGTGGCGCGGTCGACGTAGAGCGCCGCCGCGAGCCGGTCGCGAAGGACGATCGGGACGAGCGCGGCGCTGTGCGGCGTCGACGTCTCGAGCTCGCTCGCCAGCTGCGCCGCATCGCTGCTCGAGAGCCGGATCGAACCGCGACCCTGGATCAGGCGGGCAAGTCCCGGAGAGGCTTCGGCCGAGATCTCGGTTCCGGCGATCGGATCGCTCGCCCCGTCGTCTCCGAAGCCGACGCTGCCCCAGCCGGTGAGGCCTCCGTCGCGGGTCAGCCAGATCGCCGCGCGATCGGCCGCGCCGCGGGTTCCTTCGAGCAGCGCTTCGAGGATCTCGCGCTGCGAGCTGGCGCCGTCGAAGGCGAGCAGCGTCGCCTTGAGCGACCGGGACAGCTCGGCCCGCGTCTCCTCGCGTGACGGCACGTCCCACCGGGACAGCTCCGAGGGCTCGATCCAGCGCTCGGGGAGCCCGCTCCGGAAACTGTCGAGATCGGCCACCAGTTCGGTCCTGGCCTTCTCGGATCGCGCCAGAATCGCACGTTGCATCTCGTCCACTGCTGCGGAGAGCCGCGCCGCGATCTGGCGTTCGACCTCTGCCACGTGCTCGGAAAGCGACATCTCGATCTCCTCCACCGCGGTTCGCCGGTTGGCGACTACCGAAACATCTCATTATCGAAAGGAGTTGCCGCTACGTCAAGCCGCGGCCGGGTTGCAAGTCGCGCACGAACAAGGAGTTGAGCCGGGGGAAGGGAGGCCGGAGGGGGCGGTGGCGGAGGGGTGGGCGGAGCTCGTTTGACCCCCGGCCGAGGGTCGACTAGACTCCGTGGTCCTTCTGCCCGCGGAACCAGAGTCCGAGCCCGGGCAGCCGAAGTGAGGTGATCGAGATTGCCGATCGTACACGTCCGTGAAGAAGAGAGCTTCGAGAACGCGCTGCGTCGTTTCAAGCGCAAGTGCGAGAAGGCGGGAGTGCTGACCGAGCTCAAGAAGCGCCAGCACTTCGAGAAGCCGTCCGTGAAGCGCAAGCGCAAGGCCATCCAGGCGCGCAAGAAGATGCTGCGCAAGGTGATGGAGGAGCGCCGTATGGGGCTCTGAGCCCCCCGCCCTGTCCGGGGCGAGGAGCGACGGAGAGCCAGATCGAGCGGGGCTGGGAGCGATCCCGGTCCCGCTTTTCGTTTCCATGAACCCACACTCCGACACCCCGACCCGCCCCGCCGGCCCCACCACGGAGGCTGCCGGAAGGGAGGTCGCCTCGCGGCCGACCCGCACGGCGCTCGAGTTCGACAGCTACCTGGCTCTCGTCGCGCTCGAGGCGCGGACCGACTTCGGCCGCCGGCGCCTGCTCGAGCTCCTGCCGGCGGCGAGCGAGGCCGAGCTCCTGGCGCGACGCCGTGCGTACGCCGAGTGCGACCGGCTGCGCCTCCAGGCGCCACTCGTCCCTTCGCTCGGTGACGGTCTCGCTTCGCTCGTGGAACGGGCCGCGAGCGGCGAGCCGGTCCTCGCCGGCCCCGAGATCCTGACCGTCGCGCGCTTCGTGCGCGCCGCCACCGACGCCGCGCGGCGCATCGTCGAGGCGTCCGTTCCCTGTCCCGAGCTCGCGGCGGAGGCGGCGGCGCTGCCCGATGCGCGCGAGCTGCTCTCCGAGATCGACCGCATCCTCGATCGCAAGGGCGAAGTGCGCGACGACGCCAGCCCCCGGCTCGGCGCGCTGCGGCGCGAGGTGCAGAACGCGCGCGAGAAGATCTACGACCGCCTCGAAGGGATCCGCGGCGAGCATCGTGAGCTGCTCGGCGAGGAGACCGTGCCGCTGCGCGGCGGCCGGCTCATGCTGATGCTCTCGAGTGGCGCCCGCGGCCGGATCCCGGGCCTCGTGCACGGCCGCTCGGCGACCGGCAAGAGTCTCTACTTCGAGCCGATCGCGGTCGTCGAAGAGAACAACAGTCTGCAGAGCGCTTTCGAGGAGCTCGAGGCGGAGCGGGCGCGCCTCCTCATGCAGCTCCTCGCGGCGCTCACGGCGGCGGGGCCGCTCCTCGCGGCGGCGGCGGCGCTGGTCGGCCGGCTCGACGCGCTGGAGGCGGCGGCGCGGATCGCCGCCGAGTGCGGCGCCCGGCTCGCCGAGATCCCGCCCGCCGGACGGTTGCGGCTGGTCGGTGCCCGCCACCCGCTGCTCGATCCCCGCCTGGCGCGGCGGCGCGAGCGCGCCCTGGGAACGCGGGGGCACGAGGGTCCGGTCGAGCCGCTCTCGATCACGCTCGGCGGCGGAGCCGGAGAGGAAGAGCCTGCCGCGACGGAGGAGCGCCGGCGGGTCCTGGTCGTGACCGGGCCGAACGCCGGCGGCAAGACGGTGGCGCTCAAGACCGTGGGGCTCCTGACGCTGGTGTCGGGCTCCGGCCTGCCGGTTCCGGTCGCGGCCGGGAGCGAGATCCCCTGGTTCGAGAGCGTCGTCGCGACGGTGGGCGACGAGCAGGACCTGCTCGCCGAGCGCTCGACCTTCTCGGGGCGCCTGGCGCGGCTGGCCGAAGCCTGGAGCGCCGCCGGGGCGCGCTCCCTGGCGCTCCTCGACGAGCTCGGGTCCGGCACCGATCCCGAGGAGGGCGCGGCGCTCTCGGTGGCGCTGCTGGAGCAGCTGGTCGCCCACCGGGGTCTGGCGCTGATCACCACCCATCTCACCGGCGTCGCGGCGGCCGCGATGGAGCTCCCGGGCGCGTTCTGCGCGGCGATGGAGTTCGACCCCGGAACCGGCCGGCCGACCTTCCGCCTGCGTCCCGGATCTCCGGGCGGCAGCGAGGCGCTGGCGCTCGCGCGGCGGATGGGGCTCCCGGCCGCCTGGATCGCGCGCGCCGAGACGATCCTCGGTGCCGAGCATCGCGATCTCCGGCAGCTGCTCGCCGAGCTCGAAGCGACGCGCCGCGAGCTCGCGGTCGAGGCGGCGCGCGAACGCGCCGCGACCGAGGAGGCGAACCGGCTCGGCGAGCGGCTCGCGACGGAGCGGGCCGAGCTCGAAGCGGAGCGCCGCACGGTCGCGGAACGGATGAAGCGGGAGCTCCAGGCGTTTCGCGAGAAGGTCACCCGGGAGCTCGCGCCGGAGATCGAACGCGCCCGGCGCGAGCTCGAGGCCGGTCGGCGCCGCGGGCTGGCCGGGGAGGCCGCCGGAAGACTGTTCGCCGACGCGCCGTCGCTCGGGATCGAGGCGCCGTCCGCGCCGCTCGAGGAGCTCGTCGAGGGGGTCGCCGTCCGCCACCGGACGCTCGGCTGGCGCGGCGAGCTCGCGAAGATCGCCGGCGAACGCGCCGAGGTCCAGGTGGGCGGAAAGCGTTTGCGAACCGTGGTGAGCGATCTCGTCCTCGACGACGGCGCGACGCCGAAGGAGCGCCGCGCGGCATCGTCCCGCCCCGCCGCTCCCGAACGCGGCGTCGCGGCCGAAGCGGCGGCGCCGGCCGAGTTGCACCTCATCGGCCAGCGGGTCGAGCCGGCGCTCGCCGAGCTCGACGACTATCTCGACCGGGCGCTGCGCGCCGGACGCCTCGAAGTGCGTGTGGTGCACGGACACGGCACGGGGCGCCTGCGCGAAGCGGTGCGCGAGCACCTGCGGCGTCACCGGGCGGTCTCCTCGGTGCGCGCCGGAGCGCCCGAAGAGGGCGGCAACGGCGCCACCGTGGTCGCGCTCCGCGGCTGACCGGGGGCCGGCCTCCTTCGCGCGCAGCGCGTGGACTCTCCCGTGGCGAGGATCGCTCGCGTGCCCTTCGCACGGCATTCTGCGGAGCGCAGCGGGGTGCGGTGCTGTCGTAGAGTGAGGGGTCCCAGGCGCAGGCTCGATGCTCTCCAATCTCCAACTCACTCCCCAGTTCGTCCAGGCGGTACGCGACGCGATCGACATCGTCGAGATCGCCGGGCAGCAGACCAAGCTGCAGCGGGTCGGTCGCAAGTGGAAGGCGCTCTGTCCGTTCCACAAGGAGAAGACGCCGTCGTTCCAGATCGATCCCGACCAGGGCCTCTACTACTGCTTCGGCTGTGGCAACGGCGGTGACGCGATCAAGCTCCACATGGAGCTCACCGGCGATGACTTTCCGGCTGCCATCGAGGCGCTGGCGCGACGGTTCGGGGTGGCGATTCCCGCGGCGGTGCGCCGGCGGCCGGGCGGGCGTCAGGAGGAGGTGCGCGATCTCGAGGGGGTTCTCGATGCCGCGGCGGCGTACTTCACGCGCGAGCTCGCTGCGTCGGCGGCGACGAAGCGCTATCTCGAGGAGCGCAGGATCCCGGCGGAGGTCGTCGAACGGTTCGGTCTTGGCCTGGCGCCCGACGGCTGGCGCGGACTGATCTCGGCGCTGCAGCCGGGGATTCCGCTCGCCGATCTGCTCGACGCCGGACTCGCCGTCCGTCCCGACGGCGGCGGCGAACCGTACGATCGCTTCCGCAACCGGCTGATGGTGCCGATCCGCAACGCTTCCGGCCGGCTGGTCGGGTTCGGCGGCCGCACCCTGGGCGACGACAAGGCGAAGTACATCAACACCCCCGAGACCGACCGCTTCCACAAGGGGTCGCTGCTTTTCGGTCTCGATCGCGCCAAGCGGGCGATTCGCGAGGAGGGCCGGGCGCTCCTCGTCGAGGGCTACTTCGACCAGATCGCCTGCGTCGCCGCCGGCATCGAGGGAACCGTCGCCGGGATGGGAACGGCACTGACGCCGGAGCAGGCGAAGCTCCTCGCGCGGCACGCCGAGGAGGTGATCGTCGCCTACGACGGCGACGCCGCCGGTGAGAACGCCGCCCGGAGGGCGCTTCCGATCCTGCTCGGCGAAGGACTCGCGGTGCGGCGGGCGCGCTTCGGCGAAGGGGAGGACCCCGATTCCCTGCGCCGCAAGAAGGGGGACGCGGCGCTGCGGGAGGCGATCTCCGCGGCCGAGGACCTGGTCCAGCTCGAGATCGAGCGCCTGATCCCGGCCGACGCCCACCGCAACCCCCACGTCCGGGCGCGAGCCGCCAAGGAGGCGACGGAGCTCCTGCAGCCGATCCGCGACACGGTGCTCCGCTACAGCTACGGCCGGATCGTGGCCGACCGTCTCGGAGTGCCGGCGCAGCTCCTGCTGCAGCGGCTCGGGGTCGGGGCGCGCCAGCTGGCCGAGTCGCTCGGTGCGCCGGCGACGCCGGGGACCAGCCCCGGCCAGGGAGCCGAAGAGGCGCTCCTCCGGGAGCTCCTCTGGGCGGCCGAGTCCGGGACCGAAGCGCCCTCCCGCGACGCCCTCCCTCCGGCGGCGGCGTTCGAGGACAGCCAGTTGCGGAATATTTACGTCCATTGTCTTGCTCTCTACGATGAGCTGGGGAGACCGCCGGGCGCCTCGGACCTGCGCCAGCGGCTGACGGGCGAGGGGGGCGTGAGCGACAGGGCTTCGCGGCTTTTGCTAGAATCGCGCGATTCGGTCGGCGAATCCGACCCGCGGGTCCATGTCGACGCGCTCCGCAAACGCTGGCTCGACCGGCGACGCTCGGAGCTACACCGGGAACTCCGCCAGACCGAGGCAAGTGGGAACCAGCAGCGAAGCGACGAGATCCGGAGGGAGCTCGAGATCATCAAGTTCGAGCGCTACCCTTCGGCTCCCCGTGCCGTGAACCCCTGAACGAAGCACGAGCTGCCGCTCGATGTTCCGTAGGCCAATCGATTTCCGAGGATTCCAGTGGCCCGAGCCAAGATCGTTCACATCGAAGACAAGTACACCTCGGTCAAACAGCTGATCGAGCTCGGCAAGCAGAAGCACTATCTGCTCTACGACGAGATCTACGAGGTGCTGCCGGACGAGGTCGTCGGCCTCCCGGACGAAGTCGACGGCATCTACCGCCGGTTCGACGAGCTCAAGATCCACGTTCTCGACCGTCCCGAGCGCTACGTCAACCGCGAGGAGATCGAAGCGGCCCCGGTCGACTTCGACAAGAAGGAGAGCGAGGAGCACGAGGTCTTCCCGGTCGACGAGCACGAGAAGACCAACGACCCGGTGCGCATGTACCTGCGCGAGATGGGTACGGTGCCGCTCCTCGACCGCGAAGGCGAGGTCGAGATCGCCCAGCGCATCGAGCAGGGCGAGTGGCTGATCTACGAAGCGCTGTGCGAGAACCCGCTGGTGCTGCGCGAGTTGCTGCGACTGAACGAGCTGGCGCAGAAGGACAAGCGGGTGTTGCGTGAGCTGGTCGCCGGCAACGATCCGGAGGAGCCGCTCGATCCCAAGGCGGCGGACCGCATCAAGCGCAACCTCCGCATCTTCGACTCGATCGCCAAGCTCGATCGCGAGATCCAGAAGCTCAAGCGCCAGCAGGCGCGCTACAAGGAGGGCGGCGAGCGTCATCAGGGCTTCGAGCGCGACGTCGACCGCGTGGTCGGCAAGATCGCGCAGGAGATCCGCTCGATCGACTTCTCGCTGCAGACGCGCAACCGTCTCGTCGACTACCTGAAGAATCTCGACCGGCAGTTCTCGGCGCTCGAGCTCGACATCCGGCGCGCGAAGACCGCGTTCGAGAAGGAGTCGAACAAGGAGCTCAAGGATCTGCAGAAGCGCCGCATCGAGAAGTACAAGGGGCGCCTGGTCGAGATCGAGGAGCGCTACGGCACGACCCACCTCCAGGTCTCGACGACGATCAAGAAGATCCGCGAGGGCGAGGGGATGTGCGAACGGGCGAAGGAAGAGCTCATCGTCGCCAACCTCCGCCTCGTGGTCTCGATCGCCAAGAAGTACACCAACCGCGGACTGCAGTTCCTCGACCTGATCCAGGAAGGCAACATCGGTCTCATGAAGGCGGTCGAGAAGTTCGAGTACCGCCGCGGCTACAAGTTCTCGACCTACGCCACCTGGTGGATCCGCCAGGCGATCACCCGCGCGATCGCCGACCAGGCGCGCACCATCCGCATCCCGGTGCACATGATCGAGACGATCAACAAGCTGACGCGCACGTCGCGCTCGCTGGTCCAGGAGCTCGGTCGCGAACCCACCGCCGAGGAGATCGGTCAGCGCATGGATCTGCCCGCCTACAAGGTGCGCAAGATCATGAAGATCGCGCAGGAGCCGATCTCGCTCGAGACGCCGATCGGCGAGGAGGAAGATTCGCATCTCGGCGACTTCATCGAGGACAAGACGGCGGTGTCGCCGATCGACTCGGTGATCTCGACCTCGCGGCGCGAAGAGGTGAAGCGCGTCATGAAGACGCTCACCTCACGCGAGGAAGAGGTGCTGTCGAAGCGCTTCGGCCTCTCCGACGGCACCGAGCACACCCTCGAAGAGGTCGGCCGGATCCACAACGTCACGCGCGAGCGGATCCGTCAGATCGAGTCGAAGGCGCTGCGCAAGCTCCGCCACCCCTCGCGGGCCGGCAAGCTCAAGCCGTTCCTCGACACCGGTTTCTGAGAGGATCCGGCCCTCGCAGGGCGGCTTGGCGAGCCGAGCCGCCCTGCGGTAGCATCCCGCGTCCGCGGCGCCGGCAGGACGGAACGCGCCGCGCGAGCGCAAGATCATTCCTGGGTAGCTCAGTGGTAGAGCGATCGGCTGTTAACCGATTGGTCGGGGGTTCAAATCCCTCCCCAGGAGCCATTCCTTCTTCGCCTCCAGACCGTACCGCCCGGAAGCGCCCCCTCCCCCCGGACTGAGCCGTATCGCAGCCTCCGTCGACCCCGCCCCCGGGGGCTTGACATCCGCGCCAGTTTATATAACCATAGCGTTATGGAACGACTTGGTTATGCAACCGCCTCCCTCGACGCCACCTTCGCGGCGTTGTCCGATCCGACCCGGCGGGCGATCCTCGCCCGCCTCGCGACGGGCGAAGCGACCGTGTCGGAGCTCGCCGAGCCGTTCGAGATGAGCCAGCCGGCGATCTCGAAACACCTCAAGGTTCTCGAGCGCGCCGGCCTCGTCTCGACCGCTGTCGACGCCCAGCGCCGTCCGCGCCGACTCGAACCTGCCCCGCTCGCGGGTGCGAACGAGTGGCTCGAGCGCTATCGCGAGAAGTGGGAGGCGAACTACGCGCGCCTCGACAACCTGCTCGACGAGCTCCAGACCCTGCAGCCGGAAAACGCAGTTCCGAAACCCGCGACCCGTCGTCGCAAGACCTGAGAACGGAGAATCCGATGCCGATCGACCGCAGCCTGAAGATCACCACCCCGTCCGACACCGAGATCGTCATGACCCGCGAGTTCGCGGCGCCGCGCCAGCTGCTCTACGACGCGCACACCCGACCGGAGCTGGTCAGGCGCTGGCTGCTCGGGCCCGACGGCTGGAGCATGCCGACCTGCGAGATCGATCTCCGCGTCGGCGGCCGCTACCGCTACGTCTGGCGCAAGGAGGCGACCGGCGCCGAGATCGCGACCGGCGGCCGCTACCTCGAGATCGTCGAGCCCGAGCGGCTCGCCTCGACCGAGCAGTTCGAAGACCCCTGGTACGAAGGGGAGTCGATGAACACGATCGTCCTCGTCGAGTCCGACGGCCGGACGATCCTGACGCAGACGATGCGACTCGCCTCGAAGGAGGCGCGCGACGGAGTGATCGCCACCGGCATGGCGACCGGCGTCGCCACGAGCTACGACCGGCTCGAGCGGATCCTCGCGGAAGCGGCCTGAGCCGTGCCGAGGAGCGTTCGCGGCGGGGCGGCCGCCCAGAAGACGCGGCCGAGCTCCGGGCTGCTGAGCGAGGCGATGGCCGAGCTCGAACGACGAGGAAGGAAGCGGATCCGGGAGGAGATGGGCCCGCGCTACGGCGTGCACGTCGACAAGGCGTTCGGTGTGGCGATGGCCGACGTCAAACTGCTGGCAAAACGCTTCGGCAGGAGTCGCGAGCTCGCCGGCGCGCTCTGGGCCACCGGCTGGTACGAAGCCCGGCTCCTCGCGGCGATGGTCGACGAGCCCGAAAGGGTCACGGTCGCCCAGATGGATCGCTGGTGCCGCGACTTCGACAACTGGGGGATCTGCGACACGGTCTGCTTCCACCTGTTCGATCGCGCACCGGATGCCTGGTCGCGTGTCGGACCGTGGGCGGCGAAGAAGGGCGAATTCCAGAAGCGCGCCGCCTTCGCGTTGCTCTGGGCGCTCGCCCTCCACGACAAGCAGGCGCCGGACGAGAAGTTTCTCGCCGGGCTCGACTGCATCGAACGGGCGGCGACCGACGAGCGGAACTTCGTCAAGAAGGCGGTGAACATGGCGTTGCGGGCTCTCGGCCGTCGCAGCCCTGCGGTGCGGGCGGCGGCGGTCGACGTCGCTCGGCGCATGGCGGACTCCGGCGACGCCGCGGCGAGCTGGAACGGACGCCTGGCGCTGAAGGAGTTCGTCGCTCGCGGTGTGGCGAAGGCACGCCCTACTGCCCGGAGCTGACCCGCGACGCGACGGCCGGCGCGGGAGGCCGGTGCGAACGGCTTCGCCGATCCCCTTCAGGGCGGCGTCGACAGCTGCACACCCGGTCCGAGGACGGCGACGAAGAGGAGGGCTGCAACCGCCGCCGCAGCGAGCCAGGCCATCGACCGCGGCACTCCGAGCGGGGACCCTCCGAGGGGGGGGAAGCGCTGCCGATCCTTGAGCAGCGTGTACATCCAGGCGAACGCCGACGTGCCGCCGAGCGAAGCCGCGGCGGCAGAAATGAGAACGAGGATCGGACTCTCGGGGTTGAGCGCACCCGCCGCGATCGAGAGAGCTCCTCCGGTGATGTAGGGCACGACCGTGAGCGTTCGTGCGCGGCCGAGCCGCTCTTCCCCGTCGCCGAGGAACGGTTCGAGGTGGCGCAGGCTCGCGCGGATCACCAGCCAGTAACCGATGAGCCCGGCCAGCGCCAGTCCGGCGCGCCAGAATCCGTAGCCCGGGAGTGCCGCCACGATCGCGTCCCAGTCGCCGATCCCGCCTACGCCGGAGAAGAGCCAATAGCCCGTCGCCTGGAGGAGATTGACCATCCAGGTCAGGGTGAGGAAGTACCGCCAGCGAGCGCTCCGGAACGATCCGAGGCGCAGGGCGAGTCCGGCAACGCCGGCGAGGAGAAAGTTGACCAGCGTCCCGGCCGCCGAGATCCAGTGTCCGGCGGCGGTGCCGAGCCCCGTGCGATCGCAATCGAAATAGATCGCGTTCAGGGTCCGCGGGACACCGCCGACCGCGACGCAGGCGCCGCCGTGGCCGATCCCTTCGTGCGAGACGTTGGCGACGGCGTACGCGAGGATCGCTATGGCGACGACTGTCCAGCGATCGATCGATGAGGGCCCTGTCGAGTCACGCATCGGCAGCCTCCCTGGGGAAACGGTGCGGGACGAGTCTAAGTCCTGCGGCACGGATTCCGTCGACCCACTTGACAGGCCGGCTGGATTGCATAATTATGCGCATTCTGAGACGCGCATGCCGACCGACCTCCAGCAGCGGGACCGCCGACGCCACGTCATCTTGGACCTGGTGCGCCGTGCCCGCATCGCCAGCCAGGACGAGCTCCTGGCGCGGCTCGAAGCACGGGGAATCGAGGCCACGCAGTCGTCCGTATCGCGCGACCTGCGCGACCTCGGGGTCGGCAAGGCCGGCGGGCGCTACGTCCTGCCGGACCAGCTCGGACCGGAGACGCGGGACGAGCTGGGCGAAGTCGGCCAGTTCGTCCGCGACGTCCGGCCCGCCGGTCCTCACCTGACCGTCGTCACGACGACGACCGGCGCCGCCCAGGCGGTCGCCATCGCCTTCGACCACGCCTCGTTTCCCGAGCTCGTCGGCACGGTCGCCGGCGACGACACGATCTTCGTCGCCACCGCGAGCGCCGCCGCCCAGCGGCGCTTCCTCGAACGGCTCCGCCGGCTTCTCGCCGCGCGGCGCGAGGCCTGATCCAGGCCCCGCGTCGCGCGACCCTTTCTCCCTCTCCGATCGCGAGCTTCGACATGAACAGGCCCCTCGTTCTGGCGTTTTCCGGTGGACTCGACACCTCCTGGTGTGTCCCGCACCTGCGGGAGACGACCGGCCTGCCGGTCGTCACCGTGACGATCGACACCGGCGGGCTCGACGAGGCGGCGCGGCAGGCGCTCGCCGAGCGCTCGCTCGCGCTCGGCGCTGTCGGGCACCGGCTCGTCGACGCGCGGCGCGAGTTCTTCACCGACGTCCTCCGTTTCCTGATCTTCGGCAACGTCCGCCGCGGCGGTACCTACCCGCTCTCGGTCGGGGCCGAGCGCAGCGTGCAGGCGCGCGGGGTGGCGCGGGTGGCGGCGGAGCTCGGCGCCGCCGCCATCGCCCACGGCTCGACCGGGGCCGGCAACGACCAGGTGCGTTTCGAAGTCGCGCTGCGTGCCGTCGCACCCGGAGTCGAGATCCTGGCGCCGGTGCGCGATCTGGGAGTGGCGCGCGCCGATCAGGTGACGTTCCTCGAGCAGCACGGCCTGCCGGTGCCTGCCCACGGCGCCGCCTACTCGGTGAACCGCGGCCTCTGGGGAACCACCATCGGCGGGACCGAGACGAAGTCGAGCGAGCTCGCCTTGCCGGAGAGCGCCTGGGTCGTGACCCGCGGCGCCTTCGACCGGCCGCGCGCGGAAGAGCGGCACCGGCTCACCTTCGAGGCCGGGATTCCGGTCGCCTGGGACGACGAGCGCTTCGCGCCGGAGGAGCTCCTCGAGGTTGTCGAAGCCGCTGCGGCGCCGTTCGGGATCGGGCGCGGCATCCACCTCGGCGAAACGATCCTCGGAATCAAGGGGCGGGTCGCGTACGAGGCGCCGGCCGCCGAGACGATCCTCACCGCGCACCGTGAGCTCGAGAAGCTCGTCCTCACCGGCCGCCAACTCGCCGCCAAGGAGACGGTCGCGGCGCTCTACGGAGCGCTCGTCCACGAGGGGCAGATCCTCGAGCCGGTGGGGCGCGACCTCGAGGCGTTCCTCGCCTCCTCCCAGGCGCGCGTGACCGGCGACGTGCGGCTGCTCTTCCGCTCCGGACAGCTCTTCGTCGAAGGTCTCTCGTCGCCGCATTCGCTCCTCAAGGCCTCGAAAGCGGCCTACGGCGAAGCGGCGGGCGACTGGACGAGCGCCGATGCGCGCGGCTTCTCGCGCATCGCGGCGCTCGCCGGAGAGCTCCATGCCCGTGCCGGGCGCACCGCCGAACCGCAAGGAGGGGTCGAATGAAGACCGTGCTGCTCGACAAGATCGCGTCCGTGACGCGCAACGCCGCGCTCAACCGCGAGGTCCGGATCGGCGCCGAGATCCCGTGCGAAGAAGGGGTCGTCGTGGCGGCGCGGGTGCGCCAGGAGAAGGCGACCTACAACCAGATCGAGCTGCCGAACGGCCGCATGGCGCAGGTCAAGAGGGGCGACGTCGTCGCCGGCTGCCTCGGGCACCGCAACGCGCTCTTCGGCTACTCGGGCAGGATCCCGGAGTCGCTCGCGCCCGGCGACACGATCCATCTGCTGAACATGGGCGGAGTCATGGGCGTGTGCGACGGCATCCACCCGGATCTCGGTGCGCCGTTCGAGTGCGAGGTCCTGGGCGCGGTGCTCAGCTTCCCGGTCCTCGGCGAGCGGATCGCGCGGCCGGCGCGGATCACGAACGGCGGCTTCGATCCCGCTCCGGCGCTCGAGCTCCACGGCGTACCGGTCGTCGCGGTGATGGGCAGCTGCATGAACGCCGGCAAGACGGCCGCCGCCTGCGCCCTGGTCCGTGAGCTGGCCCACCGCGGCCTGAAGATCGACGGCGCCAAGGCGACCGGCGTCTCGCTGCGCCGCGACATCCTGGCGCTCGAGGATGCCGGCGCGCGCACGACGACGATCTTCACCGACCTTGGGATCGTCTCGACCTCCGCCGGCAACGCCGCGCAGGTGACACGCCTCCTGCTCTCCCGGCTCGCGGCCGAGAAGCCCGACCTGATCCTGCTCGAGCTCGGCGACGGACTGCTCGGCGCCTACGGTGTCGACGCGATCCTCGGCGACGCCGAGTTGCGCGCCGCCTTCACCGCCACGGTGTTCGCCGCCAACGATCCGGTCGCGGCCTGGGGAGGGGTCGAGCTCCTGCGTCGCGACTACGGGCTCGAGCCGACGGTGGTCACCGGTCCGGCGACCGACAACCGTGCGGGGGCCGAGCTGATCGAACGGCGGATCGGGGTGCGCGCGGCCAACGCGCGGACCTCGCCCGAACGGCTGACCGATCTCGTCACCGAAGCACTCGGAGCGGCGGCGCGTTTCGCACCGACGGCGGCGCACGCATGAAGACCCCGGTGGTCGTCCTCGGTGCGTCGGGCTACGTCGGCGGCGAGCTGCTGCGCCTCCTCGCCGGACATCCGGGATTCGAGATCGCCGCCGCGGTCTCGGCGAGCCAGGCGGATCGTCCGATCGGCGACAACTTTCCGCATCTCGCCGGTGCCTTCGGCAAGACCGCCTTCGTCGACGCCGGAGAGTGGCGCGACCGGCTCGCGGGCGCCAAGCGCTGGGCGCTGGTCTCGGCCGCGCCGCACGGCAGCTCGGCGGCGTCGATCACCGAGGCGATGGCTGCGGCGACGACCCCGGGCGAAGAGGTGCTGGTCGTCGACACGTCGGCCGACTTCCGCTACGCCGATCCGAGGGAGTACGCCGAGGTCTACGGTCATCCACATCCGGCGCCGTCGCTCTCGGGACTGTTCGTGAGCGCGGTCCCCGAGCACTGGAAGGAGGCGGCGCCGCGTCTGGTCGCGCACCCGGGCTGCTTCACCACCGCCGCCCTGCTGGCGATCGTGCCGCTGCTCGCGCGTGGCGTCGCTCATCCGTCGTTCGCGATCACCGCGATCACCGGCTCGACCGGGAGCGGCCGCGCACCGTCGGAGAAGACGCACCACCCGGCGCGGCGGAGCAACGTGGCCGCCTATCAGCCGCTGCGCCACCGCCACGCGCCGGAGATGCGCGGTCTCGCTTTCGCCGCCACCGGAGTGCTGCCGGAGATCGAGTTCGTTCCGATCTCGGGACCGCATGCGCGCGGAATCTATCTGTCGCTGCACGGGCGGCTTGGCGCCTCGCGCGGTGCGTCGGAGATCGCCTCCCAGATGACCGACTTCTACGGCGACTCGCCGTTCGTCTCGGTCGGAGTCGAGCCGCCGGCACTGACCGACGTCGTCGGCACGAATCGCGCGCGCCTCGGCGTCGCCGTCTCCGGCGACGCTCTCTCGGTCACCGTGGCGATCGACAACCTGGTCAAGGGGGCCGCCGGCGGCGCCCTGCAGTGGCTCAACCGGATGGGCGGATTCGACGAATCGGCCGGACTCACCACGCCCGGCCTCGGCTGGTTCTGAAGGAAAGGAAGAGACGATGCCTCGGAACGAAACGACGGACGGCACCGGAGTGGCGCTCGCGGAAGCACCGCAGGCGGCGGCCGCGAATGACGGAACGAGCGCAGCGGAGCTCGAGTCGACCTACCTCTTCCCGGTCTACAAGCATCTCGACCTCGAGCCGGTGCGGGGTGACGGTGTGTGGCTCGAGGAGGCTTCGGGCCGGCGGCTCCTCGATCTCTACGGCGGTCATGCGGTGGTGCTGCTCGGCTACGGGCATGCCGGCTGGTCGGAGGCGGTGGCGAGCCAGGCGCGGACCATGGCGTTCCAGTCCAACGCCGTGCCGAATCGCGCGCGTGCCCGCGCCGCCGAGGCGCTGGTCGCCTTCGCTCCGGAGGGGCTCGAGAAGGCGTTCCTGGTCAACAGTGGCGCCGAAGCGAACGAGAACGCGCTGCGCCTCGCCTTCCGCAAGACCGGCCGCACGAAGGTCGTCGCCATCGAAGGTTCGTTCCACGGCCGCACCGCGGCGGCGGCGGCGGTGTCGTGGCGTTCGGAACGCTGGTACGGATTTCCCGCCAGGCCGTTCGACGTCGAGTTCGTTCCGCGCCGGGACATCGCGGCGCTGGAGGCGGCGGTCGACGGCACGACTGCGGCGGTGATCCTCGAGCCGGTGCAGGGGATGGCGGGCGCGGTGCCGCTGGGTCGCGAGTTCCTCGAGGCCGCGCGCCGCATCACCACCGAGCAGGGGGCGCTTCTCGTCTTCGACGAAGTGCAGTGCGGGCTCGGCCGGCTCGGCACGCCGTTCGCGGCGCGTCTCTACGGCGTGATGCCCGACTTCGTGACGCTCGGCAAGGGGCTCGCCGGCGGCCTTCCGGCGGCGGCGATCCTCGCCCGGCCGGAGGCGTTGCCGCCGCTCGGTCCGGGCGACCTCGGCTCGACCTTCGGTGGCGGGCCGGTGGTGGCGGCGGCCATCGAGGCCACCCTCGCGGCGCTGATCGACGAGACGCTGATGCCGCGGGTGAAGGTGGTGTCGCGGGCGCTCTTCGCGCTCAAGGGGGTCGGCCCGGTGGTCGACGTCCAGGGCGAAGGGCTGCTCCTCGGACTGCGCATGCGGCGACCGGCGAAGGAGATCCAGCAGGAGCTCCTGCGGCGCGACATCCTCACCGGGACGAGCGACGATCCGGAGATCGTCCGGCTGATCCCGCCGCTGACGCTCGGGCTCGATCATGTCGAGTTGCTGCGCCAGGCGCTGGTCGAGATCGGCGGATGAGGCAGTTCCTTTCGCTCGGGCGACTCGAGCGGCAGGCGATCGTCGATCTCGTGACGCTCGCCGGCCGGCTCGCGGAGCGGCCCGAGCCGCGCGCGCTCGCCGGCCGGATCCTGGGTCTGCTGTTCCTCGACCCGTCGCTCCGCACGCTCGCTTCGATGCAGGCGGCGATGAGCCGGCTGGGAGGCGAGAGCTTCGTCGTCAGCAGCGGCGCCGGCAGCTGGAAGCTCGAGACGCGGAAGGGCGTGGTGATGGACGAGGACCGGAGCGAGCACGTGCGCGAGGCGATCCCGGTACTCTCGGGATACTGCGACGCGCTGGCGCTCCGCGCGTTCGCCTCGGGAACCGATCTCGAGGCGGATCTCGAGGATCGTGCGCTCCACGAGATGGCGGCGCTCTGCCCGCGACCGTTCGTCAACCTCGAGTCGGCGATCGATCACCCGTGCCAGGCGCTCGCCGACTGGAAGACGCTCGACGATCTCGCGATCCCGGGCAGCGGCAAGCTGGTGCTCACCTGGGCGAACCATCCGCGGGCGCTGCCGCTCGCGGTCCCGGCCGCCACCGCGGAGATGGCCGCGCTGCGCGGGATGGAGGTCGTCGTGCTGCGGCCCGAGCCGTTCGCCTTCCCCGCCCCGCTGCGCGCACGGATCGAACGCGCTGCGGTGCGAGGCGGAGGGAGCTTCGTCGAATCGTCCGACCGCGCCGCGGCGCTCGCCGGCGCGCATGCGGTCTACGCGAAGTCGTGGAGCTCGACCGCGCACTACGGCGATGCCGCTCGCGAGCGCGAGCTCCGCGCGGACCTCTCGTCCTGGTGTGTCGCCGAGAGCTGGTTCGGGACGACCCGGAACGCCCCGTTCCTGCACTGTCTGCCGGTGCGCCGGAACGTGGTCGTCGCCGACGAGGTGCTGGACTCGCCGCGCAGTGTCGTGGTGCGTCAGGCACACAACCGGCTCTGGGCGCAGATGGCGCTGTTGCACACGATGTTGCGAGCAGAGGAGTCGACATGAAGGACGTGGGTCAGAAGATCGCCGAAGTCGCCGCCCTGAAGCACGCGCTTCCTTATCTGCGCCTCTTCCAGGGGCGGACGTTCGTCGTCAAGCTGTCGGGCGAGGCGATCCCGGAGGCGGGCGACGCGGCCGGCCGGGCGCGGCTCGACGGCTTCCTCGAACAGGTCGAGATCGTCCACCGGCTGGGGATCCGCGTCGTCCTGGTGCACGGCGGCGGGCCGCAGACGACGGCGCTCGCCACCCGGCTCGGTCTCGAGACCACGAAGGTCGACGGGCGACGGGTGACCGACGGCCCGACCCTGGAGGCGGCGGTGATGGCGACGGCGGGGACGGTGAACACGACTCTCCTCGCCGCCTGCCGCCGGCTCGAGCTGCCGGCGGTCGGCGTCTCGGGAATCGACGCCGGGCTGGTCGCCGCCCACCGACGCCCGCCGGTGCTCTCGCACGCCGGCGAGCCGGTCGACTTCGGCTTCGTCGGTGACATCGACGCGATCGATCCCAAGGTGCTCGAGCGGCTTCTCGACGCCGGCTTCGTTCCGGTCGTGGCGCCGCTCGCCGCCGACGAGGAGGGGACGGTTTTCAACGTCAACGCCGACACGATCGCCGCGGAAGTCGCGCGCGCCCTCGGCGCGACGAAGCTCCTCTTCGCGCTCGGGGTTCCCGGGCTGCTCGAGCGGGCCGACGACCCGGCCTCGCTGATCTCGCTCACCGACCTGACCGGGCTCGCCGATCTCGAGGCGCGGGGCATCGTGTCGGGCGGAATGCTGCCCAAGTCGCGGGCCGTGCGGCGGGCGCTCGAGGGGGGCGTCTCGCGCGTGCACCTGGTTCCGTTCGCCGCCCGCGACGCGCTTCTCGTCGAGCTCTTCACCAACGAGGGAATCGGCACGATGGTGGTCGCCTCGACCGCGGCGCTCGAGCCGGAGCCGGAGCTGGTGTCGTGAAGCTCTCGACCGCCGAGCTCGTCGCGCTGCATCGCGAGCTGGTGCGCACGCCCTCGGTCTCCGGCAAGGAAGAAGATGCGATCGCCCTGGCGGCGGAGCGCCTGGCGCAGTTCGGATTGCGGGTGGAGCGGGTCGGCGGCAGTCTGCTCGCCTGGGCCGGGGCTGCGGAGCGTGGCGGCCGTCCGTTCGTGCTCTTCGATTCGCACCTCGACACCGTCCCGGTCTGCCCCGGATGGACGTTCGCGCCGCACGCCGCGGAGATCGTCGGCGACCGGATCCACGGTCTCGGCGCGAACGACGCGAAGGCCTCGGTGGCGGCGATGATGGCGGCGGCGGCGGCCTTCGCGGGACGCGGCGACAGCGGCCTCGGCCTCTGTCTCGCGCTGGTCCGCGACGAGGAGCGCAAGAGCGCCGGCACTGCCGAGATCGTCGCCGAGCTCGACCGGCGCGGGCTCGCTGCGGCCGCGGTCGTGGTCGGCGAGCCGACCGGGCTCGATCTCGCGATCGCCCAGAAGGGCCTCCTGGTACTCGAGCTGGTGGCGCGGGGCGAGGCGGCCCACGCGGCCCACGCCCGGGCGCTCGGTGCGCCGAACGCCGCGACCGCCCTGGCGCGCGACCTGGTGGCGATCGCGGCGCTGCTCGACTCGGAGTCGGGACCGCACGACCCGCTGCTCGGCCGCGCCACGGTCGAACCGACGATGCTCGAAGGGGGAACGGCGCGCAACGTCGTACCCGCCGAAGCGCGCGCAATCCTCGACTGCCGCACCGTGCCGGTCGAGCCGCCCGAGGCACTCCGCGACCGGCTCGCCGGCGTGGTGGCGGGCGAGCTCGTGATCCTCTCGGACCGCTTCCGTCCGGTCGCGACCGGCGCCGGGAGCGAGCTCGTCCGCGCCGCGCAACGCGCCCGGCCGGAGGCGAAGCTCTACGGTTCGGCGACCCTCTCCGATCTGACCTTCTTCGCCGCCGCCGACGCGGTGAAAGCAGGACCGGGAGAGAGCGCACGCTCGCATCGGCCGGACGAGTTCGTCACCGTCGGCGAGCTCGCCTCGGGCGCGACCTTCTACGGGCAGCTGCTCGCCGAGCTCGCGAGCGCCGTCGGCAGCGACACGGCGCTCCTCGATTCGCCGGGGGCGCGCGCGTGAGCCGCCTGTGGGACAAGGGGGGCGCTCTCGACGCGCGGGTCCTCGACTACACGGCGGGTGAGGATCATCGTCTCGATGACCGGCTCGTTCCCTACGACGTCGACGCTTCGATCGCCCACGCGACGATGCTCCGCGACGCTGGACTGCTCGACCGGGACGCCTGCGCGGCGATCGAACGCGGGCTCTGCGAGCTCGCCTCCGAGCACGCGAGCGGGGCGTGGAGGGTCGAGCTCGCGGACGAAGACGTCCACACCGCGCTCGAGCGGCGTCTCACCGAGCGCATCGGCGAGGCCGGGCGGCGGGTCCATCTCGGGCGCTCGCGGAACGACCAGGTGCTCGCGGCGCTCCGTCTCTGGATGCGCGACGAGATCGAACGGCTCGCCACCGGCGCTCGCGAGCTGACTTCGGCGCTCGGACAGCTGGCGAAAGCGCACGTTGGATGGCCGTTGCCCGGCTACACTCACATGCAGCCCGCCATGCCTTCGTCGGTGGCGCTCTGGGCGGCGGGCTACGCCTCCGAGCTCGAAGACGACGCCCTCGGGCTCGAAGCGTGCGGCCGGCGCGCGGGCCGCAGTCCGCTGGGCTCCGCCGCAGGCTACGGCACACCCGGCCTGGCGATCGACCGGGAAGCGACGCGTGCCGCCCTCGACTTCGACTCGATCCACGAGCCGGTGACCGCGGTCCAGCTCTCGCGCGGCAAGGCCGAGGCGCAGCTCCTGTTCGAGATCCACCTCCTGATAGCCGACTGCGGCCGGCTGGCTGCCGATCTCGTGCTCTTCGCGACGCGCGAATTCGGCTTCGTCACGCTGCCGGAGGAGATGACCACCGGCAGCTCGATCATGCCGCAGAAGCGCAATCCGGATCTGTTCGAGCTCGTGCGCGGCCGCGGCGCGACGACGCTCGCGTCTCTGGTCGAGGCGCTGGCGATTCCGGCGAAGCTGCCCTCCGGCTACCACCGCGACCTCCAACTGCTGAAGGCGCCGCTCTTCCGCGCGGCGGATCTCGCGCGGGCGACGACGGCTCTCCTCGCGGCGACGATCCCCGACGTGCGCTTCGTCCGCGAGCGTCTGGAGCTCCCGCCGGAGCTTTTCGCCGCCGAGCGCGCCCACCAGCTGGTTCTGGACGAGGGGATCCCGTTCCGCGACGCCTACCGCCGCATCGCCGCCGAGCTCGCCGGCGGCGCGAAGATCCCTCAATAGAAGTCGGCGCAGGAGAGGAAATACCCGCAGCCGGGGCGCGGGCAATAGAGCTTGCACTTGCGCTCCGCGAGCTCGTGGCCGCAGACCGGGCAGGTCCGCATCACCTCTTCGGCGCTCGCGGGCGCGGCGCGGACGGGGGCCGGAGCGGGGCGCATCCCGCCCGGCTGCGACCGGCGCGACCTGTCTTCTCCGCCCACGGCGCGAGCCTAACCGATCCCTCCGGCCTGTAGGATCCTCGCGGAGGGAGTCCATGTTCGAGACGAAAGATCACGGGGATGTGCGCGAGATCCGGCTGGCGCGGCCGCCCGCCAATGCCCTGAATCCGGACCTGATCGAGCTGCTGGCCGACGCGGTCGAAGCGGCGCCGCACGCGGCGCGGCGGGCGCTGGTGATCTCGGGCCGTCCCGGAATGTTCTCGGGCGGACTCGATGTGCCCGAGCTCCTGACGCTCGACGAGGCCGGAATGGAGCAGACGCTGCGCGACTTCTTCCGCCTGATGAGGAACCTCGCCACCTCGCCGATCCCGATCGTCGCGGCGATCACCGGGCACGCGCCTGCGGGCGGGGCGGTGATCTCGATCTTCTGCGACGTGCGGGTCATGGCGGAGGGCGACTACCGCATCGGACTGAACGAGGTGCAGGTCGGGCTCTCTCTGCCGGAGGTCATCCACACGGCGCTCCGCCACGTGGTCGGTGAACGCCACGCCGAGCGGCTCGGAGTCGGCGGTCTTCTCGTTCCGGCGAGCGAGGCGCTGCGCATCGGGCTCGTCGACGAGCTGGTGCCGGAGGAGAAGGTCGTCGATCGCGCGATCGCGATCGCGCGCGACCTGATCAAGCTGCCGCCCCGCGCGATGGCCACGACGCGCGCCCTCTGCCGCAGGAATCTCGTCGAAGCGTTCGCGCGACAGGAGGAGCGCACCTACGAGCGTTTCGTCACCGACTGGTTCGGCGACGAAACGCAGGGCGCCATGCGGGCGCTCGTCGACCGGCTGCGCAAGAAGAAGGCCTGAAAGGAGTTGACGATGCCGGAATCCCGGGAGCTCGCCGACCGGAGCTGTGTTCCCTGTCGCGGCGGGGTGCCGCCGTTGAGCGAGGAGGAGCGCGCCCCGCTCCTCGAGTCCCTCGGCCCCAACGGCTGGCGGGTGGTCGACGGCCACCACCTCGAGAAGATGTACGAGTTTCCGGACTTCGTTTCGGCGCTTGCTTTCGTCAACCGGGTCGGAGAGATCGCCGAGCGGGAAGGGCATCACCCCGATCTGACACTTGGCTGGGGGCGGGTCGGAGTCACCACCTGGACCCACAAGATCGACGGTCTGACCGAGAGCGACTTCGTTCTCGCCGCCAAGATCGACCGCGCGCTCGCCTCCTGACGGGCGGCCGGAAAGACAAAGGGCCCCGGAACGCTTTCACGCTCCGGGGCCCGGGGTTCGATGAAGGCGGCGCTGGGTTGAAACCTGCTAGCAGGTCGTGCACCCGCCGAGCCGAGGCCGGCGGCTGTTCATCCCGTGGCGCGATTCGCCCAAGGAGGGACCCCTAGGAGGACGCCACCCCCACCGAGCCATGTTGACTTGAATCCACTGGATCACCTCCTTGTCTGGGCGTTGCGGTCATGCGGCGGACCCAACCCGCCCGGTTCCCGGAGCCGCCCGAACTCCGGGGCTACCGCCGCGACTCCCGGGTGGAGTCGCGGAGTGAATGCCGAACTCTAGGGGAAGATCCCCAGATCGCCGTACGACACCGCGATCATGTCGATCGCGACGATGAACGCGGCGGTGCGCAGATCCGGCTTGTCGTCGTGCTTGCGCCGTGTGGCGCGGATCTTCTCGTAGGAGTTGATCATCGTCTCCTCGAGCCCGGAGTTGACGAGATCCTCCTCGGAAGGTCCGTTGGCGATGGCGCGGATCTCGGCGTCGGTCAGCGTCTTCCCGGTCATCGTCTGCATCGCCTGCAGCAGCTTGCGGTAGGCGCGCTCCTCGAAGCGCTTGCCGATCCGTCCGAAACGGACATGCGACAGGTTCTTCAGCCACTCGAAGTACGAGACCGTGACCCCGCCGGCGTTGCAGTACATGTCGGGGATGATCATCACGCCACGCTCGTAGAGCCGGTCGCCCGCCGACGCCGTGGTCGGGCCGTTCGCCCCCTCGGCGATGATCTTCGCCTGGATGCGGTCGCAGTTCTCTTCGGTGATCTGGTTCTCGAGCGCCGCCGGAACCAGGATGTCGCAGGGCAGCTCGAGCGCCGAGGAGCGGTCGGGCAGATCCTTCGCCCCCGGAAATCCGAGGATCGATTCGGTCTCGGCGCGGTGCGCCATCAGCTTTTCGAGGTCGATGCCGTCGGGGTCCGAGATCGAACCCTCGCGTTCGGCTACCCCGACGAGCTTGACTCCCGCTTCGACGAGAAACTTGGCGGCGTAGTAGCCGACGTTGCCGAGCCCCTGGACTACGGCCGTCTTGCCTTCGAGTCCGGCTTCGAGCCCGAGCGCCTTCATGTCCTCGGCGTCGTTGCAGGCCTCGCGAATGGCGAAGAAGACACCGCGCCCGGTCGCCTCCTTGCGCCCCCGCACGCCGCCCTGGGCGATCGGCTTGCCGGTCACGCAGCCGAGACTGTTGACGTCGTGAGGCGCCAGCGCCTGGTAGGTGTCGGCGATCCACGACATCTCGCGCGGCCCGGTCCCGTAGTCGGGGGCCGGTACGTCGACCGCCGGTCCGATGAACTGCTTGCGCGACAACTCGTAGGCGTAGCGCCGGGTGATGCGCTCGAGCTCGCCGTCGGTGTAGTTGCGGCGGTCGATCCGCACACCGCCCTTGGCGCCGCCGAACGGAACCTCCACCATGGCGCACTTGTAGGTCATGAGCGCCGAGAGCGCCATCACCTCGTCCTCGCTCACCCGCCAGTCGTAGCGGATGCCGCCCTTGGTCGGCAGCTTGTGCTGCGAATGTTCGGCGCGCCAGGCGTGGATCACCTCGATCGAGCCGTCGTCCTTCTCGACCGGAAACGCCATGTGGTAGACGCTGTTGCAGGTCTTCATCTGCTCGAGGAGGCCCTTCGAATGCTTGGTGTAGGCGGCCGCCTTGTCGAAGTTCAGATTGACCTGATCGAAGAAACTGATTTCGCTCATGCGTGGCTTCCTTGGGGGTGGTGGGGGTGCGTTCGATTGCGCCGCTCGATTCTCACGTGGGCTCCCGAAGCGCCAAAACGAGGGGAGCTTTCCACCAAAACGGGGGGGGCGCAAGGGGCGCGCGTCGAGTCAGCGCGGCTCCGCGACACGCTCTCGGGCGGCCGAGCGCAGCCGCAGCAGTGCGGGATCCGTCGTACCGGTCGTGATCGCGAGAAAGTGGCTGTCGGCTGCGCGCGCCTCGGCGGACCGCCCCAGCTCGTCGAGCAGCGCCGAGCGGTGGAACAGAGAGCCGAGGCAGGTGGTGGTCGGCTCGCCGCGGAGCAGTCCGTCGACCGACTCGAGCTCCGCGAGGGCCTCGTCCTTCCTCCCCTGGAGGTAGTGGACCACCGCGAGGTTCGTCGTCAGCGAGCAGCGCCGCCAGGGGGCGAGCGGGAGCGTCCGGGCGAGGAGCGTCTCCGCCTCCTGCAGGCGCCCGCTCGCGACGAGGATCGAGGCGAGCTGCTCGGCAGCCTGCGTGAACGCCGGTTGCTGGGAGAGAACTTCCACGAGGTCGGCGGCGGCGCCGGCGCGGTCGCCCAGCGCGAGCCGCGCCTGGGCACGCCCGGTGAGCGAGTGGGCATCGGGCCGCAGCGGCAAGGCGCGCTCGAAGGCTGCTGCGGCTCCGGCCGCGTCGCCGGACTCGAGCCTCGCGAAGCCGAGTCGAGACCACGCCGTGGGCGAGCGAGGTGCGGTTTCGATTCCGCGGTTCCAGAGGGAGAGCTCGCTGTGCCAGACCCGGGCAAGCACGGCGGAACGGAGCGCCATCGAGAGAACTCCGAAGGCGAGCAGCACCGCAGCCGGCTTTCTCCATCTGCCGTGCCGGAACGTCTTCAACCAATGCGCAAGACCTCCGAGAACCGCCATCCAGAGTCCGAACAGGGGCAGGTAGAGGTAGCGGTCGTGGACGAGCTCGATCGGATCGAGGGCTCCGAGGTGGAGAACCGGTGCGAGCAGCGCGAGGAACAGGGTGCACCCGAGCGCGACGCTTCTCTGCTTCTTTGCGGTGCGGACGAGAAGCGCTGCGGTGGCGATCACGACCAGCGCCAGTGCGGTGCCGATCGACGGATTCTCCGCGTGCAGCGGGTAGATGGGTCCGAGACGGAACGGCACGAGAGCATGCCCGGCATAGAAGGCGAGGACACGCGGCACGGTTCCGATCCACTGGAGGAGCGTGAGCGGTTCCCAGTCCCGTCCCGAGACCAGGCTGCCGAGGACGGCGCGTCGCGCCAACAGGTAGAGGCCGAGCAGGACGAGGTGGGGCAGGACCGAGAGCAAGGACCGGCGAACGCGATCCTTCGCTTCGAGCTCCGGAAGCGATGTCCAGGTCAGGACAGCGAGGAAGATCGGCAAACCGGCGAAACTTTCCTTGCACAGGAGCGCGAGGGCGTAGGCGGTGATCGAGAGCGCGGCGGTGGTGGCCGGATTCCGGCCGGAAGCGTTGTGCTCGAATGCGAGGATCGCAAGCAGCGCGAAGATGGCGCCCAGCGGGTCCGGAGCACCGGAGATCCAGGCGACCGATTCGACGTGTGCCGGGTGGACGGCGAAGATCGCCGCGACAGCGCCGGCTGTCGCGGGCGAGAGCCCCAGCCGGAGTGCAACGCGCCAGGAGAGAAGTGTGACCGCCGCGTGCAACGCGACTGCCACGAGATGCCAGGGGAGGGCCGAGGCCGCGCCGAATGCTTGATACTGGAAGGCGAGCCAGAGGACGAAGAGCGGACGCCAGTAGGTGCTCCAGGGTCGCTCCGATTCCCCTTTGAACGCCCAGACATCCGAAGTGAAGGCTTCGCTCCAGCGTCCCGGGTCGCGCACGATTCCGTTGTCGCGGATCTGGGGGACGTCGTCCGAGACGAATCCGCCCTGGAGGCTCCCCAGATAGGGAACGACGGCGAGGAGGAGCAGCAGCCCGGCAAACAGTACGGCCTGGGGAGCGCGACTCCGGGGCGGTGTCGGGCGGGCGGCGGGACCGCGTTTCCCCGGGAGAAGCGTCGGGGCCGGCTTCCGGGGGGTCGGCATCTCTCGGGCGGAAGCTAGCAGACGGCCGGCCGGGGGTCTCACCGGCCAGTTGACTTGCGTCGGGGGAAGGGCCAGAATCCTGGCGATTTCTGGCAATTCACAGGTTCCATTGCGGGGGTACCAATGTCCAAGCGTGCGTCTCGTCGGATCGGTGTCGGCCTTCTCGCGGCGGGTCTCCTGCTGCCGGTCGTCCTGTTTGCCCAGACCTTTTCGTACACCGGGCCGGCCGTCGCGATTCCGGACAGCCCCAGCTCCGGCGTCGATGTTTTCCTGCCGGTGTCCGGTCTCGCCGGAACGATCGCCGACATCGACTTCCAGCTCGACCCGATCGTCGGAACGGCCTGTACCAACGGCACCAACAGCGCCGGCGCCTCGATCGCACATACCTGGATCGGCGACCTGCTCGTCACGATCACGCAGCCGGGAGGTGGCACGAGCGTGACGGTCATCGACAGGCCCGGATTCACGGGAAGCGGCCTCGGCTGCTCGCAGAACAACTTCTGCACCGTACTCCTGGACGACGAGGCCGGAGGCGGCGCGATCGAGAATCAGTGCGGAACCGGCGCGATCGCCGGCAACTTCACGCCCAACAACCCGCTGTCGGCATTCGACGGTCTCGCAGCGGCGACCGCCAACGGCAACTGGGCGATCCACGTCACCGATCTGGCCGGCGGCGATACCGGTTCGATCCGCGCCTTCTCGCTCATCTTCACCATGGCGGGCGGCCAGGGCTGCGCACTGACCTGCCCGGCGGACCAGGTCGTTCCGACCGCCGGAGGCACCTGCAGCGCGCCGGTCAACTATCCGGCGCCGCAGATCAGCGGCCAGTGCGGGCAGGTGTTCTGCACGCCGGCTTCCGGTTCGACCTTCCCGCTCGGTCCGACGCTGGTCACCTGCGAGGAGCAGATCCCGAACGCGCCGGAGGGTGGTGGCGCCAGCTGCTCCTTCAACGTGACGGTCGTCGACCAGGAGCCGCCGGTCGTGACGGCGCCCGACGCCACCGTCGGCAACGACGCAGGCCTCTGCTCGGCGGTGGTGCTCTACGGCGTGACGACTTCGGACAACTGCCCGGGAGTCGGCCCCGCGAACTGCGCACCTCCGTCCGGGACGGCCTTCCCGGTCGGCTCGACCCCGGTGAACTGCTCGGTGACCGACGCCTCCGGCAACGTGGGCAATGACGGTGGCACGATCACCGTCAACGACGTCGAAGCGCCGGTGATCACCTGTCCGGCCGACATCGAAGAGGATCTCCCGCCGGGAACGACCGAAGGGATCGTCGACTACGATCCGCCGGTCGTCACCGACAACTGCTCGGCGACGTACGACTGCCAGCCGCCTTCGGGCAGCCTCTTCCCCTCGGGGACGACGCCGGTGGTCTGCATCGCGACCGATCCGGCGAACAACCAGAACACCTGCTCGTTCGACGTGATCCTCAACGAGGTCTCGATCCTCGAGGTTCCGGCCCTGTCCCGGACCGGTCTCGCGGCGCTGGCACTGCTCCTCGCCGGAGCGGCGATCCTGCTCTTCCGCCGTCAGGGCTGACACGGGGAGAACGGCTTTCCGGCGGCCCCCTTCGCCTCGCGGCGGAGGGGGCCGTTTTCTTTCTGTCAAGAGGGGTCGCCCCGGGCCGATTCGATAGGATTCCGGGGTTCCGAGGTGCGGCTCCGGCAGGCCGGGGGCCGCGATGCTACTTTCCGAGGCAGGCTGAGGGGGCGAGATGCAGAACCGCGGGCCGGTGTGGAGCCGGCATGGCATCGACGAGCAGGGACTTTCCACGAGCGGCACGGTCTTCTGGAACCTGCCGCCGGCGCAGCTCTACGAAGAGGCGGTCCGCCGGGGCGAGGCCGCCATCTCGGCCGACGGGGCGCTCATCTGCCACACCGGTGAGTTCACCGGCCGCTCGCCCAACGACAAGTTCGTGGTCGAGGAGCCGGGCAGCAAGGACAACGTCTGGTGGGGCAAGGTCAACAAGCCGATCGCGCCCGAGTCGTTCGACCGGCTGCTGACCAGGGCGACCGCGCACCTCGCCGACCGCGATCTCTTCGTCTTCGACGGCTACGCCGGCACGGACGCCCGCTACCGGCTGCCGGTGCGCGTCATCACCGAATGCGCCTGGCAGTCGCTCTTCGCCTCGAACATGTTCGTGCGCGAGACCGATCCGGCGAAGCTCGCCGAGTTCGAGCCCGGCTTCGTGGTCGTCGACGCGATGCTCGCCAAGGCGGATCCGGCGACCGATGGCACCCGCACGTCGACTTTCGTCGTCCTTCACTTCGGTCGGAAGATGGTGCTGGTCGGGGGGACCGAGTACGCCGGCGAGATCAAGAAGTCGATCTTCACGGTGATGAACTACGTCCTGCCCGCTCAGGGGATCTTCCCGATGCACTGCAGCGCCAACTACGGCAAGGATCCGGGCGACTCGGCGCTGTTCTTCGGCCTCTCCGGCACCGGCAAGACGACGCTTTCCGCCGATCCGGCGCGGACGCTGATCGGCGACGACGAGCACGCCTGGTCGGACGACGGGATCTTCAACATCGAGGGCGGCTGCTACGCCAAGGTGATCCGGCTGTCGCGCGAAGGGGAGCCCGACATCTGGGAGGCGACCCACAGCTTCGGCACGATCGTCGAGAACGTCGAGTTCGACGCCGAGACGCGGCAACTCGATCTCGACTCGGCCCGCTTCACCGAGAACACGCGCTCGAGCTATCCGATCACCCACCTGCGGAACTGCGACCCGGCCGGGCTCGCCGGCCACCCGAAGGACGTGGTCTTCCTCACCTGCGACGCGTTCGGCGTCCTGCCGCCTCTCGCGCGGCTCACCGAGGAGCAGGCGATGTACCACTTCCTGTCGGGCTACACGGCGAAGGTGGCGGGGACCGAGCGCGGCGTCACCGAGCCGTCCGCGACCTTCTCGCCCTGCTTCGGCGGCCCCTTCCTGCCGCGTCATCCCGGGGTCTACGCCGAGATGCTCGGCCGGAAACTGAAGCAGCACGGTTCGCGGGTCTGGCTCCTCAACACCGGCTGGACGGCCGGACCGTACGGGGTCGGCTCGCGGATGAAGCTCGCCCTCACGCGGCGCCTGGCGCAAGCGGCACTCTCCGGCGAGCTCGAGAACGTGGCGACCCATCCCGATCCGGTCTTCGGCCTCGCGATCCCCGAGCAGGTGGCCGGTGTCGAGGGTTCGGTCCTCCGCCCCTGGGAGAGCTGGAGCGATCGGGCTGCCTACGACGCGCAGGCGGCGCGGCTCGCCGGCATGTTCGCCGACAACTTCCGTCAGTACGAGTCCGAGGTGTCGGAGGCGGTGCGCGCGGCGGGTCCGCGGATCTGACGCTTCACTCCCCCCGGTGCTGGGGGTAGAAGTCGACCTCGACTCCCATCGCTTTGGCGAGCAGCACGATCTGCCCGGTGTGGTAGCTCATGTGCTCCACGGCGTGGAAGAGCGCCGCCGTGCCGTCGAGCTCGTACCTCTGGATCCTGCGCACGCGCGCGAACTCCTCGGGCGGAATCGTGCGGACGACTTCGCGGCAGCGCCGGACGGTTTCGGAGAGGTCGCGGAGCAGCGCCGCCTTGTCGCCGCGGATCGTGCCGGCGAACTCCTCGCTGCGGTGCCGTTCGAACGGTTCGCCCCCGAGGCCCGCGAGGACCCATTGCGACAGATTGCCGTGCAGGTGAGCGAGCAGATTGGCGATGCTGTTGGAGCGCTCGTTGGCGCGCGCCACGACCTGCTCGTCCGACAGCGGCTCGACGGCGGCGACGATCTTCCGCAGGTACTCGGACCAGTAGTGGTCGGCGAATTCGACGAGGCGGCTCGGCATGGGCGCTCCCTCCCGGCGCATCAACGATACAGCCGGTCGCCGATCTGGGCCGACTCGACGTAGAGGACCTCGCAGCCGTGGTCTCCGTGGTCGCTGCGGACGAGGGAGGTCTCCCAGCGGAATCCGGGAGCGCTCGAATCGACGAGGTAGCCGGTGAGGCGGACGTCGTCGCCGGCGCCGACGGTGAGCAGCGCGCGCTCGAGGTTGCGGTTCGCCGGGATGATGTGGGTGTTCGCCGAGTGGCGGATCACGTACTCGGCGTCGAGCGAAAGGTCCGCGGTGCGCCAGAAGTAGAAGCGCCAGCTCTGCGAGTAGTCGAGCTTCTCCCGCCACTCGGGCAGCGGGAGCTCGCCCCAGGTGAGGACCAGGTCAAGCGGTGAGAGGATCGCCGTGTCGTCGAAGCGGTAGCGTTCCGCGCCTTCCACGCGCGCGGCGATGTCGTAGGCGGCGCGGGGCGTCAGCGTGGCTTCGCCGCGGCGGGTCGTGACGTGGATCGGGGCGTGGTCGGTCGCGGTCTGCAGCGGCTCGCGGCTCCAGTCGATCGCGGCATCGACCGTCTCGCCGTCCGGTCGGCCACTCCACCACCAGAGAACCGCCGCGAGCACCAGGAGGACCTGGACCCACCGCGCCTTCGTCAACGGGCGTGCGCTTTCCAGGCGGCGTAGCAGAGATCGGCGTCGTCGGCGAACGGGGCGTGACGCGGCGCCCAGCCCAGGATCCGGCGGGCGCGCTCCGCCGAGACGCGCTGGTCGGCGGAGAGTCCTTCGGCGATGCGGCCGAAGCGGCCGCGGGCCTCCTCGGCGGTGAGCGAGCGGACCCGTCCCGGCACGCCGGCGACGTTGGCGACCGCGGCCGCCATCTCGCCGACCGTGGCCTGCGTGCCGTCGTTGAGGTTGAGCGCCAGACCGTGCCGCGGCTGCCGGGCGAGCAGGACGTAGGCACGCGCGAGATCGTCGACGTGGATCATCGACCAGTGGTTGCGGCCGTCGCCGACGATCTCGACCTCGCCCTTCGCCGCCGATTCGAACCAGTAGCCGGTGAGGCTCCCGGAGCGCCCGAAGACGCATCCGGGGCGCAGGATGTCGGTGTGGAGCTCCTCCGAATCCGCGGCGAGGACCAGCTCCTCGTGGGTCTGGCGCCAGGCGACGAATCCGAACGGAGCGAGCGGCGAGTCGTCGGTCGCCACGCGGTCGCCGGTCGAGCCCAGGACCCAGACCCCGGAGGTGTAGATCAGGTGGCGCGGGGCGCGGGCTTCGCGGGCGGCGGCGAGGAGCGTCTCGATCGCCTGGCGATCGCGGGCGACGGCGTCGCGCGACGACTCGGCGGCGCAGTGGACGAGGAGGCTCGCTCGCCGTGCGGCCGGGAGGTAGCTCGCGGGTTCGGCGAGGTCGCCGAGCACCGGCTCGATCTCCCGCGCCGCGAGCTCGCGTGCCTTTTCCTGCGAGCGGGTGAGTCCGAGGACCCGGTAGCCGGCGCGCCGGAACGCCTGGGCCACCTGGCTGCCGATGAATCCGGTCGCTCCGGTGAGGAAGACCTCCATGACGGCGCCGGAATCAGTTCCCGGCTTTGAGCTCGGCGAGCTTCTTCGCGACGGTGTCCGCGTCAGCGGTCTTGCCCATCGCCTTCAGCACTTCGATCTTGCGTTCGTATGCCTTGAAGTTGCGCGGCGCCAGGCCGACGACGAGGTCGAGCTGGGCGACGGCGTCGTCGTACTTCTTCTCGGCGATCGCGATCTCGGCGAGGGCCGCGTGCGCCTGATAGAGCTTGGGGTCGATCTCGAGCGCGCGGTCGAAATAGCCGCGCGCCTTCTCCGGCTCCTTGGCGTTCACCGACTGGGCGCCGGCGTTGTAGAGCAGCTTGGCGACGTCCGAAGAGTGATCCTTCTCGGCGAGTGCCGTGAGCGCCGCCTCGGCCTCCTCCGCCCGGTCCGCCCCTGCCAGGGCGTCGTAGCGGCTGCGCAGCGCCGAGAGGTTCTCGGGCTCGAGGGCGAGCGCCTGATCCGCGGAGGCCAGCGCCTCGTCCCAGCGCTTCTGGTCGAGCTGCACCATGGCGAGCACCTCGTACCCCTTGACGAGCTTCGGGTCGAGCACCACGGCGCTCTTCAGATTCGCTTCGGCAGTGCCCAGATCTTTCGCCTTGAGCGCCTTCACCGCCGCGGCGTAGTCGTCGTAGGCGGTGAACGGCTCGAGGGTGATCTTGATCAGCGCCGTCTGCCCCTTCTTGAGCTTCTGGCCCGCGAAGTCGATCGTCGGCTGCTGCGGGTGATAGCGCGACTTGCTCACCGAAACGTCGTAGGCGGCGGCAGCGTCGGGGAGGGTCCCGGAGACCTTGCCGGCGTCGTCGGTCAGGCCCTGGAGCGTGAGCTCGAGCATCGTTCCGTCGGGAGCCTTCATCGTGACCAGCGCTCCGGACAACGGGTTCTCGGCGGGGTCGACGACCTGCAGTTCAAACGGTCGAGCCTCGGGCTTCTTGGCTGCCTGGACGGCACCGGCGAGAAGTACGAGGCTGGCGAAGGCGATGGCGGATCGACGTCGAATCACGGCTTCCTCCTGTCTGGCGGCGGCGCTCTTGCGCTCGGGACGGCTATTATACGGGCGGTCTCCGGCTACCCGGGGAGCCCGCCATGACACGCCACCGGAACCCAGTGATCGCCGTCTTCGCGGTGCTCTGTGCCCTCGTCGCGGAACCGGGCGCCGCGCGCGAGCTCCACTGGCGCGCGCTCGAAGTGGACGCGACGGTCGAGCGCGACGGGAGCCTCTCGGTGCGCGAGCTGCAACGGATGGTCTTCACCGGCGACTGGAACGGCGGCGAGCGCACGTTCCGCCTCTTTCCGGGGCAGGAGCTTGCCGTCCGCCGGATCGTGCGCATCGACCCGGCGAGTGGCGTCGAGCGCACGCTCGAGCAGGGCGAACTCGAGAAGGTCGACTCCTGGAACTGGACGGCGCCGCGCCAGGTGCGGTGGCGGAGCCGCCGGCCGAGCGATCCCGAGTTCGATGCGACCGAGATCGACTACCGGCTCGAGTACCGGCTGACCGGTGCGATGCGACGCCTCGGCGAGGGCAGGTACCGGCTCGATCACGACTTCGCTTTCGCCGACCGGGTCGGCGTGATCGAGGTCGTCGTGGTCCGCCTCGCGCTGGCGCCGGAATGGAGGAGCCTCTCGCCGCTGCCGGTGAGCTGGTCGGCGGAAAACCTCCCGCCGGGGGAGGGCTTCGTCCGGCCGGTCGAGCTCGAGTACGTCGGCCCGGGGCAGCCGGAGTTCGCCTCGGCGCCGCATCTGCCGGAGCTCGCGCGCTGGGGAGCGATCGCGCTGCTGGTCGCGGGCATCGCCCACTTCCTGCACCGGCTGCTCGCGCGCGAGCGCTCCCTCGGGCGCTGGGGCGGGCCGCAACCGCCGCCGATCGATCGCGCCTGGCTCGAAACGCATCTCTTCGCGCTGACGCCCGAAGTCGTCGGCGCCGCATGGGACCGCAAGGTCGGCAGTGCCGAGGTTGCCGCCCTCCTCGCGCGTCTCACCGCCGAGGGCAAGCTGGGATCGGAGGTCCGCTCGCGCGGGCGATTCGTCCGCCGCGAGGACCTGCATCTCGAGCTCCTCGTGCCGCGTTCGTCGTTCTCGGGCTACGAGGGAGCGCTGATCTCGGCGCTCTTCGGCAGCTCGACCAGGACCGACACGCAGACCCTGCGCAAGCGCTACCAGGGGACGGGGTTCGATCCGGCGGAGAAGATCCGCTCGGGGGTCCTGGCGCGGCTCAAGCAGGTGCGCGGCTTTGCCGACGGCAGCCCGAAACCGTCGTGGAAACCGACGGCACTTCTCCTCGTGGCGGGACTGTTCCTCTACGGTGCCGCCCTGGTCGTCGCGCCGGAGAAGCGCGGCATGGTGTTCGCGACACTCGTTCCGTTCTCCCTCGCGTGGCTCGTGATCGGGCTCGGCAGCGCCCTCACCGGGCAGTCGAGGGTCGGAAGAGTGACCGGCCCGGCGATCGGCATCGGTCTCACCCTCACCCTGTTCGCGCTCGGGCTCTGGCGGCTCGGCGGCTGGCCGGGCGCCACCTGGCTCCATCTCCTGGCGGCCCTCTGCTGGGCGTTGGCGCTCGCCCGCTCGCTCTTCAACCTGCTGGCGACGCGGGAGGGTCCGGAGTCGCTCGCGCGTCGCCGTGAGTTGACGCGCGCGCGCGACTACTTCGCCGAAGAGCTCCGCAGGAAGGAGCCCGACCTCGAAGATGGCTGGTTCCCGTATCTTCTCGCCTTCGGTCTGGCGCCGAACCTCGATCGCTGGTTCCGTCGCTTCGGCAGCGCGAGCGACTCGTCGTCGCTCGCGGGTACGACGACGGGCCGATTCGGCGGCTCCTCCTCCGGCAGCTCCGGCAGCTCGGGCGGGTCCGGCTGGAGCGGCGGCGGCGGATCGTTCGGCGGCGGCGGCGCGTCGGCGACCTGGGCGCTCGCTGCGACGGCGATGTCTTCGGGCGTGGCGGCGCCGAGCTCGAGCGGCGGCGGTGGTGGTGGCGGGGGCGGTGGTGGCAGCTCGGGCGGCGGGGGCGGCGGCGGCTGGTGACGCCGAAAGAGACGAGCCCCGGCGCCGAGTGACCTCGGTACGCCGGGGCTCCTGGTGACTGCGCCGACCTCGCGGTCGACCGGATCAGATCATCGGCGGCGGCATCACGGGCATCGGCATCGGAGCCGGTGCCGGCGGAGCCATCTTCTTGGCCGCCTTCTTCCTGGGGGCGGCCTTCTTCTTCGGCGCGGCCTTCTTCTTGGGAGCGGCCTTCTTCTTGGCGGGCTTCTTCGCGGCCTTCTTCTTCGGTGCCGCCTTCTTCTTGGGGGCGGCCTTCTTCTTGGCGGCCTTCTTCTTCGGCGCCGCCTTGCGCTTGGCGACCTTCTTCTTCGCTACCTTCTTCTTCGGTGCCGCCTTGCGCTTCGCAGCCTTCTTCGCCTTCTTCGCTTTCTTCTTCGCTGCCATACGTCTCCTCCTCTGTTTGAGCGATCTCACGATCGCCCCCTTCCGGTCCTCGGGTGAATCTGTCGGCTCTCGCACGAGAGGCGTCGACAGCGTTGGCTCCGGAAGGGCAAATTGTCGTGCGCTCATTGTCAACATTTTTTGCAGAGATGCAAGAGCTACGACGAAAAATCTTTCGCAGCGTCCGCGAACGGGAGGAGCAGCCGGAGCGAGACTTTCGGTTCGCCACGACGAATCGAAAGCCATGCTTCGCCGCCTGCCGTACGAGCAGCTTCGACGAGCGCGTCGTTCCCGCCGGTCGGCGCGAGGAGTGTGGACGGCAGGTCTTCCAGGTGGGTATGCGCCGATTCGCGGACCACGAACGCGACCTCGAGCGAGAGGAAGGTGTCGTGCCGGCGCAGGGTGAGGTCGGCTTCGCCGACGCGGAGCTCCGTGCGCAGCCGGCCGAGGGTCGCGACGATAGCGCCGGTCAGGCGTGGTGGGACGGCGACCCGTCCGTCCGCATCGCCGACTCCGGCGTACGAGAGCGCCAGCGCCTGCTCGGCGCCGGCGCGGCGCACGAGATCCGCGGCGAGGAGAGCGGCGCGTCGGGCGGTGGACTGCGCTCCCGCAGGCGCCTCCCGCCGGGCGAGCTCGTCGATGACGTGGCTTGCCCGCGCCGACTCGTCGAGAACGGCCGCGAGCAGCGCCGCCTGTTCGGGCGTCGGAAGCGCCCCCGCCGCGTCGAGCGCCTCGGCGGCGGCCCGGAGGTTGCCGATCGCGGTCCGCAGCTCGAAGAGAGCCGGACCGGGATCGGAAGTCGCGGGGCGGCGGGCCGGTGGACGGCCGCGGTGGTGCGTTCGCCCGGTCTTCGCCTTCTTCATGGAGCCGAACGACCGAGGAGTTCGTTCACGGTCGCGATCAGCTCGCGGGTCGAGAACGGTTTGGTGACGTAGGCGTCGGCGCCTTCCTCGAGACCGCGGACGCGCTCGGCGTCGCGTCCGCGAGCGGTGAGGACGACGATCCGGACAGCGGCGGTGGCGGGGTCCTGACGCAGTCGTCGGCAGACTTCGTAGCCGTCGATGTCGGGCAGCATCAGGTCGAGCACCACGAGCGCCGGCTGCGAGGAGGCAGCGGCGGCGAGGGCGCTCTCGCCGTCGCGTGCCACGACGACTTCATATCCCGCCTTGCCGAGGAGGAACTCCAGCGACAGGACGATGTTCGGTTCGTCGTCGACGATCAGGATCCTGCGGTTGCTCGTCATGTGCTCCCTCCTCGATCACCGGCCGCGACGGACGGTGCGCTGTTCGGGCTCTCCGGTGGCGGCTCCTTCGGCAGGGAGACGACGAAGCGCGCTCCGCCCAGGTCCGACGACTCGATCCAGATCCGGCCGCCGTGCTGCTCCACGATCCGTCGCGTGATCGCGAGCCCGAGCCCCGTCCCGCCGCGCGTTCCGGCCCCGCGGGGAGACTGGCGGAAGCGTTCGAAGACGACTTCGCGCTCGGCGACGGGGATCCCCGGTCCGTCGTCGGCGACGTCGAGGTCGAGCGCGCTCCCCGAATCGACCAGGCCGACGCGGACGGTTCCTTTCTCCCGGCGCGCGTGCCGCAGGGCGTTCGACAGCAGGTTGAGCAGGACCTGCGCCAGACGGTCGCGGTCGCCGAGGACGGTCGCCGCCGGGACGGTGATCGCCGTTTCGAGGCGCGTGGACCCGGCGCTGGCGATCTGGGCCATCGAGGCGCAGGCCTCCTCGACGACCTCCGCCAGGCATACCGGCACTGCGTGCTCGAGGCCGGGATCGGCCTCGATCTTGGCGAGGTCGAGCAGGCTCTGGATGAGACGGGTGAGTCGCTCGTTCTCGCGCGCGATCACGCCGAGGAACTCGGTCCGCCGCTCCGGCGGAAGCTCCGGATTGTCGTGGAGGATCTCGGCGAACGCCCGAATCGCGGCGAGCGGCGTGCGCAGCTCGTGCGCCATGGTCGAGAGGAACTGGTCCTTGCGCCGGTCGATCTCCTGCAGGTGGTCGTTGACGCGGCGCAACTCCGCCGAGGCCGCTTCCAGCTCGAGCGATTTCTCCTCGAGCTCGCGGCTCGCGGCGAGGACGCGCGAGGTTTCGTCGAGGAGCTCGACGACCTCGCCGACGTCGAGGGCGTGCTCGCTGGCGACCGAGGCGATGGCGACCCGGGCCGACGCCGCGCCGGTCGTACCGGCGAGCAGGCGCTCGGCGAAGGAGAGGAGCTCGGGGTCGGCGACCCGGTCGCGTTGCAGGTCGACCTTCTGCTCGCCGGCCCACGCGGCGAGCGCGCGGTCGGCCCGCTCTTCGCCGATGAATCGTCCGAGCAGGCCGCGGACGGCGGCGACCGGTGTCTCGGGAGCCCAGGCGGGAGCCATCGGGCCGCGGCGGAGTCCGAAAGCGCCGACGAAGCGCGCCGCCTGGCTGCGCTCGATCGAGCTCTGACGGTCGAAAGAGGAGACGCAGATGTAGAGCAGGAGGTTGGCGAGCAGGCTCCAGAGGAGCGAGTGCGAGAGCGGATCCATCCCTTCGAGCCCGAACATGGCGTGCGGCCGGAGCCAGGAGATGGCGAACGGGCCCTCCTCGACGAAGCGGGGCGGGAGCAGCGCGCTGCCGGCGAGCGTCGGCAGCGGCAGGGTGTAGCCCCAGACCGCCGCACCACCGGCGATCCCGGCGATCGCTCCGCGCCGGCTGGCGCCGCTCCAGTAGAGCCCGCCGAGGGTCGCCGGAGCGAGCTGCGCGACGGCAGCGAAGGAGATCAGGCCGATCGACACGAGCGAGGCGCCGGCAGTCGCCGACACGGCGTAGAGATGCCCGAGCAGGACGACTCCGGCGATGGCGAGCCGCCGCGAGACCAGGAGGGGAAAGCGGAAGTCCTCCTCCGCACCCCGGCGCCGCAGCAGGAGCGGCAGGACGAGGTCGTTCGCCACCATGTTGGAAAGCGCCAGACTCTCGACGATGATCATTCCGGTCGCGGCGGAGAGGCCGCCGAGGAAGGCGAAGGCGGCGAGACCTTCCTTGCCGGCGAGCATCGGCAGCGCCAGAACGAAGCCGTCGGCTGAGGTGCCGCTCCCGTCGAGGAGAAGTCGTCCGGCGAGGGCGAGCGGCAGCACGAAGATGTTGATGATCAGGAGGTAGGAGGGCAGGAGCCACGACGAGGCGCGCAGGTGGCGTTCGTCGACGTTCTCGACCACGCCGAGCTGGAACTGGCGCGGCAGGAGCCAGAAGGCGAGCAGGGAGAGGAGCGTCATCCAGGCCCAGTCGCCGTTGTTGGCGCCTTCGCGGCTGAGGAGGGCGGCGAGCTCGGGCCGGGCTCGGGCGCGGGTGAAGATGTCGCCGAAGCCGTCGAACATCCCCCAGACGACGAAGGCGCCGACGGCGAGGAAGGCGACCAGCTTGACGAGGCTCTCGAAGGCGATCGCGACCACGAGACCCGAGTGCTGCTCGGTGAGGTCGACCGACCGGGTGCCGAACAGGATCGCGAACAGAGCCAGGACGCCGGCACTGGCGAGAGAGAGCTTGTCGGCGGCGAGGGTCTCGGTGTGCGCCGGCTGCCAGAGGGCGAGGAACGAGGACGAAACCGCCTTCAGCTGCAGGGCGATGTAGGGAACGATTCCGACGACCAGGACCAGCGTGACCAGGGCGCCGAGGCCGGTGCTCTTGCCGTAGCGCGAAGCGACGAAGTCGGCGATCGAGGTCAGCCGCTCGGCTTTGGCGATGCGCACCATCTTGCGGTAGACCACCCAGCCGAGGGCAGCGCCGAGCGTGGGTCCGAGGTAGACGGGAAGAAACCCGTAGCCGTCGCTCGCCGCCCGGCCGACACTGCCGTAGAAAGTCCAGGCGGTGCAGTAGACGGCGAGCGAGAGCGAGTAGACCCAGGGACTGGCCAGCGGCTGACGCCCGGCTGCGGCGCGGGCGTCGCCCACCGCGGCGACCAGGAAGAGGAGCCCGACGTAGGCGATGGCGATCGCGACGAGGGTGGCCGGTGCGAACATCGACGGTCAGTCGCGGGCTCTGCCGAGCGCCAGGGCGACCAGTCCGATGAGCGCCGCCCAGAAGAGATAAACGAAGACGAACGGCGCCGGCCAGCCGCCGGGGCCGTCGGCGCGCGAAGTGGCCCAGAAGAGCGGGCCGAGGAAGCCGGCGCAGCCGAGCAGGAAGACCGAGACGAGTCGTGCGCTGCGCGAACGCTCGCGGCGCTGCTCTCCGTCGATCGAGATCCTGCGCTCCGCCGATTCGGTGATTCGCGTCACGAACGCTCCGTGGAATTCGATCCTAGCGCCGCGTCCGTGGTGCGGAAGGTGGCGTCCGCAGACGCCGATAGAGGGTCGAACGCGCGACGCCCAGCCGGCGCGCGGCGAGCGAGAGATTGCCGCCCGCCTCCTCGACCGTGCGCTCGATGATCGCGCGCTCCACGGCCTCCAGGCGCCCGCTCGTCGGAAGTCCGAGGCGTCCGTTCCCGCTCGCCGGCGATCGCGTCGCCGCGACGCCGGCCGGCGTGCTCCCGGGCCTCTCCTCCGGCTCGCCGAAATCGATCCGCGGAAGGTGTTCCGGCCGGATCTCGTCGCCGTCCGCGAGGGCGAGCGCGTACTGGAGTGCGGTCCGGATCTGACGCACGTTGCCTGGCCAGCGTCCGCGCACCAGACGGGCGATCGCCGCGCGCGAGAGACGGGGGGTCCGCCTTCCGGGAAATTCGCGCGCGACCAGGCGCTCGAGGACGTGGCGCGCGAGGTGCGCGACGTCGGAGCGCTCCCGTACCGGTGGCAGCGTGAGGATGGCTCCGGCGATGCGGAAGTAGAGATCGCGGCGGAACGAGCCGTCGTCGACCATCCCCGCGAGGTCGCGGCAGGTGGCGCAGATCAGCCGCACGTCCGACTGCCGGGGGCTGCTCTCACCGACCCGGAAGTAGGTGCCGTCCTCGAGCACCCGCAGCAGCAGGGCCTGGAGCGGTCCCGGCATCTCGGCGACCTCGTCGAGGAAGAGTGTGCCACCGCGTGCCGCGCCGATCTTGCCTTCGTGGCCCTCGCGGCGGGCGTCGGTGAACGCTCCGGGCGCGTAGCCGAACAGTTCGCTTTCGAGCAGGTGGGGCGACAGGGCGCCGCAGTTGATGGCGACGAACGGACGATCACGGCGTCCGCTCGCCGCGTGGATCGCCCGGGCGAGGAGATCCTTCCCCGTACCGGTCTCGGCGAGGAGCAGGATCGGCAGCCGGGTCGCCGCGAAGCGGGCGGCGGCCGCTTTGGTTGCGACGACCGCCATGTCCTCGCCGAAGAGGTCGTCAAAGGTAACCGCGTTGCGACTCCGCCGGGAGAAGGAGCTCCCGCCCGCATCCTCCTCGGCGGGCGCCATCAGGTAGGCGACGACGCCGATCTCGTCACCGCGCTCGGAGTGCAGAAGCTCCGGCCGCAGGCGCCAGCCGGCCCGGGGCGTACGGACGTCGCGCGGCGAGAGGGTGACGACGACGTCCGAGTCGGCTTCGCCGGCCACCAGCGCGAGCTCTCGCCAGCCGAGTCCGAACACGGCCCGCGATGCACGACCGCGGAGCCCGCTTCCGAGGAGGCGTCCGGCTTCGGCCGAGGCGGCGAAGATCGCACCGTCGGGCGCGACGACGAGTGCCGCGGCCGGTGAGTGCGACAGGGCGCGGGCGACGAGCTCGAGCTCGCGCGCGACGGGCGGAGGGAGTGGCCGGTTGGGCACGCTGACGACGAGTGTAGCGCATGTAGCGGAGCGCAACATCTGGTGCAAAACGCTACACACGGTGTCGGACCGGGCGGCGGGAAACGGCCGGATCTCCGTGCTCCGCACATGGCACGTTCCCTGCTCTTCCTGCTCCCGAGTCTCGCAATGATCGAGGTGCGTCGCGCACTTGCACGGACGGGCCGTGGCCGACGGTGCCGCCGTGAATCGCCTTCGGCCGGAAAGGAGCAGCGATGAGAACGCGCTTCAGAACCGCGACGGGGGGCCTGCTCGTCGCCGCCTGCCTGGGAGGTCTTGCCGCCCCGGCGGGTGCACAGCTGCAGTGGACGTCGAAGGACGAGAAGATGAACTTCAAGATCGGTCTCCTGGCGCAGATGCAGGGGGAGTCGGCCGACGTCGCGGGCAGCGACGACACGGCGAACAACCTCTTCTTCCGCCGACTGCGGCTGCTGATGTCGTTCAGCCTCGGCGAGAAGCTCTCGATCTTCCTCGAGACGGACAGCCCGAACCTCGGCAAGTCGAACAACGCGGGCGTCAAGGACGCCAACGACGTCTACATCCAGGACTTCGTCGCCACCTACAAGTTCTCGAAGCAGTTCATGCTCGACGCCGGAATGCTGCTGCTCGAGCAGAGCTACAACCACAACCAGTCGGCCGCGTCGCTGCTGACGACCGACTACGGACCGTACTCGTTCGTCGAGTCGGGTCCGACCGGGGAGCGGGTGGGGCGCGACTACGGTCTGCGGGCGCGCGGCTACCTCCTGGGCGATCACCTCGAGTACCGGGCCGGCGTCTACCAGGGTGTCCGTGGCACCAACGCCTCGAACGACCTGCGCTACGGCGGGCGGTTGATGTACTCCTTCTTCACGCCGCAGGTCGGCCTCTTCTACCGCGGCACGTCGCTCGGCAAGACCCAGACCCTGTCGATCGGTACCAGCTACGAGACGCAGGAGGAGTACGACTCGGTGGGAATCGACTTCTTCTGGGATCAGCCGATTGCCGGCAACAGCTTCGTGGTCCAGGGCGATCTGGTGAACGTCGACGGCGGAACCTTCCTCACCAACCTTCCCGACCAGACGAACCTCCTGCTCGAGGCGGGCTTCTACATCGCGCCGATCAAGCTGCAGCCGTTCGTGCAGTACGCCAAGCAGGACTTCGACGACGCTTCGCGGACCGACGAGGACCGCCTCACCGCCGGGCTCGCCTTCTTCTTCGGCGGCCACAACAACAACCTGAAGTTCTCCTACACGCGGATCGAACCGGACGGCGGCAACTCGCGCGACCAGATCAATCTGCAGTGGCAGATCTTCCAGTTCTAGGAGGGAGAGGATGTCGGAGCTCAGCGAACAACAGAAGCAGGACTACTGGAAGTACAACCTCCGCCTGACCACGGTTCTCCTGGTCATCTGGTTCGTCGTGGCCTATCTGCTCGCGGGCTTCTTCGCCGCGGATCTCAACAAGGTTTCGTTCCTCGGATTCCCGTTCGGCTACTACATGGCCGCACAGGGGGCGCTCATCGTCTTCGTCATCGAGATCGCGGTCTACGCGCGGCTGATGAACCGCAAGGATCTCGAGTACGGCATCCACGAGGAGGAGCGCAAGTGAACCTGCGGAAGATCTTCACCATCTACACGATGAGCTTCCTCGGCGTCACGATCCTCATCGGGCTCGCCGAGGCGCTCTTCGACCTCCCCAACCGCTGGATCGGCTGGCTGTTCATGGCTCTGTCGATGGGCATCTACATCGTCATCGGGATCCTGACCAGGACCTCGGACGCCGACCAGTACTACGTCGCCGGCCGCAGCGTACCGGCGATCTACAACGGGATGGCGACCGGGTCGGACTGGATGTCGGCCGCCTCGTTCATCTCGATGGCCGGGACGCTTTCGGTCAACGGCTTCTCCGGTCTCGCCTACGTCATGGGCTGGACCGGCGGCTACCTGCTCCTCGCCGTCTTCCTCGGACCGTACCTGCGCCAGTTCGGCGCCTACACGATCCCCGACTTCCTGGGCGCACGGTACGGCGGCAACGCCGCGCGGCTCATCGGCATCCTGGCGGCGATCCTGTGCTCGTTCACCTACCTGGTGGCGCAGGTCACCGGCGTCGGCCTGATCGTCTCGCGCTTCATCGGCATCGACTTCAACGTCGGCGTCTTCGTCGGGCTGTTCGGCGTCCTGTTCTGCTCGGTGCTCGGCGGCATGCGCTCGGTCACCTGGACGCAGGTCGCGCAGTACATCATCCTGATCATCAGCTACCTCGTGCCGGTGGTCGTGCTGTCGTGGCAGCTGTTCCACAACCCGATTCCGCAGCTTGCCTACGGTCAGTTGCTGCAACGGAACAGCCAGTTCGCGATCGACATCACGAACGACCCGCAGGAGAAGGCGACGCGGGCGCTGTGGAAGGCCGACTCCGAAGCGGCAGCCGCGGTCATCGCGGACGCCAACGCCTCGGCGGAGGAGAAGGCGAAGGCGGCGGCGACGAAGAAGACCGCCGACACCCAGGCCAAGGCTCCGGCGGCCGAGGGCGCTACGGTGTCGAACTACCTGACGGTGCCCAAGGGCAAGGGGATGTGGAACTTCCTCGCGCTGACCTTCTGTCTCATGGTCGGTACGGCGGGACTGCCGCACATCCTGACGCGGTACTACACGACACCTTCCGTGCGCGAAGCCCGGAAGTCGGTCGGCTGGTCGCTCTTCTTCATCTTCCTGCTGTACATCACCGCCCCGGCATACGCCGCGTTCGCCCGCTTCTCGGTGTTCACCAAGCTGGTCGGTCAGAAGATCTCGGATCTGCCGTCGTGGGTGACGCTGTGGAAGCCGGCGGGACTGTTCGACGTCGTCGACAAGGCCGGTGACGGGGTCATCCAGTTCGCCGACTTCGTGGTCAAGAGCTCCGACTTCGTGGTGCTCGCGACGCCCGAGATCGCCGGACTTCCGTTCGTGATCACCGGTCTCGTCATGGCCGGCGGCCTCGCTGCGGCCCTCTCGACGGCGGACGGTCTGCTGCTCACGATCGCCAACGCCATCTCGCACGACCTCTACTACAACGTCATCAATCCGAAGGCCACGCTCCTCCGGCGCCTCACCTTCACCAAGGTCCTGCTCATCGCCACGGCGCTGATCTCGGCCTGGGTCTCGACGTTCCGCGTCGCGATCATCGTCGAGCTCGTCGCCTGGGCCTTCTCGATCGCCGGCGCGTCGTTCTTCCCGGCGCTGGTCATGGGCATCTGGTGGAAACGGACGAACAAGGCGGGGGCGCTCGCCGGCATGCTCGCCGGCCTGACGGTCACGCTCTACTACATGATCGGCAGCCGCTTCTTCGGCGTCTCCTGGTTCGGCACCGCGACGGTCGCGTCGGCGGTGTTCGGACTGCCGGTCGGATTCATCGTCACCTGGGTGGTTTCTCTCCTCACCCCGGCGCCCGACAGGGAAACGCAGGAGCTCGTGATGAGTGTCCGGTACCCGAAGTCGGGTTCGGCGACGCGGGCGATCAACGCCTGACGCCGTCGCTTCTGGTCTCTCCGCCGCCGGGGCTCCGGAGTCGTTTCTGGAGTCCCGGCGGCACCTCTTCTAGGATGTTCCCCGACGATGAATTCCGATCTCGTGAGAATGCTCCTGCTCGGCCGGCTGATCGCCTTCATGCTGCTGGTCTATCTCGCCTTCGGGCTGCTGGTCGAATGGCGCAGTGTCCGTGAGGGAAGCAAGCTCAAGGGGTTCGCACGCCTGCTCTGCCGGCCGCTGACCGCGCCGGTGGCGAGGTTCTCGGAGCCGGACACCCCGTACGTCCAGGTGCTGCGCCGGACCGCGATCGTCGCCGTGGCGATCTGGGCCGTCTTCGTCGTGGCGAGCGAGTTCGTGATCGCCCGCGGCTGAACCGACCATGGTCGACGCTGCGCACGCTCCGACGGTCCCGCGTGCTCCGCGCGAGTTTCTCGCCGAACACGCCCCGTTCGACCGCCTCCCCACGGCGGCGCTGTTGCGTCTCGAGGATGCGATCGAGATCCGCTTTGCGGCGGCCGGCGAACGTCTGCTCTCCCGCGGCGGGGCCCCTGCAGACGCCCTCTGGATCGTGCGCAAGGGGAGGGTGCGGCTGGAACGCGAGGGCGAAGCGCTCGAGCTGCTCGCTCCGGGCGAGTGTTTCGGCTTCCCGTCGCTCCTCGGCAGACGGCCGCCGCTGCGGGACGCGGTCGCGGCCGAGGACTGTCTGCTCTTCCGCGTCGGCGCGCGGGCGTTCCGCGAGCTGCTCGAGGAGCCGGGAGCTTCGCGCTTCTTCCTCGACACGCTGGCCCAGCGGCTGCGACTGCAGGAGCCCGCGGACGGAGCCGCCTTCACGCCCGCCGCGACGCTCGGCCGGCGGCCGATCGCCACGATCGCGCCGGACGCGAGCGTCGAGATCGCGGCGCGGCGGATGCGCGACCTCGTCGTGGGCTCGCTCCTCGTGCTCCGCCCCGGGGCACCGGAGGCCGAGCGCCCCGAGCTTGCCTCGATTCTCGGCATCGTCACCGATCGCGATCTGCGCGACCGCGTCCTCGCGGCCGGTCTGCCGCCGTCGACGCCGGTGGCGGAGGTCGCCAGCCGCGGCCTGCATACGCTTCCCGTCGGGGCGTCGAGCACCGACGCCCTCCTCGAGCTGGCGCGCCACGGCGTGCGTCACCTGCCGCTCGTCGATTCGGGCCGCGTCGCCGGCTTCGTCTCGGCGAGCGATCTGGTGCTCCACCAGAGCTTCCACCCGCTCGCGCTGCGGCGCGAGATCGACCGGCTGCCGCTCGCGGAGCTCCTGGACGGCTACACGATGCGCCTCCGTCGGGCGGTCGGGGAGCTGGCTGCCTCGGGAGTCGACGCAGTGCGCATCGGAACGCTGGTGGCCGCGCTCGGCGACCGCCTCGCGGGGCGACTCGCCGCCGCCGCGGCCGCGACACACGGACTCGCGCCGGGAGATTTCGCCTGGATCGTCCACGGCTCCGAGGGCCGTCGCGAGCAGATCCTGCCGACCGACCAGGACAATGCCCTCGCGATCCGCGATGCGGAGGGCGCCGAGGCCGCCGCTCTCGAAGCGCGCTCCGCATCGCTCGCGAAAGAGGTGGTGGACGGTCTCCTCGCGGCCGGCTATCCGCCCTGTCCCGGCGGCTACATGGCGACGCGCTGGCGCCATCCGCTCGCCGCCTGGCTGCAGCGCTTCGAGCGGTGGACGACCGCGCCGCGCGCCGAGGACGCGCTCGACTTCCAGACGTTCCTCGATGCGCGCAGCGCCGCGGGCGCGCTCGATCTCCTGCTGCTCGAGGAGGCGCGGCAGCGGGCCGGCCGCAACCCGCACGTCCTGCGCACGCTCGCCCGCGATCTCGCGGACTGGGCGCTCCCGGTCGGTCTCCTCGGCGGGCTGAAGGAGGGCGAACAGGGTTTCGACCTGAAGCGCGGCAGCCTGCTGATCGTCTCGATCGCGCGCCTCGCGGCGCTCGAGGCGGGCAGCGGAGCGCGCGGGACGATCGACCGGCTGGCGGTCTCCGGGCCGGTCCTCGGCGCCGACGCGGCGACGCTCGCCGAGGGGTTCCGCTACCTCGCCGGACTCCGGCTCGAGCTTGCGCTCGATCCGGCGCGGCGCGTCGACGCGGCCTCCGGCCACCGGATCCACCTCGCCTCCCTCAACACCCTCGAGCGTCGATTCCTCAAGGAGATCTTCGGCACCCTCAAGGGGGTGCGCGACGGTCTCGTGGCCCGCTTCGCGCTGTGAGACGATCCCGATGCGTGTCCCGAACGCTCCGCACCGCCTCCTCGCTCTCGATCTCGAGACCACGGGACTCGATCCGCGCCGCGACGCGATCGTCGCGGTGGGCTCGGTGCCGGTGGAGGGCGGATCGATCCGCTGGGGCGAGCGCCGGCGCGCGCTCGTCGATGATCCGCGCTCGCAGCGCCCCCGCGACCTCGCGGCGCTCGGCGTCCACCAGACGCTGCCGTCGGAGCAGCGGGGAGGCATTCCGCTCGCCGGGCTGCTCGACCTCGTGGCGGGCGAGCTCGACGCCGGTGGAGCGCTCCTCGTCCACGGCGCGTCGCTGGAGCGCGGCTTCCTCGACGCCGCCGCACGCGCTGAAGGGCGCCGCGACCGCCGGTTCCGTGCCGTCTGCACCCTCGCCTATCTGCGCGCGGTCGACCGCTACCGGCATCATCTCGCCGATCGCCTGCCGCGCGACGCGGCCCGGCACGCACGGCTGCCGACGGTCCTCGGCGAAGCGCGTGCTCTCTTCGGCCTTCCCGACTACCCGCCCCACGAACCGCTTTACGACGCCCTCGGTACGGCCGAGCTCTATCTGCTCCTGTCCCGTCGCTTTCCCGAGCTCCATCCCGGAGTCGGCGCATGAAACCGCCGGCGCGCTCCCTCCCGTTTCCGCGAACGAGAAAGGAACCTGACCCATGATCCAGCCTCCCGAATCGATCTCCGCCCGGGCGCACATCGGCTCGCTGCGTCAGTACGAAGAGATGTACCGGCGCTCGCTCGACGACCCGGAGGGCTTCTGGCGCGAGCAGGCCGGGATCCTCACCTGGTTCCACCCGCCGCAGCAGATCTTCGACGCCAACTTCCGCGACGTCGACTTCTCCTGGTTCGGCGGCGGCCGGCTGAACGCGTCCTACAACTGCATCGACCGGCACCTGGCGACGCGCGGCGACAAGACCGCGATCCTCTGGGCCGGGGACGAGCCCGGCGACTATCGGCGGATCACCTACCGCGAGCTCAAGCACATGGTCTGCCAGATCGCCAACGTGCTCCTCGCCCACGGCGTGACCAAGGGGGACCGTGTCGCGATCTACCTGCCGATGATCCCCGAGCTCGCGGCGACGATGCTCGCCTGCGCGCGCATCGGCGCGGTCCACTCGGTCGTGTTCGCCGGCTTCTCGGCCGAGTCGCTGCGGGGGCGGATCCTCGACGCCGGCGCGAAGCTCGTCGTGACGGCGAACGAGGGGCTGCGCGGCGGCAAGCGGATCCCGCTCAAGGCGACCGTCGACCGGGCAGTCGAAGGACTGACGTTCGTCGACGCCGTCCTGGTGGCGCGGCGAACCGAGCTCGACAGCCCGATGGAAGAGGGGCGCGACTACTGGCTCGAGGAGGAGTGCTCGCGCCAGCGCTCCACCTGCCCGGTCGAATGGATGCACTCGGAGTCGCCGCTCTACACGCTCTACACCTCGGGTTCGACCGGCAAGCCGAAGGGCGTGCTCCACACGACCGGCGGCTACATGGTCTACGCGGCGCTCACCCACAAGCTGGTTTTCGACCTGCGCGAGGACGACGTTTACATGTGCGCCGCCGACATCGGCTGGGTGACCGGGCACAGCTACATCGTCTACGGCCCGCTCGCCAACGGCGCGACGACGGTGATGTTCGAGTCGGTTCCGGTCTACCCCGATGCCGGCCGCTACTGGCAGATCGTCGACGACCTCGGGGTGACGATCTTCTACACCGCTCCGACCGCGCTCCGGGCCATCGCGCGCGAGGGCGACGAGTGGGTGAAGAAGTACAAGCGGACCTCGCTCCGGGTCCTCGGTTCGGTCGGCGAGCCGATCAACCCGGAGGTGTGGAACTGGTACAACGAGGTCGTCGGCGAGAAGCGCTGCGCGATCGTCGACACCTGGTGGCAGACCGAGACCGGGGGCATCCTGATCACGCCGCTCCCCGGCGCTACGCCGACCAAGCCGGGATCGGCGACGCTGCCGTTCTTCGGGGTCGAGCCGGTGCTGGTCGATCCCGACGGCAAGGAGATCGCGGGCAACGGCGTCTCCGGGAACCTCTGCCTCAAGCGCAGCTGGCCCGGTCAGGCGCGGACGATCTGGGGCGACCATGCGCGCTTCCGCGAGACCTATTTCTCGACCTATCCCGGGCTCTATTTCACCGGCGACGGCTGCCGCCGCGACGAGGACGGCTACTACTGGATCACGGGCCGCGTCGACGACGTGTTGAACGTTTCCGGGCACCGCATGGGAACGGCGGAGGTCGAGAGCGCGCTGGTCGCGCACGCCGCGGTCGCCGAGGCGGCCGTCGTCGGCTATCCGCACGAGATCAAGGGCACCGGCATCTTCGCCTACGTGATCATCACTCCCGAGTTCGAGAGCTGGGACAACGAGGAGCTGATCGGCGCGCTCAAGCAGCAGGTGCGCGAAGCGATCGGGCCGATCGCGACCCCGGACCGGATCCTGGTGACCCCCGGCCTGCCGAAGACGCGCTCGGGGAAGATCATGCGGCGGATCCTGCGCAAGATCGCCGCCGGCGACACGGGGGAGCTGGGCGACGTCTCGACGCTCGCCGACCCGTCTGTGGTCGAGAAGCTGGTCGAGGCGGCGAAGCGCTGAGCGCCTCGGCCTAGCGCCCTTCGAAGAGGAAACGCAGGCCGTTCGAGAGCGCCCGCGGGAAGACCGAGTTGTGGGTCTCGTCGTCGAGCGTCTGGTGACGGAGGACGAGGCCGCCGTAGCGGTGGGCCGTGATCTGCGCGGCGAAGCCGTCGAGGTCGCGCACCATGCTCCGCGACGCATTGTGCTCGCGGTCCCCGACCGCCAGGTAGAGCCGCACCGGCAGACCGGCGTTCCTTGACCGGAACTCACGCTCGAGACGGAGCACGAGGTAGCGGTCGTACCAGAGCGACGGGCTGACCAGGAGGTAGCGGTCGAAGAGCTCCGGCCGCGTGAACAGGACGAAGCTGCCGAACAGTCCACCGTAGGAGTGCCCGACCAGCGCCCTTGCGCCGGGGAGCGTGCGATAGCTCCGGTCGACCAGCGGCAGGAGCTCGCCGGCGAGAAAGTCGCGGAAGCGCGGCGCTCCGCCGGAGACCTTCTGGTATTCGGGCCCGTAGCCGCCGTCGGCGACGAAGGTCGGTGTGTAGTCGCGGGTGCGATGGAGCCGGTAGCGGTCGGGGCCGTCGTAGGCGACGCCGACCAGGATCAGCTCGGTGAGGTCACCGCGGTCGCTCAGGTGCTGGGCGATGTTGCGGGCGAGCGCGAACGAGTAGTCGGCGTCGAGCAGCACCACCACCGGATAGCGCTTCGTACCGCCGGTGTAGGAGGGCGGCAGGCTGACGTAGAGGCGGTAGTCGACGCCGTTCGCCGCCGATCGCAGGGTCCGCACTTCGGTGCGCGGCAGCGTGAGCGGTGCGGCGGCGGGAGCAGGGGATGCGGCTCCGGGCGCGGCGGCAGCGATGAGAACGACCGCGAGCGCCGTGAGCCGGCGTGCCGCTCGCTGCCGCCGGTCGCGGCCTCGAGCGGCGGAACCCTTCGCCACCATCGCGCCGCTCTCAGATGCAGCCGGCACAGTTCTGCCAGCCCGTGAAATCGCCGCTCTCGAATCCGGAGTCGAACACGAAGCAGCTCTCGGTCGCGATCGCGAGAAGGGCCGTGAGGTTGGCGATCGTGAAGTCGGCGAGCGGGCTGGGCGACGCGGACGACAGGTGGATTCCGGTCATGCCGACGGCGCGCGCTCCGGTCGTGGGAGCGACCTCGGCGTCGGCGATCTCGGAGAGTGTCTCGCCGACGAAGGCGGTGGCGCCGATCCCGTGTTGCGGCGGAGCGAGGAGACCGAAGGCGTAGAGGTAGATCGCCGGCGCCGGCTTCGACGCGCCGGCTTCGGACGAAAGCGCGAGCGCTTCGAACTCGTCGAGGAAAGCCGGCTGCTGCAGGATCGCCTCGAGGTCGGAGTGGTCCCAGCCGGCGGGGACGTTGGTGATGATGCCCAGCGGGATGCCCCGGGCCTGGAGCGTGTCGATCGTCGCCTGGGCGTCCGCGAAGAGCGGATAGGGCGCGGGCCCGCTGGTGTCGACGAGGGTGTTGCCGAGATCGAAGAAGACGGCGCAGAACGCCCCGCCGTGCGCCGGCGGAGGGGATCCCGCGAGCGCCAGCAGGAGCGCCGGAAACAGGAGGTGGCGGACCATCCGCGGGGTTGCGGTTCTCGTCGTCATTCGCTTCTCGCCTCCTCGGTTCGGTGTCCGGCCAGGGTGTCCAGCACCCGGGCACCGTAGCGTTCGAGCTTCTTCTCGCCGACGCCGGGGAGATCGGCGAGCTCGTCGAGAGAGCGCGGCTTGCGCAGGGCGATCTCGCGCAGCGTGGCGTCGTGGAAGATCACGTACGGCGGGACCCCGGCGGCCTTCGCGAGCTCGGTCCGCAGGCCGCGCAGCGACTCGAAGAGCGCCTCCTCGGGGAACGCCGCGCCGTCGATGGCGGTCGTGCGCTTCCTGCGACGGCTCTTCGTCCGCTCCCGTTCGACCCGGAGCTCGATCCGCTCCTCGCCGCGGAGGATCGGTCGCGATCGGTCGGTGAGCGCGAGGGTGTTGTAGCCGTCGACGTCGGCGCGGAGGAAGCCGCGCGCGACGAGCTGGCGGATGACGCCGCGCCAGCGGCGATCGTCGAGCTCGCCGCCCACTCCGAAGGTCGGCAGACGGTCGTGGCCGTACCGTTCGACCTTGGCGGTGGGCTCCCCGAGCAGGACGTCGACCAGGTGCTGGGCGCCGAAACGCTCGCCGGTGCGGAGGGCGGCGGAGAGCACCTTCTGCGCCGCGACGGTGGCGTCCCAGGTGGCCACCGGTTCGAGGCAGGTGTCGCAGTTGCCGCAACCGGCGCTCCCCGGCGGTGTCGCCTCGCCGAAGTAGCGCAGCAGCACCGAGCGCCGGCATTCGGTCGTCTCGCAGTAGGCGAGGAGCTGGTCGAGCTTGCGCCGCTCGACCATCTTCCGTTCCGCCGGCGCTTCGCCGCGCTCGATCAGCGCCCGGAGCTGGACGACGTCGCCGAGGCCGTAGGTCATCCAGGCGTCCGCGGGGAGTCCGTCGCGGCCGGCGCGGCCGGTCTCCTGGTGGTACGCCTCGAGGCTCTTCGGCGGGTCGACGTGGGCGACGAAGCGCACGTCCGGCTTGTCGATCCCCATGCCGAACGCCACGGTGGCGACGACCACGACCCCCTCCTCGCGCTGGAAGCGCTCGAGCGTGCGGCGCCGCACTTCGCTCGTCAGGCCGGCGTGGTACGGCAGCGCGCGCACCCCCTGTGCGGCGAGGAAGTCGGCGGTTGCCTCCACCTTGGCGCGCGAGAAACGGTAGACGATCCCGGCTTCGCCGGCGTGCTCGTCGCGGACGAAGGCGAGGAGCTGGCGCCGCCCGCCTTCCGCCTTGTCGACCACGCGGTAGCGCAGGTTCGGACGGTCGAAGCTGGCGACGAAGAGGCGCGCGTCGCCGAGGGCGAGGCGCTCGACGATCTCGCGCCGCGTCGGCGGGTCGGCGGTGGCGGTGAGCGCGATCCGCGGCAGCGCCGGGAAACGCTCGGCGAGGATCGCCAGCCCGAGGTACTCGGGCCGGAAGTCGTGCCCCCACTGCGCGACGCAGTGCGCTTCGTCGATGGCGAAGAGGGCGATCGGCGCCCGGTCGAGCAGCTCCAGGAAGCGCTCGGTGAGGAGCCGCTCCGGCGCGACGTAGAGCAGATCGAGGGAGCCGTCGAGGAAGCGGCGCTCGACCTCGGACTGGGCGCGGGCGTCGAGACTCGAGTTGAGAACTTCGGCGGCGACGCCGAGCTCGCGGAGCGCCGCCACCTGGTCCTGCATCAGGGCGATGAGAGGGGAGACGACGATCGCCGTGCCGGGGCGGGCGAGCGCCGGGATCTGGTAGCAGAGCGACTTGCCGCCGCCGGTCGGCAGGAGGACGACGGCGTTGCCGCCGGCGACGACGTGATCGACGATCGCCTCCTGCTCGCCGCGGAAGCTCGCGAAGCCGAAGACGCGGCGCAGGATCTCGCGCGTCGCGTCGCTCACGTCCGCCTCCCCGGCGCCGGTGCCCGCGTCACCGTTTCGGCGCTCCTTCGAGGCGCTCGAGGACGGCGCGCTCGACCTCGTCGACCGGAATCTCCCGCAGGACGCCGGCGTGGCGCGGGCAGTCCCGACGATGGCAGGGGAAGCAGGGGGGCTCGCGGCGGAGCACCCGGTCGCGCGGGTCGAAGGGGCCGTTGCGTGCCGGGTCCGTCGGGCCGAAGAGGGCGACGAGCGGTGTGCCCACCGCCGCCGCGAGGTGCAGCGGTCCGGTGTCGGCGGCGACGAGGAGACGGGCCCGGGTCGCCAGCGCCGCGAGCTCGAGGAGCGTCGCCGGGAAGGCCTTCGTGGCGCCACCTCCGGCGCCGGCGACGACCCGCTCCGCGAGCTCCTCTTCCCCCGGTCCCCAGGTGACGAGGGTCGGCAGGCCGCGACGGCCGAGCCGGCCGGCGAGCTCCGAGTAGCGCTCCGGCGGCCAGAGCTTCGAGGGCCAGCCGCCGCCCGGATGGAGCCACACCGGCCGGTCGAGCTGCATCGCGGCGAGCTCGGTTTCGACCCGTTGCGAGGCCCGGTCGAGCGGCGGCAGCGGGAAGTCGCGGCGCCCGATCTCGTCGAGTCCGAGCGCGGCGAGGAGCGCCAGGTTCTTGTCGATGACGTGCACCGCGGCGGACGGGCGGGGGTGAAGCTCGGTCAGCAGGAGGCGCGACAGCGGCTCGCGCCGGTCGCTCGCGGCGAAGCCGATCCGCCGTGCGGCGCCGCTCGCCCGCGCCCAGGCCGCCGACTTCCAGAGCCCCTGGAAGTCGAGGGCGACGGAACAGCGCTCGTCGCGCAGTGCACGGCGCGCCGCGGCGAGGGAGATGCCCGAGGCTCCCCCTCCGCCGAGAAAGTTCCGGAGCCCGCGCCGGCGCGGGATCTCCACCACCGAAGCGACCGCCGGATTGCCCTGCACGAGATCCCTCCCGCCGCGCTGCACGGCCCAGACCACGCGGGCTCCGGCCGCGGCGAGCGCGGCGGCGGCGGGCAGGGTGTGGACGATGTCGCCGACCGCCGAGAGACGGACGACGAGCAGGCGCTGATCGGCGAGAGGGAGCTCCATCGGTCGGCAAGATGCTAGCCCGGATCGGGCCGGCGGCCGGCGGGCGGGCTCCGATCCACCGGTCGCACACCGCCGTTCACCGATCCGGTCGTGACAGCGGGCGCACTGCGCCGTAAGGTCCCTTCGACGCCGGACGAACGGGCGTCAGGGAGGGAAGCAACAATGAGGTCACGACGTCGATCCTCCACGGGCCGCCTGATCCTGGGGCTCTATCTCATGGTCATCGGAGTCCTGCTCTTCTCGTCGAATCTGGGCTTCGAGATCCCGCACGGCGTCTGGAACTACTGGCCGTTCCTGCTGATCGTCGGCGGCGGCGCGCGCATCTTCTTCGGCGGCGACCGCGAGTCGTGGAGCGAGGGCTTCTGGCTCCTGCTCTCCGGTCTCTACTGCTGGATCAGCGTGTGGAATCTTTGGGGACTCTCGTGGGGTACCGCCTGGCCGATCTTCGTCGTCGCCGGCGGCATCTCGCTGGTCCTGGGCGGCCGCGGACGCCGCGAGCGCCGCGACCGCGAGCGCGAGGAGGCGGCCAGCGCCGCGCCGGAGGGCGATCATGTCCGATGAGCTCCGGCCGTTCGGTCCCTCGGCTCCTCCCGAGCCGCCGTCGGCGCGGCACGTGACGCCGCGCCTCGTCCTCGGGCTGGGGATCATCGTCTTCGGTGTCCTGTTGCTGCTCGACAACCTCGACCTGCTGGACGCGAGCCGTTTCCTGCGCTACCTCTTCCCCTGCGTCCTGCTGGGGATCGGCGCCACGGTGCTGGGGCAGAAGAATCCGTGGGGCTGGTTCTGGATGCTCGCCGGAGGGTGGATGCTGCTGGGCGCTCTCGACATCGTCGAGCTCAGCTTCTGGAAGCTGTTCTTCCCGGTGGCGCTCGTCTTCGCCGGGGCGACGATGGTGTCGCGCGGACTGAGCGGCGCCCGCCGGGCTCCGGCGAATACCGCGGATCGCGACCAGGTCTCCAACGCCTTCGCCTTCATGAGCGGCAACGAGCGCCGCAACGATTCGAGCGCCTTCCGGGGCGGCGACCTGTTCGCCTTCATGGGAGGGGTGATGCTCGACCTGCGGCACGCGAAGCCGACCCCCGAGGGGGCGGTGATCGACGCCTTCGCGATGTGGGGCGGCATCGAGATCCGCGTACCGGAGAACTGGCGCGTGGTCTCGGAGGTCGTCCCGCTCCTCGGCGGCTTCGAGGACAAGACCCGGCCGGCGGCGGAGCCGGGCCAGGTCGTCGGCCGCCTCACCGTCCGCGGTGTCGCGATCATGGGCGGCATCGAAGTGAAGAACTGAGATGGCGACCGTGCACCCCGTCTTCGAACGCCCGGCCCGGCTGGTGAGCTACCTCGCGGTGGCCACGCTCTCGGGCGTCGTCCTGGCGCTGGTCCTCGACGCGGCGCTCCCCGGGCAGCGCAAGGCCGCCTTCGCCTTCGCCGTGCCGATGGCGATCGTCTACGCCTTCCAGTGCCTCTCGGCCTGGTATCCGGTGCGCCAGCTGCCGCCGGAGCGCGCCGGCGGCTCCCGTCTCGTGCTGACGCTCGCCGTGGCGTCGCTCCTGTCGGCGACCCTCTGGTCGACGATCGGCTACGGCTGGGCCCTGGTCCTCGACGGCACCGCCGCCTTCTCGGGGATGGTCGAGCGCTTCCGCTTCGTCCTGCCGACCCTCTTCCTCGTCGGCGTCTTCCTCTACGCCCTGGCGATGCTGCTGCATCTCCTCTTCGCCGTGGTCGAACGGGCCCAGGCCACCGAGCGCCGGGCGCTCGAGCTGCAGGTGCACGCGCGCGAGGCGGAGCTCAAGTCGCTCAAGGCGCAGCTCGATCCGCACTTCCTGTTCAACAGCCTCAATTCGGTGTCGGCGCTGATCGGATCGGACGCTCCGGCGGCGCGGCGGATGTGCTACCTGATGGCCGGGTTCTTCCGCAAGAGCCTCGGCCTTGGACAGAAGGAGCACGTGCCGCTCACCGAGGAGCTCTACCTCGCCGAGACCTACCTCGCGATCGAGGAGGTGCGGTTCGGCGAGCGCCTGCGCACCGACCTGCGGGTGAACGAAGAGACGCTGGCGCTGGCGGTGCCGCCGCTGGTGCTGCAGCCGTTGATCGAGAACGCCGTCCATCACGGCATCGCCCATCTCCTCGACGGTGGCGCGGTGACGATCTCGGCCTCGCGCCGCGACGGTCTTCTCGAGCTCGCGGTGGAGAACCCGTGCGATCCCGACCGGCCGGCGTCGCGTGGCGCCGGCGTCGGTCTCGCGAATGTCCGCTCGCGGCTCGAGGCGGTCTACGGGCACCGGGCGCGGATGGACGTCGACGCCGGCGTGGAGCGTTACCGCGTCCGGCTGCTCGTCCCGGCGGCGCCGGCCGCCTGAGTGAGAACATGAGACCGATGCGCGTCCTGCTCGTCGACGACGAGGATCTCGCCCGCAAGGTCCTGCGGGAGCTCCTCGCGGAGCACCCGGAGGTGGAGATCGTCGGCGAGGCCGGCAACGGTTTCGCGGCGGTGAAGATGGTCGAGGAGCTCTCCCCCGATCTCCTCTTCCTCGACATCCAGATGCCGAAGCTCTCCGGCTTCGAGGTTCTCGAGCTGGTGGGCGAGAAGGAGGCGGTCATCTTCGTCACCGCCTACGACGAGTTCGCGCTCAAGGCGTTCGAGGTCCACGCCATCGACTATCTGCTCAAGCCGGTCGAGCCGGCGCGCCTCGCCGCGGCGCTCGAGCGCGCGGCCGGCCGTCTCGAGAGCGCCGAACAGCGACCGTCGGCACTCGCCGTCGCGGCTGACGCCCGCCCGCCCGGCCGGCCGCTCGAGCGGGTGCTGATCCGCGAAGAGGGGAAGGTGCACGTGCTGCAGACGGCGAGGATCGACTTCGTCGAAGCGCAGGACGACTACCTCTCCTTCGCCTCGGGCGGGCGGCGCTATCTCAAGCAGCAGACCCTCGGCGACCTCGAGTCGCAGCTCGACCCGAGCCGCTTCGTCCGCATCCACCGCTCGTACCTGCTCAACATCGACCGCATCGCGCGCCTCGAGCTCTACGCCAAGGACAGCTGGCTCGCCATCCTCCAGGACGGCAGCAAGCTGCCGGTCTCACGCAGCGGTCACGCCCGTCTGAAGGAGCTCCTGGGATGATCTCGATCCGCGACCTGGTGAAGGAGTACGGCACGCTCCGCGCGCTCCGCGGCGTTTCGCTCGAGATCGAGGGCGGCGGAGCGGTGGGTCTGCTCGGCCCGAACGGCGCCGGCAAGACGACGCTGGTCGAGATCCTCGAGGGACTGCGCGAGCCGACCAGCGGCTCGGCGACCGTCCTCGGCTTCGATCCGGCACGCCAGGCGCGGGCCCTGCGCCTGCGGATCGGGGTACAGCTCCAGGCGACAGCGCTGCCGCAGGAGCTGCGGATCGGCGAAGTGCTGAGCCTCTACGCGGCGCTCTATCCGAAGACCCTGCCGCCGGGCGAAGTGCTCGAGTCGGTGGGCCTGACCGGCAAGGAGCGCGCCGTCGTCCGCAACCTCTCCGGGGGCGAGCGGCAACGTCTCGCCCTGGCCCTCGCCCTCCTGCACGATCCGGAGCTCCTCCTCCTCGACGAGCCGACCGCGGCGCTCGACCCGGTCGCCCGCCGCGGCGTGCACACGATCGTCGAGGACCTGGTCGAGCGCGGCAAGACCGTGCTGCTCACGACGCACTACATCGAGGAGGCGGAGAAGCTCTGCCGCCGGGTGATCATGATCCGTCACGGCGAAATCGTCGCCGACGGCTCGCCGTTCGATCTCGTGGGGCGTGCCGCCGGCCTCTCGACCCTGTGGGTCGAGGTCGACGGCCCGTTCGACCCGGCGCCGCTGGTCGCCGCCGGCGCCCGGCCGCAGGGCGAGGAAGGGCGCCACCGGCGCTTCCAGGTCGCCGACCCCGGCGCCGCGATCGTCGCCCTGGGCGACCTGCTGCGCGCGCAGGGCGGACACCTGGTCGACCTCCGCCTGAAGCGTCCGACGCTCGAGGACGTCTATCTCGAGCTGATGGGCGAAACCGTCGCCGTCGAGGAGGTCGCATGAGCGCGATCCGCGCCGCCGTCGCACTCGCCTGGTCGTATCTACTGGAGACGGTGCGTTCGCGCACCGCGCTCTTCTTCACCCTCGCCTTCCCGCAGCTCTTCCTCTTCGTCTTCGCCTACGTCTTCGCCGGCGGACGCGCCAGGGAGGTCGCCTTCCTGATGCCGGGGCTGCTCACGCTGACGACGATCACCTCGAGCTTCTTCGGCTACTCGATGCGGCTCGTCGCCGAGCGCGAACGCGGCGCCTTTCGCCGGCTGCGGGTCACGCCGACGGCGGCTGGAACGGTGGTCGCGGCGCACTTCCTGCACGGACTGCTGTCGCTCGGGGTGGCGCTCGGTTTCCAATTCGCCCTCGGCTGGATCGTGTTCCGCTTCCCGGTCGCCGGCTCGGCACTCTCGGTCGTGGCGATGCTCGCCGCCGGGGCGCTGGCCTTCGTCGCGCTCGGCCTCTTCGTCGGCTGCGTCGGCCGCGATACGCGGTCGGCCCCGGCGCTGACGAATCTGCTGGTCTTCCCGATGATGTTCCTCTCCGGCAGCGCCATGCCGTTCTTCGCCCTGCCCGCCTGGCTGCAGACGGTCGGGCGCTTCCTGCCGGCGACCTATCTCAACGAGGGACTGCAGCGCGCGCTGGTGCAGGGCCGGCCGTTTGCCGAGCTGCTCGGGCCGATCGCCGCGCTCCTCGCCTTCGCCGCCGTCGGACTGTTCCTCAACGCCCGCCTCTTCCGCTGGGAGTCGGGCGACCCGCTGCCGACGGCGCGCCTCGTCGTCGGGCTGCTGGCCCTCGCGGCGGTGACCGCCGCCATCGCCTTCGCCGGACCGGAGCTCACCATGGCGGTGCGTCCGGGCTGAGCGCCGCGCGGCCCGCCGGCGATCGCGACGCCGTTGTACACTCGTCGCATGCCGTTGGGCGAGCTCGAAAGGCGCGGATTCTCCGGGCAACGGGCGCTCGTCGGCTCGGCCGCCGCGGTCCTGGTCGTCGCCGGACTGAAACTGGCGGCGCCCCTCTTCGTCCCGATCGCCTTCGCCCTCTTCCTCGGCGTCCTGTCGCAGCCGCTGCTCCAGGCGCTCCTCCGGCGCCGTGTGCCGGTGACGCTCGCGGTGATGCTCATCATGCTCGCCCTGGCCGCCGTCGCCACGGCGTTCGTCCTCCTCCTGCTCGGTTCGCTGGGGGAGTTCCGTGAGGTCGGTCCGGGCTACTACGCGGAGTTCCAGGACCGTCTCTCGTACACCGTCGAGTGGTGGGGCGGGAAGGGGATCGCGATCCTCGACTGGATCCCGGCCAAGTACCAGCGTCCCGAGGCGATCGTCGAGCTCGCCGGTGGACCGATCAAGGGGATCCTGTCGCTCGCCTCGCAGGTGACGATCATCCTCCTGACGCTGGTCTTCATGCTGGTCGAGGCGGCGGCGCTTCCCGGCAAGCTCGAGCGGCTCCCGGCGCGGCACCGGGCCGCGCTCGAACGGGTCTCGCCGGTCTCGCGCGAGCTGCAGCGCTACCTGCTGATCAAGACGGCGATGTCGCTCGCCATCGGCATCACCACCGGCCTCTGGGTGGCGATCCTCGGCGTCGACTTCCCGGTCCTCTGCGGCATGGTGGCGTTCGCCTGCCACTTCATCCCCAACGTCGGTGCCCTGCTGGCCGCGGCGCCGCCGATGCTGCTGGCGTTCGTGCAGTACGACCTCACCAAGTCGTTCGCCGTGCTCGCCGGCTACCTGGTGATCGGCACGCTGCTCGGCAACCTTCTCGAGCCGACGCTGCTCGGCCGCCGCCTCGGGCTCTCGACCCTCGCGGTCTTCGTATCGCTGCTCTTCTGGGGCTGGCTCTGGGGGCCGATCGGGATGCTGCTCTCGGTGCCGCTCACCGGTACGATCAAGATCCTGCTCGAGAACAGCGGCTCCTACGCCTGGATCGCGACCCTGCTCGATTCGTCGAACCGGCGCCTGGCGGCGGCCTCTGCCGCCGAGCCGGCCGTTTCCGACGAAGCCTGAGCGGGTTGGCTTTTCGGGCCGAACCCCTTATCATCCCCTTGAATCAGGACTTTTTGTGTCCTGATTCCCCGAGGTTCCCCGATGATCCGGATGACCAAGCAGACAGATTACGGCTTCGTGCTGCTCAGCCACCTCGCCTACGGCGCGGACGGCGGGGCGAACGCGCCCGACCTGGCGGCCGAGACCCGGCTGCCGCTGCCGATGGTCAGCAAGATCCTCAAGCTCCTGGTGAAGAGCGGGTTGCTCGATTCGCACCGCGGGGTCAAGGGGGGCTACTCGCTGGCCCGCCCGGCGGAGGAGATCACCGCCTCGCAGATCCTCCAGGCGCTCGAGGGTCCGGTGGCGCTCACGGTCTGCATCGAGGGCTCGCCCGGTGAGTGCGACCGCGAGCCGTTCTGCGCCGTGCGGGGACCCTGGCAGCGGATCAACCGCGAGATCTTCACCGCCCTCGACCGGGTGACCCTCGCCGACCTGGTGGACCCGCCGGCGCGGCGCCTCGTGCAGCTCGGACACCGCGCCGCCGAGGCGGCCGCAGCCGCCTCCGGCGAACCCGGATCCCGATAGAAGAGAAGAGAGGAACGATGACCACGACCGACACGCAGACCATCGAACAGCTCGCGACGCGCGAGTACAAGTTCGGTTTCGTCACCGACATCGAGCAGGACGCCTTCGAGCCCGGGCTCGACGAGGCGACCGTGCGGGCGATCTCGTCGCTCAAGCAGGAGCCGGAGTGGCTCCTCGAATGGCGCCTGAAGGCCTACCGCCACTGGCTGACCATGAAGGAGCCGACCTGGGCGAACGTCCACTACGAGCCGATCGACTACCAGAAGGTCGTCTACTACGCGGCGCCGAAGTCGATGAAGAACGCCCCGAAGTCGCTCGACGAGGTCGACCCGGAGCTGCTCAAGACCTACGAGAAGCTGGGGATCCCGCTCGCCGAACGCGCCGCGCTCGCCGGCGTAGCCGTCGACGCGGTCTTCGACTCCGTCTCGGTCGCCACCACGTTCAAGGCCAAGCTCGGTGAGATGGGTGTCATCTTCTGCAGCTTTTCCGAAGCGGTGCGCGAGCATCCCGAGCTGGTCAGGAAGTACCTCGGCTCGGTCGTGCCCTACTCCGACAACTTCTTCGCCACCTTGAACAGCGCCGTCTTCTCCGACGGCTCGTTCGTCTTCGTGCCGAAGGGCGTCAAGTGCCCGATGGAGCTCTCGACCTACTTCCGCATCAACGCGCGGAACTCGGGGCAGTTCGAGCGCACCCTGATCATCGCCGAGGAGGGGGCTTCGGTCTCCTACCTCGAGGGCTGCACCGCGCCGATGCGCGACGAGAACCAGCTGCACGCCGCCGTCGTCGAGCTGGTGGCGCTCGACGACGCCTCGATCAAATACTCGACGGTGCAGAACTGGTACCCCGGCGACAAGGACGGCAAGGGCGGGATCTACAACTTCGTCACCAAGCGCGGCAAGTGCGAGGGGGCGCGGTCGAAGATCTCCTGGACCCAGGTCGAGACCGGCTCGGCGATCACCTGGAAGTACCCCTCGGTGATCCTCAAGGGCGACCACTCGATCGGCGAGTTCTACTCGGTGGCGGTCACCAACAACTACCAGCAGGCCGACACCGGCACCAAGATGATCCACATCGGCAGGAACACCCGCTCGACGATCGTCTCCAAGGGGATCTCCGCCGGGCGCGGCCAGAACACCTACCGCGGGCAGGTCAAGATCCTCGCCGGAGCCGACAACGCGCGCAACTACTCGCAGTGCGATTCGATGCTGATCGGCGACCAGTGCGGCGCGCACACCTTCCCGTACATCGACGTCCACAATCCGACCGCGAGCATGGAGCACGAAGCGTCCACCTCGAAGATCGGCGAAGACCAGATCTTCTACTGCAATTCCCGCGGCATCGAGACCGAAGACGCCGTCTCGATGATCGTCAACGGCTTCTGCAAGGAGGTCTTCCGCGAGCTGCCGATGGAGTTCGCGGTCGAGGCCCAGAAACTGCTGTCCGTCTCTCTCGAAGGGAGTGTTGGTTGATGTTGCTCGAAATCAGGAATCTGCACGCTTCGGTCGACGGCCGCGAGATCCTCCGCGGCATCGACCTCAAGGTCAATCCCGGCGAGGTCCACGCCATCATGGGCCCGAACGGCTCGGGGAAGTCGACGCTCGCCCAGGTGCTGGCGGGTCGCGACGAGTACGACGTCACCGACGGGCAGGTGCTGCTCGACGGCAAGGACCTGCTCGAGATGTCGCCGGAGGAGCGGGCGCGCGAAGGGGTCTTCCTCGCCTTCCAGTATCCGGTCGAGATCCCCGGCGTGTCGAACACCTACTTCCTCAAGGCGGCGGTCAACGCCGTGCGCAAGCATCGCGGCCAGCCCGAAGTCGACGCGATCGACTTCCTCAAGCTGGTCAAGGAGAAGGTCAAGCTCGTCGGACTCGACGAGACGCTGCTGCAGCGACCGGTGAACGAAGGGTTCTCGGGCGGCGAGAAGAAGCGCAACGAGATCTTCCACATGGCGGTGCTCGAGCCGCGGATCGGGATCCTCGACGAGACCGACTCCGGTCTCGACATCGACGCGTTGCGCATCGTCTCCGAAGGGGTCAACACCCTGCGCGCCGCCGACCGCTCCTTCGTCGTCATCACCCACTACCAGCGACTCCTCAATCACATCGTCCCGGACTTCGTGCACGTGCTGCTCGACGGCCGGATCGTCCGCTCCGGCGGCCAGGAGCTCGCCCACGAGCTCGAGGCGAAGGGCTACGCCTTCCTCGAGAGCGAGGTCGCCGCGACCGCCGCGACCGTCGCCACCGCCGGTGGATGAGGCGGGCCGGGCGATGAGCGAGACCGCGATCGAAACCTCACCTCTCCAGGCCGTGCGCGAAGCGCAGCTGGCGCGCGGCACGTCCGACGCGCTGGCGACGCTGCGCGAATCGTCCTGGCGCCAGTTCGTCGAGCAGGGCTTTCCCACGCTCAAGCAGGAGGAGTGGCGCTTCACGAATCTCGCGCCGGTGACGAAGCTCTCCTACGAGCGGCCGCCGGAGTCGCTGCCGGCCGGGATCGAGACCGCGCTCGAGCCGTTCCGCCTCGACGGCACGGTCGAGCTCGTCTTCGTCGACGGCCGCTTCGTTCCCGCGCTCTCGAGCGCGGCCCTGCCCGCCGGGATCGGCGTGCGGAACCTCGCCGGTCTCGACACCGCCGCCTGGGGCCGGCTGGCCTCCCGCTTCGGGAGTCTCGCGCGCGGCGAGCGCCACCCGTTCGTGGCGCTCGCGACCGCCCTCTTCGAGGACGGAGCGCTGGTCGAGGTCGCCCGCGGCGCGGTCGTCGAGGAGCCGGTCCACCTCCTCTACTTCACGTCGGCGCGACCCGAGCCGACGGCGAACTTCCCGCGCACCCTGATCCACTGCGCCGAGAATTCACAGGCCAAGGTGGTCGAGAGCTTCGCCGGCGTCCCCGAGGCGGTCTACCTGACCTGTCCGGTGACCGAGATCTTCGCCGCGCCGGGCGCCGTTCTCGAGCACTCGAAGTTCCAGCGCGAGAGCCGCGAGGCGTTCCACCTCTCCGCCCTGGTGCTCGAGACCGAACGCGGCGCCAACATCTCGACCAACTCGTTCTCGCTCGGCGGCGCCGTCGTGCGCCACGACATCGAGGCGCGGCTGGTCGGCGAGGGCAGCGAGGCGACGATGAACGGCCTCTACCTCGTCGACGGGCGGCAGCTCTGCGACACCCACATGCGCGTCGATCACATCGCGCCGCACTGCCAGAGCCACGAGCTCTACAAGGGGATCCTCGACGGCAAGTCGCGGGCCGTCTTCAGCGGCCGGATCCACGTCCATCCCGGAGCGCAGAAGACCGACGCCAAGCAGACCAACCGCAACCTCCTGCTCTCGGACGACGCGCTGGTCAACACCCATCCGCAGCTCGAGATCTTCGCCGACGACGTCAAGTGCACCCACGGTTCGACGGTCGGCCAGCTCGACGAGGACGCGGTCTTCTACCTGCGCTCGCGCGGCATCGGCATGGAGGCGGCCAAGAGCCTGCTGACCTACGCCTTCGCCAGCGACCTGGTCGAGCGCGCGAAGGTGCCGGCGCTCGCACGCGAGCTGCAGGAGTTCCTCTTCCACTGGATCCCCCAGGGTGACGTTGTCCGCGACGCCGTCTGACCTCCTCGCGTCCCGGGACGCCCGCGATCTCGCGGCGATCCGGGCGGAGTTCCCGCTCCTCGCCCGCGAGATCGGCGGCCAGCCGGTCGCCTACCTCGACAGCGCCGCCACGGCGCAGAAGCCGCGCGCGGTCCTGGCGGCGATGGCGCGCTTCCTCGAGGAGTCGAACGGCGCGGTGTCGCGCGGCGTGCACCGCCTCTCGGGCGAAGCGACGGCGGCCTACGAAGCGGCCCGCGAGCGCGTCGCGGCGTTCCTCGGCGGGAGCGCCGGGGAGATCGTCTTCACCCGCGGCACCACCGAGGCGATCAACCTGGTCGCGGCGAGCTTCGTCCGGCCGCGGCTCGGAGCCGGCGACGAGATCGTCGTCTCGGAGCTCGAGCACCACTCGAATTTCGTTCCCTGGCAGCAGGTCTGCTCCGAACGCGGCGCCCGGCTGGTCGTCGTCCCGGTCAGCGACCGGGGTGAGGTCACGGCGGACGAGGTCGCCGCGCACCTCACGCCGCGCACGAAGCTCGTCGCCCTGGCGCACATCTCGAACACGCTCGGAACCGTCCTGCCGATCGCCGGGGTCGCCGGGATCGCCGCGCGCTGCCGTGCGCACGGCGTGCCGCTCCTCGTCGATGGCGCGCAGTCGACGCCGCACCGGCCGATCGACGTCGCGGCGCTGGGCTGCGACTTCTTCGCCTTCTCGGGCCACAAACTGTACGGACCGACCGGAATCGGCGCCCTGTGGGCGAAGCGGGCGCATCTCGAGGCGATGCCGCCCTGGCAGAGCGGCGGCGGGATGATCGAGACCGTCGCGGTCGAGGGCACGACGTTCGCCCCGCCACCGGCGCGCTTCGAAGCCGGGACCCCGGCGGCGGCCGAGGCGGTGGGGCTCGCGGCGGCGATCGACTTCCTGGCCTCGTTCGATCGCGCGGCGGTCGCGGCGCACGAAGAGGCGCTCCTGGCGCGTGCCATCGCGGGTCTCGCGGCGATTCCCGGACTGCGGATCCTCGGCGCTCCCGCGGAGCGCTCGGCGGTGGTCTCGTTCGTGGTCGACGGAGTCCACGCCCACGATCTCGGCACGGTGCTCGACCAGCGCGGCGTCGCGGTCCGCGCCGGGCACCACTGCACGCAGCCGCTCCACCGGCGGCTCGCCATCGCCGCCTCGGTGCGCGCTTCGATCGCGCTGCACACGACGGAGGAGGAGATCGACCGCCTCGTCTCCGGCGTCGCGGCGGCGGTGGAGATGTTCGCGTGACGAGCGAGCTCCAGGCGCTCTACCAGGAGGTCCTGCTCGACCACTACCGCAAGCCGCGCCACTTCGGCGAGCTCGCGGCGCCGACCGGGCACGCCGAGGGGCACAATCCGCTCTGCGGCGACCGCATCGAGATCGACGTCCAGGTCGACGGCGACACCCTCACCGACATCGCCTTCCGCGGCTCGGGCTGTGCGATCTCGACCGCCTCGGCCTCGCTGATGAGCGAAGCGATCGCCGGTCACCCGCTGACGGAGGTCCGCGAGCTCTCCGAGCGCTTCCGCAGGGCGCTGACCGGGAAGGCGGCGCCCGACGCCGCCGACCTCGGCAAGCTCGAAGCGCTCCTCGGCGTCCGCGACTTCCCGATGCGCGTCAAGTGCGCCACGCTCGCCTGGCACGCCCTCGCCTCGGCCCTCGGCGACAGCGAATCGACCGCCCCGGTCTCGACCGAGTAGGCGCGACCGGGCCGCCTGGCGCTTTTCCGTCGGGTCAGCGCAGGAAGAAGAAGATCAGCAGGAAGAGCAGGGTCGGCGGGAGGGCGGCGGCGAGCAGGCGGAGCGGCGAGATGCCGCCCGCGAAGTAGCGGCCGAGGAGCGCCTGGCCGGCGGGGTTGGGGGCGTTGGCGAGGACCGTGAGCCCGCCGCCGGCGACCGCGCCGGCGACGACGGCGAACTTCGCCGCGTCGGTGAGCGCCGGCACCTGCGACGCCAGGTAGGTGATCGCCGCGTTGTCGTTGACCGCCGTAAGGCCCGCCGCGCCGAAGAGGAGCGAGGTTGGCGCCAGTACCGCGAGGATCGGCGACACCCACCAGCCCTGCAGCGAGCCGTGGATCACCAGCCCGGCGAGGAAGCAGCCGACGAGGAGCGGACCGCGGAGATCGAGCGGCCCCTGGTGCGGTGCGGTCGCCTCGCGGAAGACCAGGAAGAAGAGGAAGCTGCCGATGAAGAGCGGCGGGGTGTGCGCCGTGAAGACGGTCCAGGCGAGGAGCGCCAGGTGCACGGCGATGATCCAGAACGGCGTCGTCGCTTCGCGCGGCTCGTCGGCGCGGATGCGTTCGGCGAGATTGGCGAGCCGCGGCCACTCGCGGCGGAAGAGCAGGGCGTAGAGGAGCGTCGCGCCGGCGCTGCCGAGCGCCGCCTTCCAGCCGAAATTGCGCAGCATGAACGGAGTGTCCCAGCCCCAGGAGGAGGCCACCATCAGGACCGGCGGCGCCGCGAAGTGCGTGAGCGTGCCGCCGACCGAGATGTTGGCGAAGAGGAGGCCGAGCGTGCCGTAGCGCAACGCCGGGCTCGGTCCGAGGTCGAAGAAGACTTGCGAGAGCAGGATGGCCGAGATCACCATCGCCGCCGGCTCCGTGATGAACGAGCCGAGGAGCGGGCCGACGACGAGGATGGAGAGCCACCAGGCGAGCGGCGTCCGGCCACCGAGGGCGGCGACGCCGCCGAGGACGCGCTCGGCGAACTCGAGTACCGGCCGGCTGCCCGCGATCACCAGGATGACGACGACGAAGACCGGTTCGGTGAACGGAACGAGCTCGCCGACGAAGTGTTCGGTCCACTCCCAGCCGCGCGCCCAGACGAGGAGCGCGAGGAGCGGCAGCGCCCAGAGCAGGAAGACCGCCTCGATCTCGCCGGCGAGGTGGAGGAGCTCGGAGCGGACGCTGGCGCGGAGCGCCCGGGGCGAGCGCGTCGTCGACGAATCCGGCGCCGCGTCGCGTTCGTGGAGCCCGCCGGGATCGGTCTCCTCGCTGCCGGAGTGGCGATCGGCATAGGCGAGGATCCGCGGCGCGAGGAAGATGTGGAGGAGCGCGAGGGCGAAGATTACCGTCGCCGCGAGCTCGACCGGGTTCTCGGCGGCGGCCTTCGCGAGCGTGTCGAAAAGCGAGGCTTCGGCGGCGGCCGGGAGGACGAGGGCGGGTGGGAGGTTCACGACGCGCCCGATTCTTGCACGGGCGCTGGCGTAGGATGGATCCGATGCCGCATTCCCCGAGCGCCCGCCGGCCCGCGCTTCTCGTTCTGGCCGGCCTCGTCGCCGCGCTCGCGGGCTCGCCTGCCGGCGCCGGCTCCCCGCCCGAACCGGCGACGGCTGCCGCCACGGCGACCGGCGCCGCGGGCTCCGCCGACGAACGGCTCGAGTACGGCTGGCGCGTCAAGGGATTTTTCGGCGCGGTCGCCGGCCTCTTCTTCCCCAGCGAGGGGGACGGTGTGCTCAGCCGCCGCCGCCTCGAGAACGGAAATCTCGAGAGCGAGCTCCTGATCACCTCGGAGAAGGACGACGACCCCGACTACTTCCGCTACGGCGCCGAGATCGCCGCCGGTTCGGGAGCCACGGTGCGCGCCTGGTCGAGCCAGCTCTGGCGCGGCAAGACGAAGAAGAAGGAGCTCAACGAGGTGCCGTCGGCGGCGGTCGACATCGCCTCCTCGATCGAGCTCCTGCGGCGCCAACGGCCGCAGCACGAGCAGCGGATGGAGATCTGGTCGGACGGCAAGCTCTATCCCGTCCTCGTGCGGCCGATGGGAACCGAACGGGTCGAGATCCAGGGCAGGAAGGTCGAAACCCTGCACGTCGCGGTGCGGCCGCTGGTCGAGCCGGAGCGGCGGGTCTGGAAGGGGGAGCTCGATCTCTGGCTCGCCGCCGACGCCGCCGCGACGCCGGTCGAGATCCTGGTCTCGCGCTCGCCGGCGCGGGTGCTGCTGTCGCTCAAGAGCTATCCCTGAACCGGGATTTCCGGCGGATCGATCCGCCGGCGCTGAACTCGCGTAGTACCAGAGCGATGGATTCTCCGGTCCAGGCAGGTCCCGTGTCATGATTGCCCCGGTTCCGAAGTACCGGTCGGGGAGCTCCGGCGCACCACGGGTACGCAGGAGCCGGACCGTTCCGGAGATGGAAACGAACCCGTCCGACATCGCCCTTCTCGGCCAGATCGCCGCCCAGGATCAGGCGGCGTTCCGGCTGTTCTACGAGCGCTACGCGGCGCGCGTCCTGGCCTACGTCCGTGCCATGGGCCGCGGTCGCGAGCAGACCGAGGACGTGGTGCAGGAGGTCTTCCTCGCGGTGTGGCGGAAGGCGGCGAGCTTCCGCCGCGATCGCGGCGACGTTCCGGGCTGGCTCTACACCATCACACGCAACAAGCTCGTCGACCTCTGGCGGCAGCGTCCGGTGGGGAGCGATCCGGTCGAGGCCGACCTCGCGCGCCTGCCGACCGGCGAGACCTGGGGCGAGACGAAAGTCGTCTCGATCAGCCTGCACAAGCTCCTCGCGGGGCTCAAGCCGGAGCAGCGGCAGGCTCTCGAGCTCGCCTACTTCGGCGGGCTCACCTACGAGGAGACCGCCGAACGGCTCGGTCTCCCGGTCGGGACGCTGAAGTCGAGGATCCGCGCCGGCCTCGCGCTGATGCGAGAACGGCTGCAGGAAGACGAACCGTGAGCAGGCCAGGCGTCACGACGACGCTCGACGACCGGCCGGCGAGGACCGAGTGACGAAGATGAAGCATCCATCGGAAGAGACGATTCTGGCGGCGGTCTCGGGCGGTCTCGACCGGCCCCACCGGATCGTCGTCGAAGCGCACCTCGAGCAGTGCCCGACCTGCAGGGCGAGCCAAGGCGAGCTGGCCCGGGCGGGCGGCTCCTTCCTCACGGGGATCCCGCCCGAAGCGCCGCCGGCCGCGCTCTGGGAGCGGCTCGAGAGCGCCGTCCGCAGTGCGCCGCCCGTCGACCGCACCGATCCCGCCTGGCCGCTCCCCGAAAGCGTGCGCGCCGAGCTCCGCGGTCAGCCGAAGCCCAGCTGGTGGTCGCTCCTCCTCAACGGCGGCAAGGTGGCGGTGCTGCTCGAGGATCCGGCGACGAAGGCGCTCCTCTGTCTGGGGGAGATGCCCGGGAGCCGCCGCTTCCCGCGCCACGAGCACCTCGGGTTCGAGCAGGTCACGGTGCTCGCCGGCGGCTACGAGGACGAGCGCGGCTCGTTCGAGGCGGGCGACTACGCCGAGTACGGCCCGGGATCGGAACACGGTCCCGACACGCTCGACGGCGACCCTTGCTGGACCCTGTTCCGCCTCGAGGGAAAGGTCCGCTTCCGCGGCTGGCGCGGGCTCCTGCAGCGCCTCGTTCCGTAGCCTCCGGCGCCCGGAGAGCGGCCCTCCGTTTGTTACACTGACTGCCGCCATGAGGATCCAGCGGGCCGCCAAATACGGCTTCTGCGCGGGCGTACGGATCGCCGACAAGAAGGTGAAGAAGTTCGCCCGCGAGGGAAACTCGGGTTCGATCCTCGGCCAGGTCGTGCACAACGAGCGGGTCGTGGACGAGATGGATCGCCTCGGCATCCACACCGTCCAGCACTTCGACGAGGCCCGCTCGGGAGCGATCGTCTTCTCGGCGCACGGCGTCCCGCCGTCGTTCCACGAGCGCGCCAAGTCGCGCGGACTGCGGATCCTCGACACCACCTGCCCGTTCGTCTACGACATCCACGACGAGGCGAGCGTCGCGCTCGCCGAAGGGGCGCATCTCGTCTTCATCGGCGATCCGGCCCACCGTGAGGTGATCGGCTACACCCAGGACCTCGACCCGGCGCGGTACCACATCCTGATGACGATCGACGAAGCACGGGCGATCGACTGGAAGCAGTATCCGAAGGTCAAGATCTTCTACCAGACGACGCTCAACGCCGACGACTTCGAGGAGCTCGCGCACTACATCGAAGGGCAGACGCCGGCGCGTCGCGCCGACACGATCTGCTATGCGACCAAGGAGAACCAGGAGGCCGCCCACGCGCTCGGCCGCGATCCCGCGATCGACCTGATCCTCGTCATCGGCGGCAAGCGGAGCGCCAACACCCGCCACCTGTTCGAGATCTGCGAGCGCTACAAGCCGAGCTACCTGATCCAGGGGGCGGAAGATCTCGCCGCGCACTGGTTCGACGGCGTCTCGGCGGTCGGCATTACCGCCGGCGCGTCGACCCCCGACTACGTCGTCGACGAGGTCGAGGAGGCCGTCGCGCGGATGTCGCCGGCCGGATCGCCGGCCTGACCGGAAACGGCTTGTCCGACCCGCTCGACCGCCTGCGCGCCCGGATCCGCGGCCGCGGCGCCCGCGTCGTGCTCGCCGAGTGGCAGGACGAGCGGATCGGCGAGGCGGCGCGCCGGGCGCGGGAGCGCGAGCTCTGCGTGCCGCTCGATCCCGGCCAGCCCGACCTGGCTGCCGCGTGCGCGACGGCGCGGGCGGAGCTCGGCCGGCGGCTCGCGGCGCGCGGCCTGGCGGCCGACGAGATCGCCCGGCGGAGCGACGATCCGCTCCACCTCGCCGCGGCGCTCGTCGCCGGCGGCTTCGCCGACGGAGCGGTCCTCGGCGCCGCGTCGACCACGGCGGACACGCTGCGGGCGGCGCTCGACGCCGTCGGACCGGCGCCCGGAGTGTCGCGCGTCTCCTCCTGCTTCTGGATGTCGCGGCCCGACGGCCGCTCCTGGCTCTTCGCCGACTGCGCGGTGAACCCGGACCCCGGCCCGGCCGAGCTCGCCGACATCGCGGTCGCCACCGCCGCGAGCTGCCGCGCGCTCCTCGACGAGGAGCCGCGCGTCGCGCTCCTCTCGTTCTCGACCCTCGGCAGCGCCCGCCACCCGCACGTCGACAAGGTCCGGGAGGCGGTCCGCGAGCTCGAGCGGCGCCAGGTCGACTTCGCCTTCGAGGGGGAGCTCCAGGCCGACGCGGCGCTGGTCGCCGAGGTCGCCGAGCGCAAGGTCGGCAGCCGCGCCCGGCCGGGGGCGGCCGTCGCCGGGAACGCCAACGTCCTGGTTTTTCCCGACCTCGACGCCGGGAACATCGCCTACAAGCTGGTCGAGCGTCTGGCGGGAATGCGCGCCCTGGGGCCGCTCTTGCAGGGGCTGGCCGCTCCGGTACACGATCTGTCGCGAGGCTGTTCGATCGAGGACATCGTCGATGTCATGACCGTCGCGGCGGCGTCGTCGCTCGCGCGAGAAGGGGAGCTGCCGTGAAAGTTCTGGTGGTCGGTGGAGGCGGGAGAGAGCATGCGCTGTGCTGGAAGCTCCGGCAGAGCCCCGAGCTGACCGAGCTCTACTGCGCGCCGGGAAATCCGGGGATCGCCGCGATCGCCGACTGTCCGGAGATCGCGGGGGAGGAGATCCACGCCCTGGCCGAGTTTGCCGCCGAGGTCGGGATCGACCTCACCGTGGTCGGCCCGGAGCTGCCGCTGACGCTCGGGATCGTCGACGAGTTCGAACGCCGGGGGCTCCGCATCTTCGGCCCCCGGCGCCTCGCCGCCGAGCTCGAGGGCTCGAAGGTCTTCTCCAAGGAGTTCATGCGCCGCCACGGCATTCCGACGGCCGACTTCGAGGTGGTGACCGAACGGAGCGAGGCGGCGAAGGCCGCCGCCCGGTTCGGCTTTCCGGTGGTGCTCAAGGCCGACGGTCTCGCCGCCGGCAAGGGGGTCATCGTGGCCTTCGACGCCGAAGAGCTCGAGAAGGCGCTGACGACCTTCTTCGACGACCGGCGTTTCGCCAAGGCCTCCGAGCGGATCGTCGTCGAGCAGTATCTCGACGGCGAAGAGGTCTCGTTCATGGCGCTCTCCGACGGCTCGCGGCTGCTGCCGCTGGCGACCGCCCGCGACCACAAGCGGCTCCTCGACGGCGACCGCGGACCGAACACCGGCGGCATGGGGGCGGTGAGCCCCTCCGGACTGCTGAGCGGCGATCTCGCCGGCGAGATCCTGGAGCGGGTCATGGAGCCGGCGATCGCCGGCATGGCGAGCGAAGGACGGACGTTCGCCGGCGTCCTCTACGCCGGCCTGATGCTCACCGCCGAAGGGCCCAGGGTCCTCGAGTTCAACGCCCGCTTCGGCGATCCGGAAGCGCAGGCGATCTTCCCGCGCCTCGAGAGCGATCTCCTGCCGATCCTGGCCGGCGGGGCTGCCGGCAACTTTCCGGTGCAGCGGCTGCGCTTCCGCAAGGAGGCGGCAGCGGTCGTGGTCCTGGCGAACGCGGGCTACCCCGACAAGCCGACGACCGGCGAACTGATCTCCGGTCTCGATCGCGCCGCGGAGATCCCCGGACTGCTGGTCTTCCATGCCGGGACGGCACGCCGTGACGGCGAGGTGATCGCCACCGGCGGCCGCGTGCTCGGTGTAGCGGCCACCGGCCCGACCCTCGCCGAAGCGCTGAAGAGCGCCTACGCGGGCGCCGCGGTGATCGACTGGCCGGCGAAGATCCTGCGCAAGGACATCGGCCGCAAGAGCCTCGAAGGTCAGTACACGGCAGGTGAGAGCGGCTTCTTCCGTCTCGATCCGCCGAACGACGGCTGACGCGCCAATTCATGTTGACAGCCCATGGGGTGGGTGCCATCATGACGTCGAGATTCAGCAGTTCGACCCTCGCCGGGCCCTGTTCCGAGCCCCGACGCACCTCCGCCGGGTTTCGGCGGGTGCCCGTACCTGGTATTGAACGTGCAGGTTGAGAAGGTCAAGTCATGTCCGGTTGCGGCGGTTGCGCGTTCAAGGGCATGTCGACGGCGGTGGAACACACCTACGTCGGTGTGCGCTTCGGAGAAGAGACGAATCTGACCCTGTGCGGCACCGAGGGTGAGCTCCTCGGGCGCGGCGCCTCGGTGATCGTCGATCTCGACGGGGAGCCGACGTACGGCCACGTCGAGCAGTCGCCGATGCCGGTCTTCAAGCCGTGCCAGAAGTCGAGCGCCCGGAAGATCCTGCGTCCGGCGTCCGAGGGCGACACGCTCGCGTTCGAGAAGCAGCGGGAGCGCGAGCAGTCCGCGAAGCTCTATTGCCAGGAGCGCTCGCGGGCGCTCAACCTGAAGATGAAGGTCTCGAAAGTCTCCTTCACGCTGTCGGGACGCAAGGCATCGATCTACTTCACCGCCGAGAACCGCGTCGACTTCCGCCAGCTGGTGCGCGACCTGGCACAGCGCTTCGCGACCCGGATCCAGATGGTGCAGGTCGGCTCGCGCGACGAGTCGGCGCTCCTCGGAGGGATCGGAGTCTGCGGCAAGACTCTCTGCTGCTCGACCTGGCTCAAGGACTTCCGGCCGATTTCGATCCAGATGGCCAAGCGTCAGAACCTCTCGCTCAATCCTTCGAAGATCTCGGGACAGTGCGGACGGCTGCTCTGTTGCCTGGCCTACGAGGACGACCAGTACAAGAGCGTCAGAAAACCGAAAGAGTCCGCACCCAGCGCCGAGGCGGTATGAGCAATCGCAAACTGATTCGACCCGAGATCAACGACAAGCGCGGCGCCGAGCCGCGAGCGCCCACACGGCGCAAGCAGAGTCCGCCCGAGCAGACCAACGCCGAGGAGTTCTACTACCTGAAGCAGATGGCGTCACGGACGCCGATGGTGGTCGTCCTCACCAACGACGAAGAGCTGCGCGGCTGGATCGAGTGGTACGACAAGTCGGCGATCAAGCTGAACCGGAACGCCGGCCCGAACCTCCTCATCCCGAAGCACAACATCCGCTACCTGTTCAAGGAGGAGGAGCTCAAGCGCCGCCGCAAGGACAGCGCCGACGCTCCTTCCACCTCCCCGCCGGGCAAGCGCGGACCGATCCCGGAAGCGGTCGAGTCCGAGGACGAAGCCACGGACGACTGATGCCCGGACCGCTCGTCGCCCTCACGCAGGGGGATCCGGCGGGGATCGGTCCGGAGATTCTTCTCAGGTGCCTGGCGGCCGAGCGGGCCGCGCACGCGGGCGGCCGCTTCGTGCCGCTCCTCGTGGCCGAGCGCGCCGCGCTCGAAGCGGTACGGGCGCTGGTTCCCGAGTTCCGCTGGGACGATCTCGTCGAGCTCACCACGGTCGACCGCACTGCGCTTGAACGGCTCGACGGCAGGGTCGCCCTCCTCGATCCGGTCGCTTCGCGGCGCACGATCGAGCTCGGCAGGAGCGGGCCGGCGGACGCGGGCGGCGCCATGGCGGCGCTCGACGCGGCGATCGCTCTCGCCCGGGCCGGCCAGGTCGACGCCCTGGTCACCGCGCCGGTCTCGAAGGAGTCGATCGCGCGCCACGTCCACCCCGGCTTCGTGGGTCACACCGATCACCTCGCCGCGGCGTGCGGCCTCGAGCGCTACGGGCGCGACTATCTGATGGCGTTCCTCGCTCCCCGGCTCCAGGTCGCCCTCCTCTCCGTGCACGAGCCGCTGCGCGAAGCCGTCGCCGCGATCACCACCGACGGCGTCGTCGCGGCGCTCCGCTGTCTCCACCGGCACGCCGGCGGCCGGATCGCACTCGCGGGGCTCAATCCGCATGCCGGAGAAGGCGGGCTGCTGGGAACGGAAGAGCAGGAGCTGCTCGCGCCGGCGATCGTCCGTGTCCGCGCCGACGGTGTCGACGCCGTCGGTCCCGAGAGCGCCGACTCGCTCTTCGCACGCGCCGCCCGCGACGAGTTCGACTGGGTGCTGGCGCTCTACCACGACCAGGGGCTGATCGCGGTCAAGACCGCCTCCTTCGGGCTCGCCACGAACTGGACGCTCGGCCTGCCGTTCCTCCGCACCTCGGTCGACCACGGCACCGCCTTCGGGCTCGCCGGAAGCGGTCGCGCCGACGCCGGACCGCTCTCGGCGGTGCTCGAGACGACGCTCGACCTGCTCACCGGCCGGCTTCCGCGGCGCCGGTCCGCGAGCGGCCCGCCGTGACCCCCGCCCCGTCGAAGAAGAAGCGGGCCGCCAGGACGACGCCGGTCCGGGATCCGCTCGAGCTCCTCAACCGGCTGGCACGGCTAGCGACCGACGACCTCGAGCTGCGCCCGATGCTGCAGCGGATCACCGACGCGCTCGCCGATGGTCTGGGAATCGAGTTCGTCGAACTGGTGCGTGTCGATCTCGTGGCGGGGAGGTTCGTCTGCGAAGCGCTGACCAGCCGTCTCCCGACCGAGATCCGGATCGGCTACGCGCACGCGATCGGCAGTGGTGTCGTCGGAACGGTCGCGACCTCCGGAGATGGGCTCCACCTCGACGACGTGTCGACCTACCCCGCGTACATCGAAACGGCGACCGGCGTTCGCTCGGAGCTCTGCCTGCCGATCAAGCACCGCGGCGAGGTGGTCGCGATTCTCAATCTCGAGAGCCCCCGCGCCGCCGCCTTCCGCGGTCACGAAGCGCTGTTCACTGCCGTCGCCGAGCAGCTGGCGGGTGCGATCTTCTCGGCGCGCCTCTACGAGGAGACCCGTCGCCGGGCGCTCTATCTGGAAGTCCTCTCGGAGGTGTCTCGCACCGCCTTCGGTTCCGGAGTGCTTCGCGACGTCCTCGGCCGGATCTCGCGCTACGTCCAGGAGCGCTTCGACCTGGCGGTGGCGGCGATCGTCGTGGCGAACGAAAGCGGCAACGAGTGGGAGCATCGTGCGATCGCCTGCCGGCCCGGCATCGCCATGCTGGCGCGGAAGCGCTGGCCGGTCTCGGCGGGGATCGTCGGCCGGGCGATCCGCACCGGCGATCCGCAGCTCGTCCTCGACACCAGCCGCGACGCCGACTTCTTCGGTCTCGATCGCAGCATCACGTGCGAGTACGTCGTCCCGCTCCGTTTCCAGGGCCGGACGCTGGGGGCCTTCAACGTCGAGAGCGACGATCCCGACGACCTGTCGGAGGAGAACCTGGCGCTGTTCCGGACGCTTGCCGAGCAGATCGTCGGGCCGATCGAGCTGGCGCTGGTCAATCAGAAGCTGCAGCGTGCCAACTCCGAGCTCGCCGCTCTCGCGCGACGCGATCCGCTCACCGGAGCCGCCAACCGCCGCCAGTTCGACGAAGTGCTCGACGCGGAATGGCGCCGGGCGCGACGGGCACACCAGAATCTCGCGCTGGTGATCGCCGACGTCGATCAGTTCAAGGCGTACAACGACGCCTGCGGTCACCAGGCGGGCGATCTCTGTCTGCAGCGGGTGGCGGAGGCGCTGGCGACGGTAGCGCACCGCGCGGGCGATCTCGTCGCGCGCTACGGCGGCGAGGAGTTCGCGGTCATCCTTCCCGGGGTCGACGCCGCCGCGGCCGCGACGCTCGCCGAGTCGATGCGCCGAGCGGTCGAGCAGCTGGCGATCCCGCATCCGGCTTCGACGGTCGATTCGGTGATCACCGTGAGCCTCGGAGTGTCGTCCCGGGTGCCGCGCCGGGGGGACACGAGCGCCGCGCTGGTCCACGAGACCGACGTGGCGTTGTATCGCGCGAAATCGTCCGGCCGGAATCGCGTCGCCAGCGGCGGCGACGCGACCCCGGCCGGATCCGGTCAGAACACGAACGACAGACGCAGCTCGTAGCTCCGCGCCGGCAGGCGGTAGTACTGGGCGTCGCCGAGCTCGCTCTCCGAGACCGGATCGCGCTGGTCGCTCAGGTTCTCGCCGAGCAGCGCGACGCGCCAGGCGCCGGAGGTCCAGCTCGCGCCGGCGGCCCAGGTGCTGAACGACGGGGCGAGCGCGGTGTTGCGCTTGTTGAGGTAGCGGTCGCCGACGTAGTTCCAGGTCAGCCAGCCGCCGAGGCCGCGCGCGGGCGCGAACGAGACTCCCGCCGACGCCAGCTCCTCCGGCGACATCTCGAGCCGGTGGCCGGCGAGCTGGGTCGGCTCGCCGTCGAACAGCTGGACGAAGTCCTTGAACTTCGCCTCGTGGTGCGCGAACGAGGCGCGCGCCACGAGATCGGCGAAGATGCGGAGCTCGCCCTCCACCTCGTAGCCCTCGAAGCGCTCGGTGCCGGAGTTGATTAGCACCGGCCGGCCGTCGACCTGGGCACCGGTCACCAGGTTCTCGAAGTCCATCTGGAACCAGGTCGCCTGCCAGTTGAGGCGGCGGCCGAGGTTCCGCCCCTTGACGCCGACCTCGTAGCTGGTCGCCGTCTCCGGTTTGAGGATCTCGACCGATTCGGCTTCGGGTCCGAAGTCGATCGCCGCCGGCTTGAACGAGTCGCGGTAGTCGGCGAACAGCCAGAGCGCGTCGCCGTCCGCCTCGCCCCAGGCGCGGTAGCTGACGCCGACGACACCGCTGCCGCGCGTCACCTCGCCGCTGTCCTTGCCGCCCTCCTCCTCTTCGTCACCCTCCTCCTCGACCGGCTCCGCCTCCCCCTCGCGCTCCTCTTCGGTGCGATTCAGCCGCACACCGAGGTCGAACCGCCAACGGTCGGCCGGCGTCCACTCGAGCTGAGCGTAGAGGCCGGCGAAATTGCGCTCGTCCTCGAGCTCGGTGCGCTCGTGGACCGGCACGTCGCCGCTCCCCTGGGCGCCCGAGCCGTCGAGGTTCACGTGGTAGTCGAAGTTCTCGCCCTCCGACTCACCCTTGCCGAAGAGGTAATCGACGCCGACGATGACCTGGACCACCGGAGAGAGCGGCATCACCAGGTGCGAGTCGAAGTAGATGTCGGTCGACTCCTGGTCCTGGCTGAAGCCGGCGGCGTTGGGATCGGCGACGCCGTCGACCTCGTGCAGGAAGCCCTTGGTCAGCTCGCGCTCGGTGCGGGTGAAGGCGATCGTCGTCGACCAGTCGTTGTCGTCGAACATGCGGTCGTAGCCGGCGACGAGGTGGAAGCGGTTCTCGTCCATCTTCGCGTCGCGCGGATTGTGGTTGGCGTCGACCGGGACCCGCGGCGTGAGCGTCCGCCCTTCGCGCGGATGCGGGCTCGTCGGCTCCTGGTTCACCATCGTGCCGTCGAAGTCGAAGCGGAAGGTGCCGCCGGCCGCGGCGAGCAGACCGCGGTAGAGCAGGTGCGCCTTGTCGTAGCCGGCGCGGTCGTCTTCGAGCCCTTTCCTGTCGTAGTTGACGGCGAGCGACTGGCGATAGGCGCCGTCGCCGGCGAACGGCAGGTAGACGGAGGCGCCGCCGCTCGAGTGGCTGCCGCCGTAGACCGTCGCCGAGCGGGCGCCGTCGCCGGCCGCGTAGTGGACGACCTCGATCACGCCGACGAACGACGTGGCTCCGTACATGACCGGCGCCGCGCCGCGGAGAACCTCGACGCGCTCGATGTTGTTGAGGTCGAGGGTGGCGAGGGCCGGGTTGAAGGCCCCTCCCCACGGCACACCGTCGACGACGAGGAGGAAGGCGTCGAACTCGCGCAGGCCCCAGATCTCGGGGACCGAGCTCGCCGGCCCACCGTCGCCTCCCGGGGCGATCGAGACGCCGCCGACGAGGGCGAGCGCGCTCGCCAGGTCGTCGGCGCCGCGGGCGCGGAGCTCCTCTCCGGTGACGACGGTGACCGCGACGGGCACCGGCTCGACCGGCTCGGCGGTGCGGGTGGCGACGACCTGGATCGATTCGGTCACCACCGGGGTGCTGTCCTGCGCTCCGGCCGGAGCGAGAGCGAACGAGAAGACCAGCAGCGGAACGAACGCTTCGCGCCGGGCGAAGCGGAATCTCTTGTGATGCATGACGGCTCCTTCGAAAGCGAACGCTCGCCGGCGTCAGGCCGGCGACGGATGAACGGACTCCACACGGGCCGGTCCGGGCACCGTGGCGGAGGAGATCAGGCGGGCCGAGCCGCGCCGATCATTCGTTCCGTCGCGAGAGAAGGAGGAGGAGGTCCTGGCTGCGGGCAGGCGCCGAGGGGCGCCCGGAACGGGTGGACGAAAAGGCGGCGGTGGCGCGGTCGCGCCGGTCGGCGGCCGGCGCCGCGACGGTCGGACGGCTCTCCGATTCGGCGACGAGCGGCGGTTCGATGTCAGCGGACAGCCCGCTGCCGCTGTCGCGGAATCCGGCGGTGCGGCTCGAGCGCTCCTGCCAGCCGCTGCCGTCCCGTGCGCCGTCCGCCCAGAAGACGGTCTCGTCGGCCCCTGCGAGGGCGGACTCGCCGCGCTCGTAGCCGGCGGTCGGCGCGGCAGCCGCCACGTCGCGCGGCACCGTGTCCTCGCGGACGATCCGGAAGTGCTCGGGCAGGAGGGCGGCGCGCTCTTCGCGCTCGTCGCCGATGCGGAAGAGGAGGCGGGCGTCTTCCGTCGGAAGATCGGGGACGCGGACGCGGATGCGGCGCCGGTCGATCGCGAGATGCGGCGTGAGCCGCACTGGCCAGGAGTGGCCGCCGTCGAGCGAGAGGAACGCCTCCCACTCCTCGGCGTCGGCGTCGAGGGCGCCGCCGAGCGGCTCCCAGGCGAGATCGATCTCGCCGCCAGCGGTCCAGGCGACCTCCGCGGCCGGAGCGAGCAGGCGGACCGGCGACTCCCCGAGCTCGACGATCTCCGTTCCGGAGGCGCGGAGCGCCGCCGGACCAGCGACCAGCACGAAGCAGCCGACGAGGAGGAACCTGCGGATCATCCGTCGCAGAGGATAGCGCGAGCCGCGCGGCGCTTCGGCTGCGGGGTCTTGCGGCCCGTCAGGAGGCGCCGCGGCCCGAGAGGACGACGGGCAGGGTGCGAAGGAGGATCTTGAGGTCGAGCCAGGGCGACCAGTTGTCGATGTAGGCGAGGTCGAGCTGCATCCAACGATCGAAGTCGACCTGGTTGCGCCCCGAGATCTGCCACAGACAGGTCAGCCCCGGCTTCATCGCCAGTCGGCGCCGCTGCCAGCGTTCGTAGCGCGCCACCTCCTCGGGGATCGGCGGTCGCGGTCCGACCAGGCTCATGTCCCCCTTGAGGACGTTCCAGAGCTGCGGCAGCTCGTCGAGACTGAAGCGGCGCAGGAGGCGGCCGACGCGCGTCACCCGGGGATCGTTCCGTGCCTTGAAGACCGGGCCGTCCATCTCGTTGAGATGCTCGACTTCGGCGCGGCGCTCTTCGGCGTCGGCGACCATCGTGCGGAACTTGTAGAGCGTGAACGGTCGTCCGTTCAGTCCGCAGCGCTTCTGCCGGAAGAGGACGGCGCCGGACGAGGTGACGCGGATGGCGATGGCGACGCCGACGACGACGGGCAGCGCGACGGTGAGGAGAAGCGTCGAGAGCAGGATGTCGGTGATCCGCTTCCAGGCGAGCGCCAGGGCGCCGGTCGGCGAGGTCGAGAAGGTGATGAGCGGGACCCCTTCGAGATCCTCGAGCTCGACCCTCGCTCGCGTGTGGGGAAAGAACTGCAGGGCGAACCGGGTCAGGATCCCCTGCTCCTGGAGCGCCAGGAAGAGGTCCTCGAAGCGGTCGAAGTCGCGCCGGTCGATGGCGAAGATCACCTCGTCGACGATCACCCGGTCGAGGATCCCGCGGATCCCGGCCACCCTCCCGAGGACCGGCAGGTCGCCGATCCGTTCGGGAACGTTCTCGTCGTCGTCGTCGGCGACGAAGCCGGCGATGCGATAACCCCAGAAGCGGTGCGCGAGGATCGAATCGGCGATCGCCTGCGCGCCGGCGTTGGCGCCGACCAGGAGGACGGTGCGGTAGTTGAGGCCGCGGCCGCGCACGTAGCGCGAGGCGAGGCGGAGGGCGATCTTCTCGGCGAGGAGCAGGAGCCCGGAGAGCACCGCGAAGAGCGCGATCCAGACGCGGCTCAGGCGGTCGTCGTCGAGCAGGCGCTCGTCGAGACGGAACGCCCAGACGACCAGCAGGAAGAGCACCGCCGACGTCGCCGTGCCGCGCAGGATCCCCGCCGCCTCGGCGCGGAGCGGCACCGTGCGGTGGGAGCGGTAGCGCCCCGACGACCAGAAGACCACCGACCAGAGGGCGAGCGCCACCGGCAGGAGCGGCAGGTAGCGCGCCACCGGGTAGAACGCCTCGGAAACCAGCGTTCCGCCGATCCAGGGCAGGATCTCGGCCCGGATCCGGTGGGCGAGCAGGAACGCCGCCGAGACCAGGGCGAGGTCGAGCGCGTAGACGGAGAAGGCGATGAGGCGGGCTTGCTGCTTGAGCATCGGTGGCGACGTGCCGATTCTAGCGCGTCAGCCGGCGACCTCGCGCAGGAGGCGGGCGTAGCCGTCGGCCACCCGCTCCCAGTCGAACAGCCGGCGGGCGCGCGCGGCGGCTTCATCACCCTGCGCCCGACAGCCCTCGGGATCGGTCAGGAGCCGGGTCAGGGTGGCGGCGAGCGAGGCGGGATCGTCGGCGCGGAAGTAGGTCGCCTCGGGGCCGGCGACCTCGCGATTCTCGGGCGTGTCGTGCACCACGACGCAGTTGCCGTAGCCCATCGCCTCGACCAGCGCCGGATGGGTGCCGCCGACCTCGGTGGCGTGGACGTAGGCGAAGGCGTGGGAGAGGAGCTGGCGGTAGCCGCGGCCGTAGATCGGTCCCGGAAAGCGGATCCGCGGATCGGCGTCGCGGGTGAACGAAGCGATGAACTCGTTGGCGTACGGCGCGCCGCCGACCATCACCAGCGGCATCTCGCCCGGCACCGAACGGTACGCCTCGGCCACCCGGTGCGGATTGTTCTCGGGCTCGAAGCGAGAGACGTAGAGCAGGAAGCGGCGCGACTCGAGGCCGAGCCGGCGGAGCGTTCCCGACTGGAAGAGCGGGCGCGGGTCGACGCCGTAGGTGATGACCGTCGACGGCGCGCCGTAGCGCTCCGCGTAGTGGGCGCGGATCACCTCGGCGTCGGTCACCAGCCGGTCGGGCACGACGCAGGCGAGCCGCTCCGAGATTGCGTAGACGGCGCGCCCGAAGGCGCCCCACTTGGCGCGCCGCTTCTCGATTCCGTCGACGTTGAGGACGGTCGGGATCCCGGCCGCCGAGAGCAGCGGCACGAAGAGGGCGTTGGCCGAGTTCACCACCAGCGCGGCGTCGAAACGTTCGCCGGCGGCATGGAGGCAGGAGAGAGCGGTATGAACCGGCGTGTCGAGATGCTTGGTGCGCAGGCTCGGCAGGTGGACCAGCCGCGCACCGCGGTAGCTCTCGTGACGGCCGCGCACGGCGTGGGTGCGGCCGTAGACGGTGACGTCGAAGCCGCGCGCGACCAGGCGCGGCGCGAGCTCGTGCATCAGCGTCTCGTAGCCGCCGTAGCGTGCCGGGATGCCGCGCGAACCGAGGAGCGCGACGCGCAGGGTCCGTCCGGCAGTCCGCCCGGAGGCGCTCACAACGCCTCTCCGTGGCGTCCGAACCAGCGCTCGATCTCGCGGCGCGGCGCGGTGATCCGGCGGCGCAGCATCCGGCGGTGGGCGACGAGCTCGCGCCGATGGCGCCAGAGCCAGCCGTAGACCGGGAGCGAGGAGCGCTCGCGGAGCAGCACGTAGCCGAGCGCCGCGAGGTCGCGCCCCAGCGTCCACGGCAGCGTGCGTACGAAGTTCGCAGCCGACTGATGATCGATGCGCAGCAGGTAGCGGTTCTTGAGCGAATGGAAGTTGATCATCGGCGGCAACGCCGCGCGGCGCTCGGGCACGACCCGGCGGCGGTGGATCGCCACGGCGTCCGGAGCGTAGACCACCTGCCAGCCGCGCTCGGCGAAGCGGAAGGCGAGCTCCGCGTCCTCGCGGAACGAGTGGAAGCGGTCGTCGAAGATCCGCCCCTCGATCGCGACGTCGTCGAGCGCCGCGCGCCGGAAGAGGGTCGCGGCGCCGGTGGCGCCGAAGACCCGTTCGGCGCGGCCGTACTGGCCGCGGTCGATCTCGCCCGAGCCGCGGTCGAGGTGGCGCCAGCTGCGCGTCAGCCGCATGCCGCAGGCGTCGAGGAGCCGCTCCCCCCCTGGCGCCGGCGGTCGCACGAGACGCCCGGTGGCGGCGGCGACCCGGCACTCCTCTCCCTCGCACCGCGCCAGCAGCCGGGCGAGGAAGTCGCGCTCGGGCGCAGCGTCGGCGTTGAGCGTCAGGACGAACGGCGCCGTCGAAAGCTCGAAGCCGCGGTTCATCCCGCCGGCGAAGCCGCGGTTCTCGCCCAGCGCTTCGATGCGGAGCGGAATCGCCGCCGGAGCGTGCTCGCGGGCGACCTCCGCGCTGCCGTCGCCGCTCGCGCAGTCGACGACGACGATCTCCGTCGGTCGCGGAGTCAGCGCGGCGATCGCCGTCATCGCGGCCGGCAGGTCGGCGGCCGAATCGTGGGTCACGATCTGGATCGCCACGGGCGCCACCGCCGCTACCGGCGACGAGCCGGCAGGCGCGGCGCTCACACGCTCCGCCATCCGCCGGGCGCGCCGGCGGCGATCGCGAGCAGGGCGCGTGCCGCTTCGCCGCGGCTCGCGGCACGGCGCGGCTTGCGCAGCGGAAGGAGGAGGAGACGGCCGAGGGCGCCGAGCCCGGCGGAGCAGCGGAAGGCGAGCGACCAGAGGGCACCGTGATGCTTGTCGAGGTAGCGCAGCAGATTGCGATCGTACGCCTCGAGGAAGGCGCGATAGCCGAGCGTCCCGACGCTCCCGCCCTGACGATGCCGCACGACCGCGCGCGGCAGGTAGAGGAGGCGCAGTCCGGCGTCGGCAAGGCGCCGCGCGAGGTCGACGTCCTCGAACCAGGCGGGGAAGAAGCGCTCGTCGAAGCCGTCGACCGCCTCGAACGCCGCGCGGCGGAGCGCCAGCGCCGCGGCGGCGGGCTGTTCGATCGGCGTTCCCTCCGCCGGCTCGCCCGCCGCCCCGCCCGGTGAGAGGAACAGCCCGTGGCCGAGGAGCGCGAGCGGCGAGGGGAGGCGGCGGAGCTGCCAACCGGTCTGCGCGGCGCCGTCGAATCCGACCAGGCGCGGGACGACGCCCGCTGCGTCCGGCCAGCGCTCGAAGGCGCGTACGATGGCGTCGAGCGCGCCGGCCTCCGGCAGTGTGTCGGGGTTGAGGAAGAGCAGGATCGGAGCGTCGGTGGCGCGCGCCCCCAGATTCGAGCCGGCGGCGAAGCCGAGGTTCGTTCCCGGCCGGAGGAGGCGGATTCCGGGCTGCTCCTCGATGTCGCCCGTCTGGTCGACGACGACGAGCTCGAATCGTCGGTCGCCCGGCCATTCCGCGGCGAGCGCGCCGACGTCCGCGGCGGCGTGCCAGCCGACGACGATGGCCGCGAGCTCGGGGCGACTCACGCGGCCGAGCCTACCGTCAACCGTTCGGCGGCGGCGAGGGCGCGCTGGCGGTCGCCGGCGAACGGCGGGGCCGCGCGTCGCGCCTCGCGCAGCCCGTCGAGGATGCCGGCGACCGCGGCGAAGTCGAGCCCGGCGAGCCGCCGCAGGAGATCGCGCCGGTCGCGGCGCTCGATCCGCGCGCGCTCGCTGGCGAGCCGCGCGCCGAGGAGCGAGGCGACGACCCAGCGCCGGTTGCGGTACACGAGGCGCCAGCGGTCGCGCGGTGCGCGGCGACTGGTCGCCTGCCCGGCATGCAGGGCGCGCGCCGCCGGCAGGCAGTAGCTCGCGAAGCCGGCCTGACGCAGGCGGACCGCGAGCTCCACGTCCTCGTAGTAGCTGCCGAGGCGCCGGTCGAACGGAGAGCCGCCGGCGCCGGCCGCGGCGGCGAGCGCCGACGTGCGGTAGAGCGCGGCGGTCGCCGAGACGCCGAAGATCTCGAACGGCGCGGCGTCGCCGGGGAGCGGCGCTTCGCCGTCCCGGAGCTGGACGGCCTGCCAGTCGCGGTTCCAGGCGAGCCCGCAGCCGTCGGTCCGCGCCGGATCGGCGAGGCGCAGGTTCTGCCCCTGGACGGCGCCCGCTCCGGGTGTCTGTCCGAGGAGCGCGACGAGCGTCGCGAGCCAGCCGGGTTCGAGCACCAGATCGTCGTTCATCACCAGCAGGAGCTCGCTCTCCGGGTTCGCCGTCTCGTAGCCGCGATCGACCGCGGCGGCGAAGCCGGCCGGTGCCGGCAGCGCGACGAGTCGTTCGTCCGCGCCCTCGAGCGGCGGAGCGGAAAGCCCCCCCTGCTGCACCCAGACGAGCTCGCTGGGGCCGGGGTACGCGGCGAGCTCGCGCCGGAGCGCGGCGAGCGCCTCGTCGGCGACCGGGGAGGCGCCGAGCGACGGCACGACGGCGGCGATCCGGGTCACGGTCGCACGAGCTCCACGAAGTCGACGATGAAGAACGGCACACTTCCGTCGCTTGCGCTCGTTCCGCCGTCGCTCTGCCGGGCGCGGATCTCGAGCGCCGCACCGCGTGGAAGGTCGAGCGGGGCGGACTCGACCGTCGTCCACTCCCCCACCCGTCCCGGGGCGAGCCGCGCGACTTCGGAGCCGCCGGTCGAGAGCTCGAGCGCGAGCGGCCGCTGCGGATCGCCGTGGAAGTAGCCGCGCAGACGGACGACTCGGGCGCGGCCGTCGGTCACCGGCACGAAGCGGAGCGAGCTCCCGTCGACGAGGGTCCAGCCGCCGGTCTGGCTCGCGCGATCGACCGTCCAGCGCTCGGGATGGAGCGCACCGCCCGACTTCGCGACCCAGGCATCTTCGGCCTCGACCCGCGAAGTCGGGAGGCGCTCCGCCGCGAGCACCCAGCCCGCCGCCCCGGCGAGCAGCAGCGCCGCGGCGAAAGCCGGGGCCGCGACGCGTCCGCGACTTCGTCCGCGCTCGCGCCAGGCGACGGTGACGACGAGCGGGGCGGCGACGAGCCAGAACCAGGTCGCGGGGCGCGGGCGCACCAGCGACGGAGTGAAGCGTGCGAGGTCGGCCGGGATCCGGGTCGTGAGCTCGCCGAGGAGCCGGCTCGTGCCGTCGGCGAGGCTGAACGTCCAGGCCGGTTCGACGAAGGCGAAGAGTGCGACCAGGGCCGTGGTGCCAGCGAGCGCCGCGAGGCCGAGTCGTGCGGCCAGTGGCCGGGGGCGCTCGAAGTCGAGCCCCGAGAGGAGCAGCGCCAGGATCGGCAGCAGGACCAGGCCGTAGCGGAACGGCGGCGACCAGCCGCCGTACCACTCGTGACGCGAGGCGAGGAAGGCGACGTACGGTGCCGCGGCGAGGAGCTCGCCGGCCGGGAGCTCGTGGCGCCGCCAGGAGCGGAGGAACGCCGGAAAGAGGAGCAGCCAGAGCGGGGCCCAGGCGAACAGTCCGAAGGCGACGTCGAAGAACGGACCGGCGAGGCCGCGCAGGAGCTCGAGCGGCGGCAGCGCCAGGAGGTCGAGCTCTCCGGCGCCGTACATGCGGAACGGGTTGCCGAAGCGGAACCGGTTCCAGAGGAGAAGGGCGCCGGTGGCGATGCCGATCGCGGCCGGCAGGGCGACGCGCAGCCGGGCGGAGCGCGACGCGAGCCGCCGCCAGGCGAGGAGGGCGAGCGGCAGCGAGAGCAGGAGGAAGCGCAGCTTGAGGAGCGGCAAGGCGACGAGCGCGGCGACCAGCGCGAAGCTCTCCGCGCGCCAGCGCGCCGGGTCGTTCGTGCGGACTCCGGCGGCAGGCAGGAACGCGATCACTACCGCCACGGCGAGCGCCGCCGGAATCTCCGCCCAGAACCTTCCCGAGTAGACGAAGAGCGGCGGCGCGAGCAGCGCCAGCGACCAGATCGCGGCGGCGGCGCGACCGTCGCGGCGGCGGCGGATCGCCGCGAAGAGAAGCGCAGCGAACGCCGCCGAGAGGGCGACCATGCCGAGCTCGGCGGCGCGGAGACCGCCCGCGGCATAGAGCGGCGCGAGCAGGAGCGGCAGCAGCGCGGCGTGGCGCGACCAGCGCTCGCCGTGGGCGCCGGTCGGGTCGCCCGGTTGCGGTCCGACCGGTGCGCGGGCGAATTCGCGCCACGAGCCGTCGGCGTACTGGTTGGCGAGATCGACGTCGAAGTCGTGCGCGAGACTCCGGGTCAGCAGCAGGTAGTACGGCTCGTCGCCGTCCGGCGCCCGTCCGGCGATGCTCCACGGCCAGAGAAAGAGGAGGAAGCCGAAGGCGGCGGCGAAGGCGATGACCGCCGGGCGTGCACCGGACGCCTCCTCGCCGAGGGCGCGGGCGACGAAGAGGAGGCGCGCCGCAGCGAGGAGGAAGCCGGCGCTGGCGACCCAGACCGCTGCGCCGTCGATCCCGAGCGTCCCGTGTCCGAGCGCGAGCAGCGCCCAGAGCGCCCAGAGCGCCGGTTCGAGGGGCCGCCAGCGCGCCGCGCGCGAGCGCGATGCGAGGTCCACCAGCCAGGCGGCGAGCGGCAGCAGGCAGACCATCGCGCGCAGCGGATGGGCGGTGCTGGCCGGCAGGAGAGCGAAGAGCGCGGCGCTCGCCGCGGAGGCCGTCGCGAGTCGAAAGAGATTCCGCGTCATCGCTCGAAGCTCACGCGGAAGAGGGCGATCGAGACCTCGGCGGGAAGGGCCGAGTCGCGCTCGAGGGTGAATCGTCCGCCGGCCGGAGCGGTCGCGAGCGCCAGGTGCGTGCGGGTCGTGCGTCCGAAGAAGCGGCCCGAGCTCGGGACCCAGCTCACCCAGGCCGGCGGCGGCGCGCAGGCGGTGGCGCGAGTCACGTCGGGACGGGCAGCGGCCCATTCGGCGCTGTCGCGCCCGACCCGGAGCTCCTCCGCTTCCGCCGGCGTACCGGCGAACTGCAGTCGGGCGAGCACGGCGCCGCACGGCAGTGCGAGCGAATTCGTGAGATAGGAGTCGATCGTGACCGAGCTGACCGGTCCGGGCGGCAGCGCCAGCTCGAGCGTCGGCTTCGCCGTCGAGAGCACCACCGAGCGGCCTCCGAGCCGGTCGGACGACGGCGCTGCGGCGATCGCCGGCAGGTGCGCGAGGAGCGTTGCTACCGGCGCCGGCCGCAGCCAGGGAAACGACCCGGCGAGGAGCGCCGCCGCAGCTCCGAGGGCGACGAGAGTGCGCGCCGGCCGGAAGGTGCCGAAGGCGGCGAGACAGAGAAGCGCCGTCGCGGCGAGCAGGAGCCACCACGGTTCGCCGGCGACGAGCGGCGCGAGAAGGAGAGCCCCCGCGAGCGCCGGGGCGGTGCGGTCGAGTCCGCGCCGCGCGAGCGCGACGGCGAGCGCCGTGGCGAGCCCGGGCAGCAGCACCAGACGGAGCCAGGTCGCCGGCCGTTCGCCGGCGTCGAAGAGGTGGTGGCCGGAGGCGATCCAGGCGACGTCGAGCGCGAGCGCCGCGGCGAGCGCCGGAAAGCGGAGGGTGCGGGCGCGGAGGAGCGGACGGGCGACGAGGAGCGTCGCGACGACGAGGAGGAGGCCGACGAGCGCCGGTCGCGTGCCGCCGTCGCGCTGGACGAGAAGAACGACGATTCCGGCGGCGATGGTCGCCGCACCCGGAACCCAGAGCCGGAGGCGCGGGGCGCGGTCGCTCAGGACGGTGAGCAGGGCGAGCGGTGTCGCGGCCCAGACGGCGAGGAAGAGCGACTCCGCCGCGTCGGCTGCGTCGCTCCGGTAGCGCGCCGCGACGAGCCCGAGCGCGAGGAGTGCGGCGGCCGGGGCGAGGAGCAGCGGGATCCGGAGCGGAGAGCGGCGCACGTCTCCGGATCCTAACTGCGAATGCCCCGTCGCCCCGGGGACCGGGCACGCGGAGCGCTCCGCCGGCTCCTCGTTGACCGCCGATTTTGGCGGCCTGTACACTGCACCACCCATGCTCTCGCGAGATCTCCTGCGGCAGGACCCGGAACGGGTGCGGAAGGCGTTCCGCGACCGCGGTCAGGGGGCCGCGAGCCTCGAGCAGTGGGAGGCGCTCGACGCCGAGCGCCGCGCGACGGTGACCGAGAGCGAAGAGCTCAAGCGGCGCCGCAACGAGCTCAGCAAGGAGGTCGGCCAGCTCAAGTCGAAGAAGCTTGAGGCCGACGCCCAGATCGCCGAAGTCTCGGGGCTCAAGGAGCGACTCGAAGCGCTCGAGCAGCGGATCTCGGGGCTCGACGAGGATCTCGCCGAGCTCGAGCTGCGCTTCCCCAATCTGCCGCACGAGTCGGTGCCGGTGGGTCCCGACGAGAGCGCCAACCGGGTCGAGCGCGTCGTCGGCACCCCGCGGAGCTTTGCCTTCGAGCCCAAGCCGCACTGGGATCTCGGCACCGACCTCGGCATCCTCGACTTCGAGCGCGGCGCGAAGGTGACCGGCGCGCGCTTCACCGTCTACCGCGGCGCGGCAGCGCGGCTCGAACGGGCGCTGATCTCGTTCATGCTCGATCTCCACACCCGCGAGCACGGCTACACCGAGTTCCTGCCGCCGTTCATCGTCAATCAGGAGAGCCTGATCGGCACCGGCAACCTGCCCAAGTTCGAACAGGATCTGTTCCACCTTGAGGGGACGAGCTACTACCTGGTGCCGACCGCCGAGGTGCCGCTCACCAACCTGCACCGCGACGAGACGCTCGCCGAGAGCGATCTGCCGCTGCGCTTCACGGCCTACACGCCCTGCTTCCGCAGCGAGGCGGGTTCGTACGGCAAGGACGTGCGCGGTCTCATCCGCCAGCACCAGTTCAGCAAGGTCGAGCTCGTCCAGCTCGCCACGCCGGAGCAGAGCTTCGAGCAGCTCGAAGAGATGACGCGCCACGCCGGCCGCGTGCTCGAGCTCCTCGAGCTGCCGTACCGCGTCGTCTGCCTGGCGACCGGCGACATGGGCTTCTCCGCCACCAAGACGTACGACATCGAGGTCTGGCTCCCGTCGCAGCAGACCTACCGCGAGATCTCCTCGTGCTCGAACTGCAGCGATTTCCAGGCGCGGCGCGCCAACCTGCGCATCCGCCGCGAGGGCGAGAAGGCGCGTCACCTGCACACCCTGAACGGCTCCGCCCTCGCCGTCGGCCGCACCCTGGTGGCGATACTCGAGAACTTCCAGAACCCCGACGGCACCGTCACCGTCCCGCCGGCCCTCCGCCCCTACCTCCACGGCCAGGAACGAATCGAAAAGGAAATTTGACGGGCGAGACTGACGGCCCATGGCGGAGGGGGAGGGATTCGAACCCCCGGGACCCGTAAAGGCCCAGCGGTTTTCAAGACCGCCGCAATCGACCACTCTGCCACCCCTCCGGGTGGATCGCGCCGCCAAGCCTATCTCCGGAGAGGACGCGGCGGCTGCCGCCGCGATCAGGGAAGGACGAGGATCTCGGTGCCGGTGCGGAAGAGGTGGTGCAGGCGCTGCCCCTCGTCGGGCGGCATGACGAGCGCCACCAGTCGCGGGTGCGACGGCTCTTCGCCACGCAGCCGCAGCCAACCGTCGTGTGCGGCGGCGCCGAGGCGCCGGAAGAAGCCGGCACGCGGCACCTCCGACGTGATGTAGAGCTGCCAGCCGTTGTCGAGGCCGACGCGGTAGCTCGACGGCAGCCGCTCCTCGTCGTCCGGCTTCTTCGCCGCATCGCTGGCGGCGGGCGCTGCGGGCTCCTCTTCCTCTGCCTCTTCGGAGTACGGCCGGAGCTCGGGCGGCGCGATGGTCTCGCGATCGGCGTCGCCCGGTCCGACGGCGATCTTCCAGACCGCCGGCGCTTCGAGGCGTGGCGCGTCGCCGGAGGCGAAGAGCGGCCGGAACTCGAGAACGAGCAGCTCGTCGAGCACGATCCGGTCGAGATCGAGTCCGCGTGACTTGATCTCGAGCAGCCGCTTCGCAGGATCGAGGACGAGGTAGATGCCGTGATCCTTGGCGAGCGCGGTCTCGAACTCGGCGACCTTGAGTGCGGCGAGCGGCGGCAGCTCCGTGCCGCCGAGCGAGGCGGCGGAGAGGAGCGCCAGCGCGAGCGCCAGGCTAGTAGAGGAAGACGCGCGCACCGACCGGTGTCTTCTCGAAGACGTACTTGAGATCTTCGTCGCCCAGGCGGATGCAGCCGTGCGTCACCCGCTTGCCGAGGAGCGTCTTGAAGATCGTCCCGTGGATGATGTAACCGTCGCGCATGTAGAGACCGTAGTCGCCGAGCGAGAAGTCGTCGACGCGGTCGCGGCCGTTCTTCGGCGGCAGGAATCCCTCCTCGATGAACGCCCAGTCGGGCTTGATCCAGATCGGATTCTTCTGCTTGCGCAGGATACGCAGTTCGCCCTGCGGCGTGTCGAAGACCCATTCCTTGCCGTCACGCGGGTCGCGCAGCCGGATGCCGGAGCCGGTCGAACAGATCGCCTCGCGCAGCAGTTCCTGACCGCGATAGAGGCGCAGCCGGTTGTGGAAGGTGTCGACGACGATGTAGGTCTCGCGCGCGCCGACATCGGAGAGTCGCGCCAGCAAACGCTCGGCGCGCGCCGCCGGGTCGCCCTTGACCGAGGCGGGGTCGGGGAGGGCGAGCTGCGACTGGAACGGATGCGCGGCGTAGGCGCCGCCGTAGCGCGCCAGGCCGAGGGCGGCTCCCACGCCGACGATCGCCACCGACAGTGCGGCGATTCCGGCGAGGCGCAGGAGCCGCCGGGCCTGCGCCCGCCGCATGCGCGCCGGGTCGTACATCCCCTGGATGGGGGGCGCCGGGCGCGGCGCGGGTGCAGGTGGAATCTCGGGGATCACTCTCTCATCCTATCGGTCTAGAACGTCCCGACGATGGTGACCGGGGTGCCGACGCGCGCCCGCGCGAAGATCCGGTCCATATCGCGATTGCGGAGCGCCACGCAGCCGTCGGTCCAGTCGCGCCCCTGGCCGCCTTCGCCGTGGATCTCGATCAGGCTGCCGATGCCGGCGCGCGCGGGGACCTCTCCGGTCCGGCGGCCGTGGGCGTAGCGGGCGCGATCCTCGGCGTTCGGGTAGTCGAGCATCAGCGCCTTGTAGTAGTTGGTGCGGCCGTAGTCGCGCGTCTCGGTGATCCGGTAGCGCCCTTCGGGAGTGGCCTGATCGCCGGCGTGTAGCTTGCGCTTCAGCCCCTTCGAGCCCAGCTCGGCGGTGACGGAATCGACCCGCCGGCCGCCGATGTAGACGTGGAGCTTGCGATTGAGCTTGTCGACGATGAAGACGGTTGAGCCGTCGCGCTTCGACTGGGCGATCGTCTCGCTCGCCAGGCGACGCCAGAAGGCGCGACTCTTCGGATCCTCGTAGCGCGAATGGAGCGCCAGGAAGGCGCGGTGCACCTCGTCGGCGAAGCCGCGCGCAGCTTCGGCCTCGAGGGTCGCACGCTGGTACTGGCGCTGTCCGGCGTAGGTCTCGGCGAGCTCCCACTTGATGGCCGCCTGGCGCGCGGCGGAGATCTCGCGCTGGCCCACTCCGGCCTCGTTCGATTCGATCTGGGCGCGCCGCACGTCAGCGGCGGTGCTTTCGGCGACGTCGGCCCAGCGCAGTGCTTCGACGCCCTCGCGGCCGCGGAACTCAGCGAGCGAGCTCTTCGCCATCACCAGCGCGCGGTTCCAGGCGGCTTCGACGCGCCCGGGGACCTGCTCCCAGACCGGCGCGGTGCGTTCGTCGGCGGTCACGACTTCGGCTTGCGAGACGAGACGGTTGAGCTGCTGGGCGGCGGCCGGCGACGGCTCGCGCAGGACGTCCATCGCGCGGAAGGTGCTGCGCCGGGCGATCGTCGGATCGAACGGGCGGCGCGCCTGTCCCTGGCTGATCGCCGAGGGGAGGAGGAAGGCGACGGCGAGTGTTCCGGCCACGAAAGCAAACGACCGGCGACGGGTACCCGTCGCCGGTCGTGGAAAACGAAGCTTTACGGCAATCAGCACTTCATCTTGGCCTTGGCGCTCTCGAGGTCGGCCGCCATCGTGTCGACCGAAGCCTTGAGCGACTCAGCCTGCGTGCGGGCGCCGAGATAGTCCTCGGAGGCGAGCGCGCTCTCGACGCTGGCGACCTGGGCCGCGAGACCGTCGTAGTTGCCGCGCATCATCTCCATGTCCTTCTTGAAGTCCTTCGGCTGGCGACGGCACTTCGAGAGGTCGGCCATCAGGTTCGACGCGTTCTCGAGAGCGGCCTTGGCATCGGCGAGTGCCTGGTTGGCGGCGTTCATCGCCTCTTCCTTGGCCGTGGCCGCGGCAACCTTCGCCTCGCTGATCGCCTGGTTGGCGGCGGCGATGAGCTCCTTCGACTTGGTGTAGGAGCGGAACAGAGCGAACTTGTTCGCCTGCGCCTCGACTTCGGCCGAGACCGCGTTGACCGCCTGCTGCGCCTTGTTCCAGGCGTCCGAGGCGTAGCGCGAGGCGTCCGCCTCGATGCCCGACAGCGACGCCTGGACGGCGTCGATCTCGACCTGCGGCGGCTTGGCGCAGCCGGTCGCGAGCGTCATCGCGAGAATCGCGACACTCAACAGAAACAGCTTGTTCTTGCGCATGTTCAGTCCCCCTGGGTACGGTCCTGCAAGGTTTTTGGTTGGCTTTTTTTGTCCGGGCCATGGATACCCGGCGCCCCATGACGAGCGGAAGGTCGGACGCAAAGCCCGTTTCCGTCACACGTCGAGCTGCTCTAGGATAACACAGCCGCGTGTCGCAGCTCAGCGGTCGCGCCGCCCCCCCGCCAACAGGCCGAGGGCGGCCTCGACGAGGTCGCCGGCGAGGAAGCCGAACCGGGCGGCGAGCGCTTCCGCCGGCGCCGAGGCGCCGAACCCCCGCATTGCCAGTACTTTGCCTCGCGGGCCGACGTAGCGATCCCAGCCCAGGGGGGAGGCGGCCTCGATGGCGATGCGGAGCTCGACCGCCGCCGGGAGGACACTTTCGCGGTAGCTCTCCCCGGCGGCCTCGAACAGCTCCCAGCTCGGCATCGAGACGACGCGGCCCCGGTGCCCCTTCTCCTCGAGTGCGGAGAGGGCGGCGAGCGCCACGGCCACCTCGGAGCCGGTGGCGAGGAGGAGGATCTCGGGCGCGCCGCCGGGCGAGTCGCGGAGGACGTAGGCGCCGCGCGGCACGCCGTCGCCTGCCAGCGCCTCGGTCTCGGCGAAGATCGGCAGCTTCTGACGCGTGAGCGCGAGCGCGGTCGGACCGTCGGTGCGCTCCATCGCCAGCTGCCAGGCGGCGCGGGTCTCGCAGGCATCGGCCGGGCGCAGGACCACGAGACCCGGGATCGCGCGGAGCGACGGCAGCTGGTCGATCGGTTGGTGGGTCGGTCCGTCCTCGCCGAGAAAGATCGAGTCGTGAGTGAAGACGTAGACGACCGGCTGCCGCATCAGCGCCGCGAGCCGGATCGACGGTCGCATGTAGTCGGAGAAGATGAGGAAGGTGCCGCCGAACGGACGGAAGAGGCCGGTGAGCGCGAGCCCCGAGAGGATCGCCCCCATGGCGTGCTCGCGGACGCCGAAGCGGAGATAGCGCGCCGCGCGGTCGCCGGCCGAGAAGTCGCCTTCGCCGTGGATCAGCGTCTGGTTCGATTCCGCGAGATCGGCGGAGCCGCCGACGAGCTCCGGCAGCGCGGCGGCGACGGCCTGCAGGACCTGGCCCGAAGCGGCACGCGTCGCGAGCGGCTTGTCGTCGGCGTGGAAGGCGGGCAGGGAGTCGGCCCATCCGGTTGGCAGGCGGCGAGCGGCGCGGCGTTCGAGCTCCGCGGCGAGCTCCGGATGGCTCGCAGCGAAGCGCTGCCGGCGCGCCTCCCACGCCTCGCGGCGGGCGGCGCCTCGGGCGGCGTTCTCGACGTACGGCTCGCGCGCTCCGTCGGGCACGAGGAACGGCGACTCGACCGGCCAGCCGAGATTCTCCTTCGTCAGCCGCACCTCCTCGGTGCCGAGCGGCGCGCCGTGTGAATCGGCCGAATCCTGCTTGTGCGGGCTGCCGTAGCCGATGTGCGTCCGCACCACGACCAGTGTCGGCCTCTCGGTCTCGGCCTCGGCGGCCGCGATCGCCGCCTCGAGCGCCTCGAGGTCGTTGCCGTCGGCCACCTCGTAGACGCGCCAGCCGTAGGCCGCGAAGCGGCGGTCGACCGCCTCCGAGAACGCCAGATCGGTCGAACCGTCGATGGAGATCTGGTTCGAGTCGTAGAAGACCGTGAGCCCCCGGAGCTTCAGGTGACCGGCGAGCGAGGCGGCCTCCGAGGCGACTCCCTCCATCAGGTCGCCGTCCGAAGCGAAGACCCAGGTGCGGAAATCGAAGAGCGGTCCCTCCTCGTCGCGGAAACGCGCCGCCAGCTGCTCGCGCGCGATCGCCATGCCGACGGCGTTGGCGAATCCCTGCCCGAGCGGGCCGGTGGTCGTTTCGACTCCCGGAGTGTGGCCGTGCTCAGGGTGTCCCGGGGTCTTCGAGTCGAGCTGCCGGAACCGTTCGAGCTCGGCCAGCGGCAGTTCGTAGCCGGAGAGATGGAGCAGGCCGTAGAGGAGCGCCGAGGCGTGGCCGCACGAGAGGATGAAGCGGTCCCGGTTCGCCCAGTCGGGGTGCGCCGGGTCGTGGCGCAGGAAGCGGGTCCAGAGAACGTAGGCGAGCGCCGCCTGTCCGAGCGGCGCGCCGGGGTGGCCGGACCTGGCCCTCTCGACCATGTCGACGGCGAGAAACCGGAGCGTGTTGATCGACAGCTGATCGCGATTCATGACGGCGGACGGCCCCCCGGGATCGTTCGAGAAAGTGCGGAACCCGACTCTATCCGCAAGCCGGGCGGATCACGGCCGGGAGCTTCGGATAGAATCCCGCCGCCGGTGAGGTGGCCGAGTGGCTGAAGGCAACGGTTTGCTAAACCGTCATACGAGGCTAAACCTTGTATCGAGGGTTCGAATCCCTCCCTCACCGCCAGTTCTGACGCTCTGAATCCGCGCGCCGTTCGCGCCCCGAGGTTCGTCGGAGACGGAGAGTTTCGCCCTTGAGCGCCCCGATGAATCCGGCTCCCCGCGTCCGCTTCGCCCCTTCGCCGACCGGCTACCTCCACATCGGAGGAGTGCGCACCGCGCTCTTCAACTGGCTCTTCGCTCGCCACTACGGCGGCACCTTCGTGCTGCGGGTCGACGACACCGACGCCGGCCGCAACGTCGCCGAAGCGCTCGAGCCGATCCTCGACGGTTTCCGCTGGCTCGGGATCGACTGGGACGAAGGGGCCGGACTGCCGGGAGAGGGCGGCCCGCACGCGCCGTACTACCAGTCGCAGCGCTCGGCGATCTACCAGCAGGCGGTCGAGAAGCTCCTCGCCGGCGGCCACGCCTATCGCGACTACGCGCGGCCGGAGGAGATCCAGGCGGAGCGCGCCGCGGCCGAGAGCGAGAAGCGGCCGTACGTCGCGAGCCGGCGCTTCCGGGCGACGACGGAAGCCGAGCGCGCCGCGTTCGAGGCCGAGGGAAGGAGCGCCGTCGTCCGCCTGCTCATGCCGCGCGAAGGGCAGTGCCGCATCGACGATCTGGTGCGCGGCGAAGTGGTCTCGGACTGGTCTTCGGAAGCGGACCACGTGATCCAGCGCGCCGACGGCAGCTGCCTCTACCACCTGGCGAGCGTCGTCGACGACATCGCGATGGAGATCACGCACGTCATCCGCGCCGAGGAGCACCTGCCGAACACACCGCGGCAGATCTTCCTCTTCGAAGCTCTCGGTGCGCCGCGACCGGTGTTCGCCCATCTGCCGGTGGTGGCCGAGCCCGGAAGTCGCGTCAAGCTGTCGAAGCGCAAGCTCGACAAGTACCTGAAGAATCCCGAATTCGCCGAGCTCTACGCGCACGGCCGGCGGATCGCCGACCGGCTCGGACTCGAGGTTTCGCCGGAGACGTTCAACCCGGTGATCACCGACTTCTACCGCATCTCGGGCTTCCTCCCCGACGCGATCCTCAACTACCTGCTCCTCCTCGGCTGGTCGCTCGACGACCGCACCGAGATCCTGTCGCGCGAGGAGAGCATCGCCAGCTTCTCGCTCGAGCGGGTCAACAAGTCGGCGGCGAGCTTCGATCCGAAGAAGCTCCTGTCGTTCGAAGAGCGCTACATGCAGGCCACGCCGGTCGCCGAGAGGGTGGCGCTCTGCCTGCCGTTCCTCGAGCGTGCCGGGCGGATCTCCTCGCCGCCCTCGGACGGAGAGCGCGCGCTCGCCGCGCGCATCGTCGAAGCGGCAGGCGACCGCATCAAGGTGGCGGGCGACGTCCTCGACTACGACGAGTTCTTCGTCGCCGACGACGGGCTCGTGTACGACGAGAAGGCGTTCGACAAGCGGGTCCGCAATGCAGCAGGGGCGGCCAACCTGTTGCGCGAGTTCGCCGCGGCGCTCGCCGGCGCCGCTTCGTTCGAGGCAGGCGAGCTCGAGCGCCTGGCGCAGGAGTTCGTCGCCGCCCGCGGCCTCGGCCTCGGCGCGATCGTGCACGCGGTCCGCGTCGCGGTGACCGGCAAAGCGGTCGGCTTCGGCCTCTTCGATATCCTCTCCATCCTCGGCAGGGAGCGGGTGACGGCGCGGATCGACGCGGCGCTCGCCCGGCTCGCAACGCCGCACTGAATCCGTCCATGGCCAATCACTTCATCGCCGAGATCGTCGAAGCCGACCTCGCGTCCGGAAAGCACACCGCGATCCGCACGCGCTTCCCTCCGGAGCCCAACGGCTACCTCCATCTCGGGCACGCCAAGTCGATCTGTCTGAACTTCGGCCTCGCCGCCGCCCACGGCGGAACGTGCAACCTGCGCTTCGACGACACCACCCCGACCACCGAGAGCCCGGAGTACGTCGAGGCGATCCGCCGCGACGTGCGCTGGCTCGGCTTCGACTGGGAAGAGCGCGAGCACTACGCCTCGGACTACTTCGAGCAGCTCTACGAGTGGGCGGAGA
>JBFWYP010000009.1:0-125554 GCA_050186295.1 Thermoanaerobaculia bacterium | reverse complement strand
GTCGGGGCGAGCGGCGCGTCCGCGAAGAGCGCCGCGGCGCCGCCGGGTTGGCCGGCGACCGCGGCGTCTCGCGCCAGCATGGTGCTGGCATTGCCCTGCGTGTCGAGGTCGACCACCAGCGTTCGGAGGCCGCGCTCGACGCCGGCCAGCGCGAGATGGCAGACGAGAGTGGTTTTCCCCACTCCCCCCTTCTGGTTGGTCACCGTGACGATGCGCATGCTGGCCTCAGTACGCCGCGGCTGTCTGCTCGTACGGTCCGGGAAGGTCGAGGTCTGCGGTGACCTCCACGTTGAGCTCGTAGCCTGGCCGCACCTCGATCGTCGGCCGCACGTCGAGGTTGCGGCGGAGGTACTCCGTGGCAACACGGCCGAGCTCCTGGCCAACGGCCGCCGCCGCGAGCTGCGACGGCGTGGGGTTCGACTGGAAGTTGCCGTCGTTGTCGGGCTGCGAAAGCTGCACGCCGGCCGAAACGGCGGCGATCAGGAGCGCGCTGCCGAAGGTGCGGACGAAGTGGTTGTTCACCTTGTCGCGGAGACCGGCCGCCGCGGAGAGGTCGGCTCCCTGCATCCCACCGAGGTCGAGCGAGCGGCCGTCCGGGAAGATCAGTCGGTTCCACGCGACGAACACGCGGTTCTGACCGAAGGCGACTCGGCTGTCGTACTCGCCGACCAGGCGACTTCCTTGCGGGATGAGAAGGAAACGCCCGGTGCGACTGTCGTAGACGTTGCGCCGGACGAGCGCGGTCGTCTGGCCCGGCAGGTCGGAGTTGATACCGGCCGAGAGCACCGCGGGAATGAGCGTTCCGATCGAGATTCGGAACGGCGAGCCGGCTGGACGCAGCGCGCCGACCGCTGACGGCTTCTCCGGTGCTGCCTGCGGCTGGGCCTTGGCCTCCACGGCGCGCACCAGCTCCGCACGCAAGGCCGCGAGATCCGGGGGCGCGGCCGGAGCGCCGTCAACCGCGTCCCCGTCGCCTCGAGCCGCGAGCGGAGCCGCGGCGCGGGGGCTGGCCGAGCGGAAGCCGGCAGGCACCAGCTCCGAGTCGAGCGCACGCTGCAGGGGCGACCGTCCGGTATCGGGGCTGCTCCCGCCTCGATAGGCGGACTCGCGCCCGTAGCTCTCGACGGGCCGACCCGCTGCCAGCGGATGCTCCTGCTCCGCGAGGAGCTGCTCGAAGCCGGGCGGCAGGTCATGGGGAGGCTGGAGCTGCTGGCCACGCGCCATCGCTGCGTGCTCCGCGGCGAGCTTGGCCTCTCTTTCGGCAGCGCGCTGGATCCGCTCCGCGAGGTCGTCGACCGGCGGCGGCACGGCCGCCACGCGCCGCTCCTGGCTGGGCCGCCGGGCCTTCGAGCTGACGAGGTAGCCGACGAGCCAGAGCACGGCGACCGCGAAGATGGCGGCGATCCAGACAATCGCCGAGCTGAGCTTCTTGATCCGCGGCCGCGGCGTGAGCTCGAGCTCGGTCTCCTTTGGCTCGGTCGGAGGGGTCCCCGTCTCCATCAGCGGCTCCCTGCCGTCACGCGGGCGAAGCCGCGGTTGGTGATCTTCACCGCCTTCCGCGACCGGCCGACGCCTGCGACCAGCTCACCGCGCTCGAAGAGCCCATCGACGATGATCCAGGAGCCGTTCATGCGGTAGTTGAGGATCGCCTCCTCGCCGGTCTGCGTCCGAGCCAGGAAGGCGGGGGCGTCAACGGCCGCCGCTCCGGCCGGGAGCTGAATGTAGGTGTGGTGACCGTCGTCGAAGATCGTCGTCGGCCGGAAGCCGGTGAAGTGGCCGCCCGAGAGCGAGTAGTCGAAGTTCATCCGGCCGGGGTTCATGGCACCGGTCAGGCTGGCGATCGTCGCTTCGCTCTGGCGGTTGGCGCGAGTTGCTTCGAGCTGAGCGGCGTCGGACCACTGCTCGACGACGTCGCCCGGGTAATAGAAGCGCACGCGCCGCAGGTAAGCGCCGTCGGTCTCGTCGGCCTTGCCCTTCGCCGGCGCGACCAGGTTGAGGTGGTACGTCCGTCGGGTCGTGGTCACGATCATGTTGGTGGTGATGCCGTAGTCGCGCGGCTTCACCACTACGTGCGGAACGAGAGCATTCGGATCGCCCGAGTAGAGGGGGCTCGAGATCCAGCGCTCGGTGTCGCCCAGGGCCACGCCGTGAACGACCTCCCCCGCCTCGAGCTCGACGTCGCACGCCCGAAGCGGCGTGCACTGGAGCACCGGCTGGCTCTCGCCGAAGGGATAGACCACCGAGTCGCTGCGCTCGATGACCGGCGCCTTGCCGGTGGTCGCGTACTGCTGGGTCGCGTCGCGAACCGCCTCGTCGGGCCGTGAGCCGGCGCGCGCGGCGTCGGCGCCGAGGACGCTGAGCGTCCCCAGGAGGGCGAGACCGGTGGAGGCGAAGCGCTTCGAGCGGAACGGCAGAAGTCGGGTCATGGAGCAGCTCCTCAGAGGGTTTGAGTCCAGTTGATCTCGGTGACGTAGAGGCCGAGAGGGTTGACGAGCAGAACGTCGGTGGTCTCCGGCGGGGTGAGCTCGACGCCGAGGATCGCCTGCCAGGCAATCTCGGAGACGATGCGGCCCGTCGCGGCGATCTGGGTTTCGCGCCACTGCACCTGCCAGCTCGAGGCGGACAGCCGTAGCACCGACTGGACCTGCACTGTGACGGTGCCCTCGGCCTCGCGTAAGAACGGGTTGCTCTTCTTGAAGTAGTCGTTCAGGAAGCCGAGCGCGCTGTCCTTGGCGTGGCCGTACGCGCGGTTGATCACCGTCTTCTGCACCTCGGCGTCCGAGAACACAGAGCGCACGTCGCGGATGAAGAGGTTGAGCTGGTAGCGGATCAGGCGCTCGTCGGTCTTTCGGAGCTGCTCGGCCGGTCCGAACGCGACCGCCTGCCCGAGACGATCGACCTCGACGACGAAGGGCGACACGCGACTCTGGCTCGCGAGGTGGACGATGCCGGCGGTGAGGAGGCCGTCCACCGCGAGAAGTCCCAGCGCCGCCAGCTGCCAGTTGCGTTTGCCGCTGGCGAGACCGGCATAGCGGTCGTCCCATTCGCGTCGCCCGCGAGCGAGGCTCGCGTCCGCGGGAGCAGGCTCCGAGCGGGCGTGGCCGCGGCGGAAGATGCGGTTCAGCTTCATTGACCCTCCACGAACAGGGACCGCAGACTGAAGCCCGGGCCTGCGCCCAGCATCTGGCTCGCGAACAGCGGCACCTTGGTGGTGACGAGCGCCAGCACGACGGCCCCGCCGAGAACTTCGAAGAGCGGCCCCGGGTTGTCGAGCGCGACGCCGTTGAGCATTCCCGCCCACTGGGCGGCGAGCGAGCCGGCGATGCCGAGGACGAGGTAGGCGACGAAGAGCTTCACGCCGACGCGGAAGACGTAGACCAGGTAGCCGTCGGCGAGACCGGCGGTGAAGCGTGAGCCACCGAAGCCGAGAAGCACCACACCGCCACCCAGGACGACGTAACTCTCGACCAGGTAGACCAGGAGCACACCGGCCATCCACGCGTAGCAGAGGATGAGCGTGAGGCAGGTGAACAGGATCATCGGGCCGGTGATCGGATTGAGCAGGCCCCAGTTGTTGAGGCCGTCGAGCAGCCCGAGTGCGAGGAGAAAGCCGCCCGAGAAGACCGACGACGGGTTGATGCCATCGATGCCGCCCGCCGCGGCGCCGGCCTGTTCGAAGGAGCCGATGACCGTCGGCACCCAGATCGGCGAGAAGATGAGCACCGTGTAGAGGATCGAGAGGACGAAGACCTGGCGGAGCAGGTGCACCAGGACCTGCTCCCCGCTCTCGTGCCGGACCAGCGTCGACCAGATCCCGGCCCACGCGATCTGGATCACCATGAGGGCGAAGAACAGGTTCTGCGCGATCGGGAAGAGCGTCGAGAACCAGGTCTGCGTCGCGAGCTCGAACGTCTGGACGATTCCGTCCAGGATTCCAAGGACTGGCATCGCGGGTCAGTCCTGGCCGCCGGGAGCGGCACCGGGTCGCCGACCCGATCGACCTGATGGTGGCGTCAGGTGCTTGCTCTGTTCGAGGAGCACCTCGAGCTGGCGCTTCGCTTCCTTCGCCGCCTTCTCGAGCTCGATCGTCGAGAGCACGAGGCCGACGGTCTGGCAGTTCGGGGCGGTCGAGTTGCCGGGGGTACGACAGTAGGCGACGGCGTCTGCCCACAGCTCGGTCGACTGGACCGCTTCGCGGTTCCAGAACGATCCGTCGTAGCGTGCCGAGCGAACCGGCGAGCGGAGCGCGGTGAGCGGGTCGTCGCCGTTGGCGAGGTCCTCGGAGGTAGGTTGACCGCACCCCGCGGTCAGCATGGTCGCCAATGCAAGGACCGCGAAGGTGGGCCGGATCGAGATCTTCATCGCGACCCCCTTGCCGTCGAGCGCGAGCAGCCGAAGCAGGCCCACGGCCAGTCGGATGGCACGCCACGCACGGCGCCGGCGCTGTCGTAGGGAGGAACCTCACCGACGCCGTTCGCGATCCACTCGCTCGTCGTGGCGCGATCGGCGGCTTCGCGATCGACTTCGTAGGCCCAGTAAACCGCCTGGACGTTGGTCTGGAGCGAGAGCTGCTGGCTGATCTTGGCGAGCTGCCCGGCCTGATGGTGCAAGAACTCGTTGGCGGCCTGGAGCGCCTCGATGTTGCCGTCCGCGGCGGCGGCATCCGCGGCCAGGCCCTCCAGGATGTCCTGCGACGGAATCGAGTTCCAGGAGATCCGGTTGAGCGCGTTGAGCGAGTAGCGGAGCGTGTCGAGCGTCCGGCGGTTGCGGTGCTCGAAGATCTCGAGCCAGTCGTCCTCGAGGATCGGCTCGTAGCCGGGGAAGGTTTCGGCGAACTGGGCGTCGATGTCGTAGAGGGTGTGCCCGAGCGACTCGCCGTACTGAATGATGTCGTTGACCGCCGCGGCCAAGCCGACGAGGTTCTGGAACGAGAGCTCGTCGAACCGTTCGAGGTTCTTCACCATCGTGGCGTAGCGCTGGTAGTCGTTGTAGAGCTGCATGTACTTCTGGTAGATCTCGTACGCCTGCTGGATGACCTGCAGGGCGTTCTCGATCCAGTTGAGGGCGTCGTAGACGGCGAACTGGGCTTCCGCCCGCTTGGGCGTGGCGACGCTGGTCATCACGGTCAGGCAGACGAAGGCGGCAACGGTGCGCTTCAGCCTGCGCATGCGAGGCTCCTTTCGTTTCGGTCAGTGGCTCGGTCGGCAAGTTGATCTGCCCAACGGTCCAGGCCCCGCTGCCGCACCCAGGCGCGCGGCCACTCCGGCCCGTACATCGCCCGCAGCTCGCGAATGGCGCGCAGGTCCTCGCGCCCGGTCGCGCCGACGAAGGCCAGCGCCAACGGCCCGAGCGTCAGATCCATGAGCCGGTTGCCGAGCGGCGAGGTGTAGTAGTAGTCGCGCTTCTTCGCGCTCTGGGCGACGATCTCGATCTCACGATCGTTGAGCCCGATCGCGCGGTAGATCGCGGCGCCCTGCTCCGAGCCGGCCTCGCTGTTGGGAAGCAGGATCTTCGTCGGGCAGCTCTCGTAGATGACGTGGCGCTTCGAGGAAGCGTGGATGTCGGCGAGACTCTGGGTGACGAAGACGACCGCGGCGTTGTACTTGCGCAGCTCCTTGAGCCAGAGCTGGATCCGCTCTGCGAAGAGTTCATGTAGCAAGTAGGTCCACGCCTCCTCGAGGATGATCAGCGTCGGCCGGCCGTCGAGCCGCTGCTCGATCCGGTGGAAGAGGTAGAGGAGCGCTGGGATGACGATCCGGTCGCCCAGCTCCATCAGGTGCGCCATCTCGAAGACCTGGAAGCGACCGTCGCGGAGCCCATCACTCTGAGCGTCGAGGAGAGCGCCGAAGTTGCCCTTGAGCGTGTACGGCCGAAGCGCCTGGCGCAGGTTCGGATCCTGGAGCTTCACCTGCAGGTCGGTCAGCGTGCGCGACGGCGACGCGGCGAGCAGTCCCAGCGCGTGGTCGATCGCTCCGCGGTGGGCTGGCGTGACGACCACGCCCTGCAACGCCATCAGCGTCTCGATCCACTCAGCCGCCCAGGCGCGCTCGGTGGGCCGATCGATGCTCGCCAGTGGGTAGAACGCCAGGGCGTCGAGCGACTCGGCTGCGATGTCGTAGTGATGGCCTCCGCAGGCAGCGACCAGGGGAAACGAGGAGTACCCCTTGTCGAAGGTGAAGACCTGAGCGTCCGGGTAGCGGAAAAATTGCGCCTGGATGAGACCCAAGAGGGTGCTCTTCCCCGCTCCGGTCGGACCGAGCACGAGCGTGTGCCCGACGTCGGAGACATGCAGGTTGAGCCGGAACGGCGTCGAGCCGCTGGTCGCCGCCCAGAGCAGTGCCGGGCTTCCCGTCGGGTAGTACTGGCAGGGATTGGTCGGCAGGCCCGGCCAGACGCTCGTCGTCGGCAGGAGGTCGGCGAGATTGAGCGTGCTGATCAGCGGCCGGCGCACGTTCGGGTGAGCGTGCGACGGCAGGCTCGAGCGGAATGCCTCGAGGGCGTTGACCCGCTCGATCCGCGCGGCGAAGCCTCGGTTGTGGATCTCCTTGAGGACCAGGCGCGCCGACACCTCGACGGCGTTCTCGTCCTCGCCCATCAGCACGATCGTCGTCGTGTAGAAGCCGTACCGAACAGCTCCGCCGAGGCATTCGGCGAGAGCCTCGTCGGCGTCTTCCGCCATGCGGACGGCGTCGCGGTTCAGGAACTTCGGCTCCGCCGCCTTCTCCTCGGTGGTGATCGCCTCCTTGATCAGCCCGCCGAGGCCCTTGCGCTTCTGCCACCAGTTCCGGCGGTAAAGCCGGATGTGCTTGGCGGCCGATTCCGGGTCGAGCGGGAGGAAGCGGTGCGACAACCGGTACTCCATCGGGATCCGGTGGAGGAAGTCGAACATCGCGGGGTGCGACTCGTGGGGAAAGCCCGTGATCGAGAGCGTCCGCAGGTGCCGGTCCCCGACCCGCGGGCTGAAGCCGCCGTACAAGTCCTGCGAGGCGAGCAGCACGTCGAGGTAGCACGGCGTGTCGGGCACGGCGACGCGGTGGTAGAGCCCGGTGAGACAGGTGTGGAGGTGCGTGAGCAGCGCTTCTGAGCTCAGGCGCGTCAGCGCCAGCGAGGCCGAAAGGCGATCCTCGATGTCCTCCAGCCGGTCGACGAAGGTGTCGACCTGAGCCCGCCAGTCGGGACCCTTGCGGTCCTCGCCGCTGATGAACCAGCGAGCGAGGCTCGACTGAAGCTCGTCGGGCGGGAGCCACGAGACGCAGAGCGTGTAAGTCGTCTCGTAGTTGCGTCGGCCCGACTCGTACTGTTCGCGACGCTCGTCGTCGAGGAGCTCCGACACGGGGTCCGGGAAAGGCCCCGGTGGCGGGTAGTCACGGCTCGGTCGCCGGATCGCGTCGGCGTTGAGCAGCCACTCGTCGCCGAGGGGCAGAAGCGCCTGATTGAAGTGCTGGGAGAGGAGTGCCAACTCCTCCGCCGTAGCGGCGTCGAGGTCGGGGCCGGTGTAGCTCCAGCCGGCCACAAACGAGCCGTCCTTGTTGACGGCGATTCCCTCACCGACCAAGGCGGCCCAGTTCAGGAGATCGGCAAGTCCCTGCGGCTTCGGTCTGTGCTCGCGCAGGATCATCGGGTGTCCCCCCGGAAGACGGGGACCCTCGGCAGCGGGGCGCCGACCGCCGCCGCTGCCGGGTAAAACGGCTGGTAGAGCCGGTGACGAGCGAATACCCGCGTCGCCTGCGGGTCCTGGCGGCCGATCCACACCAGAATCCGGTGACCGACCGTGCCGAGCAGCAGTGCCAGGCTGAGGCTCGCGAACCGGAAGCCGACGCCGAAGAGCAGCGCGGCGATCAGGCTCACCTCGATGATCACGAGATCGCGCTCGGCTCCGCCCAGGAGGATCGGCCTCGTGAGCGAGCTGTGGAGCGGCACGGTGCGGAGCGACCGTCGCTTCACAGCACCGCCCCCGAGAATCCGAGCGCAGTGACGAAGCTCACCGCTCCCAGCGCGACACCGGCGCCGAAGATCACCTGGGATACGCGGCGCATGCCGGTGCCGTGATCGGAGAGCGCCCACATGACTCCGGCCAGCGCGACGGCGATGATGATGATCGCGCTCGCCACCGGCCCGGTGAGGTTCTCCTGGATGCGGATGAGCGGCTCGTCCCACGGCATCGACGTGCCACCCGTCGTCGCGAACGCCGCCGGCGAAGTCACCATCCAGAGCGCTGCCAGCGCCCCGAGCTGTCGTCCCTTCTCCCTCCATCGCTTCATGACTGTTCCTCCTCCTCGGTAGTCCGAGCCGCGGTCGGCTCGAGTTGAAAGCTGCCGTCGCCGGCAAGGCCGGCGACACGAACGAGCTCGGAGACGCGGCGACCGCGGCTCCCTCCCTCGATATGGACGACGAGGCCGACGGTGTCGGCGATGAGGGCGCGCTGGGACGGAACGCCCGCTTCCTGCGCCAGCTGGTCGAGGCGCTGCAGCGCGGCGATCGCGTTGTTGGCGTGGACGGTCGTGCAACCGCCGGGGTGGCCCGTGTTCCAGGCTTTGAGGAGGTCGAGGGCCTCGCGGCCCCGGACCTCGCCGATGATGATCCGGTCGGGATTGAGCCGCATCGTCGCCTTGACGAGAGTCGCCAGGTCGACGTGGCGGGTGGTGCGCAGCGCCGTGTGGTTCTCGGCCGTGCACTGAAGCTCCACCGTGTCCTCGAGCAGGATGAAGCGCTCGCTCGGCTCGCCGAGCCGGACCATCTCGTCGAGAATCGCGTTGACCAGCGTCGTCTTGCCGGAACCGGTTCCGCCGGACACCAGGATGTTCCGCCGCTCGGCGATTGCCGCCCGGAGCAACGCGGCCTGCGTGACCGTCATCGAGCCGGACTCGATGTAGTGCGACAGCGGAAAGACCCGCGTCGCCCTCTTGCGGATCGCAAAGCTGGGGCTCGCCACCAGCGGCGGCACCATGCCCTCGATCCGGCTCCCGTCGAGCGGCAGCTCGGCTTCGATGATCGGATGCTCGGAGTCGATCTGGGTGCCGAGCATGCCGGCGATCGAGGCGAGGATCGCCTCCGCCTCCTGCGGCAGCAGGCGGGAGCCGGAGTCGTACATCCCCTCGGTGCGCGAGTCGAGCCAGATCCGCCCGTCGGGGTTGAGGAGAACCTCGACCACGTCGTCGTCCCCGAGGGCGCCGACGATGGTCTCCCCCAGCTCGCGAATCAGCCCTTCAGTCCAGCGCTGCCGCTGCTCGTCGTGTGGCCCCTGCCGCATGGCGAGGGACACTACACAAGCGTTGAGATGATGTCAACAGTTGTTGATGCAAGCGCCGGGCGGAGCGCCGCTCCGCTTAGACCTGCCGGTCGACCGCGTCTGCGGGACCTCGTTCCCGGTCGAGCACAGAAGCCAGGGAACTGAGCTCACCAGCATGGCTGGCCGCGAGCGGCACGGTGGACGAAGCGGGCTGCAGGGCTCCCCAGGCCGTGGCGCTGCGACCGGTCCGACCTGATGACGCCGGAGCCGCCAGGTTGGCTCTCCTCGACAGCTCGCGATCCTGGAAGTAGCGCGACTTTCCCGCGTACATCGGCTGTTGCCCGGCCACGAACACGACCTCGTGGTCGGGGTCCAAGCGCATCGCCTCGTCCGGAGTGAGCAGCCGCCGGCGAATCTCTTGCTGCGTGGTGTTCCTGTCGCCCATCATCAGGCTCCCGCCGCGGTAGGAGACCTGCTTGTGCGAGACCGTGGTGTCGCCTGCCATCTGGGAGAGCAGCTCGGCGGTCTCCGGCTTGTTGGCGGCGAAGGCGATCCGGACGTGGCAGTTCGCCGTGATGGACTCCTGCTTGCCGTAGACGCCCTGGTGCTGCGAGAGGTCCTGCGTGATGAGCATCGCCCGGATGTCGTAGCCGGCGAGGTAAGCCAGCGACTCCTGGAAGAACTGGAGCTTGCCGAGGGCGGGAAACTCGTCGAGCATCAGGAGGAGCGGGTGCTTGCCCGCTCCCCTGCCGCGACCTTCTGAGAAGTCCATCCGCTCCGTCAGCCGCCGACACGCCTGATTCAGGAGGAGACGAACCAGCGGCCGGGTGCGGCTGAGATCGGACGGCGGGACCGTCAGGTAGAGGCTGACCGGACTCTCGTGGCTCACCAGGTCCTCGAGCGCGAAGTCCGAGACCGCGGTGTTCTGCGCCAGGATCGGATCGCGATAGAGATCGAGGAAGCTGAGGGCTGTCGACAGGACGCCGGAGCGCTCGTTCGGCGACTTGTCCATCAGCGCTCGCGCGGCGGCTGCCACTGTTGGATGCGTACGCAGCGATTCGCCGGTGACCGGATCGCGCCAACCAGGGTGCCCGGGTGGCGCATGCTCGGTGGCCAGCAGCACTTCGAGGCTCAGGTCGATCGGGCGGTCGGGGCGCGCGAGGAAGTGCGCGCAGCCGGCCAGCGTCTTCTCCTTCTCCGCGTATAGAACATGCAGGATGAGCCCGACCAGGAGCGAATGCGCGGTGCGGTCCCAGTGGTCGCGGATGCGGTCGCCGTTCGGGTCGACGAGGATGTCGGCGACGTTCTGTGCGTCGCGCACTTCCTGATCACCCATGCGGATCTCGAGCAACGGGTTGTAGCGCGCGCCCGAGCCGTCAGAGCAAGTGGGATCGAACTTGAGACAGAGGCTGCCGAGCTCGCGACTCCGCCAGCCCGCCGAGAGCACCCAGTTCTCTCCCTTCATGTCGTGGACGAGCACCGAGTGCGGCCAGGTGAGCAGGTTCGGCACGACGAGCGAGACGCCCTTGCCGCTCCGGGTCGGGGCGAAGACGAAGATGTGCTCCGGACCATCGTGGCGGAGGATCCGGTCCTTCCTCCCAGGCCACTGCCCCAGGATGAGACCCTTCTCGGCGAAGAGCCCCGCATTCCTGGCCTCTCGTTCCGTGGCCCACCGGGCGGAGCCGTGGAGGTCGGACCCCGGATCGAGGCGTTTGATGGCCACGATGACGACGATGGCTGCGACGACAGCGCAAGCTGCTGTCGTCAGGCCGAGCGCCAGGAAGGCCGAGCGCCAGAACTGGTGCGCCGCCGCGGTCGAGCCCAGCCTGTGTGCCCATACGAAGAGATGGAACGGCGTGAAGAGCGGCCCGAGCGACCAGGCAAAGGCGCCCGCACCGAGCACCGCAGCAATCGGTGCGAGCAAGCGCGTTCGCTTCGGGGCGAGGAGGAGCAGCGCAGCTCCCCAGAGCGCCCACGCGGCGATGTTCAACGTCGCCTCGTGGCCGTCGAGCGCAGGGATCCACGGACGGCCAAGCGCGGCGTGGAACCCCAGCCGGATCGCCGCGCGCTGCGTGAGCGCCCAGGCGGTCAGCGTGGCGACGCCGACCACAGCCGCGAGACCACGGGCGACGACGCCCTTGGCAGTGAGCCCGCCGCCTGGCGTGAGCCTGTAGGAAGGCTGAGCGCTCACCGGAACGTCACCAAGGGCTCGACGATCGTGGTGACGTTCTCGATCCGAACCGGCCCGAAGTACCGGCTGTCCCAGCTCCGCTCCTCGTAGGGCGAGTAGAGCCAGACCTCGCCGGGCTCCAGTCGATGTTCGCCCGCCGCGAACGGCAGCAACTCGCGCCCGCCGCGGTCGCGATCGAGCGCCCGGCTATGAGGCAACCTGACGCCGTTGACCAAAACTGCGTCCGCCGTCACTTCGACGCGATCGCCCGCCACGGCGGCGAGGACCTTCACGACAGGTTCCGAGCCATCGGGGCACGAGCCCGCGCCCAGATAGTGCCGCTCCATCCCGAACCTCGCGATCGCCGGCGGCAGGCAGACGGCCGCGACCGCGTCTCGTCGCACAGCACCCGCGACTGACCGGTAGACGCCGCGCGGCATGCTCGTCGAGGTGTTGATCCGGAGGCCCGTGGCCTGCGGAACCAGGTAGACCACCAGGAAGAGACCGACCGCCACGAGAGGCGCCGTCGTCTTGAATCGAATCATCGGCCTCGCTCCTGCGATAGCTCGCGCACGATGCTGCGGACGATCAACAGCGCCTTCACCACCGCGATCGGAGCCTTGACCGCGGTAGCGAGCGCCTGGACGGTCATCGACACCGTCTTCTCGACGGCGCGACCCGGCTGCACCGTCGCGAGCGCCCGCGCCACGACGCGCGTGCCGTGGGCCAGCGCAACATCCTTCGAAGCCGCGGCCCGAGCACCGCGCTCCGCTACCTCGCGAAGTACGACGTGCGGCTCGACCCCACGCCGGAGAGCCGCTGTCGCCCAGGCGGCGTCCGCCCGATCGAGGCTAGCCGAGTAGGCGGGATGGCGGTGGTAGCTCGCCAACGGCGGCGTCCCCGTTCGCCGCAGGGACTCGCGAAGCGCCGCCGCCGCTAGTCGCTCGTCGGTGGCAGATCCGCCCAGAGCGACTTCAGCACCTCGAGCCGGTCCGGCTCCTCCATGTGCTGGAGTCGCTGGTAGAGCCTCTGGCCCAGAAGCAGCTCGGCCCGCTGATGGGATCGCAGCGCCCACTCGGGGCGAAGCAGTGTGATCCCCAGCAGTGTGGCCAGGGCCGCCACGAGCGCCCACACCACGGTCGACGCCGCGCGGCTCCGAGTGGCCTTCGGCGCCGCGTGTTCGCGCGTCGCCGGCAGCGCCTCGCGAAGGGCTCGCTCCACCGACTCCAATCTCCGGTTCGTCTCCACCGCGACGGCCAAGAGCGTCGATAGGCTCGCGGCCAGCTCGCTCCTCGCGGGGGCGTCGGTCGCGAGCACCGGCGCCGGGCTCAGGGCCTGGTCGTTCGCGGCCTTCGCGGATTCGAGGAAGGTCTCTCGTCGGCTCATAGCTCACTCCGAGACGCCGTTGAAGGCCGGTCCAGGTGAAGGACGGTCCGAGCTCCTGGCCAGGGATCAGCTCATCGCCCAAGCGGTAGACGATCGCCCGCACGTCGCCGCCACGGCCGAGCAGCGGGAGCGGTCGGACACCAGCAGCCTCGAGGCGGTCGAGAAAGAGCCCCATCGAGGGCGCTCCCGTAGCAGCCGCCCGGACGTAGGCCGCAGCGACGCCGCGCGACAGCGGACTTGGAGCCGTGCTTTTCGCGAGCGCCGGCAGAGCCAGTCGACCCGCAGTTGTCGCCAGGCGGGCGCCATAGAGCAGCAGTCCGAGGGGCGAACGCGCCGCGTTGGCGAGGTCGAGGATCGGCGCCACGGCACCGAGGCCCGGAGTGCGGCGTGCTACGTGGCGCACCGCCGACCGAGGAGAGCGCAGGGCGTACGCCAGGCGCACGGCATCGGCCGGTCCGTCGAGCGCACCGGCACCCGCACGAGTCAGGCCCGAAGCGGCCCGCGAGACGACACCGCGACGCGCGACGTTCGGAAGGGCCCGCAGCTCCTTCTGAAGCGCGTCGAGACTCGCCGGCGACCAGGGCGTCGGCGCGCGGCCGGTGCCGCGGTCCGGGCTGGCCGCCGCCGCGCGCACTGCCCCGAGGTCTCGCTCGGGCTGGTAGTCGACCCCGAGACGCTCCTGAAGTCCTCGCCACGAATAGGCGCGGCCGAGCGCCGAGCCGCGAAAGCTCGTGCCATCGAGGCCGTACGAAATGCCCGAGACGTGCCCCGTCGTCGCCACCCGCGGAACGGGTTCGACACCCGCCTCACGCAGCCGCTCGAGGAAGGTGGTCATCGAAGGCCGATCCGCGGCGGCGCGATCGAGCAGATCCTGTAGGCGAAGGCGAGTGCTCACTTCGCCTGTGCGCTCGAGCTGGCGGATCTCGCCGGGGCGCATCGCTGTCTTCTCGACCTCGTGCGCCGACTTGACCTGGGTGAGCCCGTATTCGCGCTCGAGCTGACGAAGAACCTCCTCGCCACGACGGTAGTCGTGCGAGTCGGAGACGGCACGCCCGTCAGCGCCGATGCGCGCCGCGACGATGTGGACGTGGTCGTGCTCGGTGTCGCGATGGCGAACCACGACGAACGGCGAGCGCCCGTAGCCGAGGTGTTCGAGGTAGCGCTCGGCAACGTCGCGCCACTGCGCGTCGCTCAGCTCTTCGCGCCCGGTAGGTCCGTGCGGCAGGGACAGAGAGGAATGGAAGACGGCGCGGGTCAATCCAGGCCGCAGCTCTCGCCACTCGCCGAACTCCTGAGCGAGGGCGCGCGGATCCTCTCCGTACATGTTGCCGCCCACGAGCTCGGGGGACTTTTCGCGGCCGAAGACGTAGTTCAGGACGCCGCGAAACCCCTTCCCCTTGTGAATGCTCTGAATCACGCAGCGCCCGCCTTGCCGACCAGCGCCTGGCGGACGTCGTGGAGCAAACGGCGAAGCTCCTCGACGAGCGCCACCGGAACGCCTTCGGTCTGTCCGCGGTTGATCGCGCGCTGGAGCTGATTGAGGTTCGCCGCGAGCCGGCCGAGCTCGACCCATTGGTCCGACGCGATCGGGTCGGGCTGGTGGCGCCGGGGAAGGGGCCGACCGAGGGCGGCCTCCCGCAACAACTCCGCGACGGTGATGCCGAGGGATCGGGCACGATCTCGCAAGCGCCCGTCTTCAGCCGGCGTGAAATGCGCGCCGTTCTTGACGACGCGAGCCCGCGCCGGGTCTTTGCGCGGACGCCCTCGGCGGGTCATGCCGGACTCCGGTTGGCGGCGTTCCGCCGGGAGTTGCAAATTTGCAACTCGAGCCCGCCGATACCGCCTGCGAGCCCAAGCGAGCCGCCGCCAGCCGTTGCCCGCCCGGGAGAAACCTGCTTGCCGCGAGAGCGGCAGCGAGGTTTCCCGGGCCGGGAAACATGGCTGGCTCCTAACCAGCAGTGGGAGTGGCCTCGAAGCTCCGGGAGCGGCCGAACTGAAGAACAGGCAGAGACGCTGGGGTAGCACAACACCGGTCGCCCCCTCGCGCGCTGCAGGGTGGCCCGACAGTCGATCGCGTCAAGGGTTCGCTGGCGCCGGTCTGTCGACCGCCCTTGACCCGACCGCCTTCGCCGGGCCTTCCAAGACATGCGGGCGAGGGGGACGGATGGGCTCAGGGTCCAGATGGGTGTCACCGAGTGGGCCTACAGAAATAGGGTGCTTCGACCAGACCGTCGAGCGAACGCCACGACCTCCTGATGAACCGGGAGCGCAGCACAACCCTTGGCGGTGAGAACGGCTCGCTCGCGGAGGACGACCCATCCCGACCGCAGCCACCTCCGAAGCGTGGACCGGCTCACCCCCTCGGGCCGGAGGAGCACGTCCCCCGCACGGGCCGATCGACCAGCACCCAAACAGCGATAGATCCTCTCGGCCGTGGCAAGTGGCATCGCGTACGAACCGCTCGCAGCCGACCGCCCTTCAGAACCGCGGCCGAGCTCGGAGTCCCGATAGCGCCCCGCCGGCGACTGCAGCAAGGATGACGAGTGGCAGGGCGAAGAGAATGAGCAGGACTCGGCCGACCGCTCGAGCCCCACTGTCATTGAATAGCTTCGATCGTTGTCGCACATTGCGCCTCCTGGCGAGAGTTCTCCCGACTTGGCGGCCGAGAGGAATGGGATCGCGGCCTTGGTCCTCTTGGAGGGACCAGCAGCCCTGTCGCTTCGGTGCTTACGCTGCGGCTTCTGCCGAGCCCGCGGCTCGGGTCAACGCCTGCCAACTCTCCGCGATCACCTCGGTGCGGAAGTGCTTGCCGCTCTCGTCCTCCCAGGACCGCGTCTGAATCCGGCCCTCCACGTAGACCAGCCGCCCCTTGGCGAGCACCGATGCCACGTTCTCAGCGGTCTTGCCCCAGAAGACGACGCGGTGCCACTCCGTCTCCTCCTGGCGGTTGCCTTCGCCGTCGCGCCAGTAACGGCTCGTCGCCAGGCGAAGGTCGGCAACCTTGGTGCCCTGCGGCGTCTCGCGAATCTCCGGGTCCTGCCCGACGTGGCCGATGAGCTGCACCTTGTTCAGCATGGGAGATCTCCTTTCGGTCTGAGATGTCAACGCTTGTTGATACACGGACGCTACCGGGCCTGGTGACGCAGAGTCAAGCTGCTTCTTCCTCAGGGCTCCCCTCCACCGAGTGGGATTCCGATTCCTCGGCGGACCGTGCGACGCGGCCGAGGATGAAGTCGGCCGCTCGTTGCGCCTGTTGCGCGGCGGTGATCACCAACCGCGAGTCGCGCGAGAGCTGCTGGCGCCAGTGGTCGATGTACGCCGCGGAGTTCGAGATGTCGGGCTCGAGGCCGGCTTCGCCGCACAAGAACGCGGCGCCCAACTCCGCCACCAGTTCCTCGCGCGCGTAAGGCTCGGAGCCGAACGGCGAGGCGTGGTTCTTGTCGAAGCCGGGCCGCGCCAGCCGCTTGGCGTGGCCGGTTGCGTGCGTGAGCTCGTGGAACAGCGTGGAGTAGTAACCCTCGGTCCGCTCGAACGCGCTACGCGGCGGCATCGTCACGCTGTCCGTCGACGGGCGGTAGAAGGCGCGGGGTTGCGCCAGGTGCTCGATCGCCGGCGGATCCGGGAACCGAGCGACGATCTCCTCGGCGGTCGGTACGTCGTCGATCGCCGAAGGATCGACCGCGGGAACCTTCGCCAGGTCGATTCCCTCGGTCTGGTCGAGGTTGAACACCGAGTAGTAGCGCAGTACCGGCAGGCGTTCGCGCCGCCGCTCGCTGCCGGAGGACGTTTCGTCGATCCCGCGCTCGGCACGGTCGACCCAGCGCCAGAAGATCACCGGCGTCGACCGCTCACCCGCGCGCACGCTGCCACCCAGCGCCTTTGCCTGGCGGAACGTGAGCCACCACGGCGTCGACGCCGCGCGGAAGCCGAGGAGAAAGACGTTGATCCCGCGATACGGCCGCCGCGAGACCAAGTTCGACGGCGCCAGCCCATCCACCTTCCACGGCCGCGCCCACGGAACCACCCCGCGCTCCAACTGCTCCACGATCTGACCGGTGATCACCTCGTAGACCTTCGACATCGCCGCTCTCCTCTCGGTGCCGTTCTCGGTGGATTCCGAGAACCTGAGGGCTTCCCCTCAACGCACCTGAAGAGCCAGTCCGGCCGCGAGGAAGCGTCAAGGCTGGCCGCAGGCCACCCGGAGGGCTCGGCCTTGACGCCCCGCAGCGGCTGATGAGACTGGTCGTGCGTTGAGGGGGAGAGCGCAGCGTCAGGCGGATCCCTGGTTTGGCGGAGCCCGGATCTTCGGCTTTTCCGCAGCCGCCGTCGCGCTGCTACGAGGAGAGCTAGAGGAGTATCTAAAGGGAACTACAGGGGGGCAGCGCAGGTGCCGGTGAGTGAAGGACTTGCACCCGGGTCGCGTCACCGAATCATCGGCCCGGCGTCACCGATTCATCGGTGGCAGGGCGCCTGGCGTCACAGTTTCCTCGGTGGGGGCGTCACCGTTTCATCTGGAAAACTCGGTCACTTCCGCAGGGTTCTCCGCAACCTTGACGACGACCAGGGCGTCACACTTTCATCGGTCAACATGGCCGTCGACCGCAGCAAGTGGTACGGCGGCGTTCGCCTACAGGATGAGCGGGATCGATTGCGGCCGGACGTGGCCTGACCTCCTCGCAGCGTCAGCGCAGCGCTCGCTGCACCAGACGCGCTTCGTTCCGCGCTCCTCGGGCTCGAGTTGGTAGTCGCCTACACGGAGCGGGTGCCGGCAATGGGAGCAGACGGTCTGCTGCGAGGGTCGATAGATCCGAACGAGTCGGTGGCGGTTCAACGGGTCCTCCCTTCCGTGTCGCTGTCGTCCACGGCGAGGGAGGGACCGGCGAAAGAGGACGAGCCGTCAAGGGCGCGAAGCGCCGACAGGGAACCCTTGACGGCCGGCTCGCCGGTCTAGGGTGAAGCCAGGGGATCGAGGAGACAGGGAAGGGGGGCGTCAGTCCGCCAGCCGGCGAATCCGGCTACGACGGACTGCTGAGGCTCGGCTTGGATCGCCGAAGGGGACCTGGCATCGAGCACCGCGGTGTCGCGGCAAGGACTCCTCGATCTCGGCCACCTCGTCGAACAGGTCGAGGAGGATGCCTTCGTCCATCCGCTGCAGATCCAGATCTGTTACGCGCAATCCGGCCGCCTTGAAGGCTGTAGGCGAGCGCTTCGCCGAGATCAGCTCACTGAGTCACCCACTTGATCCGACCCCGCAGGACAAAGAAATGGCTGCGGCAGCCGGCCGTTCTCCAGATAGACGGTCGGAGAGTCGGCAGCGCGCCCTTCACGTCTACGGTCCAACGAGGGCCCCCAGATCGGACCAGAGGGCACTTGATCACCTCGCCACAGCCACACGGACAGACGAGCACGGCGAGCCAAGGATCGTCAGCCGACCCGACAAGGTAGACAGTGCCCGCGCTCAGGTGATCCGGGAGATCCTCGACGACTGCGGCTCGAAGCGGTGGCCGGACAAACAGCCGCCGCCACCAGCTTGCCAAGTGCCCAATTAGGTCGCGCACATCTCAGCCCGCAGGTCGTCCACCGCACGGCTTCCACGACCAATCCACCGCTGCATCGTGGGGCAGGGATCGCTCGATGACTCGGTGAAATAGCTTCCGTGGACCAGACTCAGACGCTGAATCTCTGGTCCCTCCATCCGAAATCCGTGAAGACGTGCGAGAAGATCGGTGACACCGAGCGCGGCGGCGAGCATGTTCAGCGGCATGACCGCCGGCTGGGACTCTCCGACACTCGCGAGGTACCTGGGCACATCCTCCTCCTGCTCGATGTTCGGATCGACTCGGCGGTACCCCTCGGCCGCGAGCTGCTCGGCGGTGTAGACACCGCGACTGAGCAGGCTGGAGCCTCCGGGAACAATGTAGTGCGCTGCGGCCACCGCCGACCTGATGCCCCCGTCGCCATCGGGGTCGACATGAACGCCAACGTCGAAGTAGGGAGCCACGTACGCGTTCGCCAGCACGTCGAGGATGTATCGGCCCTCCACAGAGTCGACGCAACCGAAGAGGACGTCGCAGCCAGCGAGAGCCAGGGCCGCGCTCCTGTCTTGGATCGACACGGCAAGTGGGGTCACCTTGGTTCCGCTCCCAATGGCGTTGATACCCCGGGTCATCACCTCGACCTTGAAGCACTCCGCCTCGGCATCGCTTTCGGTGGCTCCCAGGATGCGGTTGAGGTTTCGCCGGTGGAGCCGTTTCGGATCCACCAGAACCAGCGCGCCGACACAGGTGCGCGCCAGCTGCTCCACCACTAGGCTTCCAGTGCCGGAGCAACCGACCACGCCCACGCACAGCGACTGAAGTGCCGCCCATGTCCCGCGCCCGAATGTCTGCGCCACTCTGCTTCCCCACATGGGGACCTCGACTTCCGGAAGTCCCAGCGTGCGGATCTCGCGTCCGACGATGGTCAACCTCCGGATCGGAACGAAGCCTTCGTCTGGGCGGTACGTCCGGGCGACTACCTCGCCGTTCGGTAGGACAACCATGCTTCCGTTAGGACCCCCGTCGTCCATCCAGCTGGCCACCGAGCCCAAGACGCTCATGTCAGCGCGATCGTCGACGCGAGAGAAGCCATCGTGTCCTCCCGGATGGCTGTGAGCCAATACGAGCGACAACTCCTCTTTCTCCAGCCGCTCCGCCAACGGCACGAGGTACTCCGCGGACGGCCAGGCCAGAGAATCACGAGTGCGCCTGGATGCGCCGTGCGGCACGGGAACTACTTCCCTGGTGACCAGGCGGAGTCGATCTCCGGCCGCACAACGCCCGCAAAGCACCACGGCGCCAGCCTCCAAGCCGTCCCCCGGGAAAAGGTGAGAGACCAAGCCCCGATGCTGCTCCTCAGTCAACACCAAGTCTGTTGGCGGTCTCAAGCGGCTTCCGCCTCCAGGACCGCCTGCACCAGGAGGAAGTGCGTGGCCAAATTGTCGATTCCAGCGCGCCAACGAGTCGCGCCGGAGCGGTGCCTCGACCACCGCTGCCAAGAACGACCTGCGAACGCCTGCAGAACCAACTGAGGGATCGCACGCTGATCTACCCGGGTCAGGGCCGGCGAGCACCAGAACATGTCGAGCGGCGCTGCCGGGTAGTTCGGCGGCACCTGGATCATGATGTCGATCGGGCTCGGCCGGTAGGCGGCCGGTACCTGGACGCCCGAGATCACCACGGCTCGGGTCGATCCCTCCGTCACGAACTCCCACCGCAGGCCCAGGCTGTCCAGAAACTCGCGGTCCTCATCGAGGAGTGGAACAGGAGCGCCGGCCTGGACCTGGCGCTCCACAGTCTCAAAGCGCTCGATCCCAGGGGTTCGGAAGTCGACGAGTTGCTCCGGCTGAATCACCTCTCGTCGGCCCCCCCGGAGCTTCTGCGCGAGCACCCACTCGGCCGACGTCTTACCCACCAGCGCCAGGATCTCCTCCCCCCGCATGGCAGAGTCCGAGACCTCGAACCGCTGCCGATCGATGAGAATCCGGTAACGCCGGCAACGGGGTGGCGGCTGGTGTGCGTTGTCTCGCGACCACTCTTCGAGGTCGACGAGGTCCTGCAGCTCTTCGGTATCCATACTGCGCTCCTTCTCCCGGATCGCCGGGTCGAAGAGAGCCAGCTCCCATAGCCAGCTCTAATCGGAATACCTGGGACCGTGACAACGGGGGATGTCGCGCTCTGGAGTACTCTCAAGCGAGAAGGACGAGGGAGAGGGTGAGCGAGCCGCTGATCAAGGACGAGACCGACGAAGATCTGCTGGTCTACATCGGCTTGAACGGCGATGAAGGCCGGGTGGCCTGGGGCGAGTTCTACGAGCGCCACGTCGGCTACGTATTCGGCACCCTCGCTCGGAGATGGGGAAACGTGCTCGACAAGGGTTCACTCGAAGACGCAACACAGGAGGTCTTCCTGCGGGCGCACCGCTACGCCGACTCCTACGATGCCGCGAAGGCGGGTAACCCGGCGTCGGCGGCGGACACCGTAGTCGAGAGTCGGAGGCGCGTCCGCGCCTGGTTGGGAAGAATCGCGACCAACGCCGTGAAGGACGAGCTCTCAAGACGGGCAGGCACCCGCACCGAGGTCCTCGACGAGGCCGTCCACGACGCCCCAGAGCACCAAGACGACGGTGATCCGAGTCCTCAGCTGCTCGCGGTGTGCACGGCGCTTTCCGAGCTGGGCCCTCGGGACCAGGACGTGCTTCGCACAACAATGCTCTACAACAAGCCGGGAGCGCCTCACCAGCGGCTGCCGGATTCGGCGTCGCAGGCGCTGGCGAGCGCCTGGACGACGACACCGACACACATCCGCGCCATTCGCGCCCGCGCCCTCAAGAAGGTGGCGGCAAGAGCCGAAGAGCTGCTAGCGGAGGAGCGCAAATGAGTCGAAACAAGAAGGGCACTCCAACCGTTTCGGAGGTCTCAGTGCAGGACCTCCTCCCATCCGCCTTGGCACGTGCAGGGCTTGCCCTGCCGACGACACCGGAGCAAGTGGAACAGGAGGAGCGCGAACTGGAACGGGAGCCGATCGCAACTCCCCACCGTCTTCGCGACCCGTTCGCGATATTCAATCCTCGACCTATCCGACCGGAAGCTGCTACGCCGCCGGCGCCGTCCGTCGAGGTACTCGAGGAGCTTCGTCAGGCCGCGAGGTTTGGAGGCGAGATCTCACCCGACGTCCGCTCTCGGATGGAGGACGACCGAGCAGGAGCCGAGGCCAAGAAGCAGTCGGACGGAGGCGAGTCTGACTGACCTGCCCTCAACCCGTCGCGAGGAGTTGGAGCGGCTCGCCGAGTCCATTGCTGCAATCGCCCCCACCTCCGGCAAGCGAATCTCCCCCGAGCTGCTCGCCCGGGACGAGGGCATTACTCTCTCCTTTGGGAGCTACGCCGAGGCCTTCGACGGGCTTCTCGAGTGGAAGCGCGGCAGGTTTCACATCTACTGCAACCTCGACAGGCTCGAGAGCCAGAGCTCGGCTCGAACGCGGTTCACGCTCGGCCACGAGCTGGGGCACTACTTCATCGATGAACACCGCCGCGGCTTGGAGAGCGGCCAAGTGCCAAGCCACGGATCGTGGGTCGAGTTCGTGTCTGACCTGCGAGTGGAACAGGAGGCTGACGCTTTTGCGGCTGCGCTGCTCATGCCGCGTGAGCGGTTTCTTCCGCTCGCAGCAGCAGGGATCGGACTGCCGGGCATTCTGGTCGCTGCAGAAGCGCTGGGAGTCTCCGCGACCGCGGCGGCGTTGAGGTACGTCCGGCTCGATGTCGGTCGCGCAGCGGTGATTCGCTGGCGCCAGGACGGTACAAGAGCCTGGCGACACACGGCCGCGAGCTGGCGCCTCAGCGGCATCGCAGGAGGCGGACCAAAGTCAGTTGCCGACCTACCCTCCGACTCTCCGACCGCGATGGTCTTCAGCGACGAGGCCTCCAGAGGAGTCCAGAGCAAGGGAAGCACGCTCAGCTTCTGGTTCGGCCGCGTGCAGGGAGGATCCTCGATGGATGCCATCATCCATGAGCAGGCGATCCGCCTGGGTCGCTACGGCGTCCTAACGGTCCTCGTTCCGGAAGGAACCTGAACCACGAACCTCGGCCCGTCACAGTTTCATCTAATAGGCACGCCTCTTCCAGAGCCAGCTTCTCGGCTCCCAGGTCCCACAGTCGGAGGAAGCCAGCACGGGATTGAGGAACGCCTCCACCGCTGCCGTCACTTCTGGTAGTGCCTTCCAGGCTAGGTCGTCGTTCTCGGCCATGGTTGCGTACGGAGCCGCCCAGAACTCGGGAGGCCGCGGAATCCCGGTCGGAATCGTGTGGGTCCCGCGGAACTCAAAGGTCAGTTCGATCGCCCGGCGAAGTTCGGCCCCTTCGATCGGGCCGGTCGTCGCCAGTAGTGCCAGGTCGGGGAAATCTCGAACCCGCGAGTTCGGCCTCGGTCGGGGCATCGTGAACGCGTGAAGCTTCTCGGCGACGTGGGAGACAACCGGATACAGGCGCAGCGACGGAGGAGCGATCCCGGCGAATCCGAGGATGTCGTCGCCAGTGATGATGTCGGGCTCGCCGACGAGCGGGTCACCGAAGGCTACGTCGACGCCGAACGGTCGGCTGTAGATCATGCCCGCGAGTCGGCACTCGGTGCGATAGCGGAAGCCGTCGTAGCGCATCCCCTCGTTCTGGATCTCGGGGTGGTCCGCATCCGGCTGGACCTCGAACAGCATGTGGTCGCCGAGGTCGAGGCGGCCTGCTTCTTGGAGCAGCTCGAGCACGTCGTCGGACGATCCCATCATGCGAAGGTCGATGTCCTTGGTCGTTCGCGCCCGGGCGAGGCGAAGTTCGAGGACGAGCCCACCCTTGAGAGTGACGGCATCGCCAGCGACCCGGGCCAGGCGAGCGAGGAAGCGATCGAAGACGAGCAACTGGCGGCGCCGGCCGAAGTCGACGCCGGTGGCCGACGAGGACTTGAGCCGTTGCTCGAGCGCCTGCTTGAAGGCCAGAGGCGTTGCGTACTGGCGAGCGGTCATCGTGCGGCTACCGTCCGACTCTGGCTGCCAAGCTCGGAGAGAAGTCGAGCTTCATCCTTCGCGGAGACGATCCCGCGCCGACGCGCCTGGAGGATCCCTTGCCGGACGAGGTCGGCGGCGACGTTGGCCTCGATGCAGTCTCGCAGGGTCCGGAGCGGCGCCGTGACGGGCACCGCCGAGTAGCTGGCGCGGTCTACGTCGCCGACGTCGGCGAAGTGCAGCACGAGCCCGGCTGGGACCCGGAGACGGCGCCGGCGCCAAGTCGGGGGCACCGTCAGGTGGACCTTTCCGGGAAGCGCGTCGGAGAGATCGTGGAGCGCCAGGGCCGTCTCATGTGAGAACACCCCGGCCTGCTCGGCCCAGAGCCAGAGCACGATGAGGTCCTCGTGCTCGCTGGCCGGGAAGTGCACGACGCGGTAGACGCCACGTCGCACGCGCACCACCTTCCCCGTCGCCAGGTACTTGTGAAGGAGTGGACGCGAATAGCCCGACTGGGCGGCTTGAGCCGTCGTGAAGTAGCCGCTCTGGGCCTGCGCGACGGCGAAGAGGCCATCCCAATTCGGCTGGTTCCGTGCCTTCGGAGCTACGGCGCTCATGTCGCACGAATGTTAACCCACAGTTAACTTCCGTGCAAACCATCAGAGCCCGCCTAACGCTTCGCAGGCCTCTGCTCGATGTGCGTTGGCGAGGGCTTGAGCAGCAAGCCGGTGGCCGAGCTTTCGAGCCTGACGTCCGGGTAGTAGTCGATGACGCTCCGGAGGTAGCCGAGGAACCGCTTTTTGAAGTGGCGTGGGTTGGCGTAGCCGCAGCCGAACTGGAGCGCCAGCGAGGCCCACGGGATGGTGACCGGCTTCCGCAGACGAAAGAAGCGCCAGGTCAGCCAGACATAGATGTCGATCTCGAACGGCGACCGGAGGGCGCGAAGGACCCGCAAGTCGAGCGGGACCGGCGCTTCCGTCGCCTCCCGATAGAAGCGGTCCGAGAGGACGACGTGAGAACCCCAGGCCGTCTCGCCCTTCCTCGGCCGCGGGTCCCACCAGAGCTCTCGCTTCTCGGCGATCAGGAAGCCGTCGCCGGCGTGTCTCCCCTGGCTCTCGTCGTGGAAGATGCACTGGAAAGTCGAGGCGAAGAGACGCTGGAGCTGGTCGCGGAGCTGAGGCAAGGATCCACGCGGTCCCGTGGTCGGCGGGATCCCGAGGGTGGCACAGAAGTGCGAGAAGTGGCTGCCGAGCTCGATGTCGGGGCTCTTGCGGCGCACCGCCTCGGTGGTGAGGTAGGCGAGGACCAGGCGCGGATAGCGGCCGTACGGCAACCCCACGTCCTTCGGGGCAAGGATGGACAGGGTGAAGTGTCCGTTCCGCCGGACGAACTCGTTGGCCTTCGGGTCGCTATGCGGAAGGGTCGCCTGCACGAGCGCCCGCGCCAGGAATCCGACCTCGCCGGCGGCGTAGGCGTCCTCCTGGTCGAGGTAGAGCGCCTGCCGGATCAGGCTGCCGGCGCGCCTGGGCTTGCGGGATCCCGACTCAACAACTGTAGAATGAAACTGTGACGCCGGGGCGCCAGGGAGGACCAACGAGAGCTGCGGGGTCGCGGACTTCCAAGCCATTCTGCCCCTCCGCTCCGCTGCCTTGCAGCGGATACCAGAGAGGGACGCCGGTCCCGGCGAGGCGCCCTGCCGGGCTCCTCCGGAGACGGCGTACGGAACCCGGAGACAGGCCTTTCACCGGCACGGATCTCATGCCGCCTGCCTCATTGCCGCGACCTCCCGAAGCCAGAAAATCAGGGTGTTCGAACTTCCTGGGGTGTTCGAACTCAGAGTGATTTGGTCCACCATTTCCGATCCGAGACTTGCTGCACCTCCTTCGAGGCAAGTTCCCCGACGACGGAAGCAAGCCTCCTCAGCCGTCCCGCCCTCGGCGCTCGAGCTCCCGCTCGAATTCCGCGTAGCGCGCCTGATGCCCCTCGGATCTGCTCCAACGCCGGATCCGCGCGAGGTCGACCTCATTGCGATGGGCGATCTCGACTGCGACCCTGAGGCTCTGGCGATCGGACCAGTGAAAAAACGCTGCGAGGCGGTCGCGGCAGGAGTCCGTTGCCGAGAGCGCCAGCGTCGTCCGATCCGACGACCCGATCGGTACGGGCCGAATTTCCAGATCGCCGCCCACTCCGACGGGCCCTCGGGGGAACTCGACCCAGAACGGCGATTCGGCGTGCACGTAGCGGTTTCCGCTTCGAGAGAATCCGAGAGTTGCCATCACCGAATCGAGCTTCGACAGCTCGACGCGCCCCTCGAGAACGAAGTCCGCGTCGTTCGAAGAGTAGAGCCCGCCGGAGTAGATCCCGGCGCAAGCCCCACCGGTCAGCACGGCTCGAATTCCGCAGCTGGCATCGCCGCGCCGACCGCGACTGCCACCGTCCCGAGCGCGGTGCGGGGGGTGATCTTCAAGCCGGTTTCCCGGCCGCACGCGGCCGACGTCGCAGCCGGCTCACGGCGGTTCGCAGCTCGGATTCGGTCGCCGCGAGCCGCGCCAGATAGGCCTCGAGCTCGCGGCGAGCGAAATACCCCGGATCGAGGCGGACCAATCGGGTTTTTCCCACGAGCCGGCCTGCCACCAGACCGTCACGTTCGAGGCTGGCGAGCGCTTGCCGCACGCTGGACACCGGGGCTGCCAGCAGTCTCGCGAGCTCGCGTGGAAAGCTCGTCTCCAGGAGGCTCAGGGCGACGAGCACCCGCGTCCGTGTTCGGCCGCCGAACGGGCTCGAATCAATGAGCTTCATACGTGCTCATATGAGCGCTTTTTATGCACCTTGTCAAGCCCTGCCGGATCTCCCGTGCCAACCGCTTCGAGGGATCGAGTCTCCCTTGCATCACCATTCGCGCTTCCTTCCACATCGACGAAGGGCCGACGGATCCCGCGGTCGCCGCCGGATCCTGCGTCCTGCGACTTCGCGCACACTCCCCCGACGTCCCGACCGTGACAACATCCGGTCCAAGCGATTCCTGACGATCGAGCCTGGCGCGGCCTCGAGCGGGCGTCGGTGACGCTGCTCTGGTCCGGTGCGTTCGTGCTGGTCTTCTCGCTCTGGCTCTTCCACGGCCACAGCTTCAACACCTTTCCGCCGGCCAAGGCCGAGCTCGCCACCGACAGCGGCGCGGCGCGCCCCTGCAGCCCACGGGTCCTGCTGCCGTGGTCGGTGCGGCTCCTGCGGGCGCGGGTCGCGCCGCCCGCTCCGTCGGCGATCGCGGTCTGGCCGATGGTCGGCGCCACCGCGCTCGGCCTCTTCCCGCTCGCCGCGGGCGTCACCCTGCCGGTTCTCGCCCTCCCCTGACCGGATCGACAGGCGGAGCCCACGGCCCCCGCGACCTTCCTCAGTCGCTGTAGTCTCGGTGCCGGTGAAGCACCGCTTCGGTCCCGGGTTCGCCGTGCTCCTGGCGCTGGCCTCCGCGGCGCACGCCGAACGTCTGCCGTGGAGCGTCTACGACTCGAGCGACGGCCTCGCCGGCGACGCGATCCGCGACCTGCTGCAGGATCGCGACGGCTTCCTCTGGATCGCCACCAGCTCCGGGCTGTCGCGCTTCGACGGCGTCGCGTTCGAGAGTTACGACACCGCCGAAGGACTGCCCTCGCCGCGCATCGAGTCGCTCGCCGAGACACCCGACGGCTCGCTCTGGGCAGCGACCACGCACGGACTGGCACGGATGCGGCCGGACGCCACCGGGCCGGCACCGTTCGTCGTCGAACCGCTGCCGGCGCCGTTCGAGAGAGGCACCGTCGAACGGCTGTTCGTGGACCACTCGGGTTCGTTGTGGGCTTCGTTCGTCGGAGGCGTGGTGCGGTTCGCTCCGGATGCCGCCGGTACCTTCCGCGCGACGACGATCGACAAGCCCCCGGAAGTCGGCCCTGTCGCCTCGTTCGCCGAGAGCGCCGACGGCACGCTCTGGATGGGAGCCGAGGGCGGCCTCGTGCGGCGCTCGGCCGACGGCGACCTCGTCGTGCTGCGGCTCGGCGGCGCCGTTGCCGGCACGCGAACCCAGTACGCCGAGGGGATCGCCGATCTCGCGGTCGATCGCGCCGGCCGGCTCTGGATCGCCGGCAGCGGCGTCGTCACCGCCTGGATGCCGCCGGCGACCGCCGCCGCCGATGCTTCCCCTCTCCTCGCCTCGGCGCGCTGGGCGCGCTTCGCCGGCGATCTGCCGGCGGCGCCGGGAGAGGCGGTCGCCTACGGCACCGCCCAGGATCTGCCGACGCCGCTCGTCAACCGCCTCGTCGCCGGCCGCGATGCGCTCTGGGCGGTGACGCGCGAAGGGGTGCTCGCGATCTCGGCCAGCGGGACGCGCCGCATCGGCGTCGCGCAGGGGCTCGTCGAAGCGTTCGAGTCGTCGGCGATCGAAGACGCCGACGGCGCTCTCTGGCTGGGCTCGGAGAGTCGCGGCATCTCGCGTCTCCTGCGGTCGGGGTTCGTCTCGTACGACGAGGCCGACGGCCTGGCGGGCGACCGGGCGGCCCAGCTCTTCGAGGCGCCGCCGGGCGAGCTCTATGCCGTCACCTGGTCGCGCGATCTGCACCGCTTCGACGGCCGGCGCTTCGAACAGCTGACGCCGCGCGCCCTCTTTCCGCGCTTCGCCCGCGCCTGGGGCTGGAACCAGCTCGCGCTCTTCGACCGTCGCGGGCGGCTCTGGTATCCGACCGCCTCGGGGCTCTTCCGTTTCGCCGCGGTGGACGATGTCCGGGCGCTGGTCGGCTCTTCCCCGGAGCGCCACTGGTCGCGCGGCTCCTCCCTCCTCGCCGGCGACGACATCTTCCGTCTCTACGAAGACCGCAGGGGCGACGTCTGGGTGTCGCTCATCGCCATGCCCTGCCTGGTCCGCTTCGTCGGCGGCGAGAGCCCGCAGACGGTGACCGAAGTCGAACCGTGCGAACAGTGGGGGGCGCCGACCGCCTTCGCCGAGGACGGCGCCGGCGATCTCTGGGTGGGCTTCTATCTCGGTGGTCTCGCGCGCGTCCGCGACGGCCAGTGGCGCTTCTTCGGCGAAGCGGACGGCCTGCCGCCCGGTTTCGTGTCCGACCTGCTCGTCGATCGCGCCGGGGCGCTCTGGATGTCGACCACGGCGGGCGGCGTGGCGCGGATCGAGCGGCCGGAGTCCGACGCGCCCGGCGTGCGTCGCTGGACGAGCGCCGACGGCCTCACCACCGACAGCGCGCGCTGTCTCGCCGAGGCGCCGGACGGCCGGATGTTCGTCGGCAGCTCGCGCGGCGTCGACCGGCTCGATCCGGCCACCGGCGGCGTGCGCTCCTACTCGACCGCCGACGGACTGCCGAACAACCTCGTCTTCGTCTGCCACGCCACCGGCGACGGCGACCTCTGGTTCGGCACCCTGCACGGGCTGGCGCGCTACCTGCCGGCGGCGGAGGAGAGCGAGCGGCCGCCCCGCCTACTGCTCGGCGGACTGGAGATCGCCGGCGTGCCACAGCCGCTCGCGGCACGCGGCGTGGCTTCCGTCGCGCCGCTCGAGCTGCGGCGCGATCAGCGCTCGCTGCAGGTGGACCTGGTCGGCGTGGCGCTCGCCGCCGGCGTCAACCTGCGCTACCAGTACCGGGTACTCGGCGCCGACGACGCCTGGAGCGCGCCGAGCCCGGCGCGGCGCGTGCAGCTCGCTGCGCTGGCGCCCGGTCGCTACCGCTTCGAGGCGCGCGCCACGACGCAGGAGGGAAAGTCGAGCCCGGTCGTCGGCTTCGACTTCCGCCTGCCGCCGCCGCTCTGGCAGCGCCCCTGGTTCGTGGCGTCCTTCGTCCTGCTGGCGCTCGCCGCCGCCACCCTGCTGTCGCGGCTGCGGACGGCGCGGCTGGTCGCCGTCGAACGCGCCCGCACGCGCATCGCCTCCGATCTGCACGACGACGTCGGCTCGAGCGTGTCGCGGATCGGGGTGCTCGGGGAGCTGGCGCGCCGCCGGCTGCACGACGACCCGGCCGCCGCCGAGGCGATCCTCGCCGACATCGGCGGCGAAGCGAGCGAGCTCGCGGAGGCGACGTCGGACATCGTCTGGTCGATCGACCCGCGGCGCGACGATCTCGGCAGTCTGGCGGTGCGCCTGCGCCGGTTCGCGGCCGATCTCCTCGAAGCGCAGGGGATCGGACTCGAATGGTCCTCGCCCGCCGACGCCGACGCGATCGCCCTGACCCCGGAGGTGCGGCGGGCGCTCTACCTCACGCTCAAGGAGGCGATCCACAACATCGCCAAGCATTCGCAGGCCGCGCGCGCCACGGTGCGGATCGTCGCCGAAGGCGCCGTGATCCGGGCCGAGGTCGTGGACGACGGCCGCGGGATCGATCCGGCCCGCGCCGCGGCGGCGGCGGCCGAAGGCCGGCAGGGGCTCGGCGGGATGGTCGCGCGAGCCGCCGGCGTCGGCGGCGAAGCGACGATCGCGGCGGCGCCGGGTGGCGGAACGCGGGTCGCCCTGCGCTTCCCGGCCGGGCGCGGCACCCCGCATCGGCATGCGATCCGGCGGCGGACCGGGGACTGATAGAACTGTGCCCATGTTGAGCGAGCCCACCCCCTCCGCGCCGGTCGCGGTCGTGCTGGTCGAGGACGACCGCCGGCTGCGCGAGTCGCTCTCGATGCTGCTCGGCGGCACGCCGGGATTCGCCTGTGTCGCCGCCTGCGGCTCGGTGGAGGAGGCGCTGCGCATCGCGCCGCGCGCCACACCGGACGTGGTACTGCTCGACATCCACCTGCCCGGGCTCCGCGGCTCCCTGGGTGCGGCGCCGATCGTCGAGCGCTGGCCGCGGTCGGTCGTGCTCATGCACACCGCCGACGAGGAGAGCGACCTGGTCTACGAGTCGCTGGTCCACGGCGCCTCGGGCTACGTGCTCAAGCGCACACCTCCGGCGCGCCTGCTCGAAGCGATCGTCGAAGTGCACCGCGGCGGCGCCCCGATGTCGCCCGAGATCGCCCGCAAGGTGATCGCCAGCTTCCGCCGCATCGCGCCTCCCGCCGAGGAGGTCGAACGGCTGTCGCCACAGGAGGCTCGGCTGCTTTCGGCGATCGCCTCCGGCAAGTCGTACAACGAGGCGGCGGCGGAGATCGGCGTCTCGATCAACACGGTGCGCACCTACATCCGCTCCGTCTACGAGAAGCTGCACGTCCACACCCGGTCGGAAGCGGTCGCCAAGGCGCTGCGCAGCGGCCAGATCTGACGCCACCGGAGCCCGCAAGACCCACTTTCTGATCCGCATCGGCGTGCGATTCCGCCGCCCGGCGGCGATCTCTACGCTCCTCTCCTCACGACGAGCCGTCGCCCTTCCCGGCATCCCGCCGCGGGGAGCGACCGCTCGGATCCGGGGAAACGAGGAGCCCTGCCATGACCAGCCGATTCGGATTCCGGTGCTGCATCCTGTTCATCGTCCTGTCCGCACTTGCCCTGGCGTCGCCGCCGCTCGGCGCCGTCCAGCGCCGCGCCTTCGCGACCTCGGTGCAGGGCACCGCGAAGCTCTCCACCTGGCCCGGCGCCGGGGGCGCCACCGGCGTCGCGGCCGGCGACAACATCTGCCGCGCGCGCGCCCTCGCGGCCGGACTGCCGAACAGCTCGACGTACCACGCCTGGCTCTCCAACGCGGCGACCGATGCCTACTGCCATGTGCAGGGGCTCACCGGAAAGAAGTCGACCGGCTGCGGCGGGGCACCGCAGCCCGGTGCCGGTCCCTGGTTCCAGTCGAACGGGCTGACCGCCTTCGTCAGCGACGTCGCCGCCCTCACCGACTACTACCCGGCGATCTACCGCAACCTGATCTGGGACGAGAACTTCTCCGTTCTTCCCGTCGGCGCCATCGTCTGGACCGGCACGTTCGACACCGGCCAGGACGTTCCCGGAATCGACTGCAGCGGCTGGACCAGCGAGAGCGGCTCGCCTGCGACCGGTGCCTTCGGATACACCAGCGACACGGTGACCGACTGGACCTCGGCCGGTGCAGTGCCCTGCAACGCGTCGTACGGACGCCTGCTCTGCCTCGAAGGCGGAACCGGCGACGACTTCACCCCGTTCTGGGCCCCCGCCTCACTGGTCTTCGTGACGTCGATGAGGGGCTCGGGCGATCTTTCGTCCTGGCCCCAGGCCGGCGGCGCCTCGGGGATCGCCGCCGGGGACAACATCTGCCGCAACCTCGCGGCCGCAGCGCACCTGCCGGTTCCGGACTCGTTCGTCGCCTGGCTCTCGGACGGTGCCGTCGACGCCATCTCCCGCATCCAGTCGAACGGTCCGTTCAAGCGCCTCGACGGCCTGACGCTCGCCAATGGCAAGCTCGATCTCACGGACGGGACGCTGCGCGTCTCGTTCCATCAGGACGAGAACGGTCGGTACGAGGGTGCCTACCCCGATGCGTACACCGGAACGCTCGCCGACGGCACCGCGAGCGGTTTCGACTGTTCCGACTGGGACAGCGAGGCCGGATTCCACGGCACGGCGGGAGGACTCTCCTACGCCGACGAGGACTGGACCGCCCAGAGCGAGCGGCTCTGCTCCGACCACCACCATCTCTACTGCTTCTCGAACGCGCTCACACTGAAGTGGGACAGCTTCGAGTCCGGCGACTTCAGCCGCTGGAACAGTCACACGCCGTGAGGGCGGTGCAGGATGGACGCGCACCGGAAACTCGGGTCGAACGGCTCGCACGGGGCGCGCCAGCTTCGGCTTCGGAGCGCTCCCCGGTTCAGCTGCAGGCCGGCGCTCCCGCAGCCTCCGACCAGGAGCAGACGTTGCCTCCCTCGAAGCCATCACGGAACAGGACGTACTCGTGGAACAGCGCGTCGACTTCGCCGGCCGTCAGCGCACCCGCCCACACGCTCACCTCGTCGATCCACCCATGGAAGATCCCGACCGGGTCTCCGTCGGAATCGCAGTGGCCGCCGACCATGAACGGGACCGTGTTGTCGACGTGAGTCGACGGCGCAACGGACGCCTCCGCCGGGGCGCCGTCGACATAGATCGTGACCAGATTGGAGCCCGCCGGGTCGTAGACGCCGACGACGTGGTGCCAGACGTCGTCGTTGACCACAGAAGTCGAGATCGGCAGATTGCCGGGAGGATTAGAGACGTAGAACCAGGCGTGGCCGGCCGTCCCGCCCGTGCCGGCGTTGAAATTCGCGGAGAGCTGATACCCGTTAAGGAAACCCGCCTTGTGCTTGCCGACGTAGACCTGATTGTCGGATCCCGGGCGGGAAGTCCGGATCCAGGCGGAGATCGAAAAGACGCCGCCGGAGATCTCGGTCGGGCCGAGGACGTCGCCCATCGTCACATACGAGCTGGCAGCCTGGTCGAAGAAGATCGCGCCGCCCGAGATCCCGGCGCCCGGGGCGAAGACTGCACCACCGGCCAGAATCCCGTCGTGTCCGGCGCTGCCGGTGTCGAAGGCGATGCTGCCCGAGGTCTCATCGAAACTCCAGTGCGAGAGCGGACCCGACCCCATCGCCGGCGACGGCCGGACGGCGGAAGCCAGGACCACAAGCGCGGCGGTCGCAAGCACGGCATGGCGGAAATTCTTCATCGGACATTCTCCTCGTCGGGTTCTTCCTGACGAGACAAACGACGAAACGCGCCGCGAGGGACCACGAATCGGTCCGCCGGCTTCGGGCGGGCGCCTCTACTCGGGCCCGGCCGGCTTCCGGGCCTTGCGGAGCTGTTCTAGGCGGCTCGCCGTGAGTCGGGTCTTCTCGTGATCGGGACCGCGATCGGCGAGGAGAGATGCGTACGCCTGACCGAGCTCGCGCTCCGCCTCGTCGAGGCGCCCCTCACCGAGCAGCGCCGCACCCAGATTCGACTGCGCACTGGCGATCAGCCAGTGACCGGCCGGAAGGTTCGTGCGTCGGCTTTCGAGCGCGGCTCGGATGTAGGCCTCCGCTTCCCGAGCCTGCCCCAGATCGAGCAACACCCCGCCGAGAATATTCTCCGCGTATGCGGTCAGAGGATGATCGGGCCCGAACGCCCGCGTCGCGAGCTCGCACGCGTGACGCGCCGGCGCTTCCGCCTCCGTGAAGCGCTGCCCCAGCCAGAGTACGTTGGCGAAGCTCGTCAGAGTCCGCACGTAGTCGGGGTGGTTCTCGCCAAGCAGTTCGAGCTGGACCTCGAGTGCGCTTCGGTAGAGTGGCTCGGCCTCGGCGAATCGCCCCTGCGCGTCGAGAACGCCCGCCAGATTGGCGAGTGCCTCCGCCGTCTGCGGATGCCGCTCTCCGCGTGCCGCGCGCATGATTTCGAGCGCCTCGCGATGCAACGGTTCGGCGAGGGCGAACTCGCCGCGTTCGCCATGAACCAGTGCCAGGTTGTTGAGCGCTGAAGCCAGTGCGGTTCGGTCGTCCGGAAAGCGCGAACGAGCGAGCTCGACCGCCCGGCCGCCCGCGACGAGCGCTTCGTCATGCCTCCCGGCCTGTCGCAGCACCGCCGTCAGTCCGTCGAAAGCCCGTACCGAGTCGATCGTCACCGGCTTCCCGTCGGCGTCGGCGAGCGCGAGGCGCAGCTCGCGTTCGGCGCCTGGGAGATCGCCCAACTGGCGAAGTGCCGTAGCGAGCAGAACGTGCGCCGGAGCACCGAGCTCGAGCGCACGCCGGAGCTCGCGCTCCGCCTCGACGGAAAGCCCCAGATTGAGATAGGTCTCGCCGAGCGTGGCCCGCAGCGTCGCTTCGGTCGCGGGCTCGCCGGCGAGCTCCTCCGCGAGATGGGCCGAGGCGCGATCGAGGAGCTCCGCGACCGTGGTCGAGCGTCCGGCGCCGCGAACCGGGTCCGGGGAGGAGAGGACGGTGGCGAGAAATGCGTTCACCCGCTCCGCTCGGGCCGCGGCGGATCGTGCGACGTCGCGCTGGACACTGGCGACGCGCGCCTGCCAGAACGCCACCGCCGCTCCGCCGACGAGCGCCATCACCGCCACAGCGGCAGCGGCTACGCTGACCCGATGACGCCGCACGAACTTGCGGGCCCGGTAGCGGATCGTATCGGGCCGCGCTTGCACCGGGCGATCCTCCAGGTAGCGCTGGAGATCTTCTGCGAAGGCGTCGACCGAGGCATATCTCCGCTCCGGCTCGCGTCGCATGGCGGTGAGAATGATGTTGTCGAGATCCCCTTCGAGCTCGCGCACCCGCTGCGACGCGCCTCCCTCCAGGAGCGCTCGTGCGGCGCTCGGCCGGGTCGGGTTCGTCTCGCAGATCACACGCTCGATCGCGGCGGCCGTGTCGCTCGAATGCCCGTGCGGCGGCCCCCCGACGAGAAGCCGGTAGAGCAGTCCGCCGAGGGCGTAGACGTCGGTGGCCGTGGTGATCGCCTCGCCGCGCAACTGTTCGGGCGCGGCGAACTCCGGCGTCAACGGACGCTCGTGCGTGCGGGTGAGACCAGCGGCGGGCTCCTCGTCCAGCAGTTTCGCAATTCCGAAATCGAGCAGCTTGGGATGACCGGCACGGTCGACCAGCACGTTCGAGGGCTTGATGTCGCGATGCACGACCAGCCGCCGGTGAGCGTGCGCGACCGCATCGCAGACGCCGAGGAAGAGTCGGATTCGGGCTGCGACGTCCAGCCTTTCCCGGTCGCAGTAGGTATCGATAGATTCGCCGTCGACGTACTCGAGGACGAGATACGGGACGCCCTCCTCGGTCTCGCCGCCGTCGAGGAGTGTCGCGATGCCGGGATGCTTGAGATCCGCGAGGGTCTGGCGCTCGCGCCGGAATCGTTCGAGCGCCGACGCCGTCGGCAGGAGGGCGTTCGAGATCTTCAATGCCGCCAGCTCGCGGTAGGACGCATCGGCACGTTCGGCGAGGTAGACCTGCCCCATTCCGCCGCCGGCAAGCAGGCGCACCACCCGCCAGGCACCGAATCGGCAACCGACCATGCTCAGGGATTCCCCACCGAGACGGGCGGCTGCCGCCGACGCGAGTTCGCGGAACGACAGTTCGTACGAGGCGTCGTGCGCGCGCAGCATCGCCGCCAGATCGGCGGCGAGCTCCTGGTCCTCCGGCTCGAGCGGCCCGGCCGGCCGTCCGCGCAGCTCCCCGGCGTCGGTGAGTGCACCGAGAAAGAGCTGCTTCAGCCGGGCGTAGCGTTCAGCCGGATCCATCCAGCGTGACCTCGTCCTGCATTGCGGCAAGCAGCCAGGCACGGGCCGCCGCGGTCTCCCGCTTGACGGTCGTCGGAGAGAGGCCGAGGTACTCCGCAATCTCCTCGACCTCGAGTCCGGCCAGATACCGCAATTCGAAAATCTCGACCCCGCGCGTATCGAGGCGCTCCAGCCGGGCCAGCGCCTCGTCGAGCGCCAGCAGGTCGATCATCGGTCGGTCGGAAACAGGAACGGCTCTCTCGTCGAGCTCGACCAGGATCGCGTCGCCTCCGCGCTTGCCGCGACGCTTGCCGCGCGCGTGATCGACCAGGATCTGACGCATGACCCGCGCGGCGAGCGCGAGAAAGCGCCGGCGATCGGAGAGATCCAGATCCCGCGCCCGGGACAGGCGCAGCCAGGCTTCGTGGACGATGGCCGTCGGCTGCAGCGTGTGCGCCGGACTCTGCCCGGCCATGGCTGCGCCGGCAATCTTGCGCAGCTCTCCATAGAGATCGTCCACGACCCGGTCCAGCGGCCGAAGATCGGAACGGACGGAATCCTCCGGGACTCGAGCTGTCACTCCTGAAGCGTAACCCGAGGAGGCGGCGGCAGGAACACCCGAGTCAGGGGGTGCCCGCTCCGGCGTCGCCTCCTCCGCACCTCAGAACGAAACGCCCAGCTTGAGGGAGGCCTCCGGCGTGGTTCCGATCTCGAAGTCGTGCAACGGGAAGCGAACCTTCCGGTCGCCACCGACCGGCGTGTGGACGCCCACCCAGGGGTTGATCGTGAAGTGGCGGCCGAATCGCCAGACATAGCCGGAGCCGGCCGTGAGGATCACCGACCGGTACTCCTTCGTGACTCCGGAGGCCTTCTCGGTCACTTCACCGTCCCAGCGTTCGAACCCCGCGCCGAACCACCATCCGGTCTGGTCGCTCCTCAGGAATCCGTCCACGATGAGAGCCGTGACCTCGAGCTCGTCGTCGCGGAAATCGTCGTCGGTGGCGAAGTCGGGTGTCGTCAGCTCCGCGCGCACGAGTCGCCCGCGGAGGTGCCCGCGGCCGGCGATCGCCGAGACGGAGTAGCCGCCGCTGAAGAACGGCAGGACGTCGAGCTCGGTGCCGAACGTCCAGCGCGATCCTTCCGCGGACGCAGGGATCGAAGCAACGAGCAGGGCGAGAAGACCGAAGACGAGGACTCTGGTTCCGTTCATCAGGCATGGCTCCCGGGTTGAACTGCAATCGTCGGTGGCGTGGCGCTCCGTCTCTCTTCCAGGGCCGGAAGCTCGGCCGCTTCGCGGCGGGCGAGGCCCGAAAGATTCGCTACGAGGCGCTCGCGCGCCTGCGGAACGAGGTCGATCGCCCGCAGCGCGAGGTTGCGCAGGATGCGAGGAACGCTTCTCCGCATCGTCGCCATCCGGGTCAGACGGTCGGCGAGCGCGAGGACCTCCTGCGCGGCGGGGCGGCGGAGCGATTCGTAGAGGTCGATGTCGGATGCGGGACGGCGATCCGCGAGCACGTCCGCGAGCAGCTGCCCGAGGACGCAGGCGTCGACCAGCCCGGTGTTCATCCCCTGGCCGCCGGCCGGACTGTGGACGTGCGCCGCGTCGCCGACGATCAGGAACGGACCCCGTCGATAGGAGTCCGCGACCCGGTGGTGCAGCCGGAAGCGGGAGCTCCAGTGGACCTGCCGGACGACGCTCGGAACAGTGCGCGGACCCCGGAGATCGACGAGCCGCTGCATGTCCGCGACATCGGGGTGCTCCGGCGCTTCGTCCAGGGTCGCGACGATCCGGAAGCGGTGCCCCGGCAGCGGCGCAACGACGACCAGACCGGCCGGCGAGAAGAACAGCATCACCTCGTCCTCGCCGTGCGCCCAGTCCATCTCGACGTCGGCCAGGACGAACGACTGCTCGTAGGTCGTGCCGGTGAAGCCGATCCCGGCACGCTGCCGCACCAGGCTGTGCATGCCGTCCGCCCCGACCACCCACTTCGCCCGCACGACCTCCGGTCCGCCGCCGCCGGCCAGAGAAACCCGGACACCGCCTTCGATCTCTTCGAACGACTCCGCGGCGTACGGCCGGTGCACACGCCCGCCCGCCGCGACGAGCGCGTCCACAAGTATCGCCTCGGTCCGATCCTGGGGCAGCATGAGCAGCATCGAGTGACGGGAAGGGAGACCGTCGAAGCGCAGACGGGTGAGGATCCGGTCGCGATCGCGCAGGCTGAAGCGCGCGAGACGGAGCCCTTCGGCGGCCATCCGCTCCGTGACGCCGTCGAGTGAGCTCAGGACGTCGAGCGTGTGTGCGTGGAGAACCGCCGCGCGCGAGCTGTTCTGTCCGCTCGCGAGACGATCGACGACGAGATGATCCACTCCTCGTCGAGCCAGTGTCGTCGCCAGCGCGAGGCCGATGGGCCCGGCACCGACGATCAGGACGTCGGTCGTCCGGGGAAGGTTGTTCGCAGTGTCGGTCAAGAGGCCTCCTTCGAGGTTGGAAGCTTCGGAACACCGTCCGGAATGGCACCGGTCGGGTCCGGGCCGGTGCGCGGACGCCGGCTCCCGCCGGACGGGTCCACGTGGAGCGCCGGCCAGAGAAGGTCGAGCGTTTCGACGGCGGCACGGGCGCAGCTTCCGCGCAGGAGCGGATCGATGTCCCGCGAACACCAGAGCGCCCGGCCGAAGAGCGACGACAGCAGCAGCCGGGCGACTCCTCTGGGAGAGACGGCTCCGAATTCACCGGCTGCCACGCCCTCGGTCACCAGCGCCGCGATGGCGGCGGCGGAAGGCTCCAGCAGCGCGGCGGCTTCCCGGACCCGGGCAACCGAACCGCTCGACTCACGCTCCGGTTCGAGGAGGTCCGACGAGCGCAGCAGATCCCACAGCCGTCCGCAGTAGTGCGTCAACCGGGCCCGGGCGGAACCTGCCGGAAGCTCCACGAAGGCGCGCTCCAACGCGTCGGCGAACCCGCCGGACGCGACGGTCACGGCCGCACTCCCCGCGGCAGAGCGGGAGCACCGGGGATCGGCTCGCTCCCGGCGACGGATCCCGGTCGGTTCTCAGGCGAAGACGTCGGCATAGAAGCGTCCGTGGTTCTGCTCCAGCGCCGCCACCCACTCCTTCGCGGCATCCGTCGTGCACTGCGTCGCATCCTGGTAGATGCGTTCCGCCGTCTCGCGAACGCCGGCCATCAGCTTCCTCGCGTCGCCGCAGACGAAGACCCGGGCACCCTCGCGGAACAGCTCGACCACGTCTCCGCGGTCCTCCCACAGTCGGTGCTGAACGAAGCGGACGTCTCCCCGCGGCGCCTCCGAGAAGGCGGGGCGCACCTCCACGACTCCCGCACGCTCCCAGGCCTCCAGCTCGTCGCGGTAGAGGAAATCGACGTCCGGATGGTCGCACCCGAAGAACAGCAGGGCCCGGCTCACCCGGCGGCCGCTCGCAGCCTGGATCGCCCGCTCGTGGAGAAAACCGTGGAAGGGGGCGAGACCGGTCCCCGCACAGATCAGCACCAGCGGCGTCTCGAGATCCTCCGGCGGATGGAAAGCGATGTTCGACGGGCGCACGGCGACGGAGACACGGGTTCCGGGGCGCGCGCTCGCGAGATAGGTCGAAGCGACACCCTGGTACTCGCCCTGACCCGACAGCGCCGGAGCATCGAGCACGGCGACCGTCAGCGTGCAGTGCGACTCGTTCCAGAGCGGTGTCGAGGAGATGGAATAGAGCCTCGCGCGCATCGGCGGCAGCATCTCCAGGAACGCTCCGAAGGCGAGCTGGCACGACGCGAATCGCTCCAGGAGGTCGAGCACGCTCACCCGCTTCCGCAGAACCTCCCCCTCGTAGATCTCCGGCGCGAGGAGCCGCTCGAGCGCCCGCTTCTCGGGCGGACAAGGCGTCTCGTTCGCCAGGAGCTCCACCTGCTTCTTCGTCGCGGGTTGTCCGAGCTCGACGTACGCCGCGAGAAGCTCGTACACCGCGACCGGGTGACCGGTGGGGAGCGACGTCTCGCTCCCGCGGGTATCGTGGAGCACGATGTGGGTGTCGGGGGCGAATCCGAAACGGCTCAAAGCCCGGTCGACCGTCGCCTGGGGATTGATGGGCAGGACCGACAGGTAGTCGCCCGCCCGGTAGGTCATACCTTCCGGCAGGGCGATCTCGATGTGCCGCTTGGAGCGTCCGATCGGCGAGCCCAGGTCCACGAGCTCACGGTTCTCCACGATCACACCCGGCGTCAGATCGGACTGACGAAGGCGGGCGGCGCGCGTCTCCTGGACGACCTCCACTTCGAGCTTCGGGTCGCCCGATGCTGCGGGCGCGGCCACTCCGAACGAGCTTCCCAGAGCGCCCCAGAGCATCTCGTTCCAGCGATCGAAGTCGCCGAAGAAGTCGCCGCGCGCATCCGCTTCACCGCGCTCGACGACTCGCAGCGCACCCGCGGCCTCGAGCTTCGCGTCGATTCTCTTGGGGATCGCCTGGTAGGTTCGCACCCAGTCCCGGTTGCCGCAGCCGAAGACACCGAACTTCACGCCGCGGAGGTCGCCGGGCCCGAGCTGGTCGAGCCAGGCCACGAAGTTCCGGGCGTTGTCCGTGGGCTGACCCTCGTACGACGCGGTCACCACGAGCACCCCACCGCTCGTGGGGAGCCGGCCCACGTGATCGTCGAGGACGCCGATCTCCGCGGCATAGCCGTGCGAGCCCGCATCGGCGACGATCCGCTGTGCAAAGGCCTCGGCCGATCCGCTGTTCGACCCGTAGAGCACCAGGAGCGGTGTCGTGTCACGGGACGATTCCGTCGGCGCCGGCGGCGCTGGAGGCGAGACGGCGGCCACCTTCGCTCCGGGCTGTGGAGCGGTGTGGGTGCGCGGCCGGAAGCTCGACGCGTTCCGGCGACGGGCACGGATGTAGAAGCCCTCCGGCTTGAACGTGAGCGTCTCCCGGATCCTCAACTGATAGGACGGATCGTGGGCCGTCAGCTCGAAACGCTGAAGAGCGGACGCCAGGAAGAGATGGGCTTCCTGGAGCGCGAAGGCGCTGCCGATGCAGGCGCGCTGACCGGTGCCGAACGGCTTCCAGGCATTGGCGGGCAGCCGGGCCACGGCCGCGGGCGAGAAACGGTCGGGATCGAATCGCTCCGGATCGTCGCCCCAGACTTTCGGATCGCGGTGCAGCACCGAGGTGAGAACGGACAGTTGCTGATGACGCTCGACAAAGTACCTTCCGCCGATGACGGTGTCCTCGAACGGACGACGCCCCCAGGTGGGAGCAGGCGGACAGAGCCGAAGCGTCTCCTTGAGGACCTGTTCGAGATACGGCAGCTGCGCCAGGTGCTCGAAATGCGGCGTCGCATCCGCACCCAGCACCTCGTCCACTTCCGCACGCGCCCGCGCCATGACGTCCGGATGCTTGAGGAGAAAGTAGAGCGCGAACGAGAGCAGGCCGCTCGTGGTCTCGTGCCCCGCGGCGAGAAACGTGACCATCTGGAACCGGATGTTCTCGTCGCTCAGGCCCTCCCCACTGACCGGATCGCGCCCTTCGAGCATGCGCGCGAGCAGGTCCTTCCTCGGGGCTCCCGATCCGCCGGACTTCCGCTGGGAGATCAGTTCGTCGGCGACCCGGTGCATGAGCCGAATGTCGTCGGCAAATCGTCGTCGCGTGGGCAACATGAGCCGGGTCTGGAGCGGATGGCGCGCCGTCCGGCCGATCGCCTCCGAGAGCGCCCGCGTCAGCGCGCCGACGAACGGGTGCGACTCCTTCTGGTAGAAGCTGTTGAATCGGTAACTCATGGCGCAGAGCGAGATGGTGTCGAGGGTGAGCCGCGTCATGTCGTCGACGACGTCGATCACCGCGCTCTCGCCGAAACGTTCCCAGCGCAGCAGGAGCTGGTCGGCGATGTCGAACATGTCGTCGACCATGCCTCGCATCGCGGCCGGACCGAAGGCCGGCATCAGGATGCGGTGGGCCTTGCCCCAGTTCGGCTCGGCCGTGTGGGCGGTGACGAGTCCGTCGCCGGCGAATTCCCGCAGATTCTCGAGCGACTGGTTCTCCCCCTTCTCGAACCGGGTCTCGTCCGACAGCTCGTCGACGAGCTCCTGCGAGCTGACCAAGACCACGTCCCCTCCGGGCAGGCTGAGGCGGTAGATCGGCCCGTACGTCCGCGCCAGGCGGACCAGGCTCAGGACCGGCGCCTTGGGGTCGAGGTCCTTGAGATTGCCCAGAACCGGGTCGGGCTTCGGCTGGGGGATCGGTGTGGTTCCGGCGGTCTCGGTCATGGGAAGAGCTCCTTTCACTCCGCGACGTTCAGGCCAGCCCGTTGTTCGATTCGACTCGCGCCGGCTCCGGCGCCGGAGCGAAACCACCGCGCAGCCGGCACTCGAATCCGCCGTCGGCGAAGAGAACCTGCCCCGTGAGCTGGCGGTTCTCGGCGGAGACCAGCCACGAGAGCAGGGCAGCGGCGTCGCGGGGCCGGCCGGGGAATGCGCCCGTGAGCGGGGTGTTGTCCGCGATCGGCCGACGCCTCTCCGCGTCTCCCAGGATGAAGGACGCCGCCGGAGTGTCGTAGACCCCGAGCGCCACGACGTTGAGCGGGATGCCCTCCCCCGCCCAATCCGGGGTCGCTGCGGATCCGCGGCACCACCGGTTGAGCGCCTGCTTCGCATGTCCGTACACCGTCTCGCGGACCCGGTGCGCGTCGGCGCCCGACGCTTCGGCCTCGTCCCGCACGGTGCGTGCGATCGCGATCGCCCTTTCCTCGTCCCCCGACAGGCAGGCTTCGACGAGGTCCTCACGGAAAGCGAAGAGCGAACCGATCGACGAGACGGCGACGGCCCGCGGAGCATCGCTCCGACCAAGGAGAGGCCGAAGCCCCGCGAGGGTCGCAACGGCACCGAAGAAGTTGAGCTGCACACTGGTCTCGACCGGTCCGCCACCCGCATTGGCAACGATGCCGTCGATCCTTCCGTCCGAGAGCCGGCCCACGCCATCGACCAGGGCAGCGCGTCCCGCGGCTGTCGTCAGATCGGCGACGACGTCGGCGTCGCGCAGGTCGGCTCCGATCACCCGGATGCCGAGCTCGCGCAGGTGGCTGGCGGTCGCCGCGCCGATTCCCGATGCCGCGCCAGTGACCACGACGATTCTCTGCATGTTCGTTCCCTCCGGCTGCCTGGTCCGACGCATCGGTGCGTCGGATACCCCGCTCATCGCAATCGATCTGCCAACTGCCCCCGCCCGGCGATGCGTCGCGTAAGACTCGTCCCATGAACGACTTGAGGGCGCCGGGGCGTGTGCTTCGCAGGTCCGGTGACGGAGACGTCGACCACGAAACTCCGTGGTGCCACGGCCGGCCGTGGCGGGGGGTGAGGTCGGCTCGCGCTCTGAGCTATCGTCTCGCCGTGTCGACGAATCCGGCCGGGCATCTGGAGATGCTGCGCCGCATCACGGAGCAGCTCGCGGGGGTGCGGGAGCCCGACGACGTGACGGCGGTGCTCGAAGCCCTCGCCGAGGGCCTCGTGCAGCACGGCGGGCTCGCTGCCGTCCAGATCTGGCTCTACATGCCCGACTCCGCCTGCCCGCACTGCGCCGGCCGCCAGACGGAGGACGAAGAGCCCGTTCTCCATTCGCTGGCGAGGGCGGGCCAGGTACATCCCGATCACATGCGGACCCACCACCGACTGCCGCTGGGCTGGAACGGACCGGGAGTCGCGGCCGAGACGCGCGAGCCGTTCCTCGCCAACGACCTTCAGGGCGTGGTGGCCGCGTATCGTGCCGACCCGGAGTCGAGCCCGCTGATGAAGCTCGGCCGGAACTGGGACGCGGACATCGACTGGTGTGACTGGGGCGGATTCGAGGGGGGCGCCGTCTATCCGCTGATCGTGCGCGGCGACGAGCTGGTCGGCGCGTTCGCCGCGATCGCACACCGGACGATCAGCGAGGAGGAGTTCGCGCACCTCGGTGTGTTCGCGCACCAGGCCGCCATCTCGATCCGCAGCGCCCAGCTCCTCCAGGAAGCGAACCGGCTACGGGCCCGTCTGGCCCTCGAGAACGACTATCTGAACGAGGAGATCCGTTTCGAGCGTGGGTTCGAGGGAATCGTCGGATCGAGCCGCGCCCTGCGCACCACCCAGCGCCTGATCGAGCAGGTGGCCGGCACCGAGTCGACCGTCCTCCTGCTCGGCGAGACCGGGACCGGCAAGGAGCTGATCGCCCGGGCGATCCACTCGAGGAGCCTCCGCGCCCGGCGCTCCCTCATCAAGGTCAACTGCGGCGCCATCTCACCGAACCTGGTGGAGAGCGAGCTCTTCGGCCACGAGCGCGGAGCGTTCACCGGCGCATCCCAGAAGCGACTCGGTCGCTTCGAGCTCGCGGACGGTGGCACGCTCTTTCTCGACGAAGTCGGCGAGCTCCCGGCGGAGGCGCAGGTCAAGCTGCTCCGCGTCCTCCAGGAACAGGAGTTCGAACGCGTCGGCGGAGATCGCACGATCCGCGTCGATGTGCGTCTCATCGCGGCGACGAATCGCGACCTCGAGGAGGAAGTGCGCCAGGGACGATTCCGCGCCGATCTCTACTACCGGTTGAACGTCTTTCCGGTCCGCGTCCCGCCGCTCCGCGAGAGGAACGAGGACATTCCGCTCCTCGCGAGTCATTTCGTCCGGCAGTTCGGGAAGAAGATGGCGAAACCCCTGAAGGGACTCTCCGAGGAATCGGCCGAGCGGCTGCAGAAGTACGCCTGGCCGGGCAACGTGCGCGAGCTGCAGAACGTGATCGAGCGCGCCTGCGTTCTCGCGGATTCGACGATCGTCGAGGTGAGCGACCTCCAGGCCGGGCGATCCATCGCTCCGGGCGAGTCGCAGGAGGAGCTGGTCAGCATGGTGGAGATGGAGCGCCGCCACATCCGCCGCGCGCTCACGGCGTGCGGTGGTCGGATCCAGGGAACGTCGGGTGCAGCCGCGCTGCTCGGCCTGCACCCGAACACACTCCGTTCGAAGATGGAAAAGCTCGGGCTCGTCCGGCCCCGCACCTGATCGCGACCCACACGCCACTGCGCACGGAAGCCTGGCCCCGCCTCCCGGGATCCTGCGCAACTCAATCCGGGAGCAGCACCGGGTCCTCTCGCGGAGCCTCCATGCCCGATCGTCCTGCACGACGAATGGTGACGAATCCCGGGCGAATCGGCCTCCTCCTGGTGCTCGTGGCGGCCGGCGCGACAGCGGAGGATTCCGAGCCCGACTTCTCTTTCCGCGGCCAGCCGATTCCGCCGCAGTGCCTCGAGTCGTTCTCCACCGGCGGCGCGGAAGCGCCACCAAGGGCGACGATCGTCGAACTCGACGCCTGCGCTGGCGCGACGGCGACGAAAGCGTCGCCCCCTCCCTGGCAAGCCGGCCCCGACGGCCGGCGATCGTACCGCCGCGTCCACGATGGCCGCGCCGGAGGCACCTTCGGCTACCGCCCGCGGGGCAGGACGAGCGAGGGTCTCTCGGTTCTCGAAACCTGGGACAACGATGGAGGTTCGGGCACGTCCACCGAGCTCCTTCTCGTCCGTCGCGAGGAGAGCCGGCTGGTACTCGTCCGCTCCATCCCCGGCGGTGACCGATGTCTTGCGGGAATCTCGGCCACCTCCATTCAGGGAGCTGATGTCGCCGTCGACTTCCGACTCGGCGCCGCCGACCTGGTCGCATGGGTGGACGATCTCGCCGCATCCCGAATCGACGAGACCCCGGAGCTCGATCCGGGCACCGGTACGCCCTACGACTGCGAAGGCTCCGCCCGCTACCTCTACGCCCCGGCGACCTCGCCGGTGCGCCGGCTCCTGGGCATCGACTACAGGCCGTCGGTCCGCGTTCTGCACGGCGACGGGGCCGAGGCTCGCTGTCTGCGCCGAGCCTTCGGTACCGCCGACGCCTTCTTCGAGCGGGTCGAACTGCAAGAAGCGGCGCGGGCGCTCCAGGCCTGCCTCGCAGCCAGCTCCCCGGAGTGACGCGATACTCCGAGCAGGCGCCGAGCAGGTGCCACCCTCTTGTCCGGAGTCCTGAAATTCGCGCGCGCGAATCGCGTTCTCCGCCTGCATGTGCCGCCGATCGCGAGAAGTTCCGGGGGCGCCGGTGTCAGGTCATCCCGGTGTCCGGCGAGGAGTCGGTCCGGGTCGGGAGGGCACCTTCCCCGAACGTCGGGTTGCGCTCGCCTCCACGGTCTGAGAACCTTGCGGAATCCGCGAATTCGCCCCGCCGGCAACGGTGGACGCCCATTCTCCGATTCTCGATTCCGTCGGGGATCCAACCTTCCGTGGTGAGGTCTCCGATGGCACGTTCTCTTGCGACGATTCCGCAGCCGTCGGGCTCACGTCCGGCGTGGCGTTCGAACGCAAACCGGGCGGCCCTCGGGACCGCTCTCCTTCTCGTGGCCCCGCCCGTCGCGGCCCAGTGGCAGTCCGAATGCGCGACGCAGCCCTCCGCTCCGGCGATCGCGAGGGCGGTCGCCCCGACGCCGCTTCCGGGCAAGTGGCGCGGCAGGGGGTTCGGCGACCGGGAGCGCTTCGACATCGAAGTCGAAGAGTGCGGCCACAAGCTGACCGGTGCGGCCGGCGTGGAGTGGAAGAAGGGCGTGATCGAGTTCGTCCCGCTGGTCCGCAGCGACGACGGGAGCTACCACGGCACGTTCACCTACAAGAAGGGGAAGATGCCGCTCGTCATCACCTGGACGGTCGACGTCGAGTCGGAGCGTCACATGGAGGGAATGATGACGATCATGGGCCGGCCGGACGGCATCACCTTCGATCTCCTCGAAGCGAAACCGTACGTCGAAGGACCCGGCTGCGATTGCCGGGCGCTCAAGGACCGCCGGGCGCAGGTCGCCGCACGCTCGGAGGCCGGACTCGACGGACTCTGGCAGACCGATCCGCGCACCTGCGCCGTCGCCGCGGGCGACCCGCGAGCGGGATCCGGCGATTTTCCGAGCCAGGCGAGCTTCGAAGTCGCCGCCCGCGCCGCCCGGGCGGGAGAGCTGGTCCGCCGCGAACGCTGTTGTGCCGTGCAGAAGACCGGCGGCGCGGCGGGCGCCGCGGCCTTTTCGACCTGGCTCGCGGACGGAACCCACGCAGCCGGCCTCGACGCCGAAGCCGACCGCGCCGAGCTCGCCGGTCTCGACAGCTGGATCCGGGACCACTGCGCGGAGGAGTAGGCCGCCCGCGACTCGCGGGATTCCACGGCGCCCTCAGTCGTGCTCTGATCTGGCGGCAACATCGCCGTCGTCCGGAGGTACCCGATGCGTTCGACCTCGAAGCGCCGCCCGTCCGGTGCCGCGATCTCCGGGATTCGCATCCCGACCGCATCCCCCGCCGGCGACCGCGCGGTCTCCGGGATCCGGCTCCGACCGGCTCTCCTTCTCCTCCTGTTCGCCATGCTCCCGGCCCACGCGTCACTTGCCATCCCTCCCGACGAGGAGCCTCCGGCGGTCGAGACCGCCGAGCAGGAGGACCCGACCCGCGCCGTCTTCTTCAGCATCCGCGACGAGTTCATCCAGGTCGATTCGGACACCTGGGTGAACGCGCTGATCGTCCGCTCCGATCGCGCCATCCTCCGCGAGCGTCCCGACTGGCTCGCGAAGACCGGCATCCTCACGCGTTTCGACCTGCCGATCGTCACCTCGCACCGGAACGACGACACGGAGTCCGGGCTCGGTGACCTTTACGCGCAGGCGGCCCTCGTCCCCTGGCTCACCCGCCGCTCGGCCTTCGTCATCGGCAGTGGCATCACCGTTCCGACCGCGACCGACGACTCCCTCGGCCGGGGAAAGTGGGAAGTCGCGCCGGTCGTCGTCCCGGCCTGGTTCCTGCCGCAGCGTCGCGGGCTGTTCTTCGTCCGTCTGCACGACCACCTGTCGTTCGCCGGCGACGACGATCGCGCCGACGTGCATTTCCTCGAGATCGTCCCGACGCTGATCTGGAACTACCGCCCCGGCTGGTGGACTCTGCTGACGAGTCCGGTGATCGTCGACTGGGAGAACGGCGGCTCGACCCGACAGAGCACCGGCATCGAGATCGGTCACGTCGTCCGGCGCCGCTGGGGCGTCGCGGTCAAGCCCGAGCTCTTCTGGGGATCGAACCGCGCGGGAGACTGGAAAGTGACGTTCTCGGTGACCCGCTATCGCCGGAAGTAGGGACTCCCAGGCCAGGTCGCATGCTGATTTCGGCGGCAGAGCCCGGTTGACCCGGGCAGTTCCCTGCGTTACGTTGGAGAAACGTCAGGTTCGCCATCCGACGAAGGGAGTTCGCCATGCCGAGTGTGCGGATACCCGTTGATGCGCCGGCCGGGCCGGCAGTTCTGGCGCTTCTCCTGTTCTGGGCCGGTTCAGCCGCGATCGCGAGCGGCCCGGGTTCGATCTTCTCCGACGATTTCGAGTCCGCCGAGTGCTCGAACTGGAGCCGGAGCTCGAATCCGCAGGCAGCGCCGGACGCCGATGCAGACACGTACGGCGACGAGAACCAGGCGACGACCTACTGCCAGTTGCCGTCCGGCCTGGTCCCCGACGCCACCGACTGCGACGACAGCTCGAACGAGATCCATCCCGGCGCGATCGAACTGTGCGACGGCATCGACCAGGACTGTGACGGGATCCCGGACAACAACGTCAACGGCAACACGAATCCTTCCTGCGCGAGCTTCGTCAATCTCGGGTCGATCTCGGGGGACACCGGAGCCGGAACGGTCGGAGCGGTCGGCTGGACCGAAGCCTGGTACCGGGTGCGTCTGACCGAGGACAGCGCGACGACGAAGAATCTCAACGTCCGCGTCGATCTCCAGGTGCCATCCGGGGCCGACTTCGATCTCTACGTCTACTGTCTCTCGTGCGGCGGCTCGCTCGTCGGCCAGTCGACCAGTGCGGGCGCGGGGCTCGAGCGGGTCGAAGCGCGCTCGGTCGACGGTGTGGTGCCGCACGACGACGGCTTCGACATCCTGATCGAGATCCGCTACTTCAACAGCTCGGTCTGCGCCCCCTGGACCCTGGATGTCTTCGGGAGCGTCGGTTCCTCGACGAACAGCTGCTCACCGCCCTGAGCCGGAGTTCCGGTCGCGCGGCGAACCCGCACCGGTCCCGATCGTCGATTCCCGTCTCTCAGCTCGCGACGACGACCAGCTCGTCCGAGAGGTCGGGATCGAACGGATCGCCGGCGAAACCGCCGAAGATCTGCACCGCGCGGAACTGTGCGAGCTCGAGGAAGAGACGGATCTCCTCGGAGCGCCATCCCTGCAGCGTCCGGTGACGCTCGAAGCGGGGGCGTTCCTCCGCGCCGGTCGCACCGCGGGCGGTCTCGTGCACCTGGACCACGCCCTCCTCCCCGAAGTCGAGCGCGACGCGGAAGCGGAGCGCTCCGTCGCCCTCGCCCGAGCGACGCTCCGGCAGCTCGCGGATCCCCCGTCGCACGTACGCCTCCCAGTTCCTCTGCGACAGCACCAGGACGCCCCCGGGCAGCAGCCGCCGGCGCAAGCCGATGAACATCCGCGACGCGGCCTCGGTCCCGAGGAGCGAAGGGAGCGTGTCGCCGAGGCAGACCGCCGCGGCGAAACGCCCGCGGACCATCGCCTCGACCGCACCGAGATCGCCGATCAGGAACTCCGTTCCGGGTAGGGCGAGCGCCTTCGCCACTTCCCAGCGCTCCTTGACCCCTTCGATGCCGACGACCTCGAACCCGTGGCCGGCGAGCCAGCGGGCGTGCTCGCCGGTACCGCAGCCGAGGTCGACCACCCGGCGCCCGGGCGCCTTCGCCAGGGCTCCGAGGAGGAACGGCCCCTCGCGGGCCAGCCGCTCCGGCCAGTCGATCGCGGTGTCGTAGTTGCGGAGAGCGGCGATGTCGGTGGTCACGGACGCGACGATACGCGAAACGGGCGGCGCGACCGGATCAGAGCTTCTCGCCGATCAGCAGACCGAGCCGGGCTGTGCGCGCCGCGGCCTCGGCCGCCGCCCGCTCTCCGCGTGCCGACGCACCCCGACCGGACTCGGCGCGGCGCAACGCCAGGCGGTAGCGCGCGACGCTGCGTATCAGCTCGAACTCACCGAACGCCGGATCCTCGACGATCTCCCGCCAGACCCGTTCCGCGCCTGTCTCCTCGTGCAGTGCCGCGAGGAGATCGGCACGCATCAGGAGCAGCTCTGCCCGCCGTACCTCGTCCTCCTGCGGCAGCTCCGCGCGATCGACGCGCCGCAATCGCTCGCGTGCCGCTTCGGAACGCCCGAGCTCGGCCTCCGCGAGACCGCAAAGGAGTTCGGTGGCCTCCGTCGTCAGATTCACGATCCGCTCCGCGGCCGTAGTTCCGCTCACCTGACCGCAGAGTTCGAGTGCGCCGAGCGCGTCGCCCTGCGAGAGGCGCGTCGCCGCCAGATCGAGTCGCCGCCACGCCAGGCGCCCGGGCAGCGACGCAGGCGTCACCTGCACCGCCTCCTCGTGCGCCGCCCGCGAGCTGGCGAGATCGCCACGCCAGCGGAGGATCCGCCCGAGCGCATTCAGTTGTCCGGCGATCCGTCCGGCGACGTTCAGGGCGCGCGCCTTCTCGAGTCCTTCGCGCGCGTATCGCTCCGCCTCCGCGAGTCGCCCGCGGGCGAGCTCGATCTGCGCGAGCAGGTCGAGCGATGTCACCTCGTGCTCCTCGTCGCCGGCCTGGCGCGCCACCCGCAGCGATTCGAGCTCGAGGTCCGCGGCGACGCCGAGCCGGCTCCGGTTCATGTTGAGGATGGCGAGCGCCTGCAGGGAGTCGGCGCGATTGAACGAATCGCCGTTCTCCACCGCCAGCTCGAGGGCGTTCCGGAAGCTGCGCTCCGCCTCCTCACCGCGCCCCAGGCTGCCGAGGTTGTAACCGCAGAGATCGGAGTGGATGGCCGCCAGCCGGCCATGCCCGATCTTCTGCGACAGCCGGAGCCCCTCTTCGCACGCTGCGAGTCCGGCGGCGTGATCGCCCAGTGTCAGATCGGCCCAGGCGACGACGGACAGCGCCTCTGCCTGGACGTATTCGCTCGGCAGCGCCCGACCGAGAGCGACCGCGCGCTCCCCCGCCGCCTTCATCTCGGTGAAGCGCTGCGCGTAGCGCTCGGCCCAGCCACGCTCGATCGCGATCCGCGCATCGGTACCCACCGGCGGTGGACGCCGGCCGAGCGCATCGAGCTGCGCCCGGGCGGCGGCGTGATGGCCGGCGCGCGACTCGGCGCGCGCGATCGCCAGCGCCGGTTCCAGCGCCCCCGGTTCCAGTCGCGCCAGCTCGCGCCAGCGGTCGGCGGCCTCGCTCCAGCGCCGTTCGAGCTCGTGATTCCGCGCCACGATCGGCAGTCGTTCGGCGGGCGCCAGATCCGCCGCTCCGCGCAGCGCCTCGCGGCTCGCCGCGATCGCCTCGCCGTCGTTGCCCAGCTCTCCCAGGAGATCGGCCAGCGCCGCACGAGCCAGAACGAACTCCGGGGCGACGGCGAGTGCCTGCTCGAACTTCTCCCGGGCGGCACGGAACTGGAAGCGGCGGCGCAACTCCAGCCCTTCGGCGTAGAGGCGGAGGCCCTCCGTCGGTGCGCGATAGGCGCCGACCGCCGTCGGCTCGGAAGCTGCGTCGCCGCCCGCACCGCGCTCCGCGCCGAGCTCGCGGCGGAGTGACTCTCCGGCGCCGGACACCAGCGACGGCAGCTCGTCGAGGGTGCGGCTCTCCGACCAGGCGAACCGGGTCGACGCGTCGGCGGCATCCTGGAGACGGAGGTCGACGCGCACCGTCGCCGGGCTGCCGACGACCAGGAAGCTGCCGACGACCAGATAGTCGAATCCGAGGCGCTCGCGCAGGCGCGCGACGGTCGCCGGAGCCACTCCCGCGCCGGAGTGCAATCCGATGTCGCTCGCCGCGCGCGCCACGGTCTCGCTGGCGATCGTCGACGTGCCGCCCCCCTGCGCCAGCTCGCTCGCGAGGAGCTCCGAGATCGCCGTCGCGAGCCAGGCGTCCTCGGGCCGCGCCGAGAGGTTCTCGAACGGAATCACCGCCAGCGCCGAGCGCGTCCCGTCGGAGCCCGGCTTCGCCGCCGGGGAGGGCGGCCCCTTCCCTCGCGCCGCCAGGAAGAAGGCGACGAAGGCCGCGAGAGCGACCGCCAGCGCGAGCAGGGCGACCCGTGCCGGCGCCCCGCGCTTCGCGACCGGCGGCGACGTACCGGGAGACTCTTCTCGCGGTGCTGCCGCGAGGAGGTCGTCGCGCGTCCGATCCCGGACCGCCGCGGCCGGAGCGCTCTCCTCTGCCGGTCGCTCCGCATCGCGCTCGGCCGGGCCGCTCGCCGGGGACGGCGGCGCCGGCTCACGCTCCGGCTCGCGCTCCACCGCGAGACCGAATCGATATCCGTACCCACGAACCGTCTGGACGATCTCCCCCGCCTCGTCTCCCAGCGACTTGCGCAGCACGCTGACGTTCCAGGAGAGGCTCCCCTCCTCCACGACCGTGTCGCGCCAGATGGCGTCGAGCAGCTCGGTCCGCGTCATCGCACGACCGGCGTTGCGGACCAGCAGCTGGAGGAGCTCGAAAGCCTTCGGCGGCAGTGCGACCTCCTCGTCGCCCCGGTGGAGCCTCCGCGCGAGGAGGTCCAGCCGGAACGCACCGAACCGGTAAGTCTCCGTTTTCGAAGCGTTTGGCTCGATCAAAGAAGACCCTCAGGAAAGGCTCATCGACTTCTCTCGATTCTCTCGGGCGATCCGTGAGGACGAAGGGGGATTCTACGCCGGCCGGGCCACGGAGGCGCCGGACCGAAGCGAAGGAGAGAGCGGTGACCGACAGTTTCGAATCCCTGAGATCCCGGAGCGACAGCGAGTCGTTCGAGCCGGGGGAACCGATCTACCGCGAGGGCGAGCCGGCATCGGTCCTGTTCTTCCTCGTCGAGGGCGAGGTCTTCCTGGACCGGGGATCGATCCGCATCGGCCTCGTCGGTTCCGGCGAGCTCTTCGGCGAAGGAGCGATCTTCGGCGAGGCCATCCGGCGCGAAACCGCCCGAGCCGCGACGTCCGTTCGCGTCGTGCCGATCGGTCCGGCGCTCCACGAGCACCTCACGACTCTCGACCCGGAGTTCGCCGCCCAGGTCCGCGCGGCGCACTCTCGTCGTCAGACACGGACCACCGCCGGACCGCCTTCCTCGCTTGCCGCGAGCCCGGCCTCTCGTTCGACAACCAACGAAAGGAGTCCCGAATGAACACCTCGTCCACCACCGTCACAGCTGTCCTGCTCGCCATCGCCCTCGCGGCCCCGTCCCACGCCGAGGTCCGCCGCGCCTTCGTCACCTCGACCCGGGGCGGCGGAGCGCTGCAGGACTGGTCCGACTCCGCCGGCGTCGGCGGACTCGCCGGCGGCGACAACATCTGTCGCGCTCACGCGGCCGTCGCCGGTCTGCCGAATGCGCTCACCTACCGCGCCTGGCTCTCGGATTCGACGACCGACGCCTGGTGTCACGTCCAGGGCCTCACCGGAACGAAGGACTCCGCCTGCAACGGAGATCCCCTTCCCGGCGCCGGACCCTGGATGCAGGTCGATGGCACCACCCCGTTCCTCGGCTCTCTGGCCGAGGCGACGGGCCTCCCGGCGGTGATCTACAACCCGGTCCAGTTCGATGAAAGCGGCGTCGAGGTCAGCGACTCCGGATCGTTCGCCTGGACCGGTACCGGACGCGACGGGAGGGCCCTGGGCTCGACCTGTTCCGGCTGGACGACCAGCAGCGGCACATTCGGCGAACTCGGCGATGCGACCACCACCATCGGTCTCTGGACCGATCTGGGAACCGGGTTCTGTACGGAGGAGCTCCGGTTGGTCTGTCTCGAGCCGGGAGCGGGAGATCCGGTCGCGATCGATCGGTCGCCGGCGTCGATCGCCTTCGTCACCGGATCGTACGGATCCACCGATCTCGGGAGCTGGCCCCAGGCCGGCGGTGCGACCGGCATCGACGCCGGAGATGCCATCTGCCGGCAGCTCGCGCTGGACGCCGGTCTCCCTGTGCCGGAGAGCTTCGTCGCCTGGCTTTCCGACAGCGCCCACGACGCCCGGGACCGCATCGTCTCGAACGGCCCGTTCGTGCGACTCGACGGGATCCGCATCGCCGACACGAAGGACGACCTGCTCGACGGTGTCGCCAACTCGAGCCTGCACATCCGGCAGGAGGGAATGTCCCTCCTCGGCGCCGGTCAGGTCGCCACCGGCACGCTCGCGGACGGGACCGCGAGCGGTTCCGACTGTGACGGCTGGACGGCGGCGACGGCGTTCCAGGTGACCGCCGGCTCCTCCTCCTCGGCGAGGACCGGACAATGGACCGACTCGTACACGCCGGAGTGCGGTCCGTCGGGCTGGTATCTCTACTGCGTCTCCAACGCCCTGGTGATTTTCTGGGACGGCTTCGAGCAGACCGGCGATACGAGTCGCTGGACCCTGTCGCGGCCCTGAGTCCGCGATCCGTTCCCCATTGAAAAAGGAAGCGGCCGGCGCCGAGGGTTCCCTCGACGCCGGCCCGATTTCGAACTCTCTGTTCTCGAAGGAGCGGAGCCGCTACTGCGGAAACGCTTCGATGTCGCCGCCGCTGCCGAAGGTGCCGAGCGGATTCGAGTAGACCTTCTGCACGTCCTGCTCGGTGTCGGTGACGGTGATGGTATAGGCGACGTTCGTCGCCGCACCGTTGAAGACCCAGAAGGCGTTGTTGGTCGCCCGCCCGTCGAAGATCTTCACCAGCAGCTCGACGTTCGACGGCGAGAAGAACCAGAACTGCCCGGTCTCCGACGTCGAGCCGAGGACCTTCGCCACGCCGGAGTTGCCCTCGAAGTCGGTGAAGGTGGCATCGACACGGAAGCGATCCGCCTCGCCGAAATACAGCGTCCGGTCGGCCGATCCCTGCGCGACGAGGCCCGAGGCGATCGCCGTGTAGACCCCGCCGGCGGCGAATTCGACGCCGAGCAGCTGCAGGACCTCGGTGGAGGTGCCGGCGACGCGGACCTCGAGATCGTACTTGCCCGCCGGAACTTCGATCGTGGCGTCCGCACCGAACGGCGCGCCGGGGATCAGCACCGGCCCGCCGACGAGCGCGATGTCGACCGCCGGGGCGTCCGGAGAACCGTGGAAGAAGCGCACGCGGGCCTCACCAGCGGCCGGCGCTGAGTTGTCGTCGACGAGGACGGCGGGATAGATCTCCGCCAGCACGCCGCTGGCGATCACCGTGTAGTCGGTGCCCGCGGCGAGCGAGACGTCGGCGTCGATCACGTACGGGCCGGTGCCGGAGGCGCCCGCCGGCGAGACCTTGACGTTGTAGTCGCCACCGGGAACTTCGAGGTAGCCGGAGATCGCTCCGAACGGCACGTCCGCGAGCGCAACGCCGCCATTGACGATGACGTCGACGTTCGGTGCGTCGGGCGAGTTGTGGACGACGCGCAGGCGAGCGACTCCGCCCGGATTGGAGGTGGCGTTGTCGACAGCGAGGAGTGCGTTGAGAGGAGTCGCCGCATGAGCGGAAGCGGCGAACGTCAGGACCAGAAGCGAGAAGGCGAGGATCGAGCGTGCGGACTTCATGCGAGTCTCCCGATTTCGGTTCGATCGAAGTTTGAGTGAGACGGCGTCGCGCCACGACCGCCTCGGTTCGCGGGGGACGTCGCCCGCGGTTCGCTTCGGGGAATCTCTCCCCGATTGCCCTTACCTACGCGTCGCCGCGCCGGACGGATGAAGTTCGGTCCGTCGGGCAGAAAAAATTTTCGGGTTTCAGGATTCCGGAGGGCTACAGACGAGTCCGCGATCGAGCAGCTCCGACCAGAGTTTCGTCCAGACGGAATTGTTGTGGCCGCCCGGCACGGTCAAGACGTTCTCCGGGTCGAGCTGCTCCGCGAACAGATCCTGGCCGTCGTGCAGTCGGTCGCCGGTGCCGTAGGCGAGCCTGGTTCTCACGGGCGGCGTGCCGGCGTAGCTGCGGCCGATCCAGACCCAGAGCGCCTCGACGGTGTTCTCCGCCGGTGGCGGCGCCGGCCGCCAGTGTGCCGGACCACCGGCGGCGACGATCTCCTCGACCAGCCCGCGCTTTCCGAGGAACGGCGCGATCGCGATCAGGCCGTCGAGATCCCCGGCGTGCTCCCGGGCATAGATGATCGTGCCGAGGCCGCCGAGGGAGATTCCGGCGAGCCAGACCCGCTTCCCCTCCGCGCGGAGCGGCGCCACGACGTCGCTCCGCAGGCGATCGACGATGGAGCCTTCCCGGTAGTAGCCGAGGTGGGCGTCCGCAGCGATCACCTGGATCGCGAGCCCGCGCTCCGCCACGGCGCGGGCGAAGCCGGCGGCGATCAGGTCCTCGTGCGTCTCTCCACGACCCGGCAGCAGGACGACGGCGCAGTCCGCTCCCGGCGGCGACGGCCCGACGATCGTCGGCATCGGAACCACCGCGTTCCGCAGCGCACCCCCGCAGCCCGCTACGGCCAGAAGGACGACAGGGAGCGACCAGCGGACGAAGCGACCGCCGAGTCCGCGCAGACTCGATCCGGACCTCACGCCCCCATCATCGCATTTCGGTCCGCACGAGCCCCGGAATCACCTTCCTCGTGGCGCCAGCCGCCAGCCCGCCCCGATCGACTCCACACCGCGCGGCCTACGGGAACTGCGGCGGCGGGATGCGGTGGCGAGTCGCCTGTTCGAAGGCGTAGGCGAGCGCGATCAGCCGCGGCTCGCTGCAGGCGAGCCCGGTGAAGCTCACCCCCATCGGCGACGGGAGCGGCTCGAAACCGGCCGGGTAGTCGGCGCCGCCGGTCGCCGGGAAGAAGCCGCCCGGGACGAGCACCGTCGGATAGCCCGCCTTGGCGGCGATCCCCGCCCCCCAGTTGGCGGGAAACAGCACGGCGTCCAGCCGCTGCTCCGCAAAGACGGCGTCGAGGCCCTGCTCGCGGCTGAGCCGGAGGTCACGCGCGCGGTCGGCCTCGTAGCGCTCGCGATCGAGCGCGACGTCCATCTCGTCCGAGATGTCGAGGAGCGCCTGACCGTAGCGGATGGCGTTCATCTTCTGGTGCGCGACGTTCCACTGCCGGAGCTCGGAGAGCGACCGCACCGGCGCCGCCGGGCCGAGCGACGCGAGCCAGCTCGTGAAGTCGCGCTTCATCCCGTACTTGAAGACGATCGAGCAGTCGGCATCCTGCCCCCTGGCGTCGTCGAGCCCGGAGCAGACCCCCCAGCTCAGGAGACTGTCGCCGGCGGCGGTCGCGGAGATGCTCGGGATCTCCACCGGGTCGACCACTGTCGCGCCGAGCCGCCGCAGCGTCGCGATCGCGTCGTCCATCACCGCGCGCCGGCCGGGATCGAGTCCGCCCGCCGGCGCCTCCTCGCCGGGAACCTTCGTCTCTTCGTAGAAGTAGGCGCGCGGGATGCCGATGCGCGCTCCGCGCAGCGCTTCGCGATCGAGGAACTTCGTGTAGTCGTGACCGGCGGGCGCCGGGCAGCGTCCGGTGGCGGCGTCATGCGGATCCGGCGCGCTCCCCTCGAGAGCCCCGAGCAGGATCGCGGCATCGGTGACCGTCCGCGCCATCGGTCCGGCGGTGTCCTGATCGGCGGTGATCGGGATGATGCCGTAGCGGCTGATCCGGCCGACCGTCGGCTTGATGCCGACCAGGAGATTGGCGCTCGCCGGCGACAGGATCGATCCCGAGGTCTCCGTTCCGACGTTGGCGGCCCAGAAGCTCGCGGCGGTTCCGGTGCCCGAGCTCGAGCCGCCAGTCGCCAGGACCGGGCGGCCATCCCCCGTCGCCGGGCGCGGATCGCGACGCGGGTCGTAGGGATTGAAGCCGTAGCCGTTCAGTCCGTTGTAGTTCGTCGGCATCCCGGTCGCCACCCAGTTGGCGAGCTCGGTCAGCTGTGTCTTGGCGACGACGACCGCTCCCGCGGCGCGCAGGTTGGCGACCAGGGTCGCCTCGTACGGCGGGACGAAACCGGCGAAGGCGAGCGCGCCGCCCGTGGTCGGCATGTCGAGCGTCTGGATGTTGTCCTTCACTGCGATGGGGATCCCGTGCAGCGGGCCGCGCACCCGGCCGGCGGCGCGTTCGCGGTCGAGCTCGTCGGCGAGCCGGAGGGCTTCCGGATTGACTGCGAGGATCGCGTTCAGCCGGTCCTCGTAGAGCGCGATCCGCTGGAGGTACGCCGCGACCAGCTCGTGCGACGTCAGCTCGCCCGAGGTCAGGGCCCGCTGGAGCTCGGGGATCGAGCGCTCCACGACATCGATGGTGCGAGCCCTACCGGCTGCGCGCGCCGGCCCGGCGACAGTCGGGACGAAGGCCAGAAGGAGTGTGACGCAGACGGCGGCAGATCGATTCATCCGTCCATTCTAGGACCGCCCGGCGGCCGCTCGCCCTCCGCGGGGAAACCTCTTCCCGAACTCACCGTACCTATAGGCGACAGAGCTGCCGGTCGCGCCTCACCGCAGCGCGGCGAAGCGAACGGCAGCGGCGGCTCTCCAAGGGGAGGCCATGGATCCCGAAACCACGGAACGGAGCCCGAAAACGATGTCCAGAAAGAAGAAGATCGCCCTCTTCGCCGGCGTCCCGGTGATTCTCGCCGCCAGCGCCTTCGCACTCATGTCGCGCTCGGGCAAGTCCGAGCTGATCGAGGTCCAGACCGCCCCGGTCGATGCGCGCAAGATCGTCCAGACGGTCGTTGCCACGGGGCGCATCCAGCCGGTCACGCAGGTCAACATCAGCGCCGACGTCTCCGCCAAGATCACGCGCCTGGCGGTCAAGGAGGGCGACTGGGTCGAGAAGGGCCAGTTCCTGCTCGAGCTCGACCGCGAGCGGTACGTCGCCGAGGTCGAGAGCGCCGAGGCGAATCTGCGCTCCTCCGAGGCCGAGGCGGCCGTGGTCCGCGAGAACCTCGACAAGGCCGAGAAGGACCTGGCACGCATCCGGGACCTGCACGGCAAGAGCCTCGAGTCGGGCTCCAATCTCGACGCGGCGACGTCGGCCGTCCAGGTCGAGAAGGCGCGCCTGCGCTCCGCGCAGGACCGCGTCTCCCAGGGCCGCGCCGCCCTCAAGCAGGCGAGCGACGCCCTGTCGAAGACCACCATCTACGCTCCCATGGCCGGCACCGTCGCCAAGCTCAACAAGGAGATCGGTGAGATCGCGCTGGGATCGCAGTTCCAGGAGGACATCATTCTCGAGCTCGCCAACCTCGCCGGAATGGAGGCACTGGTCGACGTCGACGAGAACGACATCGTCCAGCTGGCGCTCGGCGACGAGGCGACGATCGAGGTCGACGCCCTCCCGGGGACCACATTCCAGGGCAAGGTGACCGACATCGCCAGCAGCGCCAAGACCGCCGGCCAGGGGACGTCCGACCAGAAGACCGAGTTCGAGGTCAAGGTCGCGATCCTCGACCCCGGGAGCCAGCTCCGCCCGGGCATGACTGCCAGCGCCGACATCGTCACCGAGGTGCGCGACGAGGCACTCGGCGTGCCGATCCAGAGCGTGGCCGTTCGCACGCCGGACCAGCTCGGCGTCAAGGCGGGTGGCGGAGCGGACGAGTCGTCCGCGCCCGCGTTCACTCCCGACAAGGACGGCTTCGTGCAGGTGGTGTTCGTGGTCGAGGACGGTGTCGCCCACGTCAAGCAGGTCAAGACCGGGATCCAGAGCGACACGCACATCGAGCTGCTCGAGGGGATCGACGCCGGCGAGGAGATCGTGACCGGCAGCTATCGCGCGATCAGTCGTGACCTGAAGGACGGTGTCAAGGTGAAGGTCGGCGGCGGAGAGAGCCGCTCGTGACTGCCGCCGAAGTCGCTCCCTCCGCGCTCGCCCTCCACGACGTCGTCAAGACGTACGACCTCGAGGGGATCCTGGTGCACGCCCTGCGCGGCGTCAGCCTCTCGATCTCGAACAACGAGTACGTCGCCATCATGGGACCCTCGGGGTCCGGCAAGTCGACGATGATGAATCTGATCGGCTGCCTCGACGTACCGACGTCCGGCCGCTACTTCATCGACGGCGTCGACGTCTCGGGCCTCGACGACGACCAGCTCGCCGACATCCGCAACCAGAAGATCGGCTTCGTCTTCCAGACCTTCAATCTGATCCCGCGCGCCGACGTCTTCAAGAACGTGGAGCTGCCGCTGGTCTACGCCGGCGTCTCCCCGGCGAAGCGGCGCCGCCTCACCGAAGAGGCGGTCGAGCGCGTGGGGCTGAAGGACCGCATGCGGCACAAGCCGAACGAGCTCTCCGGCGGACAGCGGCAGCGGGTCGCCATCGCCCGCGCCCTGGTCAACAACCCGTCGATCCTGCTCGCCGACGAGCCGACCGGGAACCTCGACTCGCGGACGGGCGAGGAGATCCTCGAAGTCTTCGATCAACTGCACACCGGCGGCAACACGATCATCCTCGTCACCCACGAGGACGACGTCGCACGGCGCGCGCGCCGCATCGTCCGTCTGCGGGACGGCGTGATCGAGTCCGACCTGCCGACGACCGAAGACCGGGCAGGCAATCCCGTCGTCGTCGCCCCTCCGGTCCCCAAGGCCGAATCCGGAACCGCGCTCGCCGCGGGCGCCTGAGCGGAGAGCGGGATGCTGCGCCGGAGCCAGGACACTCTCGAAGCCGTGCGGATTGCCGTCGGGGCGATCCGGGCAAACAAGGCCCGCGGCGTCCTCACCACCCTGGGAATCGTCATCGGCGTGCTCGGTGTCATCACCACGATGACGGCCGCCAACGGTCTCGCCAACAACTTCCGCGAGAGTGTCTCGGCGCTCGGCACCGACGTCGTCTACGTTTCGCGCATGCCGTGGATCATCCGCGGCAACTTCTTCGAGTTCCGCAACCGTCCCCGGGTGAGTCTCTCCGACGTCGAGAAGCTGGCCGGTCGCCTGCCCGATGCCGCAGCGATCAATCCCACGACCCATACCGAACGGAGCGTCAAGTTCGGCTCGGAGACGATCGACCAGATCGACGTCATCGGCACGACCGACAAGCAGATGCTGGTGTCGGCCTCGGTCCCCGAGATCGGCCGCTTCCTCACTCCCTTCGACGTCCAGGCGAACCGCCGCGTCTGCGTGATCGGCTCCGAGATCCGCAACCGCCTCTTCGAGGGCCAGGATCCGCTCAACAAGGAGATGAAGATCGGTCGCTTCTCGTTCCGCGTCGTCGGCGTCATGGAGAAGCAGGGCAGCGCCGGGTTCTTCGGCGGACCCAATTTCGACTCGCAGGTGTTCGTTCCGATCACGACCTTCGCGAAGTCGTTCGGCGGCTCGCAGCGCAACATCGACATCGCCGTGAAGGCGCCGCCCTCGGTTCCGGTCGGAGACTTCGAATACGAGGTCGTCGGCGAGATGCGCAAAGTCCGCAAGCTCGCCCCGGGCGACAAGGAGAACTTCTCGATCAACAAGATGGACTCGCTGCTCGAGATGTTCAACAACGTCATGGGAGTCGTGCTGCTGATCGGCATCATCATCACCGGGATCTCGCTCTTCGTCGGCGGAGTCGGCGTGATGAACATCATGTTCGTCTCGGTTACCGAACGGACGCGCGAGATCGGCATCCGCAAGGCGATCGGCGCCAGGAAGCGCTCGATCCTGATTCAGTTCCTGTTCGAGTCGGCGGCGATCTGCCTGATCGGCGGGTTCATCGGGCTCGTCCTCGCCGCCGTCGTCACCGAGATCATCGACCGCACCCTGATGCCGGCGAGCATCTCCCCGGGCATCGTCGTCGTGGCGATGCTGGTCTCGACGCTCACCGGAGTCATCGCCGGCGTCGTCCCGGCCTACCGCGCCTCGCGCCTCGACCCGATCGAAGCGCTGCGTTACGAATGACCGTTCGCGAGGAGAGTCCGGAATGAAGATCCGCGAGACACTGCCGATGGCGCTGGATGCGATCCGTGCCAACAAGCTGCGCTCGATCCTCACGCTGGTCGGCATCGTCGCCGGCGTCGCCTCGATCATCGCCGTGATGACGGGGATCTCGGTCATCCAGTCGACGATGGAGAGCGAGCTCTCGGTCCTCGGCACGCAGACCTTCCAGGTCCAGAAGTGGCCGGCGGGCAACTTCGGCCGAGGCAACCGCGACTGGCGGAAGATCCAGGCGCGGCCTCCGATCACGGTCGAGGACGCCGTCGCCATCCGCGAGAAGGTCAAGAGCGTCGACCTCGTCGGAGCCGAGCTCTGGCGCTTCGGATCGCAGGCGAAAGTCAAGGGCGAGTCGACGGAGTCGAATCTCTGGGTGGTCGGAGGCGACGCGCAGTACGCGCCGAACAACACCCATCTCGTCGGACTCGGCCGCAACCTGTCGGACGAGGACATCCGCGTCTCGCGCCGGGTCGCCGTGATCGGCTTCGCCCTCGCCGAGCGCCTCTTCCCGTTCATCGATCCGATCGGACAGGAGATCAAGGTCGACGGCCACAAGTACGCCGTGGTCGGTGTCTTCGAGGAGAAGAAGTCGGCCACCGGCGGCAACTTCGACAACTACGTCCTGATCCCGGTGAGCACCTGGATCCGGGCCTACGGCTGGCGCGACACGGACGGCAACCGCGAGCGCTCGGTGAACATCACGGTGCGCGCGCTCACGCCGCAGCTCCTCGACGAGGCGATCGAGGAGACCCGGGCGGTGCTCCGGATCCAGCGCGGCGTCGGCCCGGGTGAGGACGACAACTTCGACATCTTCACCAACGACAGCCAGATCAAGCAGTTCAACCGGGCGACGCTGGGCGTCAAGCTCGGCGCCTTCGTCATCGGGATCATCGCCCTCGTCGTCGCCGGCATCGGGATCATGAACATCATGCTCGTGTCGGTGACCGAGCGGACGCGCGAGATCGGAATCCGCAAGGCGCTCGGCGCCAAGCGCCGCCACGTCCTGACCCAGTTCCTGCTCGAGGCGATCGTGCTGTGCAACTTCGGCGGCATCCTGGGCGTGCTGGTCGGCTTCGCCCTCGGGAACCTGGTGACGATCTTCACCGGCTTCCCCATCCACGTGCCGATGGAGTGGGCGATCAACGGCCTGATCTTCTGCACGATCGTCGGCCTCACGTTCGGAATGTGGCCGGCGATGAAGGCCTCCAAGCTCGCGCCCATCGAAGCGCTGCGCTGGGAGTAACGCCCGCGCCGGAGAGCCGTCGCCCGCTGGGACCCGCAGCGCGCGCGGCGGGCCCTTTCCGTTCTCCCGATACGCTCCCGCCCCGTCCGCAATCGGCGAGGGTGTATCCTCGAGACCCAGTCATCGAGCCAAGGTCGTCGTCGGGTGTACCGGTAGCCTCCGCGTCCGGTCGACTGCGGCCACTCCACGGCGACAAGTCGACCGGCCGCAAAGGAGTTCGAATGCAACGACGAAACGGAACCTTCGCCGCGGGCTTCGTGGCCTCCGGCCTCGCAATCTCCGCACTTTCGCCAATGCCCGCCGGATCAGAGCAACAGAGGGACCTCACAGCCGAGGTGGGGCGCCTTCTCGCCGGCAAGGGGGAGGCGATGGGCGAAGCCGCCTGCGACGTGCTCCGGAGCGGACCGCTCGTCGCGGTTTTCGGCGACGGTGCCGCTTCGGCCTCGTTCCGTCCCGGTTCCAAATACGTTCCCCATCCTCTCTGCCTGGTGAGCTGGGACAAGCCGGACCACGACGCGCTCGTCGCGGCGCGGTCGGCCTACGAGCGCGACAAGGCGATGGCCCGCGTCCAGAAGAAGCCGTTCGACCGGGCGCAGCCGCCCGCCGATCACTTCGAAGCGAGCCTGACGATCCTGAAGCAGACCTACAGGAGCGCGGCCGACGCGGTGGCCGATCTCGAGAGCTCCGTGGCCCAGCTGGAGGCGGGGATCACCGTCACGGTGAGCGGCAAGGAGCACACGACCCAGCTCGACTTCGATGACCTGTCGAACGAGGTCGGCGACCGGTGCGCCTGGGCGCCGAAACACCGCGAGCTGCTGGTCGCCTGGGGCGGCGTGCGCTTCACCGTGAGCGTGCGCGGCTTCGACGACCCGGCGCAGGACCGTGCGCACGCCGTCGCGCTGGCCAGAAAGGTGGGCGAGGCCCTCTGAGCGGGCCCCGCCCTTCCGGTGGTGACATCCGCGATCACCAGGGCCGCCGACTCCGCGTCGTTCTGCCGGTTCGTGCCACCCTCTTGACAGACCATCTATAATTTCTCCAGGTTCTCGAAAGAGGAGAGTTCCCCGGCCGCGCAAGACGCCGAGCGAAGAACGAGACGCAGCGAACGGAATCGCGCCGGGCCATCCGAGCCCGCCGATCCGGTCGCGCCGGAAGTGTTCTCGAATTCACCCCGGCGAGCGGCACCACCCCCCACTCCAGCCACCCAAGCAGTGCGTAACGAAGTCTTCGAAAGGAAGAGTTCATGCGCCTCCGACAACTGACGGTGATGGCAGCACTGATCGCAGGGTTCGCCCTCGCCGCCACCGCGAACGCTGCGACGTACCACTACACCGGCACGATCGCCACCGGTCCGCAGTACGACACGTATGTCATCTCCCTCAACCGTGGGGACTTCGTCTACGCCAACCTCACCTGTGCGCCGCCGCCCAACAACACGCTCGACACGATCCTCTCGGCATACGCTCCGGGTGCCGATCCATCGGACCTGAACAACGCCACGCACTACAACGACGACGGCGGCCCGGATGTCTGCGGCAGCTTCCACAGCTCGCGTTTCACCTTCCTCGTCGAAGAGGCGGGCGACTGGACGTTCCGGGTGGACGGTTTCGGCAGCGCCATCGGCGACTACGTGCTCGACATCGAGACCTCGGCGCAGGCGCTGGCGATCCCGACGCTCGACGAGCTCGGACTGGTCGGTTTCGGCCTGGCCCTGACCGCCCTGGCGCTGTTCCTCCTGCGCCGCCGTCGCGCCTGACGGCCTCCCCGGAGGTCGATCGGCGAGCGGGACCCGCACGGGCCCCGCTCGCACCTCCGCCGCGCGATCCAGGATTCCTGCCCGTCTAGTTGCCACTCCCCGCGGGGAGGATGCCGCCGTCCTCGAGCTTCTCCTGCAGCTCGAGATAGTGGTGTCGCAGGATGAAGCGCCCGGACTCCGTCGGCACCGGGAGCATCACGGGCAGCAACGGCGGCTGGTCGCGGCCCGGAAGCATCTGCACGGATTCCTCGTGGACGATCGCCCCAGCGATGCCTTCGTGCGAAACGATCGCTGCCGCTTCGTCCATGTCGTCGTCCGCGCGATGCTCGATCCCCCCGCCCCCGCCGTCGTGGAGGATCACGTCGGGCGCATCTCCCAGATCGAGCGCGTGCGCGATCTGATGAGCGATCCAGCCCGGACCATCCGGGAGGTCGAGCGCACTCGCTACGACCGCCGACGCCGGGTAGGCATCGACGAGGGAAACCACGTTCGCCAGGGGGTGAAGCCGCACGCGCAGCCTCTTCACGTCGATATCCAAGATGCCGAGGAAGAGATCCGCATTCGATCGCTCCGCCCGGCTCCGGGTTCCGAGGACGGCCCGTTCCCAGAAGTCACCCTGGCTGCGAACGGACCCACCTGACTCGTCCGGATCGCCGAACTTGCCGAGCCATTGATCCCAGATGCTTCCTCTCCCGCCCACGATCTCGTCGATGTGCCGGTCCGAAGTGACATCCACGGTCTCCCGCACGTTCACGCGAACCTCCCGTAGCGGAAAAACCCGCGGCAGCAAGCTCTCCAGACGGGTAGCGACGGTCGACAGCAGAGCCTCCGATCTCCCACGTTCCCGCAGGTAATCGACGTCCGGCGAGCTCTCCGACCGGACGAGGGCAAGATCGACCCGCAGAACCGGTTCACGATTCCACACCGGCGTGCTGCACAGAGCGCGATAGCGCCGGCTGCCCCTGGAATCGGGACCGGTCACCGGATCGAGGCGGATCCGCAGCGACGCCGGAGTCGAAGCGTCGGGAAGGAACTGGAGGTTGACCCGCCTCGCGGACGGAGAAAGTCCGGACGACGCGGTGAGAACGTCCGGGCGGTAGAGGATCGCGGCCTGAACGCTCCGCCCGACCTCCACGAAGCCGTCGCCGGACGGCTTCTCGAGCGCGACCCGCGTGGCGAACGCCTTCATCTGGGCATCGTCGTGGACCCGTGGGTTCTTCTTCCAGCTCGGAAGGAGCTGGGCCGCGGCCCACCTCCCCGGAACGAGCGGCGCATCGTGGACGACCTGCACCACGTGGCAGCCGAGATTCGCGCCGTCCGTGCCGCGCGCCTCGAAGTCGATCGCCGTCCAGAACTTCCAGCCGTGCCAGCCGGTGCCCGTCGCACTGTTCGTGGCTGTCGGATCCTCGAGCGTCCCGCCGTTCCTTCCCCGCACGCCGTCGGGCCCCGTCTTCACCCGCGCCGTGTACTGGATGCCGCCCCAGAGATCGGACTTCGGCACCAGGAACGCCCCCGACTCCATCCGATGGAGCTCGGTCTCGACGACCACGGGTACGCCGGAACCGGCACGGGGATAGGTGAGCTCGAAGGTCGAAGAGTCGAGCGTGCCGACATCGTACGGCGCCGTGAAGCGGACGACCACCCGCGGGCGGGCGCCAAAGACGTGCATCTCGTCCGGCTCCGGCGCGACCGATTGGACCGCGAACGACGCCGGCGCACAGCGCTCGTAGAGGAACAGACCGTCGCGGAGGGCGTCCGCCAGGTCGATCGCGAAGTCGCCCGAGAGGGTCGCCGCGGTGTACGGACTCTTTTCGTCCGTGTTCTCGAGATGCAGCTCCATGCGCCCCACCGCTCGGTCGCGTGGGACGAAGTCGAGATTCAGGAATCCCCGCTTCGCCTTGAAGTTCACCGGGTCGGCGAGGCCGAACGGCGATTTCGCCGGAGGGGCCCCGAACTCTCCCTGCGAAACGCGGCGGCCGAGCTCCACGACCCCGAGCCGCTCGTTGACCTCACCGACCAGACCGCCGCCCGAGGCATCGTCGACTTCGTCCAGCGCCTCGTCGATGCCGTCGCCCCAGACCTGTCGCGCAACCACCTCGCCCAGCCCGCCCGCGACGCCCGACTGGAGCAGCGTCTTCCTTGCGAGCTCGTACTGCTCGCGGGTCGTTTCGAAGTTGACCCGTACATTTCCGGGGAGAAAGGTGAACCGCCCTCCCTTCTCGCCGGGCAGACCGTTCATGTCGAGGATGAACTCCGCGTGGGCGAGCTTCGACGGATCCCAGGCGGTGAAGAGGAAGCGGCACCGATCCTCCGCGACCGGAGCGAGGAAGATCGTCGCCATCGGGCGGATCTCGGCCTCGAGCGACGCGCTCAGGCTGCCGCTCAGCTCCGCGTCGAAGTGCGTCGACTCCGGACCTGTCGCGCCCGGAGACGGCCCGCCGATCGGCCCGGCGGTCACGATGCGGATCGTTTCCGTGCGCGCGCCGTCGCCATCGTCGTCGCGGATGTACACCTTGACCTGGTACTCGCCGGCCGCGGCGTAGGCGTGCGTGATCTTCCACGGAGCGTACTCGACCGGTTGCGTCCCGTCGCCGAAGGCCCAGTCGAACCGGAGTTCGTCGCCGCTCGGAGCGAACGCCGCCGCCGAGAACTCGAAGGTCGCAGTCGCCGGATCGATTTCGACCGCCGTGATCGCCGGTCCGAACGGCCGGCGGTCGCGGACTTTCACCTTCAGCGAGCCGCGCACCGAACCGCCGCGGCTGCGCGCCTCCACATCCACCGTGTACTCGCCCTTGTCCGCGAAGGTGTGGATGACGTCGGGACGCTCGCCGGTCGAGATCGGACCCGTTCCGTCGTGGAAGTTCCAGAGGAACTCGACCTCCGGCTCCCAGGTGGTGAGCGACTCGCCCGCCGGGAGGTAACCGTCGCTCGCCGTGACCAGCGGCCGCTTGTCGAGGCGCACGGCGAACTGCATCTCGGATCCCTCGAGGAGCGCCCCGGGGCCGCGCAGGATGCGGAGCTCGTCGGTCACGGGCCCCGTCGCGGCGCGCAGGGCCGGAGCGTTCGTGAGCAGCGACACGACGGCGAGCGCTCCCGGAAGCCACCGGGGCCGGGTCCATCCCATGGAGGGTGTCATGGCTCGCTACCCTACCGTACCGATCCGCGACGCAGTCCGGCCGCGCCCGTCGGCGTTCAGTCGCCGAGGATCTTGACCAGCACGCGCTTGCGGCGGCCGCCGTCGAACTCGCCGTAGAAGATCTGCTCCCACGGGCCGAAGTCGAGCCGGCCGGCGGTGATCGCGACCACCACCTCGCGTCCCATCACCTGCCGCTTGAGATGCGCGTCGGCGTTGTCCTCGCCCGTCCGGTTGTGCCGGTAGCCGCCACGTTGCGGGTCGCTGCCGGCGTCGAACGGCGCCAGGCCCTCGAGCCAGCGCTCGTAGTCCTCGTGCAGGCCGCTCTCGTCGTCGTTGACGAAGACCGAGGCGGTGATGTGCATCGCGTTCACGAGACAGAGCCCCTCGCGGATGCCGCTCGCCGCGACCTCGCGCTCGACGTCCGGCGTGATGTTGACGAAAGCGCGCCGCCCGGGGACTTCGAACCAGAGCTCCCTGCGATGGTGCTTCACGGCGTCTCCTCCGCGAGCGCCGCGGCGAGCTCGGAGCGCAGCGCGGCGAGGAATCCTTCGAGGTGGTCGGTCCGGCCACGCTTCTCGGTGAAGAACGGATTCATCACCGTCGAGCGCAGCACCGCAATGCCGCCGGCGCGGCGGTAGTCGTCCACCGAATGACCGAGCTCCCGGGCGAGCGGCACGACGACGTCGCCGTACTCCTCCGAGCGCAGGATCGTCTTGGTCACGAAGTAGCCGACGTCCTTGCCGGCGCGGCCGGCGACGACGCTCATCCGCCCGTGGACCCGTGCGATCAGGGCGTTCGAGGCTTCGAGAGTCGCGAGGGCGGGGTGGGCGACGGCGAAGCAGACGATGTTGAGATCGGGCTCGGGGAGCAGGACGATCCGGAACGGCGAGAAGTCGGCCGTCGCGAGCCGGCGATGCAGGGCGAGCGCGCCGCGCGCCGTCGCGCCGATCAGGGTGCCGTGCCCTTCGGCGTCGAGCGGCAGCACGCGATGGGAGAGCCAGACCGCGGCCGCGGCGGCGCCCGGCTTCGATCCTTCGAGGATGTAGGGGCCGATCGCCGATACCGACTCCGGACTCTCTGCCTGGAAGACGTAGGGCGCGTCGGTCGCCACCAGCTCGCGGACGCGGCGGTCGCGGAACAGCACCGCGCCGGCGGGATAGGGGACGTAGCCGAACTTGTGCGGATCGATCGTGATCGAGTCGCATTCCTCGACCGCCACGAGCGCGTCGTAGACCTCGCGCGACGGCCAGGCGCCGTCGGGATCGGCGGCGAGCGCCCGTGCGTACGGCCGGCGGCTGCCGTCCGGCTCCCGGGTCACGGCGACGGCGTAGCCACCCCAGGCCCCGTCGACGTGGAGCGGGAAGGCCAGGCCGAGCTCGCGCTCGGCGCGGCGGCGCACGGCGAGGATCTCGTCGACCCGATCGACCGCGCTCTCCTCGGTGGTTCCGAGGACCGCGACCACGGCGAGGACCGGGGTGCGGCTCGATGCCAGGCGTTCGAGGGTCGACCAGAGCGCGGCGGTGTCCATCCGGAAGCGTGCATCGACCGGGACGTGGACCAGCTGATCGGCGCCGATCCCGAGCGCGCGGACGACTTTCTGCCACGAGTAGTGCGCCGTCGACGGCACCAGCACCGCCGCCGGGGGCAGCGGATCTCCGAATTCGATCGCCAGGCGTCGACCGTACTCCTGGTAGCCGACGCGGGCCACCGAATGCCGGGCCACGGCGGCGCTCGCGAGCGACCGGTCGGGGGCCGCGGCGAGCAGCCGGTCGGCGAGATCGAGAGCCGCGCGCGGATGGATGTTGAGCAGACGCCAGAGATCGAGCTCGGCGACCGCCGTCTCGCGGCCGTCCTCGTCGACGACCGTCAGGTCCACGAGCCCGAGTTCGTCGGCGGCGCCGGCCAGCGCCACCGGGAGGTACTTCACGTTGCGTGCGACCCAGAACGCCTCGAAGTTGGCGATCGTGCCGCCCGCGGTCAGATGCCCCCATGTGCGCTCGGCCGGAAAGCCGACCATCGCCGCCAGCTGTGCCGCCACCTCGAGCTCGAGCCGGGTCGTGACCGGCGAGCCTTCGAGCGCCACGTTGTTCGGGTTGTAGAGCATCGTCGCGAAGTAGCCGACGAGCGAGGCCATCGTCAGATCGGACGTCATGTGTCCGACATAGCGCGGCGAGAAGAAGGGGACCCCGCCCTTGAGCTCGGCGAGCAGGCCGTACAGCTCCTGGGTGAGGATGGAGACCGAGCGATCGTAGGCCGGCGCGCGTTTGTCGAGCTCGGCGATCTCGAATCCGTCCTCGGGGTGGAAGTTGCGGCGCCAGAAGACGTGGTCCCGGAACGCCTCGGTCAGCAGCCGCTCCAGGAGATCGGCGTTCTCGCCCTTGGGCCCGAGGAAGAGGGCGGCGAGCTCGGAGGGGGTTCGGGAAGTACGGTCGGTCACATCGCGGTCCGGCCCGCGGAGCACGGATCCCGGGGCGCGGTCAGTCTATCCGCTCCGTCCTTCGAGCCCGCTGCCGCCGCCGCCCCGGTCAGGGCAGCGAATAGAGGACCTGCACCGACTGGACGCCGATCTGGGCGGCCTCGATCGTGTTGCCGCCGGTCATGCAGAGGTCGATCCAGTACCAGTAGGTGTCGTTGTCGATCACCGCGTTGGCGATCGTGAAGTCGCTCTTCAGCTCCCAGCCGGAGGAGCCCGTGGTCGAGGCGCTGGCGAGGAGCGCCGATGCCGTCGAGGTGGCCATCACGGAGCGCCGGAGCTCGACGGTCGCAGTGCGGTCGCCGCGGACGTCCCACAGATTCGCGAGCATCCCGACGACGGTCGCGCCGTGCGGCAGCTCGAGGCGGGCGGTCGCGCACGGCGGTGCGGATCCCGCCACGCTGTTCTCGATCCAGAAGGCCGCGAGCTGGGTGTCGATCGTCCACGGCCAGTTGAACTGGTTCTGGAAATCGATCCCCGAAGCCCAGGTGGAGAAGATCGTCTGCGGACCGGTCCCCCAGGCCGACATGTCGCCGGACTCGAACCCGTCCGAGAAGATCGCCAGCTGGTAGTTGATGCGCACGGCGTAGATCCGGTGGTTCGCGCCGGCGGGACAGCCGCCGTCCGTGGAGAGGAAGTAGGTGTAGGCGTCCTGGACCAGGTGCGGACCGCCCACCGGCATCGAGGTGAGCTGGAGGACTCCACCGCTCGCGCCGCTCGTTCCGACTCCCGTGATCTCCTCCGCCGGAATGGAGTTCCCGCGACGCTTGCGCTTGAGGTCGACCCGGAAGTTCTCGGTCCGATTGTCGTAGAGCTGGAACAGGACGCTGGTGACGAGCGCGTCGTGCGGCAGCGCCACGAACGCCACCAGGCAGCCGTCGCCGCCGCCGGTGAACTGGCCTTCGACCCAGCCGTTCGGATCGAAGTAGTGTCCCTGCCCCTTCCGCGCGTGGAAGTCGGCGGCACCGACGACGAGCTGCTCCGCGGCGAGCGGTACGGCGAAGAGTGCGGCGAGGAGGGCGAACGGCAGCGGGCGTCGGAATCTGGCGATCATGGCGGCCCCGATCAGTAGGTGTAGGTGAGGTAGATCCCGTGCAGCTCGGATCCGAAACTGGGCCGGCAGACCCAGAGGAAGTAGAAGTAGCTCGTGTCGTTGATCGCACCGTTTGTCACCGTCAGGTCGGTGGCGATGCGATGGCTCGCGCTGGCGCCGCTCGACGAGGCCGAAGCCAGCGTCTCGGCGGCGGTGTTGCTCCCGGTCAGTTTGCGCCGCAGATCGACCTGGTAGTCCTCTCCGTTCCAGTCGTCGATGAACAGGATCACGAGGCCGGTGATCGTGGCGTCGCCCCGCAGGTGGAGCGGCACGTAGGCGCAGCCGCCGAAGCCGCCATCCGATGCGAAGTAGGCGTCGGTCGTCGAGAAGCCCAGCCTCTCGTCGCCGGAGTCGTGATCCCAGAGCGATCCGGGCGAGACGGCATGGACGCTCGAACTGCCGAGCTCGGTTTCGAGGAGAAAGCGGATCGCCTCCTCCGTGCGCTCGACCGGCACCTCGGCGAGGGCGTCCGAGATCAGCTGATCGAGATCGCTCTCGTCCCCGGCGGCGCGGGCCGGAGCGGCGCCGCCGGCAACCAGCATCGAAGCGGCGAGCGCGAACGCTCCCGCGGCCCGGGTTCCGTATCGTCCTGTTCGGTTCCTCATGTCCGGGGAAACACGGAACGCGGGAAAACCCGGACATCCACCCCGGCCGCGCCTCGACGGCGCCCCCGGGAACCTCCCGGCAGGATCAGCCGCCGGCGGTCGAGGGCGGCGGAGCGGGCTCCAACCGCCTCCCGTGCCGGCGCAGGAATCCGTCGAGCGCGGCGTGCGCCTTGGCGACGTCGTCCGGGGCGAGACCCGCTGCGGCGGCGTCCCGAAGCTCGACGGCACGCCGCAGGAGAGCCTCGGCGCTGTCGAGGTCGCCCTGCTTCTCGGCGATCTCCGCCAGATAGAGCTGCGGCCAGGAGAGCATCACGTGATCCTCGCCGAGCCTCGCGCCGAAGTTCTCGAGGCTCTGCCGCAGGAGGGGGCGCGCCTCGTCGAGCCGCCCGAGCGCGAGCAGCGCCTCGCCGAGATTGAAAACCGTGCGCGAGATCGCCATGTGCTCCTCGGGGAGGGTCCGCCGGAGCTGGACCAGGGCCTCCCGGTACTTTTCGGCAGCGGCGGCCGGATGATGCTCCTCCCAGTCGATCGCGCCGAGATTGTTGAGGATTTCGCCGACGTCGGGATGGTCGCCCCGTTCGCGGCGGTAGGTAGCGAGCGCCCGTTCGAGGAAAGGGCGCGCGGCCCGGTAGTCGCCGAGGTCGCTGTGCGCGACGCCGAGATTGTTGGCGACCGTCGCGGCCCGGAAGTCCTCCACCCCGAAGCTGTGCTCGAAGATCGCGAGGGCGCGCTCGAGGAGAGGGAGGGAGAGCTCCTGATGCCCCTCGAGCTTGTGGAGGTCGGCGACTCCGAGCAACGCGGTCGCGACCGCGGGGTGCGAAGCGCCGAATCGCCGCTCGAAGATCGCCAGCGCCGCCTCCCGGTGCGTCCGGGCCTCGGCGATCCGCCCCTTCCGGCTCAGGGCGTTGGCGAGGAGCAGGCGCGCGTCCGCTTCCCGCTCCTCGTCGCCGAGCTCCTGCCAGATCGCGAGCGACTCCTCGAGCGTCGCGGCGTCCTCCTTCTCTCCCCGCGTGTTGGCGAGAACCCCCCGGGCTTCGATCGCCGAGGCGAGCCCGCGGCGGTCGCCGAGCTCGCGGTACTGCGTCTCCGCCTGGCCGAGGAAGCCGGCCGCCTCGTCGAAGTGACCGCGCTGCGTCTCGTGCCGCCCGAGCTGCAGGCGGATCTCCGCCAGGTCGCGCGGCCGGGCTCCGGGTGTCTTCTCCCGCAACGCCAGGCTTTCGCGCAGCAGCGGTTCGGCCTGATCGAGGAGCCCCAGCAGCCGGTAGATCCGGCCGAGCTCGGAGAGCAGGCGCGCCCGCACGAGCGGCTGGTCGGCGAGTGCGCTCTGCAGGCGCGTCGCCGAGCGATCGAGGAGCTCGCGCGCGGTCAGCTCGGAGGCGTTGGCGACGCCGGCGCGGGCATACGGATCGGTCGACCGGAAGAGGTCGGTGAGGAAGTCGACCACCTTCTCGGTCTCGACCCGTGCCTGGTCGGCCCGTTCGGCTTCGAGCCGCGTCGAATCGCGCTCGTTCGCGAGGCGCATCGTGAAGCCGGCGGTCAGGGCGATCCCGGCGATCGCGACGGCCGAGGCCGCGGCCGTCGCGAACCGGTGGCGCCCGACGAACCGTCGCAGCCGGTAGGCACGGCCCGCGGAGCGCGCCAGGACCGGACGACCGCCCAGCAGATTCGAAAGGTCCTCCCGCAGCCGGTCGGCCGACAGGTAGCGCTCGGACGGTGCGAGCGCCAGTGCCTTCCCCACCACGGCATCGAGATCGGCCGCCGGCAGGTCGCTCGCGGCGACGGAGCTCTTCGTGGCCGAAACGGCAGGCAGGCCGGACGGCGACGAGCCGGGCGCCGCGTCGACCGTCCGCTGCTCCGCGGCCGTCGGCCGGCGACCGGCCAGGAGCTCCCAGGCGAGCAGGCCGAGCTGGTAGACGTCGGACGCCGCCGAGACCGGGCGCCCGGCGAGCTGCTCCGGGCTGGCGTACTGCGGCGTGAGCCAGGAACGACCGCGCGTGAGGGTGACCTCCGGATGCTCGCCGGCCGTCGCCGGCTCGCCGGGCGCCGCCGTCGCCTCGGCGGGCGCCGGCGCCTCTCCTTCGACGATCCGCGCGATGCCGAAGTCCAGCAGCTTCACCGTGCCGGAACCGTCGACCAGGATGTTCGAGGGCTTGAGATCGCGATGGACGACCAGGCGCTGGTGCGCCACGGCGACCGCGTCGCAGACGTCGACGAGGAGGCGGAGGCGCCCACGCGCGTCGAGTCCGAGCCGGCGCGCGTACTCGTCGATCGGTTCGCCGGCGACGTGCTCCATCACCAGGTAGGGGGAGCCGTACCCGGTGAGACCCGCGTCGTACAGCTGGGCGATGTGCGGATGGACGAGCTCGGCGAGGATGCGCTGCTCGCGGAGGAGACGCTCGAGATCGACCTGACCTGGATCGACATGCACGACCTTGATCGCGACGCGGCGCTCGAACAGGCCGTCGGCGCGCTCGCCGAGGAAGACCCGGCCCATCCCCCCCTCGCCGATCTCGTCGACGATGCGGTAGGCGCCGAGAACCGCCCCGGGCGCGAACGGTCCGTGGGTGTCCGTCACGGGATCTTCGAGAAGCTCCTCCCGGAGGGCGCCGCCGGGACGCAGGAAGTCGTCGTCGTCGAGCGCCGCGGCGAGGAGCGCCTCGAGCCGGGCACGGCGCGACGGATCGCCGATGGCGAGCAGCCGCTCCGCGCGAGCTGCCGGAGCGAGATCGACGAGCTCGGCGAACTCGGGATCGAGGGCTCCGGAACCGGGGCCCGGAGCTCCCTCCGGCGGGACGCCGTCGGCGCTCACGCCGGCTCTCCCGGGGCCACCGGCGGGACCCGTCCGAGATGCTCCTTGAGCCAGGCGCGGGCGCGGAGCCAGTCGCGGCGCACCGTGCGATCGGAGATCCCGAGCGCTTCCGCCGTCTCCTCCTCGGTCATCCCGGCGTAGAAGCGGCACTCGACCAGGCGGCAGAGCCGCTCGTCGATCGCGGCGAGCGCCTCGAGGGCCTGCGCCACGTCGAGGATCTCGTGGTACGGCGCCAGCTCCGCCGCCACTTCCCGTCCCTCGAGCGACTCCGCGGAGCGGCCGCTCCCGTGACGCTCGGCGAGCCTGCGCCGCACGGCGTTGACCAGGATGTGCCGCATCGCCCGCGCCGACGCGGCGAGAAAGTGCGAACGGTCGGCAAACTCGCCGCCGCGGACGAGCTTCACGTAGGCCTCGTTCACCAGGCTCGTCGTGTCGAGAGTGCGGCCCGGGCGCAGCCTCCGGAGCTGCGCCCGCGCGATCCGCCGCAGATCGGGATAGAGCGCCTCGACCAGCCGGTCGATCGCCTCCGGCTCACCCGTCCGCGCAGCGGTGAGCGCCCGCTCCAGATCCGTCGGGGCGCTCGTCCGCATCCGGGGGGGGCGCTCTCCGCTCAGCGTCCGCCGAACTCCCGCGGCGGGATGCTGCGCAGGTATTCCCAGAGCGCACGCTTCTCGATTTCGTTCATGTTGTTCAGCATCTGCACCGGCATCATCGGGTTGACCTCGCGGCCGTCCGGACGCTTGCCGGTGGCGAGCAGGTGCTCGAAGTCCCCGAACGACCAGGACGCGATTCCGCTCGCGTGCGGAGTGATGTTCGCCGGAATCGCCATCTCGGGGGGTGCTCCGGGGATCTTGCCGCCGGAGAGGTGCTCCCCGTGACAGCCGATGCAGCTGCGAGAGAGGAACGCTCCGTAGAGAGCGTCCGGCGCGGGCTTCGGCGCAGTCTCCCGATGCTCGTGATCGATCCGGCGGGCGACGTCGGCGATGAACAGGTCGTGGCGATCGAGAAGCTTGCCGAGGAGACCGATCTCGGTCGTCCCGTTCGCCTTCTCCACCCCCGGCACCGAGCGTACGTAGCTGATGACCGCGACCAGGTCCTCGTCGGGCAGCCAGTTGATCTCGTGCGCCGGCATGAAGCGGAGCGAACGGCCGTCGCGCTTCACGCCGTGGAGGAGGAGACGTGCGATCTCTCCGTCGCTGTACGACGCCGCGACGCCCCGCGGGGTGATGTTGGGACCGCTGAACTTTCCGACCGGTCCCGCCTCGATCGTCCCTCCTCCGGCGAGGTCGCTGCCGTGACAGTCGCCGCCGGCGCAGCCGCCGGTCGATTCGGCGACGTGCTTGCCGCGCGCGATGATTTCCGGATCCGGCGACGCCGAGAGATCCGGAACCGGAATCTCGTAGACCTTCGCCATGCTGGCGTTGTAGCGGTGGACCGTTCCCCCGACGTAGGCGGCGCCGACGACCAGCACGAGAGCGACCAGGCCGCCCAGCACCTTGAGCAGTTTCTTCAACATGAAAACTCCCCTGAGTTGGACCCTCCAAAGCTAGCAAAAAATCAGGCCCACCGGGGCCCTCGCCTCGAGGCCAACTCGCCGACACGGGCTGGCCGGCGGCCGGAGCCCGCGTTCATCGGGTTAGGATGGGTTCGTTCCTCTCGCCGCACCCGGTCGAACTTCGAATGGAGATCCGACGATGACTGCTTCCCGTCTGACTGCCGTGCTCGCCACGCTCCTGCTCCTACCAGCCGCACTTCTGGCCGCAACGCCCGAGGAATACGCCGCCCGGCGCGCCGCGCTCGCCGACCGGCTGGGGCCCGACGCCATGCTGATCCTGATGTCGCCGGAGCCGGCGCAGCGCAACGGCGACGTCGACTGGCCGTTCCGCCAGGAGGACAACCTCCTCTACCTCACCGGGCTCACCGAGCCGCAGACGACCCTCGTCCTCGTGCCCGGCGAGACCGCGCACCGCGAGATCGTCTTCACGCGCGACGGCGATCCGGCGCAGGAGCTCTGGACCGGTCACATTCCGACCTTCGACGAGGTCCGGAGCGTGAGCGGCGTCGAGGAGGTGGTGTCCGCCAAGCGCTTTCCGGAGTTCGTTGCCGCCGCGATGGAAGGGCGCTCCTGGAACGCCACGGCCGGCTACCGCTCGTACCGGCCGCCCGGTCTGCCGTCGTGGCTGGCGAAGGTGCGCGCCGGAGCGGCCAACGTCTGGCTGATCCTCGAGAGCCGGGGCTACGGCAAGGCTGCGACTCCGGAGCTCCGCATCGTCGAGGAGCTGCGCAAGAGCTATCCCGAGCTCCGGTTCCGCGACGCCTTCCCGGTCCTCACCGACATGCGGATGGTGAAGAGTCCGGCCGAGATCAACGAAGTGCAGCGTGCGATCGACGTCACGGTCGCGGCGCAGAAGGCGGCGATGCGTCAGGGCCTGACCGCGAAGCACGAGTACGAGCTCGAAGCGACCGTCGCCTACGCCTTTCGCAGCCTCGGCGCCTGCTGCTGGGCTTTTCCGTCGATCGTCGCTTCGGGCAAGAACGCCACCACACTGCACTACGAGACCAACAACGACCCGATCGCCCCCGGCGAACTGATCCTCACCGACCTCGGTGCCGAGTACGCCGGCTATTCGGCCGACGTCACCCGCACCTATCCGCAGAACGGCACCTTCAGCCCCGAGCAGCGGGCGATCTACCAGGCGGTCCTGCGCGCGCAGAGCGAGACGATCCTGCTGATGAAGGCGGGCGCCTACATGCACGAGGTGCACGACGCGGCGACGCGGATCCTCGGCGAGGAGCTGCTGCAGCTCGGCCTCGTCACCAGCAACGAGCCGGCCCAGGTCCGCTGGTACTTCCCGCACGGCCTCGGGCACCATCTGGGTCTCCGCACCCACGACGTCAACGACCGCACCGCGGCGCTAGCACCGGGGATGATCCTGACCAACGAGCCCGGCCTCTACATCCGCCCCGATTCGGTGAAGGCGAGTCCCGTGTACAAGGCGCTCCCCGAGGCCGACCAGGCGTCGATCGCCGCAGCGCTCGAGCGCTACCAGGGGATCGGAGTGCGGATCGAGGACGACATCCTCATCACCAGCGGTGAGCCGCGGAACCTCTCGGCCGGGGCGCCGCGCACCGTGGAAGAGATCGAGAGCTGGATCGCCGGCCGCTGAGCGAACGCCGGCGGACCCCCAGAAAGGCGGCGATCTCGCCGAGTCTCGACGCGCTCGCAGGGCGTTTCGTGGCCGGGAATCCGTCCTCTGGCGAGCCGGAGGCTTCGAAACCGAACATTTGGGACGGCTCGTGCGTATCTCCATGGATCCGTTATCCGTCTTCCGACCCCAATTCCATCGCAACATGGAGGAATCCAGCATGAAACCCGTCCGATCGACTCTTCTTCTTCTCGCCGTCGCCGCGACTCTGGCTACAGGCGCCTGCAACCGGAAACCAGAGGTGGCCGAAGCTGCGAAGCCGGCTGCGCCGAGTCTCGACGAGAGCAAGCTCTCGCCGGTCCTCCGATTCGCTGCGACCGACCTCGACAAGAGCAAGGACCCCTGCGGCGATTTCTGCGGCTACGTCAACAGCAGCTGGCTCGCCGCCAACCCGATTCCGGCCGACCGCAGCAGCTGGGGTCCCGGGACGATGCTCGTCGAGCGCTCGCTCTCCGTGCAGCACCAGCTTGCGGAGCAGGCTGCCGCGGACGCTTCCGCCACCGGCATCCGGAAGATCGTCGGCGACCTCTGGGCCACGGGAATGGACGAGGCGAAGGTCGAAGCGCAGGGGCTCGCCCCGCTCCAGGGCCGCCTCGCCGAGATCGACGCCATCGCCGACTCCGCCGCCGTCGCCGGCTTCCTCAAGGCGTCGGCCGCGCGCGGCGAGAACCCGCTGTTCGGCTTCGGGCCGGAGGCCGACTTCAAGAACTCGTCGATGAACATCGCCTTCGTGACGCAGGGCGGCCTCGGACTCCCCGACAAGGGCTACTACACCGACGCCGACAAGAAGGAGAAGCTCGACGCCTACGAGAAGCACATCGCGAAGGTCCTCGAGCTCTCTGGCATCGCAACGGATGCCGCTGCCGCCCAGGCTGCGGACGTGATCGCCTTCGAGAGCCGTCTCGCCCGGGCCTCCAAGTCGCGTCAGGAGATGGCGCGCGACGTCTCCCTCTACTACAACCCGGTGAGCCCGGCCGACGCCGACAAACTGACGCCGCACTTCCCCTGGAGCGCCTTCTTCGAGTCGCAGGGGCTGGCGGCTCCCGAGATGTTCTCGCTCTCGGTCCCCGCCTTCCACCAGGAAGTCGACGCGATGATCGCCGGCGAGCCGGTGGAGCACTGGAAGTCGTACCTGCGGTTCCACCTCGTCGACGACGCCTCGCAGTTCCTCTCCAGTCCGTTCGTGCAGGAGAACTACGAGTTCTACGGCAAGACGATGCGCGGCCAGCAGGAGATCCAGGCGCGCTGGAAGCGGGTCCTGAACGCCGTCGAGCAGAACGCCGGCGAAGCGATGGGCCAGCTCTACGTCCAGGTCGCGTTTCCGCCCGCCTCCAAGCAGCAGATGGAAGAGCTGGTGAAGAACCTCGGCGTCGCCCTCAAGGCCAGGATCGAGAAGCTCGACTGGATGAGCGCCGAGACCAAGGAGAAGGCGCTCGCCAAGTGGGCGACGTTCACTCCGAAGATCGGCTACCCCGACAAGTGGCGTGACTGGTCGGGCCTCGCCACCGGCCGCGACAGCTACTTCGCGAACGTGATGGCCGCGAACGCCTTCAACAACAAGTGGGAACTGTCCAAGATCGGCAAGCCGGTCGACAGGACCGAGTGGGGCATGACGCCGCAGACGGTCAACGCCTACTACAACCCGCTGCAGAACGAGCTGGTCTTCCCGGCCGCGATCCTGCAGCCGCCGTTCTTCGATCCGTCGGCGGCGCCGGAGATGAACTACGGGGCGATCGGCGCCGTCATCGGTCACGAGATGACCCACGGCTACGACGACCAGGGCAGCCGCTTCGGAGCCGACGGCAACTTCGAGAACTGGTGGACGGAGGCCGACGCCAAGGGCTTCGCTTCGCGGACCGACAAGCTGGTCAAGCAGTTCGACGCCTACGAGGCGCTTCCCGGCCTGCACGTCAACGGCAAGCTGACGCTGGGCGAGAACATCGCCGACCTCGGCGGCCTCGCCACCGCCTACGACGCGATGAAGGCTGCCACGGCCGGCTCGGCCGACCCGATGACGGACGGAATGAGCCGCGACCAGCGTCTCTTCCTGAGCTTCGCGACGGCCTGGCGATCGCAGATGACGGAGGACACGCTCAAGGTGCTGGTCGCCTCCAATCCGCACGCCCCGCCGCAGTTCCGCTGCATCGGTGCGCCGTCCAACCTGCAGGTGTTCGCCGACGCGTTCTCGTGCACCCCGGGCCAGCCGATGGTCCGCTCCGGTGACGACCGCGTCGTCATCTGGTAGGAAGGCACCGCATCGTTCGAGGCCCCGCTCCCGCGCTCGGCGATTCGTTGCCGGACGCGGGCTCGCGGGGCCTTTTCTCTGCCCCGCATCCCGGCTCGTCCCGGGAGCGGGTGCGTCCCGCGCCCGGCCGCCGGGGCTCGAATCCGTCGGGAACTAGAATCTTCTCGTGTGGATCGTTTGCTGTGATTCCGACTTCGGACCCCGGATCCCCGCTCCGGCGAGCTCCGGATCGCCGGACTTCGCGGCGCCTCCCGAGAGAGAGGAGCCATGAAGTTCCGTTTCGGTGAGTACGAGCTCACACCCGCGAGCTACGAGCTGACACGCTCGGGGACGCCTCTCCACGTCGAGCCGCGCGTCTTCGAGGTGCTCGCCTTTCTCGTCGCCAACCGCGACCGGGTCGTGCCGAAAGAGGAGCTGCTCGACAAGCTGTGGCCGGACCAGTTCGTCAGCGAGTCGGCGCTCACGCGCACGATCCGCGACGCCCGCCGTGCGCTCGGCGACACCGGTTCGAAGGGGGGATGGATCCGCACCGTCCACGGCCGCGGCTTCCGCTTCTCGCCCGACGCCCGGACGACGGGCGACGCTTCCCCCCTCCCCCGCCGTCCGGAGCGTCCGGGCATCGTCGTCCTGCCGCTCGACGACCTCTCCGGCGACCCCTCCCAGGCGTTCTTCACCGACGGCATGACCGAGATGCTGACCTCCGAGCTCGCTGCGATCCGCTCGCTGAAGGTGATCTCGCGCACCTCGGCGATGCGCTATCGCGGCGCCCGGAAGCCCGTCCCGGAGATCGCCGCCGAGCTCGGCGTCGACTACGTCGTCGAGGGGAGCGTCCAGCGTGCCGGAGACCGCATCCGGATCACGGCCCAGCTGATCCAGGCGCGGGACGACGAGCATCTCTGGGCCGAGAGCTACGACCGCGATCTGACCGACCTCTTCGCCATCCAGAGCGACGTGGCGCTGCGCATCGCCGACGCCCTGCGCGCGACGCTCTCGCCGGTCGAACGGCGGCGCCTCGACCGGCAGCCCACAGGCAGCTTCCAGGCCTACCAGCTCTACCTGCAGGGTCGATTCAGCCACAGCCGCTATTCGGAGGAGAGTCTGCGGCGCGCGACCGACTACTTCCGGGAGGCCATCGCCGTCGATCCCGATTTCGCCCTCGCGTACACCGGCCTGGCGCGGGCTTACGCCGAGCTCGGCAACGAGGGCTACCCTGCGGAGCCGCCCGTCGTGCTGTTCGAGCGCGCGCGGGAGGCGATCGCCACGGCGCTCGAAATCGACGACGGCCTCGGCGAAGCACACGGCCTGAGCGCGCTCCTGCGCTTCTCGTGCAACTTCGACTGGAAGGGGGCCGAGCAGGAGTTCGAGCGGGCGCTCGAGCTCGCTCCCGGCAGCGCCGACATCTACGACCACTACGGCTGGCTCTGCCAGTTCCAGGGGCGCTGGAACGACGCCCTGCGCCTGCTCACCCGCGCCCGCGAGATCGATCCGCTCTCGCATTCGACCGATCTCGCGGCGACGCTCCTGCGGGCCGGAAGGATCCAGGAGTCGTACGAGCTCTCGCGCTCGATCGTCGTCTTCGATCCGACCCTGGTCCGCGGTCATTCCGGCCTGGGCTGGGCTTTGCTCCTCCTGGGCCGGCCGGAGGAAGGGCTGCGCGCGATCGAGAAGGCGGTGGAGATCTCGCGCGGAGGAACGCTCTTCCTCGGACAGCTCGGCCTCGCCTATGCGAAAACCGGACGGATCCCCGATGCCCGTCGCGTCCTGCGCGAGCTGCTCGCGCTCCGGGCGCGCCGCTACGTCTCCCCGTACCACGTCGCCTACGTCCACGCCGAGCTCGATCCGGACGAAGCGATCGTCTGGCTCGAACGCGCCTACGACGACCGCTCCCCGGGAATCGCCGGCATCGGCACCTCGTTCCTCTTCGCCGACCTCCGCGACCATCCCGGATTCATCGCCCTGCTGCGCAGGATGCACCTCGCCTGAAGGGAGTCGGCCCGCGCAGCCCGCGCGTCGCAGAGCCGGCCGGCCTCACGGCATCAGATCGACCGGAATCTCGGTGATCCGGTCCACCGGAATCGCGTTCTTCTGCGCCGCTTCGCGCACCGCCGCTTCGCTCGGACCTTCGTAGACGCAGTAGGTCCGGGTCTTGTCCGCATTGGCGTATGAACCGACCCACTTCACGCCGACCGCGGCGTTGTTCGCGTTGACCGACACCTTGCCGGCCGCGTCGAGACCGTCGAGAGCTCCTGCCGGAAAGGTGCGCTCGACCAGGTAGCGATGCGCCGGCTCGGCCATCGACGGGAGCGGGCCAGGGTCGAGATCGACCGGGATCTCGATCACGCGATCGACCGGGATGGCGTTCTTCACCGCCGCCGCCCGCACGGCGTGCTCGCTCGGACCTTCGTAGATGCAGTAGGTCTTCGTCTTGTCCGCGTTGGCGTAGGAGCGGACCCAGCGCACGTCGAGGGCGGCGTTGTTGGCGTTGACGTTCGCCTTGCCGGCCGCGTCGAGACCGTCGAGGGCTCCCGCCGGGAAGGTGCGCTCGATCAGGTAGCGATGGACGGGTGCCGTCCGCGAGGACGCGGCGCTGGCGGTGCTGACCGCGCCGACGAGAAGGGTGGCGACGACTCCTGCGACGAGAGTACCGGTGGACATCATGGGTGTCTCCTTTCGCAGGAGACGCTACGCAGCGCGCCACGGTCGAGTCCGACCGGAGGCCGGGTCGAATCGAGGTGAATTCGAGGTGGTCGGCCGGGCAGTCCCGCCCGCGGCTCAGCCGCGCCCGAAGACCGGCAGGGCGGCGCCGTTCACGGCGCGGGCGAGGTCGGAGGCGAGGAACAGGATCGCGTCGACGAGCGCCTCCGGGGCGACCCAGGTCGCGGAGTCGGCGTCCGGCATCGCCTTGCGGTTCGCCGGCGTGTCGATCGTGCCCGGCAGGACCAGGTTGGCCCTTACGCCGTGCGCCTTGCCCTCCTCCGCAAGGCTCTCGGTCAGGCGGAGGACTGCGGACTTCGCGACACTGTACGCCGCGGCGCCCGCGCCTCCGGCCAGCGACGCCTTCGAGCCGACGTTGACGATCGAGCCGGCGCCGCGCTCCTTCATCCGCGGCACCACCGCCCGCGAGACGTGGAGAGTCGAGAGGAAGTTCGCCTCCCAGAGCAGCTTCCAGGTCTCGTCCCCGGTCGCCTCGACGTCGTCGCCACCGCGGTAGGCGCCGGCGATGTTGAACAGGTGATCGATCGTGCCGAACCGTGCGGTGACTTCCGCCACCAGCCGATCGACCGCCTCTCCGTCCGCGAGATCGCAGACGAAGAGCGCGGCCCGCTCCGGCGCGCTCGCGATCTCCGGGAACCGCTCGGCGAGCTGCCCGCCGCTCCGGTCGACGAAGGCGACCGCCGCACCGGCGTCGAGAAGCCGGCGGGCGAGAACACCGCCCAGGGCGCCCGAAGCGCCGGTCACGAGCGCCACGCGCCCCGAAAAGTCGAACATTCCCGTTCCTCCCCTGCCGAGTTTCAGCGATCGGACACCAGCGGACCCTGTCGAGCGAGGTCGCTGGGCAGCGCTCCCTGACCATAACCCAACCGCCCGTCAGCCAGGGGCCGGACCCCTGCCCGCCCCACGGGCCCTCTCGGGCGAGCGACGCCTTCCGTACGATCCCTCCAGTACACTGTTGTAGCCTCCTGCTGCCTCGACGTCGCGCTCGTTCGGAGCCGACGACTCCCGGCCAGCGGGAATCTGCGGCAGCAGGGAAACTCTGGAGGAATCGACCATGAAGAGGTTCGGCGCGCTTCGACTCACCCTGGTGACGACCTGTCTGACCGCCTCGGTCTCGTTCGCCCAGGAGAGCGTCACGACCGACGCCGGCACGATCAACGCCGAGAAGACCAAGCAGTTCTTCAAGAAGCCCTCCTACTCCCCTTATGCCGGCCGGCACTTCCCCGAGCGGCCTCTTTGGGGCGACCAGCACCTCCACACCTCCTGGTCCGCCGACGCGGTCGGCGGCGGCACCCGGGTCGATCCAGCCGGCGCCTTCCGGCTGGCGCGTGGCGAAGAGGTGATCTCGTCCAGCGGGCAGCCGGTCCGGCTCTCCCGGCCGCTCGACTGGCTCGCCGTGACCGATCACTCCGACGCCATGGGGGTCGTCGCGGACATCATCGCGGGCAAGCCGGAGATGATGAAGGATCCCGAGCTCCGCCGGTTCCACGAAATGTTCAACGCCGGACAGGAGGAGGCCATGAAGGCAGTGATGGAGCTGATCACCCTCCAGGGCCAGGGCAAGATCCCGAAGGCGATGACCGACCCCGCGACGTTCAAGGACGTCTGGCACCGCTACACCGCGATCGCCGAGAAGTACAACGACCCGGGCCGCTTCACCGCCTTCATCGCCTACGAGTGGAGCTCGAATTACGGCGGCGGCAACAACCTCCACCGCAACATCATCTACCGCGACGGCAAGGACCTGGCCGATCAGGTGCTGCCGCTCACCACCTTCGACACCGAGAACCCGGAGAAGCTCTGGGAGTGGATGCAGGCCTACGAAGACAAGACCGGCGGCGACATCCTGGCGATTCCGCACAACGGCAACCTGTCGAACGGCCTCATGTTCGCGGTCGAGACCTTCGACGGCAAGCCGTTGACGCGCCAGTGGGCCGAGACGCGGATGAAGTGGGAGCGCCTCTTCGAGGTCGCCCAGGCCAAGGGCGCCAGCGAGCAGCATCCTTCCCTCGCGCCGAACGACGAGTTCGCCGCCTTCGAGATCTGGGACAAGGGCAACTTGAACGTGGTGCCCAAGAAGCCCGGCATGATCCAGTACGAGTACGCCCGCGAGGCCTACAAGCACGGCCTCGAGATCGGCAAGCGGCTCGGCGCGAACCCGTTCCAGTTCGGCATCGTCGCCGGCACGGACATGCACACGGGTCTGACGACTGCCGAAGAGGACAACTTCTTCGGCAAGTTCCCTTCGTCCGAGCCGAACGCGGAGCGCTGGAACGAAGACGCCTACAACTTCGAGGGCCGGATCATCAAAGGCTGGGAGCTGAGCGCCGCGGGCTACACCGCCGTCTGGGCGACGGAGAACACTCGTGAATCGATCTGGGACGCGATGAATCGCCGCGAGACCTACGGCAGCACCGGACCGCGGATCACCGTGCGTTTCTTCGGCGGATGGGACTACACGAAGGAGGATGCCCTCAGCCGTCAGCCGGCCGTCGCCGGCTACGCCAAGGGCGTGCCGATGGGGGGCGAAATCTCGACGGCTCCGAAGGGCAAGTCGCCGACCTTCCTCGTCGCCGCGCTCAAGGACAGCCTTTCCGGCAACCTCGACCGGATCCAGATCGTCAAGGGCTGGCTCGGCAAGGACGGAAAGGCGCAGGAGAAGATCTACAACGTCGTGTGGGGCGACGCCGACAAGCGCAAGCTCGACGCGGCCGGCATGCTCCCGCCGGTCGGCAACACCGTCGACGCGACGCACGCCACCTGGACCAACACGATCGGCGATCCCGAGCTGATCACCGTCTGGGCCGATCCGGAATTCGACCCGGGCGCGCCCGCCTTCTACTATGCGCGCGTCCTCGAGATTCCGACGCCCCGCTGGACGACGTATGACGCCGTCCGTTTCGGGATCAAGATGTCGCCGGAAGTTCCGGTCACCATTCAGGAGCGCGCGATCACGTCGCCGATCTGGTACAACCCTTGAAACGCCTGCTCCGTGAGCCGCTGGCTCACTTCGTGCTGCTCGGCGCGGCGCTGTTCGCCCTCTACGCCGCCCGGCAGCACGGGGGACCGGCGGACCGGAGCGAGATCGTCGTCTCGGCCGGCCAGGTCGAAAACCTGGCCGCCACCTTTGCCAGGACCTGGCAGCGGCCGCCTACCGCAGACGAGCTGAAGGGTCTGGTCGACCAGTTCGTCAAGGAGGAGGCCTACAGCCGCGAAGCGGTGAAGCTCGGCCTCGATCGCGACGACCCGGTCATTCGGCGTCGCCTGCAGCAGAAGCTCGAGTTCGTGGCCGAGGATTTCGCCGCAGCGGACGATCCGACCGAAACCGAGCTCGCCGACTATCTCGCGAAGCACCCCGACCGCTTTCTCCGTGAGCCGGTTCTCACGTTCGAGCAGCTGTTTCTCGATCCGAGGAAGCGCGGCGACCGGCTGGCAGAGGACGCGGACGCGATGCTGACACAGCGGAACCGGCGCGACGGCGGATCCGCGGGCAACGCGCCGGGCGACCCGACGCTGCTCCCTCACGAGCTGACCGACCAACCGCTGCACGCGGTTGCGTCGATCTTCGGCGAGGAGCTGGCCTCGGCGCTCCTCGAGATTCCGACTGACACCTGGGTCGGTCCCCTTCCCTCCGCCTACGGCGCCCATCTCGTGCGCCTCACGAAGCGTGTGGAGGGATCGACGCCGCCGCTCGCCGAAGTCCGGGACGACGTGGCGCGCGAGCTGACCAGCGAGCGGCGCCTCGCCGCGCAGCGGAAATTCCAGGAAGAGATGCTCGCCCGGTACCGGGTGAAGATCGAGTGGCCTGCGTCGGGGGCGGATCGCCCTCCGGCGGCCGCAGCGGCTCGATGAAGCGAATCGCCTTCCCCGCCGCCCTGCTCCTCGGCCTCCTCTGCGGCGCGACCGAGAGCCGGGCGCACGAAGTCCGCCCGGCGTATCTGGAGGTCCGCCGGACGGCGGCCGACACCTACGATGTCCTCTGGAAAGTGCCCGCCGCCGGCGACGACCTGCGGCTCGGGATCTACGTCCGGTTCCCGGACGATGTGGAGATCCTCGGCGAGCCGCGCGCCCTGTTCGCCGACGGCGGCTATCTCGAGCGCAGCCGCGTGCGGCTTCCTGGCGGCCTCGCCGGGCGGACGATTCGCTTCGATGGTCTCGAAGCGACGCCGATCGACGTGCTGGCACGCATCGATCTCGGCGGCGGCGTCGTGCAGACCTTGCGCATCCTTCCCGACCGTCCGGAGCTCACGATCGAGGCCGCGCCAGGCGCCTGGCGCGTCAGCCGCACCTATCTTGCGCTGGGCGTCGAGCACATCCTCCTCGGCGTCGACCACCTCCTGTTCGTGCTCGCGCTGATCCTGCTGGTCGACGGCTGGAAGCGACTCGTCGGCACGATCTCGGCGTTCACCGCGGCGCACAGCCTGACCCTCGCCGCCGCGACGCTCGGCTTCGTCCACGTGCCGGGTCCGCCGGTCGAGGCCGCGATCGCCCTGAGCATCGTCTTCGTCGCCGCGGAGATCGTCCACGGCCGGGAGGGCCGCCCCGGGCTCACCGCGCGTGCGCCCTGGATCGTCGCCTTCACCTTCGGCCTGCTCCACGGGCTCGGCTTCGCCGGCGCGCTGAGCCAGGTCGGCCTGCCGCAGCAGGCGATTCCCCTGGCCCTGCTGTTCTTCAATCTCGGAGTGGAGCTGGGGCAGCTGGCCTTCGTCGCCGTCGTTCTCGCCCTTCTCGCGCTCGGACGGCGAATGCCGGTCCGTGGCCCCGCCTGGAGCTGGCGGATCGCGCCCTATGCGATCGGGTCGCTGGCGATGTTCTGGGTGATCCAGCGCGCGCTGGCTTTCTAGTCGAACACACCGCCGAACGGGAACGCCGTGCGATCCCCGCTCGCCTCGCCGGCGCAGGCTCTTTCTTCAGGCACCGGAGTCTGCGATCGTCCAACCGCTCCCCAGAGGATGCGGACCTCGCCAGGTCGCGAGCCGGTGGTATAAAGCCCGATTCATGAGCCTGGTCCCGGGCAGCCGCCTCGGCCGCTCAACCACCCGAACATCCTCACCATCCACGAAGTCCGTAGGGACGAACTCACCACTTTCGAGCGGCTGCTACCATGGCTCCCAGAGGTGAGCCAATTGAGACTTCGACTGCTCTGGACCGTCGCGATTCTTCTCGCGACCCCTGTCGCGGCACAGAATCTGATACCGAACCCGGGATTCGACACGGACCTCTCCGGCTGGACGGGCGGACCCGCGGTCTGGAGTCCCGAGGACCAGAGCGGCGATCCGGGCTCGGGATCGGCGCGCGTGGACGTCCCGTCGGGCGTCCTGTTCGCCCTCTTCAGTTCCTGCATCCCTCTGGTCCCCGGTGACGACGTCGTGTTCGGCGCAGCCGTCCGGACCCTCGATGGCGTGCCGGCCGCTGGAGCGGGTACCGGTATCCGGTACTTCACCAACGGCACCTGTTCCTACCCGAGCGACAGCACGAGCTATCTGACCGATCTCGGGGCAGGCGGCGGCCGGACCGGTTGGGGCACGACCCAGACCCATGCCGTCGTGCCGCCGGGAATGCACTCCGCCGAGATCCTGATCACGCTCCTCGCGGGAATCGAGCCTCCCACCACGTTCTATCTCGACAACGCCTATTTCTATGCCGGTGCCTCCTGCGCCACGACGACGAACGTCGCCTGCCTCGCCGACTCGCGCTTCCGGGTCACGGCCGATTGGGAGACTCCCGCCGGTCAGCGTGGATATGCAGGTGTGCGCCCGCTCTCCGGAGACTCGACCTATCTCTGGTTCTTCGACGACTCGAATCTCGAGCTCGTGCTGAAGGTCCTCGACGGCTGCGGCTTCAATGACCGCTACTGGGTCTATGCCGCAGGTCTCACCAACCTCGGGGTGGAACTGCAGGTCTTCGATTCGCTGACCGGAGAGTCCTGGACGTACGACAACCCTGTCGACCTCGCCTTCCCGCCGCGCCAGGACATCGAGGCCTTCGCAACCTGCGATGTCGGTCCGTGACCGTCGCGATCGCAGCCCGGTACGGCTGACGGTCGAAGGGCGATCCTCGCGGCGCCCTTCACTCTCCGGCAGCCCGTCTCAGCGCAGGCGGCGGCGCCGGCCGCCGGCGGTCGAGTAGACGCGCACCTCTTCGCTCCGCACTTCGTCCGAGGTCGGTTCGAAGACCACCGTCCACTGCCGCGAGAGCTGTTCGAAGATCCGGTCGAGCGCGCTCTGCCACTCGCCCGGATTCTTGACCACGTAGGCACCGCCGCCGTGCCGCGTGATCAGTCCGGTGAACAGATCGCGGACGCCGGTCGCCCCTTCGACGTTGCTGCGCTTGGTCATGGCCGTCGAGCGCAGCGCCGGGTTGAACATGTCCGACGAGCTGACGTTGCGGATCGACGGCGAGACGTCCGGCTTGCAGTCGAGCTTGCCCGTGGCGTCCGGCTCGCAGCGTACGTACTGGCAGGGCTCCTTGTCCGGCATGAGGAGGAAGACCGGCACCGCGATCTCCTCGGCGCGCATCGCGATCGACGTCGCCCGCGAGAGTCCGCCCGCCGTGTCGCAGCCGTCGGTGACGACGACGAGCGCGGCGCGGGCGTCGGCGTTCTCGAACAGCCCGAGGGAGTGCGAGACCGCTTCGAAGAAGGCGGTGGCATGCGTCCCGGGCTCGGGATTCGAGGGCAGCGCCTCGAGGACCCGCCGCGCTTCGCCGCGCCCCGACGCCAGCACCTGGGTGCGGTCGGTGAAGGCGACCGAGAAGAGGCGGTCGTCGGCTTTGATCCCGCGGTCGACGAGAGTCAGGGCGGCGGCCCGCAGCGGGACGAACGCTTCGTGGAAGCTCGCCGAGCGGTCGACGGCGAGTCCGAGCTCGAGCGGATCGTCCTCGCCACCGACGACCCGGACGACGGTCTGCTTCTTCTTCTTCCAGACCACCTCGATCTCGCCCGCCTTCGGCGGCGGGGCGTCGGCCGGGAGGAAGAAGCGGACGAAACCGGCGCTGACGTCGATGACCTCGCCGTACTCCCCCGGTTTCGGGGGCTCCTGTGCCCCCGCGCTGCCCAGAGACGCCACGCACAGCAGTCCGGCCAGGCCGGCCGCACGCAATGTCCGACATTCCGGCTCCACCATCTCCCGCACCTCCTCTTTTGCAGCCATTCCTGCAAGGTTCCGACCAGCCCTACGGAGCGCCTTGGTTGGCGGGTGCGGCTTCGCTCCGCGACCGGCTGCCTCTCCGGCCGGCCCCACCCTCCCGCAATCGGCGACCGAAGTTGGTTGGTTAGAATGCCTCCATGGCACCGCCAACGGAGAATCGTCGCGCGAATCGGTCGCGGGGACGTGCGGGAGGTGGAGCCCTGCTCTCCGCCCTGTCGTGCTGTCTCCTGTTCGCCGTGCTGCACACCCGGGCGGAAGGGGCCTCGGCCTCCGGAAGCTCCGTCGGGACGACCTTCTCCCCGGGCCGGGCGCTGCCGACCGCCGGTTCGCCTTCGACGGTCGACGCCGCCGGCCGCGCCGCCGGGCCGAGCGAGCTCGCCGCGGCGGCCCCGGACCTCGCGTCCGAGGTGCTCGACCTGGCGCTGGCGACGCTCGCCTGCTCGTCCGATCCGGCGATCGCCGACGCTCCGACGCTGGCGATCATCGACTATTCGCTGCCCTCGACCGAACCGCGGCTCTGGCTGTTCGACCGCGAGCGCGGCGACCTGCTGCTCCATTCGCTGGTCGCCCACGGGGTCGGCACGGGCGAGAAGTTCGCCACCCGCTTCTCCAACGACGAGGGGACGCGCGCCTCGAGTCTCGGCCTCTTCCGCGGCGGCGAGGTCTACCGCGGCCGCAACGGCCTCTCGCTGCGTCTCGACGGCCTCGAGCCCGGGATCAACGACCGGGCGCGGGCGCGCACCATCGTGCTGCACGGCGCCTGGTACGTGAGTCCCGACTTCGTCCGCGAGCACGGACGGCTCGGACGCAGCTGGGGCTGCCCGGCGGTCGAGCCGAAGTACTCGTCCTTCGTCATCGATCACCTCAAGGAGGGCGGCGCCCTCTTCGTTCACGGTGACGACCGGTCGTGGTTGGCGAAGGAGCGGAACGACCGCTGCATCCGCGACCGGATGAGCGCCTTCGCAGCCGACTTCCCGCCGCAGTCGCGGACGGCCGCCCGGTAGCGCGAAACGAAGGAAGCCCGGGGAGGAGATCTGATGCCAGGTGACCCGGACCCTGCCGGCCGCGTTCGAGGCCGGAACGCCCACTCCGCGATCGTCGGCCTCTGCTGCATCCTCGTCGGAAGCCTCGCCTGCGACGGAAGCAGTCCGACGGCTCCGGCGCTGCGCCCGAGTTGCGGCCCCTGGCCCGATCAGACGACATCGCCCTGGGTCCTGCCCTACCCCGCCGGCTCGGCGTTCGTGGTCAACCAGGGGAACTGCACTCCTGGTACGCACGCCGCCGGAACACGCGACGGCTATGCCTACGACTTCGAGATGCCGATCGGCAGTCCGGTGATCGCCGCACGAAGCGGCGTCGTCGGCGAGCTCGAGGAGCGTTTCCGCGACGGCAACGGCGTCGTTGCGGAGGCGAACTACGTCCTGCTCCGGCACGACGACGGCAGCGCCTCCGTCTACTTCCACCTGACGCAGGGCGGGGTCCTGGTCAGCCTCGGGCAGGCGGTGCGTCAGGGCGAGCTGATCGCCCTGAGCGGCCAGACCGGGCGCGCCGGGATCCGTCCCCATCTTCACTTCGGTGTGCTCGGCGGCTCGGGTTTGACGATTCCCGTGACCTTCCGCAACACCGAGCCCCACCCGAACGGTCTTCAGCAGGGGAGCTCCTACGTCGCTTTCTGAGGGCTCCGGGAGAGGAACGGTCGTCGCGCAGCGGGAGACGGGGTAACGTCGGCGTGATGCGCGCCACCGAGTTCGAATTCCGTCACCGCTTCTGGCTGATCTCGGCGATCTTCGCCCTTTCGTTCGCGCTCTACCGTTTCGACCCCCGCAATCTCGGCGTCGCGCTGCTCGAGCGGCTCCGCGGAGCGGGGTTCGACGCCGGCTCGCTCGCGGGGCGGCGCGATCTCCGGATCCTCTTCCTCGGCGCCGCCGCCCTCGTCGTGCTCGCGGCGCTCCTTCGCACCTGGGCCACCGCCTTCCTCTCGAGCGACGTCGTCCACGACAGCGCGCTGCGGCAGGATCGCCTCGTCGCCGACGGTCCGTTCCGTCACGTCCGCAACCCGCTCTACCTCGGCCTGTTCGTCATGGCGGCGGGGATGGCCCTCTTCTGTTCGCGCGTCGGAGCCGCCCTGCTGCTCGTCGCGTTGCCGCTCCTCGGCCTCCGCCTCATCGGCCTCGAGGAGGAGCGCCTCCTGGCGACGGCGGGCGAGAGCTACCGCGCCTATCTCGCGCGGGTGCCGCGGCTGCTGCCATCGCTCGCACCGCGACTGCCGGCCTCGGGCAGAAAGGGACAGTGGCTCCAGGCGCTCGTCGGCGAGCTCTTTCTCTGGATCTTCGCCGCCGGTTCGATCGCCTTCGCGCTGACCCTGAACCTCGCGACCTTCGCCTGGACCTCCGGCGCCGGCATGGCGATCTACTTCGTCGCCCGGGCGCTCGCCCGGCGGATCGGCCGGAGCTGAGCCGGCGTCAGCCTTCCCCGCCCTCGAGCAGCGCACGGGCCGCTCCGAGGAGCGGCGCCCGCGGCTCGAGCGCCACCCGCACGGGGATCGAGCGCATCCAGTCCGAGAAGCGGCCCTTCTCGCCGAAGGCGCGGACGAACGTCCCGTCGGCGAGCGCCGACACGATCTGCGGAGCGATGCCACCGCCGACGTAGATCCCCCCGGTGGCGACCGCGCGCAAGGCGAGGTTTCCCGCCTCGGCGCCGAGGATCGAGCAGAACAGCTCGAGCGCCGCGACACAGAGGGGATGTCCGCCCGCCAGGGCGACGTCGGAAATCGTGGCGTTGGGGTCGCCGCTCGCGAGCCGCTCGCGCAGCCAGTCGGGCTCGAGCGCCGTGCCGCGGTCGCGCTCGAAGCAGTACAGCGCGTGGATGCCGTCGCCCGAGAGGATCCGCTCGCAGCTCACGTGCCCGCCGTACCGCACCTGCAGGTAGCGGAGCAGCGCGATCTCCCGCTCGTCGCGCGGGGCGAAGTCGGCGTGTCCGCCCTCGGACGCGACGGCGCGGAATCGGTTCCCTTCGCGGACGAGGAGCGCCACACCCAGCCCGGTGCCGGGCGCGATCACCGCAGCGTTGCCGCCGGAATCCGGGTCGCCCTGCTGGAGGATCGCGAACTGCCCGGGAGTGAGGAGGAGGATTCCGCGCGCCGCCGCTTCGAGATCGTTGAGCAGCACGACCCGCGCGATTCCGAGCTCGGCGGCGAGAGACCCGGCATCGATCTCCCACGGCAGGTTGGTGGCCCGCACCCGCCCGTCACGCACCGGGCCGGCGACTCCGAAGCAGGCCGCTTCGGGCGCCGGCCCAGAGGTCCCGGCGAGAAAGTCCGCGACGATCGCCGCGAGCGACGCGTGCTCGCGGCTCGCGTAGGTCCGCTCCCGCACCTGCCGCAGCCCCGCCTTCTCGCGCTCGAAGAGGGCGAGGAGCGTCTTGGTCCCACCGACGTCACCGGCGAGGATCATCGCCCGGCGAGCTCCGCCGCGGCCGCCTCGTCCACCAGCCAGAGCGCCGGTCCACTCCGCGGCGCGATCGCCTGCGCGGGGAGCAGGTCGGGCCGCCATGGTCCTTCGAGGACGCGGGCGAGCGCCGGTGCCTTGTCGGCGCCCGCGACCAGGAAGATCACCGAGCGCGCCGCACTGATCGGCGCCGGGGTGAGGGTGATCCGTCCGCTCGGCGTCGCCGGGACTTCGTCCGCCACCGCCCACGCGCTCTCCTCCCGCACGGCCGGCCGGCCGGGGAAGAGCGACGCCGTGTGTCCGTCGGCTCCCATCCCGAGAAGAACGAGATCGAAGCGGGCTCCGTCTTCGTCGCGAGGTGGACCGACCGGCGTTCCGAAGAGGGTGCGGAGCTCACGTTCGTAGCCGGCAGCGGCGACTTCGGGCGGATCTTCGCCGCGGATGCGGTGCACGTTGGCTGCCGGTATCGCCAGCGGATCGAGCAGCCGGACCTTCGCCGCGCGGTAGTTGCTCGCCTCGTCGGTCGGCGGCACGGCGCGTTCGTCGCTCCAGCAGAAGCGAACCCGCGACCAGTCGATCGCCTCCCGTCGTTCGCTGGCGAGCACGGAGAAGAGCCGCGCCGGTGTCGAGCCACCGGAGAGCGCGACGACGAATCGGCCCGAGCGGCCGATTGCCTCGCTCGCCTCCGCGACGAACCGGTCGGCGGCGGCGTTCGCCAGCGCCCCGGCGTCGGCGACGACTTCGACTCGGGCCGCCGGCTTCATCTCACCCGGCCGGCTCCTCGGCACGCGGACAGTGCCAGCCGCCGAAGTCCGCGACCATCCGGTCCGCCGGTTCCGGACCCCAGCTCCCCGCTTCGTACTCGTACAGCTCCGTCGCCGTGCCGAGGATCGGTTCGACCACCGCCCACGCCGCCTCGACGGCGTCCTGCCGCGCGAACAGCGTGCCGTCGCCGGTCATCGCATCGCCCAGGAGCCGCTCGTAGGCGCCGATCTGCTCGCCGTCGGGCCGATAGACCAGACGGAGCTCGGTCGGTTCGGTCACCATCTCGTCCCCGGGTCGCTTGATGCGGGCACCGATGGCGAGGGTGACTTCGGGACTCAGGCGGAAGCGCAGGTGGTTCCTGCCGTCGGGGCTCAGCCGGCTGAGCGGCGGGCGCTTCAGCCGCACCAGGACCTCGGTCGCCGTGATCGGCATCCGCTTGCCGGCGCGGATGAAGAAGGGGACGCCGTCCCAGCGCCAGGAGTCGATCTTGAGCCGGACGGCCGCGTAGGTCTCGACCTCCGAATCGCGCGCCACTCCCTTCTCGTTGCGGTATCCCTTGAACTGCCCGCGGACGAGGTTCGCCGGGTCCAGCGGCCGGATGGTACGGAACACCTTCGCCTGCTCGTCGCGGATCGCCTCGTGGTACGTCGTCGCGGGAGGCTCCATCGCCAGGAAGCCGACGATCTGCAGCAGGTGGTTCTGGATCACGTCGCGGATCGCGCCCGACTCCTCGTAGAACGCTCCGCGCCCCTGGATGCCGAAGTTCTCGGCCATCGTGATCTGCACGTTGTCGACGTAGTTGCGGTTCCAGATCGGCTCGAGGAAGGTGTTGGCGAAGCGGAACAGCAGCAGGTTCTGCACCGGCTCCTTGCCGAGGAAGTGATCGATGCGGAAGATCGACGACTCGTCGAACGACTTGTGGAGCGTGACGTTGAGCGCCTGCGCCGAAGCGAGGTCGCGCCCGAACGGCTTCTCGACGATGACGCGGGCGCCCTGCGCGCAGCCGGCCCGGGACAGGTTCTCGATCACCGAAGAGAAGAGGCTCGGCGGGATCGCGAGGTAGTGCGCCGGGCGGCTGCACGAGCCCAGCGCCTGGCGCAGGGCGGTAAAGGTGGCGAGATCGTTGTAGTCGCCGCCGACGAAGTGCAGGCGACGGGCGAGCTCCGCGAACGCGGTCTCGTCGACCCCTCCGCCGTAGGTCTCGACGCTCTCGCGGGCGCGGTCGCGCAACTCGTCGAGCGACCAGCCGCTGCGCGCGACACCGATGACCGGCACGTCCAGCTCGCCGTGCTTCGCCATCGCGTGGAGCGCGGGGAAGATCTTCTTGAAGGCGAGATCGCCGGTCACTCCGAAGAAGACCAGCGCGTCCGAACGCGGTGCGCTCAACCGTCCGCCCCCTTCTCGAGGTGGCCGCCGAATCCGAAGCGCATCGCCGACAGGACGCGATCCTGGAACTCCGCCTCGCCGCGCGAGCTGAAGCGCTCGAAGAGCGCCGCGGCGAGCACGTGCGCCGGCACCGCCTCCTCGATCGCCGCCTCGAGCGTCCAGCGCCCCTCGCCCGAATCCGAGACCCTGCCCGAGAACCGCTCGAGGCCGGGGTCGGCGACGAACGCCTGCGCCGTCAGGTCGAGCAACCAGGAGGAGACGACGCTGCCGCGCCGCCACAGCTCGGTGATCTCGCGCAGATCGAACTTGTACCGGTAGTGCTCCGGGTTCCGGAGCGGCGCCGTCTCGGCGTCCGCGTCGCGATCCGCGCGGCCGATGCCGGCGTGCTGCAGGATGTTGAGGCCTTCGGCGTAGGCCGCCATCAGGCCGTACTCGATCCCGTTGTGCACCATCTTGACGAAGTGACCGGCGCCGGCGGGTCCGCAGTGCAGGTAGCCGAGATCGGCGGTGCCGGAGTCGCTCTTGCGGCCCGGCGTCGCCGGAATCGAGCCGCGACCCGGCGCCAGCGTCGCGAAGAGCGGATCGAGATGACGCACCGTCTCCGCTTCGCCGCCGATCATCAGACAGTAGCCGCGCTCCCGGCCCCAGACGCCGCCGCTGGTGCCGCAGTCGACGTAGTGCAGTCCGCTCCCGGCGAGTCGCGCGGACCGCGCGATGTCGTCGCGATAGTAGGAGTTGCCGCCGTCGATCACGATGTCGCCCGGTTCGAGGAGCGGCAACAGTCCGTCGAGCGCCCGGTCGACGATCGCCGCCGGCACCATCAGCCAGACGGCGCGGGGCACCGTCAGCCGTGCCACGAAATCCTCGAGCGAGTCGGCGCCCGCGGCTCCCTCCTTCGCGAGCGTCGCGACCGCCTCGCGGTCGAGGTCGTGCACCACGCATTCGTGTCCGCCAGCGAGCAGACGGCGCACCATGTTGGCGCCCATCCGACCGAGTCCGATCATTCCCAGCTGCATGTTCACCACCCTCGTTCGCCGTTGTCCCGCTCGCGCCCACGAAAACTACCATCGCCACTCTTCCCTGGCCGGCGGCGCTGCAATGCATTCCGATCGCGCCACGGGTCGCCGGCGGGAGGGCGCGATGATCGCTCACGACCCGCCCTTCGTGGCTCGCGATGCTGCTCCAGCGAGCCGGGGTCAGCCGCACTCCGGACCGAGGGATCCGTGGAGATCTTCCGGGCGATCGAGATCGTGGAGCGCCGCACGCGGCCAGTTCAGGACGGCGGCACGATCGCGGTGCCGCCGCGCGATCGGAGCGCCGCCGCGATCCCCTTCGAGCGCGGCGAGCTCGGCGAACAGCGAACGGTCGAACAGGGTCGGCGGCGCCTCGATCCCTTCGTAATCGGAGAGCACGAGAGGCGGCGCGCTCTCGCGGTAGCGCTCGACGAGCGCAGCAATCATCCCGGACGTCACCCGGGGCATGTCGGCGAGGAGGACGACCGCGGCCCGGCTCGTCGCCGGGAGCGCCGCGATCCCCGCCCGCAGGGAGCCGGCGACTCCCGACCGGTACCCCGGATGGATCACCGGCGTGCAGTCGAGCCCGGCGAGCTCCGCCCGCGTGCGCTCGGCCTCGTGACCCAGCACCACGACGAGCGGCGCGAGCCCGGCGGCGAGGGCGGTGCGGACGGCGCGCCGCAGGATCGACTCGCCCTCCTGTTCGAGCAGCAGCTTGTTCGCTCCCATGCGGCGCGACGTTCCCGCGGCGAGGAGAACCCCGGCGACTGGAGGACCGGTCGCGCCTACGTCAGGAGCCATCGATCGTCGCGACGGCGACCGGAACCGTGTGCGCCTCGCGCCGCCGCAGGAAGTCGAGCAGCTGCGCGACGACGCTGATCGCGATCTGGTGCGCCCCCTCGGCGCCCGGCACCAGGCCGACGGGAGAGTGCAGAGGGGCCGACTCCGCCGCGCCGATCTCCGCCCGGATCTTCGCCCCGCGGGCGCGCGGCCCGAGGAGACCGACGAACGGTGCCCCCGCCGCCAGAAGCCGTCGAACCCAGGCCCGATCCCGGTCGTAGTCGTGCATCTTCACCACCGCGAGCGCCTCTCCCGCGTGCAGTCCGTCGAGGCCGGATTCGTCCGGAGCAGCGACGTAGAGCCGGTGCGCCCGCGGGAAGCGCGCAGGGGTCGCGAGGGCCGGCCGGTGATCGACTACCAGGACGCGCAGTCCGACACCGGCGGCGGCCTCGACGAGGGGGATCGAGTCGTCTCCGGCGCCGCAGACCAGCAGCTGTTCGGGTGGCCTCATCCGTTCGCAGAAGAACGTCCGACCCGCGACGTGCTGCACCGCAGAGCGATCCGACGGCGCCAGCCGCGCGACGACGGCTTGGTCGAGTCCGCCGCCGGCGAGCGCACCGTGGGTGCCTTCGTCGTCGGCGAGCAGCAGGCCGCCGGTCCGGGCGTCGCCGCGCCCGGGCGCCTCGCCGAGCTCCGTCAGAAGAGTGAACGGGCGATCGCCCGCCAGACGGGCCGCGAGTCGCGGCAGGAGGTCCGGCAGCGCGCCGGCGGTCGCCGGCTGCACGAAGACGTCGACCCGGCCGTCACATCCCAGTCCGAGGCCCCAGGCGATCTCCCCGGTCGACGAACCGGTGTCGTACCGTCGCCACGAGCAGTGCCCGGTGGCGATCGAGGCGGCGGCGACTTCACGCACGTCCGCCTCGAGGCAACCGCCGCTCACACTGCCGAGAGTCTCCCCCCGGTCGTCGACGAGGTACTTCGCTCCCGGGCGGCGGTAGGCCGATCCTTCGACCGCAACCACGGTGGCGAGAGCCGCTCCGCGACCTGCGGCCAGGAGCCCGGTGAGTCGCCCCACGATCTCCGTCGTCTCGTTCCAGTGGTTTCTCACGATGTCCTTCCCGGGGCGGCGATGCAGCGGCCGGAGGGGATGATACGTTCGCCGCCGGGCATCGCCAAACGATTCCGGTACCTTCGAGTCGTGTCACGTGGCCGCACGGGCCTCCTCCCGCAGCCCGACCGGCAGCAGGAAAACCCGCCCCGTCGCGCGATTGCGGAAGATTGCAGATTCGCTTGGCGGGCCGGAGCGACCTGGTCCAGAATCCGGGACCGGGCCTCGTCCTTCCTCGCTCATCCGGTGGCACGCATCCTGCGTATTGGGGAGTGAGCAGACAACCAACGAGCTCAGCGACGTACCGGCGTGCGCTGACGGAAATGGAGCATCGAATGGAACTCTCGAATCGGATCCGAACCGCCGTTGCCATCCTCACCTTCGTCGGTGCAGCCGGCCTCCAGGCGCAACAGCCGGTCGCCTCGCTGCACGACCTCGTCGGGGAGCGCGCCTCCTCGGGCGAGCAACAGATGCGCAATCGCGGCTATCAGCTCCAGCGCTCCTCCCAGAGCGGCGGCAGCTCCTACACCTACTGGCTCGATGCGCGGGCCAACAAGTGCGTCTCGGTGCGGACGGAAGACGGCAAGTACCGGATGATCGTCTTCACACCGATGGCCGACTGCCGCAGCGAGCAGCCGACGCAGCTCCCCGAAACGAAGCCCGCGGTCTCGAACGACGACAACTTCGACACCGTCTGCGGCGTCGATTCCGGCGGCAGGAGCAATCGCTATCGCTGCCACGTCCGCAACGAGGGCTGTCGCGGCGAAGGCTACTGCCGGACCATCCTCACCTACCCGGACAACGAAGTCACCATCACCTGGCACAAGAACGACCAGATCGACGTGCAGTTCTCGGGCATGAATCCCCAGCGCACGACGACGTCGTTCAGCGATGGACTGACCCGGTTCAGCGTCGGCGGCAACAACTACTACTTCTACCGCACTCCGGAGCGAGCGCGGAGGGAACTGGCGAACTTCCGCCAGTAAGGAGTCCCGGACCGCGCCCGAGACGGCGCCCGGAATCGATCTCGGGGAGAGTCGCGACGGAAGTCGGACTCTCCCTTCTGCTTTCGCCCGCCCCGCTCCTCAGATCACCCGGCGCACGACGTGTCGGAGCGAGAGGCCCTGGACGAGGATCGAGAAGATCACCACCACGTAGGTGACCGCCAGAATGACTTCGCGCTGGGAACCGGCCGGGAGCGAGAGCGCCAGCGCGACCGAGATTCCGCCGCGGAGACCTCCCCAGGTCATCACCGGAATCGTTCCCCGCGGCAGCGTCTGCCGCCGACGGATGAGCGTCACCGGCACGGCGACGCTGATCCAGCGCGCGAGGAGGATCGCCGGGATCGCGAGGAGTCCGGCGTAGAAGTTCTGCCGGGTGATCGTCAGGACGAGGATCTCGAGACCGATGAGCAGGAAGAGGATCGCGTTCAGGATCTCGTCGATCAGCTCCCAGAAGGTGTCGAGGTTGCGGCGCGTGGTGTCGCTCATCGCGAAGCGGCGCCCGTGATTGCCGATGAACAGTCCGGCGACGACGACCGCGATCGGGCCGCTGACGTGCACGGTGGCGGCGAGGGCGTAGCCACCCATCACCAGCGCCAGGGTGATCAGCACCTCGACGCGGTAGTTGTCGACGCTCTTCAGCAGGCGGTACGCGACCCAGCCGATGGCGAGGCCGAAGGCGGCGCCGCCGATCGCCTCCTCGAAGAAGAGCGTTCCGATCTCGAGCGGCGAGGCCTCCTTGCCGCTCACCGCGAGCCCCAGCAGGACGATGAAGGCGACGACGCCGATGCCGTCGTTGAACAGCGATTCGCCGGCGATCTGCACCTCGAGGCTCCGCGGCACCTTGGCGCTCTTGAGGATCCCCAGCACCGCCACCGGGTCGGTCGGCGAGATCAGCGCCCCGAGCAGCAGGCACCAGGTGTAGCCGAGGTCGACTCCGAGCCAGCGGAACGCGAAGTAGACCAGGGTGCCGAAGACGAACATCGAGAGGATCAGACCGGCGAGCGCCAGGGTCGCGATCACCCCCTTCTGCTCGGCCAGGTCCTCGAGGTCGATGTGCAGGGCGCCGGCGAAGAGGAGGAAGCAGAGCATCCCCTGCATCAGCGTCTCGTCGAAGTCGATCCGGGTCAGAAGCGCCTCGGAGGCGTGCCGGACGACCGGCACGAGATCGCCCAGCGCGATCAGGACGAGCGACGAGACGAGGGCGATGAGCATCACGCCGATCGTCGCCGGGAGCCGCACGTACCGGTAGTTCAGGTAGCTGAAGATCGCGGTCAGCGAGACCAGGACCGCGGTGATCTGGAACGTCGTCATCCGGGCGAGTGCCAGCTCACCTGCAGCACCCAGGCACGATCGACGCCGTCGTGGGTGAGTTTCTCGAAGACCGGATAGAAGAGCGTCGCGCCCAGGTCGACCTCGAGCCCGCTCGCCAGGTGCCGCACCGCGAGACCCGCACCGGCGACCGCGTCGCCGATCGCCCCCGGCGAGCCGTCTCCTGCGGCGCTCGACAGATCGAACCCGGGACCGGTGAGGCGGCCCTCGAATTCGCCCGCAGGGAGCGGGATCGCCGCCAGGAACCGCGGCACGAGCTCGAACACCGTGCCCAGCGGACGGCGCTGCTGGAGTCCGACGATCGGCGTCACGAACGTCGTGCGCAGCGAGTGGTCGACGACGCCGGTGCTCCCCTGGTCGGCGCCGTCGAGCAGCCGGTAGTCGGCGGCGAAGCCGTCGAGCTCGAGACGCTCGACGACGGCCCCGAAGAAGAACGACCAGGGCCGCTCCGACGATCCGTCGGAGAGCGCGCGGACCCATTCGACGCCCGCCCCCCAGTGGCGCATCGTGCCGCGCGGATCGGTGAACTCCGCCCGGGCGGGCAGGTCGAGCGGCGGTGCATCGAGGAACGACGCCCTGAGCTCCGCTTCTCCGCGCTCTCCGCCGACCTCGAGGTCGTCGTAGAAGGCGAGTCCGGCGATCGCCCAGCGCTCCGAGAGTCCACGCGTGGCCCCCACCGCCACGAGCGGGCCGTCGAGGGTGAGGAAGTCGGCGCCGGTATCGACGTAGCCGCCGTGCACCGACCAGCGCCAGGATCCGGTCGCCCATCCGGTCTCGGGCCACGGCAGACCGAGCAGACGGGCGTCCTGGCCGCTCTCCGGCAGGTGCTCGCTGGTGAAATCGAAGTCGTGGTCCGCAGCTCCGCCCGTGCGACCGGTCGCGAGCGCGAGAACGAGGCTGCAAACCGCCGCGAGCCGCTTTCGTCGACCGTTCATGACGCCAGCTTTACACGACCCCGCGCTCGCGGGAAGGGGATCGGGGCGTCGTCTGCGGGGTACACTCGCCGGCAATCCGAACGGTGCCGCCGCACCCCGGCGCCCCGATCCGCTCGTGGAGGTTCGAATGCGTGGAGTTCGCGTCGCCCTGCTCCTGCTCGTCGTCGTCGCACCCGCCCGCGCCTCCGGCGGCTATGGCGAGGTGCAGTTCGCCAACTCGGGCGCCGCAGCGGCCCAGGAGGACTTTCGCTCCGGCCTCGCACTCCTCCACGACTTCGAGTACGCGGCGGCGGCCGAGGCGTTCCGTCGCGCCGAGGTGATCGATCCCGGCTTCGCGCTCGCGTTCTGGGGCGAGGCGATGACCCACAATCATCCGATCTGGATGCAGCAGGACCTCGCCGCAGCCCGCAGTGCCCTGCAGCGCCTGGCGCCGACCGCACCGGAGCGGCGCGCCAGGGCCGCGAGCGAGCGCGAGAAGGCATGGCTCGACACGATCGAGATCCTCTACGGCGAAGGCAGCAAGGAGGAGCGCGACTTCCGCTACGCGCAGGCGATGGCCGATCTCCATCGGCGCTACCCGGACGACACCGACGCCGCCGCCTTCTACGGCCTCTCCCTGCTCGGCACGGCCCATGCCGGTCGCGACCTCGCGATCTACATGCGCGCCGCCGGGATCCTCGAGGAGGCGTGGATGAGCGCGCGCCGGCATCCGGGCCTCCTCCACTACCTGATCCACAGCTACGACGACCCGACCCACGCACCGCTCGGGCTGCGGGCAGCACGCACCTATGCCGAGGTCGCTCCGGACGCCGGCCACGCGCAGCACATGACCTCGCACATCTTCCTCGCCCTCGGGATGTGGCAGGAGACGGTCGACGCCAACGTGGCGGCGATCGCCGCCGTCGACCGCATGCGCGCCGCCGCCGGAAAGGAGCCGCGGCGCTGCGGGCACTACTCGAGCTGGCTCGGCTACGCCTACCTGCAGATCGGCGAGGCCGGCAAGAGCCGGCAGGCGCTCGACGCCTGCCGCGAAAACGCCATGGGCGAGCTCGCGACCTCCGACGCCGGCCACTCGATGGATCCGGACGACAGCCTCGGTTCCTCGCTCGCCTCGATGCGTCTGCACTACCTGCTCGACCGTGGCGACTGGTCCGGCGAGGTCGCCGACTGGCCGCTCCCGCCGGTCGCGGGGCCGCGCGCGCGGTTCGACTTCGCCTTCGCCCGGGCCGTCGGCGCGATCGCGACCGGCCGGCAGCAGGAGATCCCGCTCGCCCTCGCCGATCTGGAAACCGTGGCGCACGAAGTGGTCGAGCTCGAGAAGGCCGGAGGCGATCCCAACCCGAGCCAGCGGCTGCGCCCGGAAATCCTGCTGCTCGAAGCGCAGGCGCTCGACGCCGAGCGCCGCGGCGAGCCGGCGCGCGCCGAGGAGCTCCTCCGCAGGGCCACCGGGCTCGAGGATTCGCTGCCGGTCGACTTCGGGCCGCCGACAGTCGACAAGCCGACGCACGAGCTCCTGGGAGAGTTCCTCCTTCGTCGGGGACGCCGGGACGAGGCCGCGGCGGAGTTCCGCCTGGCGCTTGCCCGCGCTCCGGGCCGCCGGCTCGCGCTGGCCGGCCTCGCCGCCACCGCTCGCTGACCCGCGTCCCGTTCCGCGGCGGCGCGAGCGCGTAAGATCGGCGCATGACCCGCTCCCAGCGACGTCTCGCGCTGCTCGCCGCGGCGATCGTCGCTCTGCTCGTCCTCTTCGCCCTGCTCTACCAGCTCGGAATGTCGCGTCTGGAGGGAAAGCCGCGCGACTTCTGGTCCAGTCTCGGATGGTCCGCGGAGACGCTCTCGACCACCGGCTACGGAGCCGATTCGCACTGGTCGCACCCGGTGATGGCGATCTTCGTCGTGCTGGTGCAGTTCGCCGGCGTCTTCCTGGTCTTCCTGATCGTCCCCGTCTATCTGATCCCGTTTCTCGAGGAGCGCTTCGAGCGGCGGCTTCCCAGCGCCGCGCCGCGCGTCGATCAGCACGTGCTGATCTTCCGCAGCGGGCCGGCGATCGAGACGGTGCTCGGAGATCTCCGCGACGCCGGTGTCACGCCCGTCGTCGTCGAAGCGGACGAGGCGCGCGCCCGCCGCCTGGCCGACCGCGGTGTCTCCGTGGTCGTCGGGACCGTCGCCGACGGCGTTCTCTCGCGCGTCCGGCTCGACCGGGCCCGCGCCCTCATTCTCAACGGCGGCGACGACGAGAACGCGCTGGTCGCCCTGGTGGCGCGACAGAGCGGATTTTCCGGCGAGGTGATCGCGCTGGTCGAGGAGCCGTCCCACCGCAAGCCGCTGCAGCTCGCCGGCGCCACCCGGGTCTTCACGCCGCGGCACGCTCTCGGCGCCGCGCTCGCCGCGCGCGCCAGCCGCCGGGTCCACCCTTCGGTGGCCGGCCTGGGCGCCCTCGGCCGCAAGCTCCACGTCGCCGAGCTGCGTATCTCGCCGGCGAGCTCGCTCGCCGGCCGGACCCTCGCCGAGAGCGAGATCGGCGGCCAGTTCGGCGTCACCATTCTCGGACTCTGGGAGCACGGCGAGCTGCGCACCGAAGTCGGCGCCCAGACACGCCTCGATCCGGGCACGATCCTGATCGCTGCCGGCGCCGAGGAGCACCTGGCCCGATTCGGCGAGCGCATCAGCGCCACCGATCACTCGGCGGGACGGGGCCGGTTCGTCATCGCCGGGCTCGGCGAAGTCGGCACCGTGGCGCGGGAGATCCTCGGCACAGTGGGCGAAGATGTGGTGACCATCGACCGCCGGCCGGAATCCGGAGCCGACATCGTCGGCGACTTCCTCGATCCGGAGATCGTCGCGCGGGTCGAGCCCGGCAAGGCGAGCGCGATGATCCTGGCGCTAGACCAGGACGCCGCCACCCTCTTCGCCGCCCTGGTCGTGCGCGAGCATGCGCCGCACGTACCGATCATCGCGCGCGTCAACGAGGCCGCCAACGTCGAACGGATCCACCTCGCGGGCGCCGACTTCGCGCTCTCGATCTCGCAGGTCGCGGGCCAGATCCTCGGCCACCAGATCCTCCACGAGGAGTCGATCTCGGTCGAACCGGGCCTGCGCGTGCGGGCGCTCGACTCGGACCGGATCGCCGGCCGCAGCCTCGGCGACCTGGCGCTGCGCGATCGCGCCGGCTGCTCGGTCGTCGCCGTCGAGCGCGGTGAGGAGCTGCTGGTCCAGCTCGACGAGGGGACGCGCCTCGAGACCGGCGACCGTCTCTACGTCTGCGGACCGAGCGCCGCGATCCGCCGGGCGGCGGCGGCGCTCGACGCCCGCACCCGGCCGCGCACGGTGAGCTAGGTGCTCCCGACTCCGGACCGCGACGGCGGCGCTGCCGGACCGCCGGGCCTCCGCGAGGCAGGAGTCGTCGCCCTCGTGCTCGTCCTCTTCGCCTGCCTCGCCCTCCGCGCCGCGGCGGGATCGGCCCCGACGTACGACGAGCCGACGCATCTGGCCGCCGGCTATTCCTACCTCCGGTTCCACGACTTCCGTCTCAACCCCGAGCACCCGCCCCTGGTCAAGTTGCTCGCCGCGCTGCCGCTCCTCGGCCAGGGCCTCTGGCCCGCGACGGACGACGGGAGCTCCAGCCGGCGCGAGCTCGAGCGGCTCTGGGATCTCTCTCCGCAACGGAGCGACGGCCAGTGGGCGTTCGCCCACGAGCTGTTCTACGGCGTGACCGATGCCGAGCTCGCGCGCTCCGGCGTCCGGCGATCGGTCGACCTCGATCCGCGATCGCCGCCGGCGCGCGACGCGTTCCTTCACGATCCCGACCGCCTCTGGCGGCGCGCCCGTCTGGCGATGGTCGCGTTCGCGCTGGCGCTCCTCGCCGCCGTCTGGTTCTGGTCGCGCGCGCTCTGGGGAGCGGGCGGGGCGCTGCTCTCCCTCGCCGTCGCGGCGTTCGATCCGTCGCTGCTGGGTCACGCGCCGCTCGTCGCGACCGACGTCGCCTTCGCGCTCTTCGCCTTCGGTTCGGCGCTCTTCCTCTGGCGTCTTCGGCGGCGCTGGTCCCCGGTCTCCGCCGCCTTCCTGCTGGCATCGGTCGCGCTCGCCTTCGCGAGCAAGCACTCGGCGATCGTCTGGTTCCCGCTCCTCGTGCTCCTCGCGCTGCTGCCGGCTCCGTCCGCCAACCCCGGAGGGACCGGGCGGCGGCGGCTCCTCGCCCTGCTCCTCCTCGCCCTCGTCGTCTCGGCGATCGCTCTCTGGTCCGTCTACGGGTTCCGCTATTCGGCGGTGCCCGGAGTCACCTCCGGCGGACTGCCGGACATCGAACCGGCGATCCGTCGCACGGCGGCGTTCCAGAAGCTCGCGCCGGCCTGGCCCGAAGGGCCGCCGGAGAGCGAGCTCGCGCGGGTCGCGGCCTCCGTCGACATCGGCTGGACCGGACGCTCGCTGCTCTTCGCGCGCGACCACCGGCTGCTTCCCGAGGCGTACCTGGCCGGACTGACCGAAGCCCGGCGCAAGGGGCAGGCTCGCTGGTCGTACCTGGACGGCGAGATCTCGCTGCGCGGGTTCCGCAGCTACTTCGCCCGCGCCTTCCTCTACAAGTCGCCGCTGCCGCTGCTGCTCCTGCTCGCCGCCGCCGCGGTGTTCACCGTCGGCCGCTGGCGCTCCGGCCGGCGGAGTGACGGCGGGGACCTCCTCCTCCTCTGGCTGCCACCGCTCGTCTGGTTCGCCCTTTCGTCCGCTTCGCACCTCAACATCGGGCACCGGCATCTGCTGCCGGTCTATCCGTTCCTCTGGGTGCTCTGCGGCCTGGTCGTCGCCGGTCGGCGGGACGCAACTGCGACGGATCGCGGAACCCGGCGGGTGATCGCCGCTGCACTGACCGGGCTCGTCGTCGCGGGATCCGCCTTCGGTTTCGCCCGTCCGCTGCGACCGGAGCGGATCCATCCGCACTACCTCTCCTATTTCAACGAGCTCGCGGGCGGCCCGGCAGGCGGCTCCCGCCACCTCGTCGATTCGAACCTCGACTGGGGACAGGACCTTCCGCGGCTGGCGACCTGGCTCGAGGAGCGGGAGATCCGTGAATCGATCGGCCTCTGCTACTTCGGCATGGCTGATCCGCGCTACTACGGCTTCCGTCACGTCAAGCTGCCCGGCGGCTACCTCCTCGAACCGCCGCTCGCCGGGGCGGCGGGTTTCGAGCCGGCGCGGGGGATGCGCTACGTGGCGATCAGCGCGACGCTGTTCCGGGGGGTCTATCTGAGCCGCGGCCAGCGCGACGCCTGGACGAGCTACCTGCGCGGCGCCGAGCTCGTCGACACGGTCGGCCACTCCATCTTCATCTTCCGGCTCGCCGCGCCGTCCTGAGCGCGGCGGTCGCTCCGGCCGCGAGGAGAAGGAGGAGCGGCAGGAGCGACGGCAGTCCCGTGAGGCCGAGGCGCTCGCCGAGATTGAACGAATTTCCCCGCGCCTCCGCCGAGCCGCGCGGGAAGAAGCGGTACGGCAGCGCCTCGTAGACCCCCTGGGGATTCGCACCGACCGGCTCGTCGAAGGCGAAGGCGCCGACGCGCGCGGTGTGACCGCCGGCGATCGGCAGGAGGAATCCGGCGACCGGACGGGTCACCCCGGGCGGGATCTGCGGCGTGACCGCCGTCGCCAACAGGCAGACCGCGACAGAGAGCACGGCGAGCGCCGTCGTCGTCCGCGGCAGGCGATCGAATGCCGACGCGAGCGGCAGGCAGAGGAGCGGCACCGCCGGCAGGAGATAGCGCGGGCCGAACGAGAAGCCGCCGTGCCAGTTGAGGAACGAGAGGTTGAGGACGAAGTAGCCGGCGAAGACCGCGCCGATGACGACCGCCTCGCGGCGGCGCTCCGGCCGGCGCCAGAGCAGCCAGAGCCCGGCGATGGCGGCGAGGAGGATCGGCGAGGCGACGAACAGCCCCCGCGCCGGTGCTCCGAGGAGCTGCCAGGCGAGTCGCGGGTCCGGCAGCGAGAACACTCCTTCGAGTCGTCCCCCGCCCCCTCCGAAGAGGGCGACCTGGAACTGGTTCGGAATCGCCAGCGGACTGCCGAAGGCTCTCCATTGGTAGAGAGCGAGCAGGCCGAGAGGCACCGCCGCCCCACCGCCGTAGAGCACCGCGGTCGACGCTCGCGGGCGGGCCCGCAGCAGGTAGAGACCGATCGCGACGAGCGCCATCCCCACCGTGTAGCTCACGGTCACGCCGAATCCCGCCACCACACCCGCGCCGACGATGGTGGCCCGGTTCCGCGGCCCGGTCCCGGGCGTCGTCCGCTCCGCGTCCGCCGCCGCGAGGGCGAGCCCGAACGCCGCGAGGATCGCGACCCCCGCCGGCACGTGATCGAACAGCATCGTCGAGAACGGCCAGACGATCGTTCCCAGCCCGCCGGCGAGCGCCGCGGCCGCCGCGCTGGCCGGCCGGAGCTCCGGGAGCAGTCGTCGCGTCACCCGGTACAGGATCCAGCCTCCGAGCGCTCCGGCGAGACCGACCGAGAACAGGGTCGTCAGGTAGACGTTCCGGGTCAGGACCGACGCACGATCGGGATCGCCTCCCCACGCGCGCTCGACCTGGAACAGCGCCCAGTACGCCGGCACCGCGAGGAGCGTCGTCCCCGGCGGCTTGTTGGGATAGACCGAGCCACCGTGGAACGCGAGGTCGTAGCTGTTCGGCTCCGCGCCGGCGAACGGCAGCGTGCCGCCCGGCCCGAACGGGACGCGCCGCAGCCGGTCCGGCGCGCTGCCCGCTCCGGAATCGAGCCGGTAGATCGCGAAACGGTCGATCGCCATCTCGCCCGCCTCGGCGATCGACCGCACCTGGTCGAAGCGCGCGTTCTGGTTCCAGCCCCCACCCTGGTGGAAGTAGGCATGGGCGAGGAAGAGCGTCACGAAGACGAAGAACCCCGGATCGGCCGCGATCCGGCCGAGTCGTCCTCGAACGGAGGTCATCGCCGGCGACGATAGCAGCGGCCGCGCGTCACCGCGGCGCGCCGGAGCGCAGCTCCGCGAGACGGCGCGCGGTCTCGGCCGAAGGTTCGATCGCGAGAGATCGCGCGAACGCGATCTCGGCGTAGCCCAGCTCCCCCGCCGCCTGATAACAGAGTCCGAGGCCGGTCCAGTCGACCGCGCTCCCGGGCTCGAGACGCACCAGCTCGGAATACGACCGGGCGCAGTCGGAGAACCGTCCCGCCGCCCACTGCGCCTTCGCGAGCCAGCGCCAGGCGGGCCGGTACGCCGGGTTGACTTCGACGGCGCGCTCGAGACGTTCGAGAGCGGTGTCGTTCTCGCCCGCCGCCATGCGGCAGAGCGCGACCGTCGTCCAGGCAGCGGCGGCGGCCGCGTGGTTCGGCAGCGAGCGTTCGAGGACCTCGGCGGTGCGCCGCAGCTCCTCGCGGTCGAGCCGCGAGGTGTCGCCCTCGAGCAGCGCCAGGACGTTCTTCCACGGCAGCCCGTACGAGGGGGCGATCTCCACGGCGCGGCGGAAGTAGGCGAGCGCGGTTCCGGACGCGCCCTGTTGCAGAGCGATCGCACCGAGATTGTTGCTCGCCATCGCGGAGGGCCCGAACTTCAGCACGTGCTGCCAGAGCGTGGTGTCGTCGCGCCAGACGCGCGACTGGCGCCACGACAGTCCGCCCCAGAGGGCGAGGAGCGCCACGAACCCGGCGGCCAGGAGCCGACGGCCCGTCCGCGCGGCCGTCGCCGACCAGGCGATCGCCGCGCCTCCTCCGAGGAGGAGAGCGAAGCCGGATCCGGCGAGATAGGCGTAGCGGTCGGCGACCAGCTGTACGCCGCTCTGGGCGATCCCCGAGACCGGCGCGAGGAGGACCAGATAGCCGAGCCAGACCGCGAGGCCGGCCGGAAACCGGCGCCGGAACAGGAAGAGTACGAGCGTCACCGCGACCGCCGCGATCGAGGACACGACGAAGCGGGGCTCGGTCGGATCGAGGACGGTCGGCCGCTCGTAGAGCGGAGACCAGGCGGTCGACAGCATCGCGCGCGGATAGAAGAGCGCGCCGTAGGCGGCCTGCACCAGCCGCTGCACCCAGCCGTGTCCGGCGAGGTCGATCAGCGCGCCGGCGTCCGACTGGGCGGCGAGCGCGCTCGCGCCGAACGGGAGCGACACGAGAAGGAACGGGATCTTCTCGACCACGAGCGCGCCGGCGCTCCGCTGGCCGGCACCCGCTCCGCTTCGGCGCAGCGGATAGAAGTCGAGCACCAGCAGGACGAACGGCAGTCCGAGCGCGAGCGCCTTCGAGAAGAGGGAGCCGACGAAGAGGGCGAGTGCGAGCGCACCCCAGCCCGCCCGGCGGCCACCGGCGGCGTCGCGCTCGACCATGCGGCGATAGGCGAGGAGCGACCCGAAGGCGAAGAGCCCGGCGAGGAGGTCACGACGCTCGGTCGCCCAGGCCACCGACTCGACCCGCATCGGGTGCAGCGCGAAGACGGCGGCCGCGACCAGCGCCCCGACGTCGATCGCGAACGAGCCGCTGCGGTCCGGCACGTCCGGATCGCCGTCGGTCGCCGGACCGATCCCCGGCCGGAGCGCCGCTGCGAGCAGCCAGCGCGCGAGGAGGGCGAAGAGCATCGCGTTCAGGGCGTGCAGCAGCAGGCTGGTGAGATGGAACCCGCTGGCGCGCAGACCCCAGATCGCCCGATCGAGGGCGAGCGAGATCCAGGTGAACGGCTGGTAGTGGCCGAGCCGGAAGTCGGTGAACGACCAGACGACGAGGGCTCCGTCCAGCCGCTCCAGGTGCGGGTTCTGGACGATGTTGGCGCCGTCGTCCCAGACGAATCCGTTCTCGAGGACCGGCGAAAAGCAGACGAGCGTCGCGGCCGCGAGAACGGCAACCAGAACGCCCCAGGTTCCGCGATTCATGCGCCCGTTCCGTTCCACTTCAGTCGATCGCGATCCTCTCCGCCGCCGAGACGAACAGCACGTCGCCGAGCCGGCGGTGGCGCCGCAGGTAGCCCGCGCCCCGTTCGACCATCTTCTCCGGCGTGAAGCCGAGGAGAACCAGGTCGGCCTGGCTCGAGCGCGCCGCGACGAGATCCTCGAAGTTGCTCGAATCGTCGGTGGGCAGGATGTGCAGGTTCCGCCGCGCGATCGGCAGCCGGCCGGCCTCGATGAGGCCGATCAGCCGGTCCTGACGCTCGTAGACCTCGTCCCGCGGATAGGCGGCGAAGATCCGGATCTCGGCGTGGCTCCAGTCGGGGTGTCCGAGGAGGATGTAGGCGAGCAGGATCATCATCTCGGCGTTGTCGTAGTCGTTCCAGGTGAACCAGAGGTGGAGGTCGCGGCGGCTGCCGAAGAACCGTTCCGTGTGTCGCAGGACCAGAGGGCTGATCCGCGACTGCCAGGCGAGATCGAAGCCGTCCCGGATCTCCGCCAGCCGCTCCTCCTCGTCCGTCGCGACGAATTCGAAGAGGGTGGTGTTGAATCGCCGGCCGGTGACGCTCGGGATCTGGTACGCCTGGGCGAGCGCCGTGCGCAGCGACGGCGAGATCAGGGTGTCGACCACCACCGCGCTCTCGCGCGCTTCGGTGAGCTCGACCAGCCGGGGGATGAGGAGCTCGCTTTCCTCGAACTTCGCCGCGTCGAGGCGACCGCGCATGAGGTGGAGATAGGTGCCGAAGCCCTGGCGCCGACAGAGCCAGGTCAGGAGCTGCAGGGGCGCCGAGCGGTCGAACGTCCGCTCGCCGACGGCGATCACGTTCGGACGCCATTCGCGATCGCGGCGCCCGAACGACGAGCGCTGCAGCATGAGCTGGAAGTGACGGGTGGTCTGCGTCATCACTCCGCGGAAGATCTCGGCGAGGTCGTCCTCGCCTCCCTTGCCCGCGCGCAGGAAGGCGTAGGTGCCGATCATCAGGAGGATCGCGAGCACCGCGTAGCCCGGGTCCATCTGGAACATCAGCAGGAAGCTGAGCACGGCGCCCAGCAGGCTCAGGTACCACTTCGAGCGAAAGCTCGGGCGGTAGGACGGCCGGGCTGCGAAGTGCTCGAGGAAGCTGATGGCACAGAGCGAGCCGTAGGTCACCATGAAGAACATCGAGACGATCCGTGCCACGAAATCGATCGACCCGATGCCGGCGCAGGCGACCGCGAAGATCGAGGTGAGGAGCGCCGCGTTGCGCGGTTCGTTCTGCGCACCGGTGCCGGACGCGAGCAGCCGGTTGACCTGGGGCGAAGGCGAGATCTCGTCGGCGGCGAGCGCCTGCAGGGTCCGCGGCGCGACGAGGATCGAGCCCAGCGCCGAAGAGAGCGTGGCGCAGCCGAGCCCGATCGGAATGATCGGTCCCCAGATGGCGATCCGCGACATCACCAGCGGGTCGTTCACCAGAAGCCCCGCCGGCGCGGAGTAGGCGAGCTTCACCACCGCCGCGAGGTAGACGAGCAGTCCGACGACCGTCGCCGCGAGGGTTCCCAGCGGAATCGAGCGCCGCGGATCCCGCAGATCCCCGGAGAGCCCCAGGCCGGCGACCAGGCCGGTGAAGGCGGGGAAGACGATGGCGAAGACCAGCCAGAAGGAGTCGCCGCCCGCGATCCCCCTGAAGATCGCCAGCTCGCCGCTCTCGCTCCCCGCGACGGGCGAGCCGGCGAAGAAGAGCACGAGCGAGAGCGCCAGGATCGCGACGATCCCCCACAGTGCCTTGACGCCGATGTTGGCGCCGCGGAACACCACCAGCAGGCAGAGGAGCGCCGTCCCCGGCAGCGCGACCATCCGACTGTCCCAGGCCAGGCCGCTCCACTGCTCGAAGAGCGGCGCCACCGGGCGGAACGCCTCGGCGAAGGCGATCATGTAGAACGAGATCGAGATCGCCTGCGAGAGGTAGAGCGCGATGCCGATCGAGGCGCCGATCGTGCGACCGAACGAGCGCGAGATGATGAAGTAGGCGCCTCCCCCTTCGACCCGCCGGTTGGTCGCGATCTCGGAGACCGCGAGCGCCGTCGGCAGCGTCACCATGTGTCCGATGAGGACGATGGTCAGCGCGCCGAACATGCCGACGTGCCCCACGGCGTAGCCGAAGCGCAGGAAAAGGATCGCGCCGAGGATGGTCGAGATCGACGCCAGGAAGACGGCCGAAGTCCCGAATCCGTGCCCGCCCTGCGGCGAACCGTCGCGATTCAGGGCAAGCCGTGTCGTTCCCTCGGGATCAGTCACGGTCGGCCGGCTCGATCGGATCCGGCTTCCGGCGGAGCGCATTCTCCGACGGCATGTCGAAGTGCACGTCGAGCTGCGGGAAGGCGATGGTGATCCTCGCCTCCTGGAACGCCCTCCAGATGGCGCGCTGCAGCTCCGAGCGCAGGTTCCTCACTCGCCACGGGTCGTCGATCCATACCGAGACCTCCCAGTCGACCGACGAGCTGCCGAACTGATGGAGCAGGATTCGCGGCTCGAACTTCTCGAGCCGCCAGCTCTGCTCGCGCGCGACGCGGTCGAGCACGCGGTGGACCTCCTCCATGTCGGACGAGTAGGCGACGCCCACTGTCACCCGCAGCCGGTATTCCGGATCCCGCAGGGTGAAGTTCCGCACCGAAGACTGCGCCAGGGTGTTGTTGGGGATGATCAGGTCTTCGTCGTTCAGGGTCCGCGCCACCGTCGTCCGGATTCCCATGCTGACCACCTTGACCATCTGCCCTTCGACCTCGAGGACGTCGCCCGGCTTGATCGCGCGCTCGAGCAGCAGGATGACGCCGGCGACGAAGTTCTGCACGATGTGCTGCATCGCGAAGCCGACGGCGACGGCGAAGACCGCGCCGGCCGCGAAGAGCGCCGTGAGGTCGATGCCCGCGGTCGAGATGGCGATCGCCGTGCCGGCGAACCAGATCGCGTAGCGCACCACCCGCATCAGCGCGCGGATCTCCCCCTCTCCGACCTTTCCCTGGCGACGCAGCAGTCGGCCGAAGACCATCGAGACGACCCGCGCCAGGAGGACCGAGATCGCGAGCACGACCACGACCGTGATCAGCGTCACGACCGTCACGGGAGTGTCGCCGATCTCGAACAGCGTGCGGTCGAAGCGACCGACCGCCTTCTCGACGGCGCGCTCCACGCCGCTGTCCTGGAGACCGGTCATCGGGCGACCCGGCGACGGAAGCTTCGCGCTCGCCCGGGCCTACTCACGATCGAGGCGTATCCGGACGCTCTTGACGTCGTTGCTGACCAGGACGAGGGTGAACTTCGGGTGCGATCCCTTGCGCTTGACGAGAACGTCCTCGCCGTCGTCGACTTCGACGTGAAAGGCGTCGGCAGGCAGAGTGGCGCGGAAGACGTCGCGGATCCGGCGCGCGACCGCATTCTCTCCGGTGCCGCGATCCATCTGCACCGCCACCTCGATCGTCGCGCCGCCCTCGGGGGTGACGTGGAAGAGAATCGTGCCGTCCGACTTGGCGCTCTCGCTGCACTGGATGCGCCACCTGTTCTCCGGCCGGATCTCCGCGCCGGCACTCGTCGCCAGCGCCGCCAGCGCTGCCAGCGCCAGGAACAGGACCGGAGCCAGCCCCGGAATCGTTCTGCGGAAACTCCTGTTCGTCGGCATCGTTCGTGCGCCTCCCCCGGGATCCGCTTCCGATTCTAGTGAACTGCCCGCTTCCGCGCTTCCGCGACGCGACGCGTCTCCTCCGCTTCGCGCTTCGGAGCCCGCAGCGGAGACCGTCTTCGCGGCGCACGGCCCCGCCCGGCGGCCGGTTGCCCGCGGGCGGGCGGGCGTTCAGAATGGAACGGTGACGCTCCCGCTCGCGCTTCGTTCACGGTTCCCGGGTGCCGCGGCGCTCGTCCTCCTCCTGCCGACGATCGCGTTCGCGGATCCGCAGCCACGATCCTCCCTCGGCATCGACGTGTCGCATCACTCCGGCGCGATCGACTGGGACGTGGTCGCCGGTCACGAGTTCCGCTTCGTCTACCTCAAGGCGACGGAGGGCGTCGACGACGCCGATCCGATGTTCGACGCCTTCCGCGGCGCGCTCGACCGGATCCGGATCCCGCGCGGCTCGTATCACTTCTTCGTCAGCGAGGACGATCCCGAAGAGCAGGCCCGATTCTTCCTCGCCCAGGCCAGGATCGGTCCGGGCGAGCTCGTCCCCGTCGTCGACGTCGAGACCATCGGTCACGGCACCACCGGCGATCTCTCGCAGAAGCTGCGCCGGACCCTGGAACGGATCGAGGACGAGGTCGGCGTCCGGCCGATGATCTACACCACGGCGCGCTTCTGGAATGCCCACTTCGAACCGACCTTCGGGAGCTATCCCCTGTGGGTCGCGGAGTACGAGGTCGACGAACCGGAGCTCCCGGCCGGCTGGCACGAGTGGACGCTCTGGCAGTACCAGGGCGACGCCGAGATCCCCGGGATCGAGAAGGGCGCCGACCGCAGCCGCCTGCGTCCCGGGCTCGAGCTCGATTCCCTGCTGGTTCCGGCGCGGCGCGGCGACCCGGCGACCGCGCCCCCGGACGGCCCGTCGCACCCCCCGGGCTGAGCGCGCCTGGCGCCGGGGCGAACGGCGCTCGGGGCGGCGCGATCGGCCTGCCGGCGTGACGTGCGGGAGTGGCTCCGCGGCGGGCTCGTTCGCTATTCTCGACTCCGTCCACGAACGGGAAGGAGCGCGACGATGAGCGGAGTGCGGCTGCTGGTCGGAACCAAGAAGGGCGCCTTCGTACTGACGGCGGACGGCAGGCGCGAGAGCTGGAAGGTCAGCGGGCCGCACTTCGGCGGCTGGGAGATCTACCACCTCAAGGGCTCGCCGGTCGATCCGCAGCGCATCTACGCCTCGCAGACCAGCGGCTGGTTCGGGCAGATCGTGCAGCGCTCGAACGACGGCGGCGAGAGCTGGGAGGCGGTCGGCAACGAGTTCGCCTACGACGGCACGCCGGGGACCCACCAGTGGTACGACGGCACCCAGCACCCCTGGGAATTCAAGCGCGTCTGGCACCTCGAGCCGTCGCTCACCGAGGCGGACACCGTCTACGCCGGGGTCGAAGACGCCGCCCTCTTCCGCTCGATCGACGGCGGCGCCTCGTGGCAGGAGCTCCCGGGTCTGCGCGGCGTCAAGGGCGATCTCTGGCAGCCCGGCGCCGGCGGCATGGGCCTCCACACCATCGTCCAGGTGCCGGGCCAGCCGCAGCGCCTCTACATCGCGATCTCGGCTGCCGGCGCCTTCCGCAGCGACGACGGCGGAGCGACTTTCCGGCCGATCAACCAGGGCCTGGTCTCGCCGTACGCCCTGCCCGACCCGGAGGCCGAAGTGGGTCACTGCGTGCACCGCATCGCCCTCCACCCCTCGGCGCCCGACGTGCTCTACATGCAGAAACACTGGGACGTCCTGCGCAGCGACGACGGAGGCGGATCGTGGCACGAGGTGAGCGGCAACCTGCCCTCCGACTTCGGCTTCCCCATCGTCGTCCACTCCCACGAGCCACGCACGATCTACGTCGTACCGATCACCAGCGACTCGCTCCACTATCCGCCCGAGGGAAAGCTGCGCGTCTACCGCAGCCGCACCGGCGGTGACGAGTGGGAGCCGCTCACCGCCGGGCTGCCGCAGGAGAACTGCTTCGTCAACATCCTGCGCGGTGCCATGTCCGTCGACGCTCTCGACGGTTGCGGCATCTACTTCGGCACCACCGGCGGACAGGTCTACGCCTCGCGCGACGGCGGCGACCACTGGGACGCGATCGTTCGCGATCTCCCCGCGGTGCTCTCGGTCGAGGCGCAGACCCTCCCGTGATCCGCATCGCCCTCCCCGCCCACCTGCGGACGCTGGCGAAGCTCGACGGCGAGTTCGAGCTCGAGCTGGCGGCGCCCGCGACCCTGGGTGCGGCGCTCGACGCCCTCGAAGCGACCTTTCCGGTGCTGCGCGGAACGATCCGCGACCACGGAACGAAGCGGCGGCGCGCCTTCGTGCGCTTCTTCGCCTGCCAGCAGGACCTCTCGCACGAGAGCGCCGACACGCCGCTCCCCGACGAGGTCGTCCGCGGCCGCGAGCCGCTGCTCATCGTCGGCGCCATGGCCGGCGGCTGAGCGGGAGCCCGGAACAGTCCCCTCCGCCGGCGAGGCCCGGCATCGGCACGCGCGAGCGCTCGCATAGAGTTCGACCGGTGCGGACGACCGGACATCGGGAACTCTTCGCGGAGCTGCTCCCGGCAGACGCCGGCGGCTTCGTGGTCGGCGACGATGACGCCCGCGCCCTCGCCCGGGAGCTCGGCGGACGCTTCCGTCCCCTGACGCCGGCCGAGCTCGCCGCGGAGCGGACCGGCTCCGGATCACGCGTCGGCGCCGCGATCGTGCTCGGCGACGCGGTCCCGGTGGCCGATTTCGAGCTTCTCGCCGATGCCCTCGAGCTGGGCGGCCGGCTGATCCTGCGGCCGCCGGACCACCGGACCTTCGCTCCCGCGGAGACGCGGCGCCTGTCGCTCGCGCTCGCGGCCGCCGGGTTCGTCGTCCTGCGCGCCACGCCGGAGGCGATCGCCGCGCGCCGCGAGCCGTTCGTCGTCCGCTCCTACCGCCCCGGCGACGAAGACCGGATCCTGCCCCTCTTCGCCACCAGTTTTCATCAGCACCGCAGCCGCGAGAAGTTCGACTGGATCTACCGCCGCAATCCGCTCGGCAACGGGAAGATCAGTCTCGCCTTCCGCGAGGACGGCGAGCTGGTGGCGCAGTACGCGGGCTACCCGGTCCGCCTCCGGCGCCCGGAGCCGCAGGGCGAGCCGCTCCTCGCTCTCCAGATCGGCGACCTGATGAGCGCTCCTGCGGTGCGCCACGTCGGGCGCGGGCCGACGAGCCTGTTCGGGCGCACGGCGCGGCACTTCTACGCCTCCTTCTGCGAGGAGCAGGTCGCCTTCAACTTCGGCGTCAACACCGGGACCAGCCTGGGGTTCGCCCTGCGCTTCACCGGCGCGCGGCTGCTCGAAGCGGCGCCGTACCACTCCCGTCCCGCACGCCAGCCCGTCCCGCGGAGCCTGCGGTCGCGCTGGCGCGGCGATCGCATCGAGCGCCTGCGTTCGGTCGACGGACGCTTCGACGAGCTCTTCGACCGCGTCGCGCCGCACTACGGGCTGCTCGCCGAGCGCGGCGCGGAGTACCTCCAGCGACGCTACTTCGACTGCCCCGACACCGAATTCGCGCTCTGGGCGAACTTCCGGCGCGAGCGGCTCGTCGGCTGGAGCGTCTTCCGTACCCGCGGTCAGGACCGCGAGACGCTGGTCTGGGGCGATGCCCTGTTCGATCCCTCGGCTGCCGGCGCGGTCGAGAACCTCCTGGCGCACTCCCTCGCCGACCCGGAACACAGCGCGGCGACGACGATCGAGACCTGGCTCTGTCCCCGGCCGGCAGCCTGGTCGCGTCAGGTCCGGTCGCTCGGGTTCGATCCGCAGGGCGAGCCCAACGGTCTCTCGGTGGTCTACGTTCCGTTCGGGCTCCGCGACGAGAGCGAGCTGCGGGAGCGCTGGTACTACACGATGGGGGACTTCGATCTCTTCTGATCGCCCGGGGAACCGCGCGCGCGCTCAGCGCGACGGCTTCTGCGCCTTGCCGGTCATCGGCACGAAGCGCACCGGAATCACGTTCTTCTTCTCGAAGCCGCTGGCGGTCTTGGTGTAGACCATCAGGTTCTGGAAGAACGATCCCACCGGGATCACCAGCCGCCCTCCGACCCTGAGCTGATCGAGCAGCGGCTGCGGCACTTTCTCCGGCGCCGCGGTGACGACGATGGCGTCGAACGGCGCCGCCTCGGGCCATCCGGCGTAGCCGTCTCCGACCCGGAATTGAACGTTCGAATAGCCGAGATCGGTGATCGTGCGCCGCGCCGATTCGGCGAGCGGCTGCAGGATCTCGATCGTGTAGACCTCGCCGGCGACGCGCGCGAGCACGGCCGCCTGGTATCCCGAGCCCGTGCCGATCTCGAGCACCTTCTCGCCGCCCTCGAGCTCGAGCAGCGAGGTCATGAGCGCGACGATGTACGGCTGCGAAATCGTCTGCTGCGCTCCGATCGGGAGCGGATAGTCCTCGTAGGCCTGCGCTTCGACGGCCGGCGGCACGAACCGGTGGCGCGGAACCTCCGACATCGCGCGCAGCACCCGCGCATCGTCGATTCCGCGCGCCCGGATCTGGGTTTCGACCATCTCGCGACGGCGCGCGGCCGTGGGATCGGAATCGGCGCTCCCCGGCTCGGCGCCAAGGTAGCAGATTCCGGCGAGCGCGAATCCGGCGAGCGCCGGACGGAACTTCGGAGTTCTCGGTACGTGCACGCGACGGCCCATTCTCACCGGCAACGGCTGCAAAGTCCAAGCCATGGGAGCACGAGCGACGATAGGATCGACCGATGGAGCGTGAACCCCTGCCGATCGCGGAGATCGCCGAGCGTTGCGAACGCCTCGTCCGCGTCTCGCCGGCCGACGCGACGATCGTCACCTGGCTCGAAGGGTCCCGGCATCAGGTGGTCGAGAGCCAGCGCGGACGTCGCGCCGGTTCGGAGAGCTTCCGCACCGTCATCCTCCGGGTCCGGGCGGGCCGCCGGACCGGGCTCGCGCGCGCCGAGGCAGGCTCGCGCGGGGAGCTCGAGGGAGCGCTGCGGCAGGCGCTCTCGGTCGCCCACGCCGCTCCCATCTCCTCCGAGTGGGCCTGGCCACCCGAAGAGCGGGTGACCGCCGACGAGACGAGCCTGAGAGATCCGGAGCTCGCCGCGCTCACGCCGGCGCAGCTCCAGGAGCGACTCAAGGGGATGACAGCGAATCGCGTCTCGGTCCGTTCGACCTGGAGCGACTCGCGGCTCCTGATCGCCGCGAGCGGGCGGCCGACCCGACGGGTCGCCTTCACCGACATCGTGGCAGAGCTGCGTTCGGGGAGGCGCCCCGGCTCCGGCTTCGCCGCCGGAACGGCGCGGACGCTCGCGCGCCTCGACCTCGACCGGCTCCGCGAACGCGCCCAGGAGCTCGAGGCGAAAGAGGTCACGGAGGAGCTGCCAGCCGCGGGAACGCCGGCCGTGCTGGCGCCCGAGGCCGCGGCCGCGCTGGTCGACTCCCTCGCCCGCGAGCTCTTTTCGGGTCGCCGGTTCCTCAACGGCGAAGGGCCGCTCGCGAATCCGGCCGAGCGCCGGCAGTTTCCGGGCTGGTTCCACCTCGCGGACGATCCGACAGCCGACGACGCGCTGCCGTTTCCGTTTGATCTCGACGGCATCGTCCGGCATCGCCGCGAGCTGGTCCGCGACGGAGAGTTGGCCGGACCCGCTCTCGACCTCGAGCTCGCCTCGCGTTGCGGCCGGGTCTCGACCGCACAGGGCCTGGCATCCGACGACGCCTTCCCCTGTCACCCGCGGCTCGGCATCGGAGAGCACGACGAGAGCGAGCTCCTCGGCCGCGCCGACGGCGGGATCCGGATCGGATCGGTCGAAGGGTTCCGCTGTTTCACCGGTCCCGGGCTGCCTTTCGCGGCCGTCGCACGCAGCGTGCGCCGGATCGGTCCGGGCGGCGAGCTCGGTGCGGCCCTGCCGCCCCTGCAGTGGCGCGGCCGCCTGCTCGAGCTCTGGACGACCGTCGAGGGACTGGGCAGGAAGTCGGTGGCTCTCGAATCGAGCGCCCTCGCGGTAGGGATGGGGGCGGCTTCGGCTCCGGCGGTTCTGCTCCGCGAGCCGGGCGACTTCGCTCCGCTCGTCGTCTAGGCCGGGAGCGGATCCCGCCGCACCAGCAGCAGGGTCTGGTCGTCCCCCTGCGGCAGTCCCGCGGCGAAATCGGTCACGCGCGAGTCGATCCTCCGCACCAGCTCGCAGAGCGACATGCGGCTGCCCTCCGCCAGCAGCGCGGAGAGCCGTTCCATCCCGAACTCGTCGTCGTTCGTCGCCGCAGCCTCGGTGATGCCGTCGCTGTAAAGGCAGACGAGGTCGCCCGGAGCGAGCTGGAGCGTCTCGGCGCGGAAACTGACGTTCGGCAGGAGACCCAGCGGCAGGCCGCCGGGACCCATCTCCTCGACCGTGCCGTCGCCGCGCACGACGATCCCCGGGTTGTGCCCGGCGTTCAGGTAGACGAGCTCCCCGGTCGCGGTGTCGAGCCGGGCGGCGAAGAGAGTGATGAACTTGTTCGACAGCGACGAGGCCAGGATGTGCTCGTTCAACCGTGCCAGCAGGTCCGGTCCGAGCTCGACCCGGTCGAGCAAAAGGCGCAGCGAGGAGTGCAGCGTCGACACCAGGAGGGCCGCCGGCACTCCCTTCCCCGACACGTCGCCCAGGATCAGGACCAGGTCGCGCCCGTTGGCGAGGCGGTAGAAATCGTAGTAGTCGCCGCCGATGTGCCGCGCCGGACGGTTCCAGCCCGCGAGCTCGTAGCCCTCCACTTCGGGCGTCCCCTTGGGCAGGATCTGCCGCTGGATCTCCGAGGCGAGCTCGATCTCGCGCTCGAGACGCTGCTTGTCGAGCGCCGACTGGTGGAGCTCGAGATTCTCGAGGGCGATCGCCGCCTGGTTCGCCAGTAGCTCGAGCGTGCGCCGGTCGCCGTCCGAAAACGGGCCCACGCCGCGGCGGCTCTCCTTGTCGCCGACGACCAGCAGCCCTTTGGTCGAGCGCTCGACCGAGATCGGCACGCTGAGCACGTGCACCGCGCCGGGCAGCAGCTCCGCCTCGGTGCGGCCTGACGTCTCGAGCGGCAACCGCTCCGGCGCGGCGCCGCCGAACACCCGGCGCAGCACGAGCTCCTGCCCGTCACCGAGGAAGAGGGCGCCACGACGGGCATCGGAGAGCGACACCGAGCGCATCAGGATCTCCTCGCAGAGTTGTTCGAGATCCAGGGTTCCGGCGATGGCGAGGCCGACGTCGTAGAGCGCCTCGAGCTGGACACCGCGCGTCTTGGCTACGAAGTCCTGCCGCTTGAGCTGGCCGCGGAGCGCGAGCTCGCGGCCGGCGCCCGCGAGCGCCACCAGGATCGCCGAGAGCTCGGCCGGCGCGACCGTCGCTCCGTCGGCGACCGGCCCGAACCGCAGGTAGCCGCCCTGGAAGGCGAGCACGCCGTCGCCGGCCTCGGTGGGCGCCGGCGCCAGATCCTCGAACGGACCGCCGACCGAGAAGGCGCGCCGGTACTCGCGATCGCTCTTGAGGTAGATCGCAGCGCCGGCGCCGGTCTCGCGCTCGAGCAGCTGCAGGAGTCGTTCGGTGGCGCGCCTGCCGTCTCCCTCGAGGCGCGCGATGTCGAGCAGCTCGGCGCGCAGATCGCGCCCCCGGGAGGTCGCACCCGTGGGCGATGCGGCCGAGCCCGGGCTCACGACGAGAGCTCGGTCACCGCCGTCGCCTGGTCGGGGTAGATCGACGCGTACTGGGCGAGGCCCATGATGTGGAACGTCTTCTCGATCGTCGGCGTCAGGGCACAGAACGAGAGCTTGCCGTCCACCTCGATCATCTTCTCGATGATTTCGATCAGGATCGAGATGCCGATCGAGTTGATGATCTTCGTCCCGGAGAGGTCGAGCAGGAGGAGGCGACAGCCGCCGTCCAGCAGATCGTAGGCGGCCCGGGCGATCTCTTCGCCGCCCTGGTTGTTGATGTACCCCTCCGTCTGAATCACGGCGATTCGGTCGCGGCGATCGATGGTCAGTTTGAGTGCTTCGGTCATCGTTCTCCGTCCATTCCTCAGCGTGACTTGCTCATGACTACGGTGGTCCCATGCGAGCCGGAGAGGATCTTCACCTCGTCCATCAGGCCCTGCATGATCTTGAGGCCCCACCCACGCTTGCGGGACCCCCGTAGCTTAGCCTCGATTCGCGGTTCTTCGACATCGGTGAGCGAAAATCCCACACCGTCGTCGTGGACACGGATCTCCAGAGTATCGGGTTCGCTGCCTCCGAGCAGCCCGAAGGTGATATCGACCTTGCGCTCGGCCGAACGGCTGTGCTCGAAGGCGTTGATGCAGCACTCGACGACGGCGAGGCGGACTTCGTCGACGCGATCCGGGCTCATCCCGATGAACGTGGCGAGGCTGGAAGCCGCCTGGCTCGCCACCACTTCCATATCGGGCGCCATCGGGAGGGTGAGCTTCACCTCCCGCAGCCGGGACCGCTCGGTCATGCGCGGAGCGTCCTTAAAAGCTCAGGAAGAGCTCCACCAGATAGACGAACACTGGCGGGATGCGGTCGGTGGCGAGGAGCCATGCAGAGGTCGCGAGGACTGCCGAACCGGCGATCCAATCGATCGGAAGAGCCCTGATTTCGGACAGTTTCTGAACGGACTGTAGCATGGCGGTCTCCTTGGTACCCCGGACCCAAGGCAACCTCCCTGCCAGTTTGCCGCACGCTCTCCCGGTCGATCTCCAAACCACGCGGAATCAACAACTTATCCCCAGGGGCCCGAACTGCGCCGGTGGAATTGCCGCAATGCCATTGCGACAAATTGCCCCAACATTTCCCCGGATACAGCCGGTCGACTGCCGGAAGGGACCACCAGCGGGCATTCCATCGCTAGTTGCGCCAATGTGTCGCATACGAGGCATTTTGCCACATCTCCGTCCAGATGCCTCGCGGGTGACCGCATGAAGATGCGTTGTCTCGGCCTTGCCGCCTCCCTACTCTGCGACCGAACCCCCGGAGCGCCGCGCGGAGCGGAACTTCCGCGCGGCATCCCCGGGATCCGGAAGGAGTCCCTATGCAGGGCATCGATCCCGCACCCGACGCAGCCCGCCCGATCACGATCGCCGCCGTCCTCCTGCTGATCGCCTCCGGCGCCCTCCTCTGGGGCTGCGGCGGCGTCTTCGGCGGCACCCGACCGTTCGTTCTCCCGCTCGCTACTCCGGCGGGTTCGTCGCTCCACGCGGCAGTTTCGTTCGGCGAGCTCTCCGTCGCACCGGGGGCCAACGAGATGAAGGCCACCGGCACGCTGCCGCTCGGCAGCTTCGACGACGACGACGCCCGCATCGTCGAAACTTCCATCCGCGACAGTCTGGCGACCGTCTCCTGGCCGCCTGCGCCCGCTCCGGCGGACGACTGGCGGATCCACGTCCTGCTCCGGCGCCATCTCGTCGCCCACAGCAGCAGCAAGGGCGGGGTGATCGCCTGTGTCTCGTGGGCTCTCGCCTCCGCCTCGGGGAAGATCGTCTTTTCCGAGCAGTTCTACGCCTCGAGCGCCGGAGCGGGCAGCGGCAAGCTCGACGGCAAGGAGGTGCCGGAGAATCTCGGCGAGGTCAAGGACGCCGTCCACCGGGCGATGGTCGGCCGCATCGTCGAGACGAGTCTGCGGATCGCCGCCGGCGGCCCCGGAGCTCCCGGCGTCCCCGCCGTCGTCGCCAACAGCTTCGACGAAGTCGAGCCCGCGGCCGCCACCCTGCCGAAGAGTCTCACCAACCTGATGGGCATTCCGACGATCGCCCACCGCCGGGTCGACTGGACCGCGATCGCCCCGGAAGATCCGGTCGACTGGAAGGCTCGCCTCCGCCAGCCGGCGGCAGGCCACGAGAACTAGAAGCCCTTGCGCAGCAGGGTCCGCCGGTCCACTCCGAGGAGCTTGGCGGCGGCGCTCTTGTTGCCCTGGGCGAGCTTGAGGACGCGCTCGATGTGGCGGCGTTCGAGGGTCGCGAGGTCGAGCGCCTCGGGGCCGTTCGACCGCCCCTGCTGTACCCCCATCAGGGAGCGCAGGAGCCCCGCCTCGATCGGCCCGTCCGCGAGCGAGACGGCGCCGTCGAGGAGGTTCTGCAGCTCGCGCACGTTCCCGGGGTAGTCGTACTCGAGCAGCAGCGCCAGCGCCTCGCGCGAGATCGACGGCACCGGGATCCCTTCGCGGGCACAGAAGCGGTCGAGGAAGTGCCGCGCCAGGAGCGGGATCTCCTCGCGTCGCTCGCGCAGCGGCGGAAGCTCGAGCTCGACCCCCTTGATGCGGTAGTAGAGGTCTTCGCGGAAGCGCCCCTCGGCGACCAGCGACTCGAGACTGCGATGGGTCGCGGCGATGAGCCGCACGTCCACCGGTACCGGCGTCTCGCCGCCCACCCGGAGCACCTCGCGCTCCTGCAGCGCGCGCAGCAGCTTCACCTGCAGCGCCGGCGCCATGTCGCCGATCTCGTCGAGGAACAGTGTGCCGCCGTCGGCGAGCTCGAACTTGCCACGCCGGGCCGAAACGCCGGTCGCCACTCCGCCCTCGATCCCGAACAGCTCGCTCTCGAGCAGCGACTCGGGCAGGGCACCGCAGTTGATCGCGACCATCGCCCCGGCCCGTCCCGACAGGTGATGCACGAGCTTGGCGACCAGCTCCTTGCCGGTGCCGCTCTCCCCCCGCACCAGCACGTTCACGCCGCGCGGCGCCACCCGCTCCGCGAGCTCGAGCAGCCGTCGCATCCGCGGCGAGGCGACGACGAACCCCTGCCCTTCGAGCTCCGAGGCCAGCTGGCCGCGCAGCAGCTTGTTCTCCTCGCTCAGCCGCTCGCGCTGCACTTCGAGGCGTTCGAACTGGCGAGCGCCGTCGAGCGCCACACCGGCGAGCGAGGCCACCGACTCGAGGAACCGCCGGTCTTCGTCCGAGTAGCCCTCCCCCGATCCGCCACGCTCCTCCTTGTCGAGCAGCGCGAGGTAGCCGAGGAAGACGCCGCGATAGCCGAGCGGTGTCGCCACCAGCTCGCGATAGGGAACACCGAGCAGGTCGCCGTTGCGCCGGATCAGCGTCTGCCCCTGGGCGAGCAGGTCGCGCCAGAGCAGCGCGTCGAACAGCTCGCCGCCGCTCGGCCGGGCGCCGGGCCAGCCGACCACAGCCAGCGCCCGGCTGCCGGCGGTCGGCTCCCGGGTCACGGCGACCGCGATCGCCGGATCGAGAACCAGACAGACCCGCTCCAGCAGCTCGTCGAGGAGCTCCTGCTCCTGGCGCTCCGAGTAGAGCCGGATGGCGAGGTCGTAGAGCGTCTCGAGCTGCAGCAGCCGCCGCCGGTCGGCGAAGGTGGGGGCGTTGGCGGCCATATCGAAATTGTACGCCCCCGGAAGGCCGGCGGTTTCGCGGCGCCTCAGGTGGCGCGAAGAACGACCAGGGTACGGTCGTCGTCGGGCTCGGCAGCTTCGTGGTGGCGCGAGACGGCGGCGAAGATCTCGGCGACGATCTCCTCCTCGCTGCGCCGCCGGTGCGCGACCAGCGTCCGCTCGAGACCGGCGGTGCCGAAGCGGCGACCGTCCGCGCTCGTCGCCTCCCAGATGCCGTCGGTGAACAGCACCAGGAGAGATCGGAAGAG
>JBFWYP010000008.1:0-128197 GCA_050186295.1 Thermoanaerobaculia bacterium | reverse complement strand
ACACCGGGCGGGACGCGGGGGAAACGGTACTCGCCGTTCGAACCCGTGGTCGTCGAAAGCCGGGTGCCACCGGCGCTCGCCGCCTCGACGGTCGCGCCCGGAAGGACGGCGCCCGACGAATCGGTGATCTTGCCGGTGATCGCACCCACCTGCTCCTGGGCCAGAACCGGTGTCACAAGACACACGGCGGCAATGGCAGCCAGGAGACCTCTTGCCAGATTGCGCATCACGACTCTCCTTTGAGAACGGAGAGCGCGGAACATCCGCACTCTCGCGTGAGAGTCGTCGAGCAACGGCAGTGCCACGATCGCGGTCACCTGGTGCAGAACGATCCAACTGCTTCGGATATCGACGTTTGCGGGCACGGGGGCGGTCTCGCACCGGCCTCCGGTCGCCTTCCTGCGATCTCCCGATCCGGTCCGGTTGAATTCGCCGACCGCGCCCGCGGCACGGCGCGATCCACTCGGTCGCTCCCGGGAACCGTTCGTCCCGCTCTGCCGGCCCTCCGTCCCGCGGCGGGACCGGTTCGATCCGATGGATCCGCGATGCCGTCGCTTCGCTCGCCACACCTTCGCGGCCGTTGGTCCCGCGTTTCCGGCACTCCGTCCCGGAGCCCGTCATTCAGAAGCCTGAAAACCGCGATGTCCCCGCCGATTCCGACCGCGCCCTCTCCCCGGCATGGACGCTGCCCGCCCGAGTCTCGTAGACGGGAGAGCAACGAGAAGTGCGAGAGACAAATCTCCCTCTTCACCCCCTCCTTCAGGCCCCGCCCGTGGCGGGGCCCTTTTTTCGTCCGGGTCTCCTCAGAACCAGCCGCGGCGGCGGAACCAGAGGATCATTCCGCCGGCGATTCCTCCCATGACGGTGAGGACCGCAGGGTAGCCGAATCGCGAGCCGAGCTCCGGCATGTGCTCGAAGTTCATGCCGTAGACGCCGGCGATGAAGGTGAGGGGCAGCATCACCGCCGAGAAGAGCGTCAGCACCTTCATGATCTCGTTGGTGCGCTGCGAGACCACCGAAAGGTAGGTGTCCTTGACGTTGGCGAGCTGGTCGCGCTGCTGGTCGATGGCGTCGGTCAGGCGCAGGACGTTGTCGAGCGTGTCGCGGAAGTTGAGCGACGCCGTGGCGTCGAACAGCTCCTGGCGCGAGTTCGCGAGATGGCTGAAGACCGCGCGATGCGGGAGCATGATCCGCCTGAGGACCGAGAGCCGGCGCCGCAGGCTGAGGATCTTCTCGAGCTGCACCCTCCCGGTCGCGTCGAGGACCTCGCCCTCGAGGTCCTCGATCTCGTGTCCGATCGCGTCGACGATCGGCTGGTAGAGATCGATGATCTCGTCGCAGATGCCCCACAGGGCCTGGACGACACCTCCCGGGAGCGCCTTGCCGCTCTCGGTCACCCGCTGCCAGACCGCCTTCACGCTGCGCAGCGAATTGCGGTGCACAGTGACGAGGAGGTTCCGGCGCAGGAAGGCGGCGAGCTTCAGCGTGTCGAGATGCGCCGCCGGATCGTCGTCGTTGAAGTCGATCCCGCGCACGATGACGAAGACGTGGTCGTCGTACTCCTCGATGCGCGGCTGGTGATGCAGCGTGAAGGTGTCTTCGATCGCCAGGGGGTGGAAGCTCTGTTCGCGCAGCAGCTTCTCGGCCGCCTCGCGGTCGCCGTCGAAGTCGATCCAGCCACCGATCTCCGGCTGGCAGGCCTCGCCCAACAACTCCGCGCCGCCGGTGCGGATCGTACCGTCAGCGTAGAACAGCAGGACGCGGATCATGGCGGAAAATTATCACGCCGAATCTCCACGACCAGCGAAGCCCGGCTTCCGGATCAGGGCTTCCCGGGCGGAGGCCCGAGCCGGCTCTCGCCGCGCTCGCGGCGCTCCTCCGGTGGCCGTGGTCCGCGCGGATCGCGCGGCGGCCGCTCCGCCTCCGAACGCATGGGGAACTGCTGGATGAAGAAGAGATACCGGCGCTCGGCGCGACCCGAGAGAACCTCGCGCGAGGCGAGCACGCTCTCGGCGAGCGCCCGATCGAGCTCGAGATTCATCTCCGCGATCCGGCGCTGCAGGGCATCGATCCTCTCCCGGTCCGGCGCCGCGCCCGCCAGCTCCTGCCGCACCTCGCGCTCGAGCGTCACCAGCTGCGGCCGGAGCTCGCGCAGCTTGACTCCCAGGCGGCGCTGGATGGCGAGAAACCGCCCGCGCGGCTCGCCCTCGAGGCCGAGGCGTTCGGCGAGACGTACACCCGGATCGCGATCGATAGCGCGCACGCCGGCGAACCGTTCGCTCCAGCCGCGATGGCGCAGCCAGGCGACGCCGACCAGTCCGACATTGATCCCCAGCGACAGGAGCAGGGCGAGGACCAGCCAATTGCGCCTCATCGCGCCTCCGCGGACGGAGCGCTCTCGTCGACCTCGGTCTCCGGCAGCTCGACGGCACCGTCGCCCGATCCTGCCGCCGCCTCGAGATAGCTCTCGGCGAGGGTGATCCCGGCGACGCTCTGCTCCTCGGCCGTTCCGGCCCAGGCGAGGGTCGCGCCGATCGCGATGCCGCCGGCGAGCGCCGCCACGGCCGACAGCCGGCGGACCGCCGGCGTCCGCAGCGAACGTCCGCTCTCGGCGCGCGCGAGCGCCACGACCCGGGTCGCGAAGCCGACGGGCGCGCCTTCGGCGGGTGGCAGATCGAGCGCCTCCCATGTCCGCCGGGCCTCGTGGAGGAACCTGTCCGCTCCGGCGTCGTCGGCCGCTCCGCTGACAGCCGAGCCGCTCTCCGGCGCGACGAGTCGGCGCCAGATGGTGTCGTCTCCGCTCTTCTTCGTCTCGCTCATGGTTCCCCCCGTGAAACGGCCGGGCTCGCCGTTTCCTGCGCTTCCGGGCCCCGCAACCGGCGCATCGCCCGCACCAGCCGGCTCTCGACAGCGCCCTCCGTGATCCCCAGCGTCTCGGCGATCTCGCGCTGCGAGAGCCCCTCGAACCGGGCCAGCAGCAGCACCGCCCGCTGACCCTCCGGCAGCGCGTCGATCACCCTCCGCGTCGCCCGCCACCGTTCGCGCGTCATCAGATCCGCCTCGGCGCCGGGTCGCCCGTCGGCGGGGTCGAGGGTCACGCTCTCCTCCGACCCGTCCTGACCGGCCCGCTCGAAGGAGAAGAATCGCACGATCTTCCGCCGTCGCAGCCGGTTGAAGCAGTGATTGAGGGCGATGCGGTAGAGCCAGGTGAACAGGCGGCCCCGCGGCTCGGCGTCCGCCGCATGCCGGTAGACGCGGAGGAAGACCTCCTGCGCCCCGTCCCGCGCCTCCTCGCGATCTCCGAGAATGCGCTCGCAGAGGCGGACGATCCGGTCCTGATGCCGCTCGACGAGCGTGCGGAACGCCTCTTCGTCGCCACGCGCCGCCGCCGCGAGAAGCCCCCAGTCGGAGTCGAGATTCCCCGCTTCGGGGTCGATCGCCGTCACACTGTCGATCGAAACCCTCCGGCGCCGAGTTTCCTGCGCACCGGCTCAGGCAGTCAGCCGGTCGAGCTCGGCGACGAGCGCCCCGGTGTCCGGGAACCGGGCGTCGGGACTCTTCTCGAGACAGCGCAGGAGGAGACGCTCGAGCGCCTCCGGCATGTCGGGCCAGTAGCTCCGCGGCGAAGCCGGCGCCTCCTTGAGATGCTGCATGATGATCTCCATCGCGTTGTTGCCGCCGAACGGCAGCTTGCCGGTGAACACCTCGTACAGGACGACTCCGCAGGCGTAGATGTCGGCGCGCGGATCCGGCTCCTTTCCTTCGAGCTGCTCCGGCGCCAGGTAGTGCGGCGTCCCGACGATGAAGCCGGCCTGGGTCTGTCCCGGAGTCATCCGGTGCACCGGCCGGGCGAGACCGAAGTCCATCACCTTGGCGTTGCCGAGCGAGTCGAGGATGATGTTCTCGGGCTTGATGTCGCGATGGAGGATCGACTGCTCGTGCGCAGCGGCGAGGCCCGACGTCACCTGCCGGGCGAGACGCAGCCCTGCCGAGTACGGCAGCCGGCCCGACTGCTCGAGCATCGATCGCAGGGTCAGGCCACGGACGTACTCCATCGAGATGAACGGATTGCCGTCGACTTCGCCGAAGTCGAACGTGCGCAGAACGTTGGGGTGGGTGATCTTCCGCGCCAGCTTGAGCTCGCTCTTCAGCCGCTCGACCAGCGCCCGGTCGCCCGCCACTTCGCGCTTCAGCATCTTGAGCGCCACGAGGTCGTCGAGCTCGCGGTCGCGCGCCTTGAAGACGATGCCCATACCGCCGGCACCGAGCGTCGAGAGGATCTCGAAGCGCGAGCCGAGCAGCGTGCCCGGACCGATGTCGGTGAGCGAATCGAAGCTCTGCTGCGCGGGCCCCGCACCGGCGCGTGTCGGCAGCTCGCTCGCGCTGTCGCCGAAGCTGCCGGCCGCGACCGCGAGAGTCGGTGCTCCCGCCACGCTGCGCCCCGAGAGCTTCGCCGCGTCGTCGCCGCCGAGCAGGTAGATCGCCTGCGTCGTCAGCAGGCCGCGCTGCGGCGCGAGGTCGACACCGGCCAGTCCGAGACCGCTCGCCACTTCTGCGTGGACGTTCGCGGCGAGGAGGATGTCCCCGGGCGACGCCTCTCGCAGCAGTCCCTCGACCTGCTGCAGCGGCAGCCCGATCAGCGTCCGCTCGGCCGCGTCGGTGAAGTTGACCGCGCCGGTCATCGCCTCACCGGCGGCGATGGCGAGTGCCGGCGGCTGCGATTCGTCGAATGCTCCCTCCTTCATCGAAACGGTTGCCGAGATCTCGGCCGCCGCAGCGAGCGCGCGATCCGAACGGGTGGGCCCGGAGAAGCTGGCCAGTGCGCGATGCCCGAAGACCGCCTCGAGGTGACCGTCGTGCGCGTCGACCGCGTTCAGGATCCGCTTCAGGTCGCGCGACAGGCGGGCCAGTGTCTCGTCCGGATCCGAAGTCTGCCGGGGGCTCGCGTAGCGCCTCAGCTCGATACCCAGCACGGTGACCTTCTGCATCTCGGGGCGCGACGGCGCCTCGCCGCGGCTCGACGGCTCCGGCAGGCTGCGCGACAGGGCGCTCACGTAGGCCGCCATGTCGCGCCGCTCGCGCAGGTCGGCGAGAAGCGTGTTGAACGCGCCCGACAGCTCGGCGACCTCTCCCGGACCGCCTTCGGGCATCCGCGTGTCGTAGTTGCCGCCGCGCGCCGCGTTGGCCGCGCCGACCAGCTGGCGCACCGGCGCGAAGACCCGCCGCGACAGCAGATAGGAGATCCCGAGCGCCGCCAGGAGCGAGACCAGACCGAGGATCACCAGCAGGTCGCGGATGCGGCGATAGCCGGCGAGCTCGCGGTCGAGCGAAGCGAGCGCGATCGAGGCGCCCGCTGCTTTGCCGGCGGCGTCCTTGAGCGGCGCGAGCAGGGCGAGCCAGCGCCCGCCTTCGAGCTCCAGATCAACCGCATCGACCGCTTTCCCCTGCTCGGTGACGCTGGCGAGCAGGTTTCCCTGACGCCGGAGCGCCGCCACGAGACGGTCCTGCTGGCCCGGGGCGAGCGTCGACGCGACGACGGCGGCGCCGCTCGAGGTCGCCGTGAGGTAGGCGACTTCGGTCGCCGTCACCCGCTTCACTTCGAGCGCCCGCACGTCGTTGATCTCGAAGCCGACGACGAGGAAGGCGAAGGCGTTCTGGTTGAGCGCCAGCGGTACGCCGACCGCTTCGTAGATCTTGTCCCCCTCCTGCCAGATTCCGAACCCCTCGTACTCCTCGAGCACCTTGGCGATCAGCGGGCGCTTGGCGAGGTCGATCGGTGGCGCGTCGGGCTGGTCGGTCCGCACCAGGAGACGGCCGCGCGGATCGACGAGCAGCGCGAAGTCGTATCCGAGGTCGCTCTGGCGCTCGTCGAGCTGGTCGAGGATCGACAGACGATCCCCTTCGTCGATGGCGCGCAGGAGGTATGCCTTGAGCTCGGGATCGGCGGTCAGGATCCGGGTCTGCAGCTGGAGCTGCTGGTAACGCTGCTGCTGCGAGGCGGCCTGGACCGAGTTTCCGGCGAGGATCCGTTCCTTCGCCGCAGCCACGCCGATCCGGTTGCCGAGCACCGAAGTCACCGCCACCGCGACTCCGAGAGCCACGGCGAGAAGCAGTCCGCTGACGAGAAAGATTCGCGTTCCGAGCGACAGACCGCGGCGGCGCTCAGCCATAGTTTCCTCCCGAATAGGACCTGCCGAGCTTGTTCTTGTGGGGCGGAATACGCGGCATGGTGATGTCGAGACCGATCGACAGGGTCGCCCGCGACGGCACCGACAACGGCATCGACTGGACCGCGCTGCGCTCGTTCCAGACCGTCAAGGTCCCGTTACCCGCGGGGAGACCTTCGAGCACGAACTCACCCGACTTCCCGGCCGTGGTCCAGTACGGTGACGAGACGACGTAGACGTAGGCGAACATCCGGTGATGGACATTGCAGAAGACGCGCACGATCCCCTGCTCGTGGAACTTCGCCACCTTGCCGGGCCCCTTGCCGAGAAGTCCGAGGTCGAAACTGTTCCTGCCGGAGATCGCGAAGACGTTGTGCAGGATCGGGTCCAGATTCGGGAACTGCACCGAAGAGCCGACCGGGACCACCAGGAGGCGCGGGCTGAACTCCTTCTTGACCGTCGACATCTCGGCCGTGACCGGCCGCGGGGCCCTCGGACGCGCGGCCGGTTCGAAGACGATCACCGTGTTCTCGGGCAGGAGGCTCGGGTCCTTCGAGACGACCCCCTTCTCGCGCAGCTGGACGACTCCGCGGACGGTGTAGGTGACGGGTGCCGGACGCGCCGCCGCCTGCTCCCCGGCGACCGACACCGGCGCGCCAGGCGCGAGGGCCAGGAGGGTGGCCGCGAGTATCGTCGCCTCTCCGCGACGCGATCGGCGCATGATTCGGACTCAAAAATCAGCATAGCAGACCGATTCCGGAGCCCCGTCGATCCGCGATCCCGGCGCATCCGGCCGGAAGGTGTTGCGCACCACGATCGGAACGCCCGCACTCCGCGCCGGGGCGATCGCCTTCACGTGCAACACACGCGCGCCACTGCGAGCCAGCGCTTCGGCGTCGTCGTAGGCGAGTCGCGGCAGCCGCACGGCCGCCTCGTCGAGCGCCGGATCGCGATCGAAGATCCCGTCGACGTCGGTCCAGATCTCGATCCGTGCCGCTCCCAGCGCGGCGCCGAGGACCGTCGCGCTGGTATCCGAGCCGCCCCGTCCCAGCAGCTTCAGCCGCCCGGCGCCGTCGGCTCCGAAGAAGCCGGTGACGACCGGGATCGGATCCCGGGCCGGGAGCTTGCCGCAGGCGCGGAGGCGGGTCGCTGCGAGGTCCGGCTCCCCGTCCTCGTCGTCGCCCTCCACCACCAGCAGCTCGGTGCCGTCGAACACCGCGGCCGGAGCGCCGCGCGCCGTGAGCGCCGCCGCGACGACGGGAGCGGAACAGCGCTCGCCGGCCGCGAGGATCCGCGCCCGCACTCCGGGCGACGCCTCGCCGAGGAGCTGGCAGCCGTGGAGCAGATCGCGCAGGCGTGCCGATTCGCGGTCGAGCGCATCGGCCGCCGTCGCGGCCGCCCGCCCCGCGGCGACCGCAGCCAGCAGCTCGAGATGCCGGCGGTGCAGGGATCGCAGGACGCTCCTCCACTCCGGCTCGCCCGCCACGGCCGTCGCGATCGAGCGGTCGAGCTCGTCCGTCACCCGGGCGAGCGCCGAGACGACGACCACCACCGGACCGTCGCCGGCCGCGGCGACGACGGCACCGACCGTCGCCGAGAGCGCGGCGGCGCTGCCCACCGACGTCCCGCCGAACTTGAGAATCGTCGGCTTCACTCCGCACCTCCGGCGGCCGCCCGGGGCAACGGCTCGAGGCTCCCGGTTCCCTCCTCCACCCGTCGGCGAAAGCTCCGGAGAATGCGGCCGACGCTCGCCTGTTCGAGGAGGAAGGCGTCGTGCCCGTGCCCGCTGTCGAGCGAGACCCAGTCGGCGCCGGGCAGCCAGGCGACGAGCTCGAGCTGTTCGGCCTCCGGATAGAGCACGTCGCTGGGGCACGAGAGGACGAGCGTCGGCAGATCGAGACCGGCGAGGACCGACTCGAAGTGGCCGCGTCCACGCGCCACGTCGTGCCGGTCCATCGCTCCGAGGAGCGTCAGATAGCTCCGTGCATCGAAGCGCTCGGCGAGTCGCCGGCCCTGATGATCGAGGTAGTTGGCGACTTCGAAGCGGCCGGCGCGGAGATCGCGACCGAAGCGCTGCTCGAAACTCGCCCGGCTGCGATAGCTCGCCATCGCGATCGCGCGCGCGAGCGCGAGTCCCTCGCGCGGCGGGTCGTCGGCGGGGTAACGCCCGCCGCGGAACTTCGGATCGAGCTCGAGCGCCCGGCGGGCGAGCTCGGAGAAGGCGATCGCCCACGGCCCGTGACGCCCGGGCGCCTGCAGGAGCGCGGCGGCATCGAGGCGGCCACGATCGAGGAGGGCGAGCTCGAGGGCCACCATGCCGCCGAGCGAGCCGCCGACCGCGAGTCGCAGACGGTCGATCCCGAGTGCGTCGAGCCAGCGCCAGACGAGCCGCGCCTGGTCGCGGACCGAGATCGCCGGGAAGTCGGCGCCGCGGAGCTCTCCCGGCTCGTGCGGCGGCGAGGCCGGGCCGGTGGTGCCGAAACAGCTGCCGAGCAGATTCGGCGCAACCACGAAGTCGCGCGCGGGGTCCAGGGCCCGTCCGGGACCGAGGAGCTTCCCCCACCAGCGATCGACGTCGGCGGAGCCGGTGAGTGCGTGCAGCGCGACGACCGCGTTGTCGCCCGCCGGCGAGGGCTCGCCCCAGGTGCGGTAGGCGACCTCGACGCCGCGCAGGCGCTCCCCGGAGTCGAGCTCGAATCCTCCGGGGAGACGCAGGAAGCGGGTCTCGGGAGAGATGTGGAGATGGAAACTCACGACGACGCTCCCGCGGCGACTTCCCGCTCCACCGACAGCGCGCGCGCGAACGCCTGCTCGAAGTCCGCCCGGATGTCGTCGATGTGCTCGATGCCGACCGAAACGCGCACCAGCTCGGGGGTGACTCCGGCGCTCCGCTGCTCGCTGTCCGAGAGCTGCTGGTGCGTCGTCGAGGCGGGATGGATCACCAGCGTCTTGGCATCCCCGACGTTCGCCAGATGACTGGCCAGCTCGACCGCGTCGATGAACCGCTTCCCGGCGGCGAGTCCGCCACGGATGCCGAAGGCGAGCACGCCGCCGAAGCCGTTGCGGAGGTACCTGCGCGCGCGTTCGTGTGCCGGATGCGACGCGAGCCCCGGGTAGCTCACCCATTCCACCGCCTCGTGCCCCTCGAGCCAGCGTGCCAGCTCGAGGGCGTTGTCGACGTGACGCTGCACGCGGAGCGAGAGCGTTTCGAGCCCCTGGAGGAAGAGGAACGAGTTGAACGGCGAGAGCGACGCGCCGAGGTCGCGCAGCCCTTCGACGCGGGCGCGGATGGCGAAAGCGATGTTGCCGAACGGCCCCTGCGGGCCGAACACCTCCCAGAAGTCGAGGCCGTGATAGCCCGGCGCCGGCTCGGTGAACGCTGGGAACCTGCCGTTGCCCCAGTCGAAGCGTCCGGCGTCGATCACCACGCCGCCGATCGAGGTGCCGTGTCCGCCGATCCACTTGGTCGCCGAAGCCACGACGATGTCCGCGCCGTGGTCGATCGGCCGGAACAGATAGCCACCGGCGCCGAAGGTGTTGTCGACGACGAACGGAACGCCGGCCTCGTGCGCCACCGCGGCGAGCGCTTCGAAGTCCGGAATGTTGAACTTCGGATTGCCGATCGTCTCGACGTAGAGAGCGCGGGTCCGGGAGTCGATGGCACGCCGGAACGCCTCCGGGTCGTCGCCGTCGACGAACCGCACCTCGACGCCGAGCCGCGGCAACGCCACCTTGAACTGGTTGTACGTTCCGCCGTAGAGGTAGCTCGTCGACACGATGTTGTCGCCGGCACCGGCGATCGTCGAAAGGGCGAGGAACTGCGCTGCCTGCCCGGACGCGGTGGCGACGGCGGCGACGCCTCCTTCGAGCGCCGCGATCCGCTTCTCGAAGACGTCGGTCGTCGGATTCATGATCCGCGTGTAGATGTTGCCGAACTCCTGCAACGCGAAGAGGCGGGCGCCGTGTGCGGCGTCGTCGAAGGTGTAGGAGGTCGTCTGGTAGATCGGAACGGCGCGTGCGTTCGTTCCCGGAGCCGGCTCCTGACCGGCGTGGACCTGCAGGGTCTCGAAGCGGCGGGCAGCGGCGGCGGCGACGGCGGTCTGCTCGGACATCGTGGACTCCTTTCGAGTCGATGGGTCGACTTCGGGAGCTCCGCGACGATGTGCCAAGAAACAGAAAGACCCGCTCGGTTGGCACCGTCGCGGGTCTCGGGTCGTCGTACCGGTTGGGTAACGGGTTACTCGACGAACGCTCCTGCCCCGCGCACATGCGGACAACACATGCACATCGAGGCGGTCTTGGCGGAGCGAGTGGCGAGCGACATCGTCCGCGCTTTCTATGCTGATTCGGCCCCGCCTGTCAACGGCGCCGTCGCTCGAGCCGCAGACCGGCGAAGCTGCGTGACAGAATCGCCGGGTGATCGTCGAGCGGATCCGGAGCTTCGTCGAGAGGCCGGACGAGGCGGAGTTCGAGCCCCTCGCCCTCGCGGCGTTCGCCTACCAGTTCGACCGGATCGCCCCCTACCGGGCGATGTGCGAACGGGCCGGACGAACGCCGCAGACCGTCTCCGCCTGGCGCGACGTGCCGGTGATTCCGGCGACGGCGTTCGCTTCCGTCGAGCTCGCGACCGAGGAGCCGCGGGAGACGTTCCGTTCGAGCGGGACGCTCGACGACGCGCGCAGCGTGCACCGCCATCCGTTCCCGGAGCTCTATCGCGCCGTCGTCGACGCCACCTTTCCGGCTGCCGTCCTGCCGGCCGGGAGCGCGGCGCCGATGCTCTCCCTCGTCCCGCCGCGCGACGTCGTCGGCGATTCCAGTCTCGGCTTCATGGTCGACCACGTCGTCTCCCGCTTCGGCGCACCCGGCACGCTCTACGCCTGCGGGCCACGCGGCGTCGAAGGGGGCAAGGCGCGCTCCTGGCTCAACGCCCACCAGCGGGCGGGGCGACCGGTCGTCCTGCTGGCCACGAGCTATGCCCTCGCCGACCTTCTCGACTTCATCGGGCGCATCGACCTCAAGTTCCGGCTCCCGCCCGGTTCGGTGGTCATGGAGACCGGTGGCTTCAAGGCACGCGACCGGGAGATTTCACCCGCCGAGCTGCACGACCGGCTGCTGCACCAGCTCGGGATCCCGGCCGACGCCGTCGTCGCCGAATACGGCATGACCGAGCTCACCAGCCAGGCCTACACCCGCACCCTCGACGCCGGCGACCCGGAGCTCTTCGTGCTGCCGCCCTGGATGCGGGTCCGGGCGCTCGATCCGGTGACGCTGGGCGAGCTGCCGGCGGGAGAGAAGGGGCTGCTCACCTTCTTCGACCTCGCCAACGTCGGCTCGGCGCTCCACCTCCTCACCGAAGATCTCGGCTCGACCGAGCCCGGCGGCTTCCGGCTCGCCGGGCGCGCCCCCGACGCCGCGCGGCGCGGCTGCTCGCTCCTCGCCGAGGAGCTCGCCGCACGCGGCCGCTAGACCGGCTGCCAGAGTCCGAAGCTGTTCTGCTGCGGGTCGAAGAAGCGGGCGAAGCGCCCGTGGCTGCCGATCGCACGCGGGGTGAGGGCGACCGTTCCGCCGGCTGCGACCACCCGTTCGAGCACCGCCTCGAGCGGCTCGCCTTCGATCCGGACCATCACCGTCAGCCGGTCGACCAGACCGCTCGCGTCCGGCTCGAGGATCCCGGCGCCGGGACGTTCGGCGCTCTCGGGCGGCAGGAGCCGGAGATAGCGCGGCCCCGGCCACGGGATCTCGGCCGCCTCCCAACCGAAGACGGCGCGGAAGAACTCCGCCAACCGCCCCGCGTCCGCGGCGGGGAGCTCGAAGAAGGAGATCGTCGCTCGGGGAGTGGTACCGGACATGTCGTCGCTCGCGCCGTAACATACCAGCCGATGAGCACGCGATTCGCCGTCCCGCCCGGCGCCGAACCGGAGACCGACCACTGGACCGCCCCGGAGCTCGCGCGGCTCGCGGTGCGCCTCGCCGACCGCGGCCCCGGGAGTCTCGCGACGGTTCCGTCCGCGCGACGGCTCGAGATCTGGGACGAGACCCTCGACGCCCTCCTCGACCCGGAGAGCCGCGAGCGCCGCACCCTCTTCCCCGCCCTGCTCGCGACGAGCGGCCTCTCGGCGGAAGGGCTGAGCGAGGCGCTCGAAGTCGTCCTCGCGGGCCTCGCCGGAGGCGCGGCGCGCGAGCTCGCAAGAGATCTTCCGGCCGGCGGCCCGCGACCACCCGGCGGCGTGATCCTCGCCGGCAACATCCCCGGCCTCGCGGCCCAGAGTCTGCTCCCGGCTCTGCTCGCCGGGCGTCCGCTGCTCTTCAAGTCGTCGTCGGACGAACCGCTGTTCGCAGCGGCGTTGATCCGTGCGCTGGCGGCGCGCGAGCCGGCGCTGGGCGAGGCGTTCGCCGCCGTCGCCTTTCCGGGTAGCGAGCCGGAGCTGCTCGACGCAGCGTTCCTGCACGCCGCGCGGATCGTCGCCTACGGCGGCGAGAGCGCGATCGCTTCGCTCCGCGGGCGCTTCGGCGACCGCCTCGTGGCGCACGGCCCGAAGGCGAGCGTCGCCCTGGTGGCCGACGACGTCGATCCGCTCACGGTGGCGCGGAAACTCGCGCGCGACATCTGCCTCTTCGACCAGCGCGGCTGCCTCTCGGTGCAGGCGATCTACTCGACGCTCCCGGCCGAGCCGCTCGCGGAGGCGCTCGAATGGGCGCTGGCGCTCGAGGAGCGCCGGCTGCCGCCGGGCGCGATCGATCCGGGCGCCGCCGCTCTCGTGCAGCAGCTCCGCGCCGGCGCGGCGCTCGCCGGCGAGCGGGAGCCGCAGACGCCGCTCACCGCGGGCACCATCCTGGTCGCGAGCGGGCGCTCGTTCCGTCCCGGACCCGGCGCTCGCACGGTCCGCATCCACGCCCTCGACGCTCTGGCCGAGGCGCCGGCGGCCCTCGCGCCCTGGCGCGGGAGGCTGCAAGGGTTCGCCCTCGCGGGCGCGGCGGCGTGGGAGCTGGAACCGGAGCTCCTCGCCCTCGGCGCTTCCCGCCTCGCCGACGCGGGAGAGCTGCAGTCGGTGGGTGCCGGTTGGCGCAACGGCGGCCTCGATCCGGCCGCCGTCTTCGCCTGAAGCGCTGCTACATCCGGAAGCGCAGCGTCGACAGCAGCTCGTCGTTCGAGATCTTGCGGCCGTTGGCGAGCGTCATCTCGTTGTCGGCGAACTCGATCGTGAGATCGACTCCGGTGATGATGCCGATCCGCAGCCCGTAGTCGAGCTTGTCCCACTCCCAGCGCACCGACGGCGAAGGATAGGCCGCCGAACCGCCGGCGAACTCCGGCTTCAGGTGGCTGTAGCGGATCGCCGGCTGCAGTGAAGGGAAGAGCTGCCGTCCGCCGACCGCCCAGGCGAGTGGCAGCTCGATCTTCCAGGCGAGCTCGAGCTCGTATCCGGTGCGATCGAGTCCGGCGACTTCCTGCGAGACGTACTGGCCGAAGGCGGTGAAACCGCCGAGGTAGAGCCAGGCGTTGCCGCCGTACTCCTTCTTGTCGTCGTCCGAGATGGGGAGCGAGAACGGAGCCGACGTCGGCGTGCTCAGCGGCCCGCGCAGCAGATCGAGATCGCCGCCGTAGAACGTTCCGTGGAGCGCGACCGTGTCGGCGAGCTTGCGCTGGTACCCCCAGGCCAGGAGATCGAGCGCCCGGCCGGAGTCGCGATCGCCGAAGCGGATGCCCAATCCGACGCCGGTTTCGAGATCGCCGTCGACGTCGAGATCCTCGACCTCGGCGTCGTAGAGGATCGGGAAGCCGGTCATCAGCTCGGGGACCGGGTTGGGGTGCACGAACGGATCCTTCTTCGGCGTTCCGTTGTCGCCGGCGAGGGCGTTGGGGTCGCGGAAGAAGAGCGGGTTGCCCTGGGTGAGCGAACCGCGCAGGTAGAGGTGGCGGCCGAAGTCGAAGCCGAGCTCGACGCCCTGGTCCTCGAAGCGGTTGAACGCCGTCGAGATCAGGCCGTAGCTCTCGAGGTGGCGGTCGTTCTGGCGCTCGAAGTGCTCGAATTTGCCGACCTTCGCATAGGCGCCGAAGCCGTCCTCCGGCAGGTGCGGATCGCGTCCGAAGCGGATCCAGATCTCGTCGACGTCGATCTCGCGGTCGCTCGAAGTCGGATTGCGGTCGTAGAGGTCGATCACGTCGATCTTGGCGTGCGCCACGAGGTGCGGTCCCCAGGTCGCGTCGGCCAGCAGGGTGACGACGGAGACCTCGAAGTGTCCGCCTTCGTCGACCGTTTCGAGAAAACCCTGGGTCGCGCCCGGGGGGAGGAAGCTCTCCGGGAACGGGAACGGCGAGGGAAAGCGCAGCTGTTCGCTGTCGCGGTAATGGATCTTCGCTTCGATCCCGAAATCGACCTTGAGCTCGCGCTGGGCGGGCTCCTCGGCCGAGATCTCGACCGGCTCCTGGGCGCGCGTGCCACCCGGGACGAGGAGGAACAACGCGGCACCCGCCGCCAGGGCAGACCCGTATCCGAATCGCATCGCCATCACGAACCTCCTGGAGAGCTGCTGTTTCTCTCTACGGAGTCTAGCGCGCGGCGGCTTTCCCGGGCCCGTTCAGCTGCAGGTCGAGCGCGACCTCCGGATTCGACCATTGCGACGCCGGCAGCCGCCCCACCTCCTTGCCGCCGATGAACAGGATCGCGGTCGGGACGCCGGTGACGCCGTACTTCTCGGCCTCGGGCTCGCCGCTGAACGGGCTCGGGAGGCCGTAGTAGTCGAACTGGATGTTGCTTCCGGTCAGGCCCTGCTCGACCTTGAGCAGGAGCGGCAGGTGGCGCTTGCAGTGCGGGCACCAGCTGCCGAAGAAGGTGAGGATCCGCACCTTCTCCTTCTGACCCTTGAGGCGCTTGAGGATGCCGGCGTCGGGCGTGTAGTTCTTCGCCGTCTTCTGGTAGCTCAGGCTGTTGGCGAGGAGCTCGGCGCCGGTGTGCGCTCCGAGCATGTAGGGGCGCTTGGTGATCTGGACCGAGCGGCCGTTCACCGTGAAGTCGATGTTCGTGTCCCGCACCGTGTACTTGCCCGACGGCTCGAGGACCGCGTCGGCCAGGAGATCGATCGTTCCGTCCGGATGCCGCGACACCTTCATCAGATCGACCGTCTCGACCGTCATCGCCGGCGCGTTGATCAGCACCGGCGACGGCAGCTCGGAGGAGAGCAGCAGGTAGCAGCGCGCCCGCTCCGAAAAGAAGATCTCGGCCTTCGGCTGCTCCTTGCCGCCGATCACCAGCAGGAAGTCGTCGCTGGGCTCGAACCCCGAGAGCAGCGAATCGGCCGGAATCGCCTGGGCGATCGCTGCGACGGGGAGGAGAACGAGGCAACAGGCCAAAGCGGCCATCGTCAGCTTCGGATACGGGAGCGGAGCGTTTCGGGTCATGAGCGTCGGTCGTCCTCAGGAATCCGGCGTGGCGGGCGGTACGAGATCGGCCGCCACCCCGCGACGGGTTCGTTGCACCGTTCCCTCCTCGACGAGGAAGGAGCGCGGCAGGGTTCGATAGAGCGGCCGCAGCAGGGCCGCCGGTGTCTCGTGCAAGTCGAATGCCGGTGCGAAGCGCCAGAACAGCTCGGTCTGCTTCTCGGCCGTGATGTCGGCGAGCGCGGTCACCGGCGGCTCGCTCCGCGACAGGGCCCAGGCGTTCAGGCGTTCCACGACCGTGCCGTAGTCGGGCGCGTCGGGATCGACCAGCACCACCCAGTGGCGCCCGGTCGCGATCTCCGGAACCGCGTCGGAAAGGCAGATCCGCGCGTCTCCCGACCCGGCGCAGATCTCCCCCAGGCGGGTCCCCGGAGCGAGCCGGGTGGCGAGATCGTCGAGCGGCAGCCCGGGCGCGAGCGCCGCGAAGGTCGCCCCGCCGGCGGTGAGCGCCGCCGTCGCCGCCCACTTCGCTCCGGCGCGGCGCAGCGGTCGCGGCCGGCCGATCCAGGCGAGCGCGAGCGGCGGCAGGAGCAGGGCCAGGTCCTGCCAGAACGCCTCGGCCGGCGTCCGCTCCACCAGGTTGCCGAAGCAGCCGCAGCTGGCGCTCGCCGGCGCGATGCCGTGCAGAGCGCGCCAGTAGGTGCGCCCGGTCAGGAAGACGAAGAGGAGGACGAGGACGGTCGCGAACAGGAGCACGGGACGGCTCCGCAGGTTGAGCAGCAGGGCGACACCGAGACCGACCTCGACGGCGATCATGACGATCGCCCAGAGGTGCGCCGAGAGGACCAGGGCAAGCCCCTCGCCCGAGATCTGTTCGGCGAAGGCGTTCGGATCGAGCGCCTTGCCCCAGGCCGCGAACAGCAGCACGGCAGCGAGCAGAGCGCCCCCGAGCCAGCCCAGGAAAGGCAGCCAGCGTTTGCGATCGACGGTTTCGGGGGGGGCGAGGGGGCTGCTTTCCGGCATCCGGCCGAATCTAGCAGCCCCGCCCGGGCGAGGCCAGCGGCAGCGGCTTCAGCGCCGTCGCACGACGTGCGTCTTGGCGATCAGGTCGTGCAGCCCCTGCTTCTCCGCGGTGAACGCGACGAGCAGGTAGCCGAGGCTGAAGGTCAGCGAGCAGACCAGGTGCCCGACCAGCCGCAGGAACGCCGTCCCCCAGCCGAGGCCCTGCCCCGGCGAGGTCGTGTCGGAGACGATGGCCAGCTTGAGGAGCTTCTTGCCCGGGGTCGTCCCCTGGAGCGCCGGGCCGATGACCGCGAGGTAGAGACCGTAGCCGAACTGCAGGACCGACGTCAGGATTGCCGCTTCCGGCGAGACGAAGTAGGCCAGCGCGAAGCCGATCGCGAGCAGCAGGACGACCGGGATCGTGTCGAGCAGCGCCGCCGCGACGCGGATCCAGAATCCGGCGGGAGAGACGACGGCGGCCGTCGGCTTCCGAGCCACTGGCGGCGGAATCGGCGCCTGGTCGATCTCCTGGATCGACGAGAGCAGCTCGCTCTTCGCCGCCGCTTCGGTCGACATGGCGGGCGCCGCCGACGGTCGCGGCGGCACCGGCCGTGCGGGGACCACCGGAGGCATGGTCGGTGCCGGCGGTACCGGAGCGCCCGGAGGTTCGACCGCCGTCGGCGTGCGCACGAAACTGGGGCGCGGCTCCTCCGCCGCGACGGGCGCGGCTCCCTGCGGCACGGTGAGCGGCGGCAGGACGAGCTTCTGGGTCGCTTCCGCGGGACCGAGCGGCGCGAGGATCCGGACGATCAGCTCTGCCTCCCCGATCACCACGCGGTCGCCGTCGTTCAGCGGCACGCTGCCGTCGACGCGCTTGCCGTTGACGTAGGTACCGTTGCTCGAGCCGAGATCGCGGAGCCGCACGTTCCCCGGCTCGACGACGAAGACGGCGTGCTGCCGGCTGACCGTCGTCTCGGCGATCTGCACGATGCACGAACGGCTGCGGCCGACGACTGCCTCGCCGTTGTGGAGCTCGATCGGCGCCTTGCCCGGCACCTCGACGAAAACCTGCCAACCGTTGTCGCTCACCAGGTCCTCTCGGCGTTCTGCTGCGGAGTCCGAATCTCGTCCCGCATTCTACTCGATGCGCCCCGGGGGACCCGCCAGCCGAGATGGCTGCGGAGCATCCGGGCCGTCGGGCCGCGCGACTCGTCGAGGAAGGTTCCGAACGGGCCGCAGTAGAGCCGCTGCCCTCCCCGGCTCCCGCCACCCGGGCCGAGATCCACGATCCAGTCCGCATGCGCCAGGAGCTCCAGGTTGTGCTCGACGACGACGACCCCGTCGCCGCGCTGCACGAGCCTGCGCAGGGTCTGGTAGAGCTGCTCGATGTCGGCGAGGTGGAGGCCGGTGGTCGGCTCGTCGAACAGGAAGAGATGGCGTCCCGAGCTCGCCGGCCGGCCGAGGAAGCTCGCCAGCTTGAGCCGTTGCGCCTCGCCGCCGGAGAGGGTCGACGTCGGCTGCCCGAGCCGGAGGTAGCCGAGGCCCACCTCGGCGAGCGGCCCGAGCTTGCGGCAGAGCGGCTTCTCGCGCGCGTAGATCTCGAGCGCCTCGTCGACGGTGAGGTCCAGGGTCTCGGCGATGTCGCGGCCGAGGTGCCGCACCGCCAGGACCTCGGGCCGGAAGCGGCGCCCCTGACAGTGGGCGCACGCCACCACCACCGGCGCCATGAACTGCATGTCGACCTCCTCGACCCCGGTGCCCTTGCACTGCGGGCAGCGCCCCGCCTCGACGTTGAACGAAAAGTGCGCCGGCGTGATGCCGCGCCGCCGCGCATCCTCCGTTCCGGCGAAGATCTTGCGGAAGTCGTCGTAGGCGCGGATGTAGGTCACCGGATTCGAGCGCGTCGAGCGACCGATCGGGCTCTGGTCCACCATCGTCATCTCGTCGAGGAGCTCGAGACCGCGGATCTCGTCGCACGCCCCCGCCTCGACGTCGGCGGCGCCGCGGAAGCGGCGGTAGTTGCCGTAGAGCACGTTCTCGACCAGCGTCGATTTCCCCGATCCCGAGACGCCCGTGACCGCGACCAGGGCATCGAGCGGCAGGTCGACGTCGATCCCGGCGAGGTTGTTCTCGCGCGCTCCGCGGATTTCGAGCGCCTCGCGACCGAGCAGCTCGTCCTCGACGCTCAGCCGGCCGCGTTCGCGCCGGTAGCGCGCGACGTGCGAGCGTGCCGCCGTCGGCGCGCGTTCGCGCAGGAACCGCGCGGTGAGCGAGGTCGGGTGGGCGAGGACCTCGTCGACCGAACCTTCGGCGACGATCTCGCCCCCGGCCTCGCCCGCCGCCGGACCGACGTCGATCAGGTGGTCGGCGCCGAGGATGAGCGTGCGGTCGTGCTCCACGACGAGGACGCTGTTGCCGCGCGACGCGAGGTCGCGCAGCAGCTTGAGCAGGCGTTCGCTGTCCTGCGGATGGAGACCGATCGTCGGCTCGTCGAGCACGTAGAGGGTCGACGAGAGCCCCGAGCCGAGCGCGGCGGCGAGATGGATCCGCTGCGCTTCGCCGCCCGAGAGCGTGCGCGCCTGGCGGTCGAGGGTGAGGTAGTCGAGTCCGACCCGCTCGAGCACCGAGAGGCGTGCGCCGAGCTCCTCGAGGAGATGCTCGCCGATCTCGAGCTGGCGCGGGGTGAACCGCCGGTCGGCGAGCCAGGCACGCAACGCCTCGACCGACTGCGCGAGAAGCTCCGGCAGCGACAATCCTTCGAAGCGCACCGCCATCGCCTCGGCGTTGAGCCGCCCGCCGCCGCAGTCAGGGCAGCGGTTGTACGAGCGGTAGCGCGCCAGCAGCACCCGGACGTGGACCTTGTAGGTCTTCCCCTCGAGCCAGCCGAAGAAGCCGTCCAGACTGGTGAACGAGCTCTTCTTCCTTCCCGGTTCGCCCTTCCAGATCCAGCGCACGTCGTCGGGCGAGAGCTCCGACCAGGGGCGGTCGAGCGGCACCCCGCGACGCTTCGCGGCGGCGAGCAGCGGTCCGTAGAGCTCTTCGTAGGCAGGCGTGTTCCAGGGGGCGATGGGACGTTCGGCGAGGCTCTTGCGCCGATCGGGAACGACGCGCTCGGGGTCGATGCCGATGACCCGGCCGAACCCTTCGCAGGTCGGACAGGCGCCGAGCGGAGAGTTGAACGAGAAGAGGGCCGGCGTGGGCGACCGCACCACCGTGCCGCATTCGACGCAGGAGAGATCGAGCCCGAAGTACCGCACCACGGACGATCCGCCCTCCGTATCCGGCACGCCGTGCGCTTCGACCGTCCGCACGTCGAGCTTCCAGGCATCCTCGATCGTCGCCGCGACCCGCGTGCGCGACTCCTCCGCGGCGCGGAAGCGGCCGAGCACGAGCGGCAGCGGATCGAGCTCCGCCGGCCAGCCGTCGCCGGCCGCGGACGGCACCACCGCCCCGCGCTCGAGTCGCCGGCCGAAGCCGAGGCGGACGAGCTCGCCGAGCGCCTGGTCCGCCCCCTGATCCGGGCGGGGCAGGCGGGCGACGAGCAGGAACGACGGACCGGCCGCTCCCGAGGCGAGCTCCGCAGCGATCTCTCCGGCGTCCCAGCGGCGCGTCGGGCCGTGCCCGAGGGGGCACGGAAGCTCGCCGAGGTGGGCGTAGATCAGCCGCAGGACGTCGTGGATCTCGGTCAGCGTACCGACCGTCGACCGGGCGTTCCTGACCGCGTTCCGGGCTTCGAGCGCCACCGCCGGCAGGACGTTCCGCATCTCCCCGACCGGCGGCCGTTCGACCTGGCCGAGGAACTGCCGCGCGTAGGTCGACATCGATTCGATGAAGCGCCGCTGTCCCTCGGCGAAGATCGTGTCGAAGACGAGCGACGACTTGCCCGCGCCCGACGGACCGGTGACGACGGTCAGGCGGCCGTGCGGAATCCGGCAGGAGACTCCCTTGAGATTGTGGGTCCTCGCATCCTCGACCTCGATCGCGACGCCGTTCGGAGCCGGAACCGGCGACCGCACGAGGCGGTCGAGCTCCCACTCTTCACGCGGCATCTCCAAGGGACGGCCCGGGCCGTTCTCGCGAGGCATCGGAACCTTGCATCATAGCCCCGCTCCGGATCCGCGCAAGGGCATGACCTGGCGGGCGGGCGAAGCCACCGGGGAGGCCGATCCGGGCGCGGCGGGCCGGGCGGCGCGGCCGGCCGTCAGCGCGGCGTTTCGCTCACGACGTCGCCCTCGATGACGACGCCGGTGACGTGCGAGGTGTACTCGAACGGATCGCCGTCGAAGAGGGCGATGTCGCCGTCCTTCCCCGGTTCGAGCGAGCCGACCCGGTCGGCGACGCCGACGATCCTCGCGGCGTCGATGGTGACCGCGGCGAGAGCCTGCTCGAACGTCAGCCCGTTCGCCGCCGCCACGGCCGCCTCGAAGAGCACCACCCGGGTCTTCGGGACGTACCCCTCGAAGCCGCTCTGGAGCGCGAACGGGATCCCGGCCGCGCGCAGTTTCGACGCCGTCTCGAAGCTCAGGTTCTCGCGCTCGCCGAAGGAGCGCGCCATCGTCGGATGCAGGATCACCGGTACGCCGGCGGCGCGGATCTGGTCGAGGACCAGGTACGCCTCGGCGGCGCCGTCGAGCACGATCCGGAGCCGGAACTCGTCCGCCAGGCGGAGGGCCGAAAGGAGATCCTGGGCGCGGTCGGCGGTGACCAGGAGCGGCACCTTGCGATCGAGCAGCGCCGCCATCGCCTCCATCTCGAGGTCGCGGTCCGGAGCCTTCTCCGACTTCGCGTCCGACAGCTTGCGGCGGTAGTCCGAGGCCTTGAGGAGCTCCGCGCGGAGCATCGCCATCTCCTTGGCGCGCGTTCCCGGGGACTTGTCCTTCTCGCCGAACGCCTGCGGTCCGAGATTCGCGGCGATCATCGCCTCGGGCACGATCACCGCCTCGTCGACCGAATCGCCACGGGTCTTGGCGACCAGGGTCTGGCCGGAGAGGAGCGTTCCCGGTCCGTGACCGGTGTGGATCGTGGTGACGCCGAACGATCGCAGCCAGGAGACGAGCTCCTCACGCGCGTTGTAGGCGTCGATGGCTCGCAGCTGCGGCTGCATCGCCGACGACGTCTCGAGCTGATCCTGGTCGTGCGGCTGGTTGAGATAGCCGGAGAGACCGACCACCGAGTGCGCATCGACGAGCCCCGGGGTGGCGACGGCCGCGGTCAGGATCCGCGCTCCGGCCGGGATCGCGACGGAGGCCGCCGGACCGACGGCGGTGATCTTTCCGTTCTCGACCACGACCACGCCGTCGTCGATCGCGGCGCCAGCCATCGTGTGGAGCTTCTGCGCGCGGACCGCGACGGTTCCGCCGCCGGCGACCGCGGGACCGGCGGAAAGGCCAGCGACAGCCAGCGCGAGGACGGAAACGATCCGGGACAGCACCCGCGCGGTCACAGCTGCCCCTCGCGCTCGAGCTCGTCGTCGGCCACCGCGTCGCGGCTCGCGCCGTACCCACCGACCGCGAACAGCCGGTCCTCCGGATCGTCACGGTCGAACACCCGAACACCCTCCACCCAGGTTTCGAGCACCTTGGTGTACGTGCTCAGCGGGTCGCCGTCGAGGAGGATGAAGTCGGCGTCCTTGCCGGGCTCGAGCGAGCCGGTCCGTTCTCCGAGATCGAGCATTCTTGCTCCGTTGATCGTCATCGCTTCGAGCGCCGTCGTGCGCGGCAGCCCGGCGCGCACGGCGAGCGCCGCCGAACGCAGGAAGAGGCGCGAATCGGTGATCGGGTCGTCGGTGTGGAAGGCGATCTGCACGCCGGCCTTCGCCAGGATCGCGCCGGTCTCGAGCGCCATGTCTCTCGCCTCGAGCTTGCCGCCCGGCGCGTCGATGACGATCACCGAGGCCGGCACGCCGGCGGCGGCGAGCTCGTCGGCGACCTTCCACCCCTCGCTCACGTGGTGCACGACGACGCGGAAGCCGAACTCCTTCGCCAGCCGCAGCACCGTCAGGATGTCGTCGTGCCGGTGGGTGTGGTGCTGCACGATCCGCTTGCGCGAGAGGACCTCGCACAGCCCCTCCATCGCCAGGTCGCGCGCCGGCTTCTTGTCCTCGGCGAGCTTCGGGTCCGCCATCTTCGCGCAGTAGCCCTGCGCCTTGACGTACTGTTCGCGCACCAGCGCCGCCGACTTCGCGCGCGTGCCGGGGAACGGCGGATCGCGGCGCGAGTTGGTGCCGTTCGCCATCTTCATCCCGCCGGCCCAGCCGCCGTCGGCGCGGCGGATCGCGAGCTCGTCGACACTGCCGCCGTCCTTGAGCTTGATGTAGAGGGTCTGGCCCGAGAGCAGGTGGCCGGAGCCGGGCATCACGTTCGCCGTGGTGATCCCGCCGGCCTGCGCCTTCTGGATTCCCGAGTGCCGCACGTTCAGGCTGTCGAGGACCCGCACATCCGGCTGGATCGGCCCGCTCCGGTCGGCACCGGCGACCTGGCCGATGTGGGAGTGCGTGTCGACCAGTCCCGGCATCAGGACCCTGCCCGCGACGTCGTGGACGACGGCCCCCGCCGGGACGGCGACGTCGGCACCGACCGCGACGATCCGGCCGCCCCGGATCAGCAGCGTGCCGCCGGCGATCTCGGGACCGGTGATCGGCAGGATCCGCGCCCCGGTGAAGGCGATCGTCGGCTCCTCGGCTCCTGCGGCCGCTGCGGCCAGCGCAGTCGCTGCAGGCACCGCCGTCGCGCCCAGATATCCGACGACCAGAACTCCCCTGACCAGACTCCTCATGCGTCCTCCCCCGGATCTCCGATGCTGAGGGCGGATCCTATCCGGAGTTCCGGCGGTCGTCCGGCTGATATCCTTTGAGGTCGCATGATCTCGATCACCAACCTCGGCAAGGCATGGGGCGGCGACACCCTCTTCGAGGGGGTCTCCCTGCAGCTCAACGCCGGTTCGCGCTACGGCCTGGTCGGTGCCAACGGCTCCGGGAAATCGACCTTCCTGCGCATCCTCTCGGGCGAGGAGCTGGCCTCCGAAGGCACGGTCAACATCCCGAAGCGCGCCCGGCTCGGCGTCCTCAAGCAGGACCATTTCCAGTACGAGGAGACGCCGATCCTCGAGGTGGCGATGATGGGCCGCCACGACGTCTGGGAGGCCATCGAGGAGCGGGAGCGGATCCTCTCCCACGCCGACGACGAGGAGTTCGACACCGACCGCTACGCCGAGGTCGAGGAGTTCATCCTCGCCAACGACGGCTACAGCCTCGAAGCCAAGGCCGGCGAGATCCTCGAGGGGCTGGGGATCCCGACGCGCGTCCACCGCGAGCCGATGCGGGTGCTCTCGGGCGGCTTCAAGCTGCGCGTGCTGCTGGCCCAGGCGCTGGCCGCCGAGCCCGACGTCCTGCTGCTCGACGAGCCCACCAACCACCTCGACATCCTGACCATCCGCTGGCTCGAGAAGTTCCTCGTCGGCTTCCCCGGCTGCGCCCTGGTCATCTCCCACGACCACCGCTTCCTCGACAACGTCGTCACCCACATCCTCGACGTCGACTACGAGACGATCCTCGTCTACCACGGCAACTACACCAAGTTCACCGAATCGAAGGTCGAGGAGCGCGACCGCAAGGAAGCCGAGATCGAGAAGCGCGAAGCGGAGATCGCCCACCACAAGGAGTTCATCGACCGCTTCAAGGCCAAGGCCACCAAGGCGCGCCAGGCCAAGTCGAAGATGAAGCTCATCGAGCGCATCGTCATCGACAAGCTGCCGCAGAGCTCGCGCCGCTACCCGCTCTTCAAGTTTTCGCAGCGGCGTCCGTCGGGCAAGGAGGTCCTGCGGATCGAGGAGGTCTCGAAGGCGTACGGCGAGAACCAGGTGCTGAAGGACGTCTCGCTCACCGTCCAGCGCGGCGACCGCCTGGCGATCCTCGGGCCGAACGGGATCGGCAAGTCGACGCTACTGAAGATCGCGATGAACGTGGTCGCCGCGGACTCCGGGAAGATGGAATGGGGCTACGAGACCTGGCCCGGCTACTTCGCCCAGGACCACCGCGAGGCGGTCGAGGAGTCGGAGCAGAGCGTCGAGGCCTGGTTCTACGATCTCGTCCCTTCGGAGACGATCTCGTTCGTCCGCGGCAAGCTGGCCGAGGTCCTCTTCCAGCGCGAAGAGGTCGAGAAGCCGCTGCGCGCCCTCTCCGGCGGCGAAGCGGCGCGGCTCGTCTTCGCCAAGCTGTCGGTGCAGAAGCCGAACGTCCTGATCCTCGACGAGCCGACGAACCACCTCGACCTCGAGGCGATCGAAGCGCTGGTCGAGGGGCTCGAGGCCTACGACGGCACGCTCATCTTCGTCTCCCACGACCGCTGGTTCGTCTCCAAGCTGGCGACCCGCATCCTCGAGATCTCGCCCACCGGAATCCGCGACTTCGCCGGCTCCTACGACGAGTACGTCGAGCGCTGCGGCGACGACCATCTCGACGCCGAGGTCGTGCTGGCGCGAGCGCGACAGGAGAAGAAGCGCGAGAACGCCAAGCGTGCCGCCGCCCCGGCCTCCGCGAACAGCCCCGGCAACGTCCGCGCGCTGTCGAGCCGGCGCGACAAGCTCACCGCCGACATCGAGAAGGCCGAGAGCCGGGTGCACGCGATCAACGAGATGTTCTGCAATCCGGGCTTCTTCGACAAGACGCCGGCGCCGGAAGTGCGCCGGCTCGAGGAGGAGCAGAAGTCGCTGACCAAGAAGATCGACGCCTGGATGGCAGAATGGGCCCGGCTCGAGGAAGAGCTCTCGTCGACCTCCGTCTGAGGGCTGTCGCCCCGCGGCGGCCGTCGGCGGTACCGGGATCGATCCACGCAACACCGCAAGGATTCGGGGGGTGATTTGAAGAGAATCTCGACTGCACTGGGCTGCTCGATCGCACTGCTCGCCGCCGGCTGCGCGACGAGCCCGCCGCAGGACCCACCGGTCATCCCGGCTGCGGAGCCGCCGGCGGCGACGGCCGCGGCCAGCACCCCGCCGCCGGGAATTCCCCTCGCCAAGGTCGGTGACGATCTCATCACCGTCGAGGAGTTCGGCCAGGCCATGGCGGCGCGGGGCGGCAGGAACGCCGGGCAGTTCTCCTCGGTCGAGCAGCGTCGCGCCCTCCTGGACGAGATGATCCGCCAGCGCGCCGTCCTCGCGGCGGCACGGCAGTCCGGCTTCGACCAGGATCCCGACTACCGGGCCGCGGTCGACCGCATGCTCGAGGCCCGCTACCTCGACGCCACGCTCGACAAGAAGATGAACGCGATCGACACGACGCCGGCGGAGGTCACCGCCTACTACGAGGCGCACCGCCAGGAGTTCCTCACCCCCGAGCGCCGGCGGCCGGCCTGGATCTTCCTCAGCGTCTCGGCCAAGGCCGACGCCGCGCAGGAGAAGAAGATCCGCGCCCGGATCGAAGAGGCGCGGACCGCGGCCCAGAAGCTTCCGGAGGGCACCGCCGGGCTCGCGGACCTCGCGCGCACCTACTCCGAGGACACCTCGACCCGCTACACGGGCGGTGAGCTCGGCTGGCTCTACCTCGACCAGGCGCCGACCTACCGCTGGGGCGAGGAGCTGGTGAAGCAGGTCTTCGCTCTCCCGGAGGCCGGCGCCATCTCCCCCGTCTACCGGCACGAGAAGGGGTACTACTTCCTCAAGCTGGTCGCGATCGAAGAGGCACAGCCGACCCCGCTCGAGAAGCTCCGCGCTGGAATCCGCAGCCGCATCCTGACCGAGAAGCGCGCCGCGGCGAAGGAGGAGTTCTACGGCGACCTCCTCGCCGGACGCGAGATCCGCATCGACCAGGAGAAGCTGCGCGCCATCGATCCCCTGCAACCGGCACCGACCGGCGAACAGGCGCCGCCACCGCTCCCGAACTGAGCCGTGAGCTCCCGGGACGCCGACCGAGTCCGCGAGACCGAGCGTGCCCGGGACCACTGAGCGCCGCGCCACGGGACCGCTCTCGGGGTACCGGGCGCTCGTCGGCACGATGCGCCGCGACGCCCGGCGGGCGCCGGCCCTCGCCTGGCGCCGCTTCCGCCACGAGATGGCCGTGCGGCATCGTTCGTCTCTGCTGGCGCTGCCGCTCGCCTTCGCGCCGGCGCTGGTCGTCACTCTCTGGGCGACACTCGCCAGCCGCGCGAAGATCCTCACCGTCCACTCGATTCCGATCCCCTATCCGGCCTGGGTCCTGATCTCGGTGGTCCTCTGGCAGGCCTTCGCCGAAGCGCTCGCGGCCCAGGTCGAAGGACTCGAGCAGGAGCGGCGGCTGCTGGCCAAGGTGGATCTCCCCGCCGAAGCGGTCATCCTCGAACGGTTCGCCGGCGTCCTCTACCAGCTCCTCCTCAAGCTCGTGCTGGGGCTCGCGGTCGTCCTCCTGTTCCGGATTCACCTCCCCGGCATCGCCTGGGCCCTCCCTTTCCTGGCGCTGCCGCTCGCCGCACTCGGCACGGCACTCGGCCTCTGGGTGGCGCCGTTCGCGGCGCTCTATCCCGATCTCGGTCGTGCCCTCCCCGCGATCACCACGGTGGGCTTCTTCCTCACTCCGGTCGTCTTCGCGGTTCCGGACACCGGCGCTTTCCGCTGGCTCCTGCTGGCCAATCCGGTGACCCCGCTCCTCGGCTGGGCACGCGACCTCGCCGTCGCCGGGGTGATCTCGCATCCGGTCGGCGCCTCGGCGAGCGCGATCCTGGTGGCGGTCCTCCTGCCGACGGGGTGGTTTCTCTACCGGATGGCGCTCCCGTACGTCCTCGATCAGAGCAACGGGTGACCGCGACCGACGCCGTCCCGAATCGACCGCACGGCGCCCGGAATACGCTGTCGCGAATCCTGGCGGAGCTCGTCCGCCTGCCCGACTGGTGGCACTCGAAGCTGCCCCCGCTCCTCGCCGTCGCCTACCTCGGTCTCGCCGGCCCGCCGGCGGTGCCGCCCGGGCGTGGCTTCGTTCTCCTCCTGCTCTTTCTCGCCAGCGCGATCGCCACCGCCGCCTGGGGGCACCTGCTCAACGATGTCGCCGACATCGAACCAGACCGGCGCGCCGGACGGCCGACCCGCATCGGCCGTCTTCCCCGCTCGGTCGCGCGTCTCCTCCTCGCCCTCCTCCTCGCTGCCGCGGTCGCCCCCTGGCCGTTCCTTCCCGCGAGCCCGTTCGCCCGCGGCGCCTTCGCCTTCGAGCTCCTGCTCCTGGCCATCTACGCCCTGCCTCCCTTACGGCTCAAGGAGCGCGGCGCCGCCGGTCTCGTCGTCGACGCGCTCTACGGTCACGCCCTGCCGATGGCGATCGTCGTCGGACTGTTCGCCCCCGGCGCCGGATCCGCTGCCGCCGCGACTGGCCGCTGGGCGAGCTACGGAGCGACGACCGTCGCCATGGCGCTGGTCCTCTGGAAGCTCGCGCAGGGTCTTTGCGGCGCCCTCGCCAGCCAGATCGCCGACCGCCGGAACGACCGGCGCTCCGGCACCACCACCTGGGTCGCGACGCCGGAGCGTCCCCGCGCCCTCGTCGCGCGGCGGATCCTCCTGCGCCTTCTTTTCCCCGCGCAGCTCGCGCTCTTCGTCGCCGCGCTGGCCGCACTGGCCCCGCGCTGGCCGCTCCTGCCCGTCGCCTACCTCCTCTTCCTCGCCGCCCGGCTCGTCCGGATCCACGGCGTCTGGAAGCGGACCACCGCCTTCTATCGTCGCGGCTACCCGGGCTACGCGCTCCTCAACGACTTCCACGAGCGCTGGCTGCCGCTCTTCGCTCTCGCCGGTCTCGTCGCGAGCGATCGCGCCTGGCTGCCCCTCGCCGCGGCCCACCTCCTGCTCTTCCGCAGCGGCGTCGGCGACCTGCTCCGGGCGCTCTTCCCGCGAGCCGCGTGATGAGCGACGGCGCCTACCTCTTCGCCGTCTGCGGCGCTCGGAACCACCTCGGGCGGGCGGTCCGGGCAGCGCGACGGCTCCGCCGGTTCACGGAGCGCCGGATCGTCATCGCCACCGATCCGCGGCGGAACGAGGTTCCGCTCGCCTGGGACGATTGCGTGGAGGTCGCGATCCGCGAGATTCCGCTCGACAGCGATCCGGCGACGGTCGCCAGGGCCGCCATTCTCCTCAAGGCGTCGGTGGCCGAGCTCCTGCCGTCGGACGGACCGCACGTCTACCTCGACAGCGACGTCGTGGCGATTGCACCCGGCGTCGACCGGATCTTCGACTCCTTCGCTCCGCCGGTGACGTTCGCTTCCGACCTCCCGTTCCCCGAAGCGAACCTGCGCACCTTCAGCTCGCACGCCGTCGACTGCGTCTGCGCCCGCGAGCGACGACGGCTCGAACGATTCTTCCGCCGCCTCGAGGCGCTGACGGCGCTGCATCGCGACCACGACGAGTTTCGGGCGCTCGCGGATCCCGGGCTCTACCGCTCTCCCGCGTTCACGGGCGAACGCCGGCGCGGCAGCTGGTGGAAAGGCGAGGCGAGCGGGGGCCGGAGCGACGGCTCCATCCGCTTTCTGCAGCAGTTCCGCGACGGCGCGCCGGTGAGGATCGAGTATCGCTTCGCCGGAACTCCGTGGAGACTGGTGCGCGAGCAGGAGCGCTCCGTCTGGCTCGACGACGAAGGCGGCGCCTGGCGCTGGGTCGAGGCTCCCGCCCCCGGTCAGGGCGGCTACTGGAGCGACGACGCCGACGATTCGCTCCGCATCGTGCCGGCAGCGGGCGGTGAGGAGCGCTGGTGGTACCGCTCCGGCGAGCCGGCGCGCGTCTGGCGTGCCGATCGCGAGCGCGACGCCGGCGGTGCCTGGCACGACGCCGCGGGCGGCGAGCTCGGAGTGTGCGACCACCTGCGCGAGCAGCTCGAGTCGCTCTTCGACGTCGCGATCGCCGACCCGCATTGGGTGCCGTGGAACGGCGGACTCTTCCTGTTCGACGGGGAGGCGCGACCGTTCCTCACCGACTGGCGCGAGAGGTGCCTGCGCCTCTTCGCCACGGTGCAGGCCGCACCGCGCGATCAGGGAGCGCTCGTGGCGTCGGTCTGGGCCCACCGGATGGAGAGCCATCCGCGGCTCCCGGCGGAGTTCAACCGCCTGATCGACCGGCGTTCGCGACGCGCGCAGGAGCTCCGCCTCGCGACGCTCGTCGCGGAGGGGACGAAGTTCGTCCATCTCATCGGTGGCGGTCTCGAGGACCGGAGCTGGCCGCTGGGCCGTGACCTCGCCGATGCCGGCGTCGACGGAGGAGACTAGGAGTCCGTCACCCGCCGGAGGAGCAGCGCTTCGAGGGCGAACAGCGTGGTGACCTCGCGCGATCCCCAGTTCACGGTCCGGCGTGGACCGCCGTACCAGACCGGGCAGCGCTCGAAGCCGCCGTCGGCATCCTGCCTCGCCACCAGCCGCTCGCCGAGCGCCAGCACGATTCCGGGTTCTGCGCCGATCCGCACCGCGGTCGCGAGCGCCGTCGCGCAGGCGAGGTCGGAACCGGAAGCGAGGGTCGCGGCGAGCTCGCTTTCCGTGCGCTCGCGCAGCGTGGCGAGCGCCGGGCCCAGCGCCTCGCAGCCGCCGGCGAACGCCCTCGCGACCAGGTAGCGCACCATCGCCGCGTCGCCGTACCACCTGTCCGCCGTCCCTTCCTCGCCCCGCGCGACCACCCGGCAGAGCCAGTCCGTGACCTGCTCCACGAGCCGCGACGGCCGACTCCCGCCCTGCGCCAGGAGCAGGAGGAGATTCGCGTTGGCGCCGGCGTCGACGTCGTCGATCGCCGCCTCACTCCGGTTCCAGAACGGGTGGCCGGCGCTCCGGAATCTCCGGTTCCGCGAGAGCGGGCCCAGCCAGCATCCGGCGAACGACCGCGGCACGAGCCAGGTCCGCGCGCCGCCCGCTCTTTCGCCGGGGCCGGACAAGGCGCGCAGCACGGCCTCCGCTCGCCGTCGCGTCGGATCCGGGCCTTCGAGATCGGCCAGCGCCGCCCCGGCGCAGGCACTGTCGTCGAGATCGTGCGGAATGCCTGCGGCGCGAGGATGGCCGCGCGGCCAGAATTTCCAGAGCCCGGTGGGCCCCTCCTCGGCGGCGAGAAAGCGCCCGGCGGCGGCACGGAACGATTGCAGGGCTGGGACCGCGGCGAGGGAATCGAACGGTTCGAGGAGCCCGGCCGCGAGCGCCGGCAGCGTCAGTGCCGTCGCGAAGACGGTTTCGTCGCGCCGCTCGCCGGCCCGGTCGACGACCGTGGCCGGCACGATTCCCGACGCCGGGAGGCGCCCGGCGAGGAACCGGACGGCACCCCCGATCGCCTCCCGTCGCAACTCCTCGGCGGATGCGCTGACCACAGGACCTCAGCCTATCCCGGCGCTTGCTAGACTCGCCGCCGTCCCGTGCCACAGCCGACGACCGACGCAGAGACCACCCGGAGCATCGTTCGCGCGACCGGCGTCGGCAAGAAGTTCTGTCGCGAACCGCGCCGCGCGCTGCGCTACGCGCTCGCCGATCTCGCCCGCGACCTGCTCGGTCGGAAGAAGCGCCCTGCGCTCCGGCGCGGGGAGTTCTGGGCGCTCGACGGGATCGACTTCGAGATCGCGCCGGGCGAGTGCGTCGCCATCCTCGGTGCGAACGGCGCCGGCAAGTCGACCCTCCTCCGGCTGATCCAGGGGCGGATGCCGCCCGATGCCGGAACGATCGTGACGCAGGGCCGGCTGGCTTCGATCTCCGATCTCGGGCTGGGATTCGATCCCCGGCTCTCCGGCCGCGACAACGCGCGTCACGCGGCCAATCTCTTCGGGCTCGAGAGCGACTCCGGCGACTCGCTGCTGGCGGCGATCGTCGACTTCTCCGGCCTCGCGGCGGTGATCGATGCGCCGGTCGGAACCTACAGCGCCGGAATGCGCGCCCGGCTCGGGTTCGCCGTCGCGGCGCAGCTCCGCCCGGATCTCCTGCTCGTCGACGAGGCGCTCGCCGTGGGCGACCTCGCCTTCCGCCGCAAGTGCCTCCGCCACCTCTCCGCCGCGGCGGCCTCGGGTCGCACTCTGCTCCTCGTCTCGCACGACCTCTACACGCTCCAGACCCTCTGCCCGCGGGCGCTCTACCTCGTCGACGGCCGGCTCGCCTTCGACGGACCGACCGCGGACGCCGTGACTCTCTATCTCGAGGCGCAGCGCGAATCGACGGGCGACGGCACCGGCAGCCGGCCGGCCGGCGAACCGACCGAGGAGGAGCCGGTACGGCTCGATGCGGTCGAGCTCCGGGGCGTCGGCGGCCGGCCACCCACGACCGGCGAGCCGGCCTGGGTCGAGCTGCGCTACCGCGCGGCGAAGCGGATCGAGGGGATCCCCTGGTTCTTCCAGGTCGTCAGCGCCGACCTGACGCTGGAGATCGCCGCCGGTGTCGGAGCGCTCGAAGAGAACGGGATCGTGCTCGAGGCGGGAGCCGGGAGCCTGGTCGCCCGGATTCCGCGCCTGCCGCTCCTCGCGGGCGTCTACGCGCTGCGGGCGGCGGTGGTCGAGCCGGGGAGCCGCGTCGTCCTGGCGCTGCTCGGCTGGAACGATCCTCCGGGCTACACGAAAGTCGAGGCGGCGACCGACGAGGTCGCCAGGCTCGTCCGGCTTTCGCGCTCGATCGTCGCCATCGACGCCGAGCCGGTGCCGGGCGGGAAGTACCACCAGTAGTCTCCGGCGTAGCCGCCACGGCGAGTCGCCGCAAGCGCCGTCAGGAACTCGTCCGCCGCGCGGAGGTCGGCCTCGCTCCAACCGGCCGACGAGGTGAGCAGCAGTGACCGTTCGTCGAAGCGGACGGCCTGCTCCACCGGCGCCCGCGTCATCAGTCCGTTCGGCAGCACCAGGCAGCGGTAGACCCGGATGCCGCAGCCGACATCGAGCGCCCGCTCGAGGCTGGCGCGGAATCGCGCCGGGCTGTCGGTCGGCAGGCCGAGGATCAGCTCGATCGAGAGGCTGCGCACGTTCGGAAGCTGGCCGAGCTCGGCGATCGTGCGGTCGAACTGGGCACTCTTCAACCGCCGGTCGACGCCGGAGAGGACGTCCTCGTCGAACGACTGCAGACCGACCGAGAGGTAGAGCGAGCCGATCCCCTCGAGGAACCGGTAGTGCTCGTCGGCGAGGAGCGACGGATAGAGCAGCGCGATGATGCTGCTGCCGGCGAAGAAACGGATCTTCTCTTCGGCGGCGGCGAAATTGCGGAACGCCTTCTTGTTGAGATTGAGCGCCGCGTCGAGCAGATAGGTCGTGAACGGCTCGAGCGCGGCGAGCGCCGTGAGCTCGCGCTCGAGATACTCCTGCGAGAAGAAGGTTCCGGCGCCCATCACGCCCCACTCGCAGAACGAGCAGGAGAGCGGACAGCCGCGGAACGTCTCGAGGTAGGCCACCTGGCGCTTTGGCAGGAGACCCATCGCCGCCGGCGACGGCAGCTCGTCGAGGCGTTCGTTGAGCGGCCGTGCGGCCGTCTTCCGCCAGCCGAACGGTCCCGGCAGAGCCAGACCCGGAATCGTCCGCAGGCGCTCGGGTTCGACATCGCCGCCGGCCAGGATCTCGCGGATCGCGATCTCCCCTTCGCCGGTGACCAGGGCGTCGAGCACCCGGATCGAATCCGAGTGCATCGGCAGGGAGCACATCGGCGGCTCGGCCGACGGACCGCCGAAGACGATCGCGCAGCCGGGATCGCGCGCGCGGACGAGGCGCGCCATCTCGAGGAGATTCGGAAACGACCAGATGTACGCCGAGGCGCCGATGAAGTCGGGGCGCTCGGCGAGCAACAGCTCGGCAAGCTCCTCGCCCTCGAGCATCGCGAGCTCGAAGGTCGCGAGCTCGAGCCCTGCGAGGTCCGGATCGGCCTTGATGGAGGCTTCGATGCGGCGCATTCCGAAGCTGGGGAAGCGCCACTCGGCCTCCGGGTCCTCCGGCTTGGCGAGCGGCGGGCTCATCCCCACCAGAACCACCTTCTGGATTCTGCGACGCTGCGGCACGGTGCCCCTTTCGCTGCGCGGTACCGGGTCAGCATACGGGCTATGCACCCACACCGCAACGCGAGCGGACGGCCCCGGGCACCGGGCAGCGCTGGGATAGCCTGTCGCCGATGCGCCACGAAATCGAGCGCTACGACGAGATGGTCGGCGGGCCCCTCTTCGCGGGGCTGTTCGGGCAGTCGGGGTTCTTCAACGTCGGACTCTGGGCCCCGGAGACCACGACCCCGGCCGTCGCGGCCGCCCGGCTGGCGCGGGAGATGGTGAGCCGCCTAACCGGCTCCGCGCGAACGGTCCTCGAGATCGCCGCCGGCTCGGGAGGCACCGCAGCCGAAGGGGCTCGCTCCCGGCCGGCTACCTCCTGGTTCGCCGCTGACCTCTCCCTGCGGCGCCTCGTCGCCACGCGCGCCCTCGCGCCGGCGGCCCGACCCCTCTGCTGCGACGCGTCCGCGCTGCCGGTCGCTCCGGAGTCGGTCGACGCCGTGCTGGCGATCGAAGCGGCATTCCACTTTCCGTCGCGGGAACGGTTTCTCGCGGCATCTCGCGAGGCGCTGCGACCGGGCGGGTCGCTCCTGCTCACCGACCTCGTCGTCGCCGACGGCACTGCCTTCGGCGACTGGATGTTCCCGCCGGCGAATCACCTGCGGAGCCGGAGCGACTACCTCGCGCTCCTGGAGCGCTGCGGCTTCGTCGCGATCGAGCTCGAAGACTGGACCGATCGATCCTGGCTGCCGTTTCTGCGCTTTCTCGAGGAGCGCGACCGCCGGCTCGTCGCCGCCGGGGAGCTGGCGGAGGATGCGGCGTCGGCGGCAGCCGCCGAGCGTGCGCGCCGGGCCGATCCCGGGGCGGGGTTCGTCGGCTACTTCGCCGTCAGCGCCCGACGTCCGGACTGAGCTTCACCGGCAGGCGCTCGAGACCGCGCAGCAGCGCACCCGGGCGGCGGCGCGGCGCACCGTCCGCACGGAGGTCGGGAAAGCGCTCGAACAGCGCTCCGAAGGCGACCTCGGCCTCGAGCCGAGCGAGGCCGGCGCCGACACAGCCGTGGAGACCGCTGCCGAAGGCGACGTGCGGATTGGGCGCACGATCGAGGCGCAGCGTCGCGGGGTCGTCGAACTTCGACGGATCCCGATTCGCGGCGCCGAGCATCAGCACGAGGTAGTCGCCCTCGGGCACCGGCACGCCGCCGACCGCTCCACCCAGACTGCGACGAAAGGTGAACTGTACGGGGCTGTCGAATCGCAGCAGCTCCTCGAGCGCCACCGCGCGGGAGCCGGGGTCGCGCAACGGGTCCGTACCGGCGGGGGCGTGGGCGAGGAGCGCCGCCACTCCGTTGCCGATCCAGTGCGCCGTGGTCTCTTCCCCGGCGAAGAAGAGCAGCATCGCCTGGGCGACGATCCGCGCTTCGCCGAGACCGGCCGCCGCGAGGTGCGCGAGGAGACCGGCCGGCGGACCGGCCGCGCCGCGCAGCAGGGCGCGGAACGTCTCGGCCAGCTCGACCGTCGCCGCGCTGGCCCGATCGATCGCCGCCAGGCGCTCTTCTCCGATCGCGCTCTCTCCCGCGATCGCCGGCCCGAGCGACCGTGCGAGCTCGATCGTGCGCGGGCGATCGGCCTCCGGAACGCCGAGGAGCGCCGCGATTACCCCCGCCGGGAGCGGCAGCGCGAACTCGTTCATCAGGTCGGTGACGTGGCGGTCATCCCGTCGCACGCGCGTCTCCATGTCGTCGAGGAGCGCGGCAACGGTCGACTCGACGAGCGGCCGCAGGGACGAGAGCACCGGTGTCGCGAGACCTCCGACCGCGGCGCGCCGCAGCGGCGGATGTGCCGGCGGGTCGAGGTTGATCATCCACAGGCGCGAGAGACCGAGTGTCGCCCGGCGCCCCTCCGCCGTCGCGCACTGCGCCACCAGCCAGTCGAACCAGCCGTCGCCCTCCGGTGGCGCCGCCGTTCCCGGCGGCGGCGAGCGCACGAACGACGGGTCGCGAAGCGCCGTGCTCAGCTCGGAGTGTCCCAGGACCAGGATCTGCCCGCCCGCCGAGCGCTGCACCGCGCCGCTCCGGCGCAGCGTCTCGTAGTACGGGTACGGATCGTCGAGATGCCCCGGCGGGACGGGCTGCGGAAGCCCGCCTTCGGTCCGCTCTCCCCGCTCGCTCACGCGCCCGTCTCCCTGCTGCCGCGGCGACACTCGTCGATCCGCTCCGCGATCCGCCGCGCGAGCTCCGGCTCGCGGACCGAGCGCGCGAACCGCTCGCGCACCCGCTCCGCTCCCGCCGTCCCCAGCTCCCGCCGCCGCCCGGGGTCGCCGAGCAGGAGCTCGACCGCCCGCGCGAGCTCTTTCGGCCGCCCCGGTTCGACCAGGACTCCCGACCGCCCGTGCTCGACGAGCTCGTCGATCGATCCGGCGCGCGTCGAAACCACCGGAACGCCGCAGGACATCGCTTCGAGGAGCGCCGTCGGCACGCCGTCCTTGTCGCCGCTCGCGGTCTCGATCGAGGGAGCGACGAAGAGATGAGCCCGTCGCAAGGCGCTGCGCACCCCGTCCGCGGCGAGGACACCGGCGAGTGTCACGTGCGCACGTAGACCCGACTCCTCGATCGTCGACTCGAGAGCGCGTGCCAGCTCCTGCGCCCGGGTGTCGAACGGCGACGGACCGCCGACGATCTCGAGCCGGAACGGAACGCCCGCGTCGCGCCAGATCACGGCGGCCGCGAGGAGATCGGAGAGCCCCTTCTTCGGATCGAAACGCGACACGGACAGGAGTCGATACGGATCGCCCGGGCCGGGCTCGGGGGCGGCATCGCCGCGGAAGAAGTCGGTGTCGACCGTGTTCGGCTTCACCAGCAGGCGCGGCGCCGCCGCCGGGCAGAGCTCCAGGAGCTCGCGGCGGACGCGATCCGAAGTGGCGACGACGAGGTCGGCGGTCGCGAGCTGTTCGGAGACCAGTTTCCACGGGTAGTCGGTCAGGCAGTGATCGGCGTACGCCGTCAGTCCCCGGGGCAGCGCCAGGAGCTGCTGCGCCACGAAGGTCGCGAGCGCCCCTTCGTAGAAGAAGTAGCTGTGGAGGTAGTCGGCCCCCCACGCCTCCGCCAGACGCGCGAGCGTGAAACCGCGCAGGACATGCGGCTCCTGTTCGAGCTCGGCGGCGGCACGGCCGGTCGCCTGCGCGATCCGTCCGAAGAGCGCGGCGACGGCGGCGCCGTCGCGCTCCCGTGCGCGCCGCAGGCAGGCGACGCCGACCCTTCGCGCGCCGGAGAGCGGGAGGATCCGGCCGGCGAGTCGGGTCGCGCCCGGAGAGGCCGGCGGCTCGCCACTCGGACTCGTGACCGCCAGGCGAACGTCGAGACCGGCGTCCAGCCACGACGCGATCTCGTCGTAGACGAACGAGTGGGAGAACGAAGGAAAGCTCCATGCCCCCGCGGCCAGGATCCGAGGCGGACGATCGCCGGCGACGGCGCGCTGCCGCTCGAGCTGTGCCACGAGCTGGCGGAATCGGGCGGCGGCGACCCGCTCCCGCACCGCGGCCGGCAGGCGTTGCACCCGCGCGTACGGTTCGCGGAGCGGGCGCAGGATCCGCCGCACCCGCCACCCGGCAGCGGCGCGAAGATCGCTCATCCGGCCGCCGTCCCGGCGCGCGCCAGCGTCCGATAGACCGCGAGCGAGCTCTCGGCCGTGCGCTGCGGCGAGAACTGTTCGATCGCCCGCTTGCGGGCCGCTCGGGCCAGCCGTCGACGCAACGCCTCGGTTTCCAGCAGCTCCTCGACTGCAGCAACGAACCGGTCGACGTCCCGCGGTGCGACCAGCAACGCTTCCTCGTGGTCGCGCACCAGCTCGGGAGTGCCGCCGGCGGTCGACGCGACGATCGCCGCACCACCTTCCGTATCGCCCGCCACCATCGCCTCGAGAACGGCGTACGGGCAGCTCTCCCAGAGGCTCGGCAGCACCACGACATCGGCGTCGGCGAGCGCTTCGCGGACCTCCTCGATCGGCAGCCGCCCGGTCAGGTGGAGCGAGCCTTTCGCGTCGCTCCCGGAACACCTCGGAAGGAGCTCCCGCTCGGCAATCCCGAACAGGTCGTCGCCCGCGACGACGAACGACAGCTCGTGCCGCGAGAGGAGGCGCGGCACCAGCTCGAGCAGCAGCTCCGAGCCCTTGCGCGGCTCGAACCGGCCGGTGAAGAGGATCATCGGCCGCGACGGCGGGATTCCGTGGCGGGCCCGGAACGCACCCGCCGCCCGGCTCGCCGGTTCGCCGCACTCGATCCCGTTCGGGACCACCCGCACCTCGAGAGCCGAGGTACCGAGGCGGAGACCACGGAGCTCCTCGAGCAGAAAAGTCGAGCAGGAGATTCCGCGCGCCGCGCGACCGATCGAGCGCGCTTCGAGGAGCGCGCAGAGTCGCCGGTCTCCGGCGCGGGTCGGATAGAACGGCATGATCAGGGCGGCCGGCGAGTGGAAGCGGACGACGCTCCGCGGCGCATCCTCGGGGTTCAGCCCGAGACCTTCGGCGCCGCAATCCGGAAACTCGAGCAGATCGAACGCTCCCTTCTCCCGCGCGAGTCGCAGGAGGCGCCGCATGCGGATCGAGTTCTGCCAGCGGTTGCGGCTCCACCACCAGCCGAGCGCGCCGAGCATACGGGCGGCGAACCGGAGCTCGGCCGGATCGCCGAGCCGCCAGACGGCCGGATTCTCCGACTCGTCGACCGCGAGCGCGTCCGGCGTGACGGCGCCGGCCAGGACGACCACCTCGTGACCGAGCGCGGCGAGGGCCCGGCCGTGGGTTCGCGTGAACGTTCCGATGCCGCCGAAGCCGGTCTCCGGCGGGTATTCGTACGACAGGAGGCCGATCCGCATCGAACCGGCCTAGCGCGAGGCCGAGGCGGCGGTGAGCAGGCGCACGAGCAGAGTGAGCTCGTCCGGCGAGGCGATCCGCGTGGCGTGCTCGAATGCCAGCCGGGCCTGCGCGTTGCGCCCTTCGACGAGATCGAGGAAGCCGAGATCGCGGAAGGCCGAGGCGTCGTCGGGGCGGGAACGCGCCAGGGTCTCGAGGAGCGAACGGGCCCGTCCGGCGTCGACGGCGCGCGCCGCCTCGTAGGCGCTGCGCGCGGTGGTGAAATCGCCCTGGGTCAGCGCCACGCGGCCGAGGAGGAGCTGCGTTTCGATCGACCGCGGTGCGAGCCGCGCCGCCTCCCCGACCTCGGCGCGGGCCGACGCGAGATCTCCGGTCTCGAGGAGGACGGCGCCGAGGCCACGACGGGCGGCGGCACTCCACGGATCGACGACGAGCGCCTCGCGGTAGAGATCGACCGCTCTCCGGAACCTCTCTGCACGCGCGACCGGCTCGACGGTCGCTTCGGCGCTGCGGGCGGCGGTGTGCGCCGTCTCCACGGCGAAGAGCGGGAGACGGGGATGCAGCGCCCGCCCGTTCGCGAGCTCGCGCTGCGCCCGTTCCAGGAGCGGCGACGGATCGTGTCCCTGGCGCGCCTCGCGGTCCGCCAGCCGCAGGAGAGCATGCACCAGCGCGACGCTGCCGTCCTCGAACTGCGGCGCCCAGCGGACGGCCCGTTCGAGCGGCGCCACCGCGGCTTCGGGCGATCCGGCGACGAGGAGCGTGCGCCCTTCTTCGAGTGCCACACCGCTGCCGATCGCGGCGGCGGCAGCGACCGCGGCGAGCAGGAGCGCTCCGCCTCCCGCGAGGCGAACGGCGGTGCGGCGGCCGCCGGCTTCCGGCGGCCGCGGTCCCGCCGGCCCCGCTCCGCGCAAGGCGGCGACGAACAGAGCGAGGAGGAACGCGACGACGACCCAGCCGAAGCGGACCTTCCCGAGCAGCAGAAGGTGTACGACCAGATAGCCGGCGGCGACGAGCAGTCCCCTCGCCAGCAGACGACGCTCTCCGGCGACCACGACGAAAGCGCCCGTTCCGACCGCCACCATCGCGAGGAGGAGAGATCGCCTCCAACCTCCGGCGCCGACCGCCTGCGCCGGGATCCAGAAGGTGAAGATCGAAATCAGGAGGATCAACCCGAACGCGGCGGACCACCCCGACGGCGCGAGTGCGGAACCGGCGTTCGCGCGACTGCCGGCGGCATCGTCCACTTCGCCGCCGCCACGGATCGCCGCCAGGACCGCGAGCGCGAACCAGAAGAGTACGTCGGTCGCCACGGTTGCGACTCCGGTGCCGAGAGTGATTCCGTTCCCGACCAGTGCGGCGAGCAGTCCGGCCGCGCGATAGCGGTCGTGCGTCGAGCTCCCGGTCGGAGCTGCGCAGCGAACGGCAGCGAGCCAGAGCGCGAAGGCGACGAGAGCGAGTCCGAGCACGACGCGCACGATTCCCCCGGCGACCAGGGCGTCGAGCGGCGCGTTGTGTGCGCGGTCCTGGTAGCGGTCCGGCGCCCAGGTCTGCTCGCCGAGCTCCGCCGGCAGATGCGCCGGGAGGACGATCGCCAGCGACTCCTGCCCCTGCCCTGCGATCCAGCGTCCGGGAGCAGTCTGGCGCACGAGATCGACCACCGAGCTCCAGACGAGAGCGCGCTGCGCCGCCGTGCCCGGCTGGTGCCGCAGGGCGATCACGCCACCGACCGTGACGGCGGTTCCCGACGCCAGGGCGAGAAGGGCGGCGACGAGGATCCCTCGCGGCGTCGTCAGCGGCCGCCAGCCGGGGGCCCCGAGCAGCAGGATCAGCAGCAGTCCGGCGACAGCGAGCCCCACCAGGGCCGCACGCGCTCCTGTTCGCAGCGCAACGAGGAGCAGGCAAGTGAGGAGCACCGTGAACAGGGCCGCTTCTCCCTTCCGCTTGGATCGCCATGCACGAAACGCCCGCTGGGCGACCAGCGGTGCGAGCCAGACGAGCGCCTGAGCGAGAAAGAGCGGATTGCCCTGCGCGCCGGTCGGACGGCCCTGCCAGTCTTCGGTCCAGAGGACGGGATCGATGCCTGCCCACTGCGCGCCGGCGTAGACGACCATCGCCGCCGCCCCCATCAGCAGCACGTTCTCGGCACGATCGCGCGCGGCGCCGCATCGAAGGACCGGAATCCAGAGGAAGAAGAGGGCGACCAGCGCGAGCTCGCTCGCCAGGCCGGCGAGTCGGGGCGGCGCTCCGAACAGGCTGCGGACCGGATCGATCGAGAGGACCGCCGAGACCGCGGCAGCAGAGCCCCAGAGGACCACGACCCGTCGGAGCGAGCGGGCCGGATCCGGCGGCCCGTCCGGCCCGGCGAGCTCGTGCAACCCGTCCGCTCCCCGCACGAGCGTGAACGCGACGCCGGCGAGGGCGAGGAGCTGGATCAGCAGGAAGCGGTCCGACTCGGGCCCGAGCTCGCCGTACGGATTGTGGAACAGGAGCGCCACCAACAGGGAGGTCCAGAGCAGGATCTCCGGACGCGACGGCGATCGCTCGCCTGCACTCGCCTGCGCAGCTCTTCTCCGGCTCAACGGGACACGTCCCCGATCGCGCTGCCTGGCGGGCGGAGGAGGCCGCGCCAGAACCCCAGTCCCCAGGCGCAGTGCATGACGGAGAAGACCGCCGGAAGACGCACCGCGGCGCCGGCCGTCGCACCGCGGCGCCCGACCGACGCAGCAGCCGCCGCCGCCGAGGCGACGACGTATCCGCCGACGACGAGCGGAAACGCCGCCCTCGTCCAGAAGCCTCCGGTCGACGACAGAAAGCCGGCGATCGACACGAGCGCCGCAAATGCCGAGCCTGCGACGAGGAGCGGAGCCGCCAGCTGGCGCGGACGCAGAGAGCCCGGGTGGCGCCGCAGCATCTGCAGCTTCCAGTAGCCATAGCTCTCGAATTGGCGCCAGAGCGCCGGGAGATCGGGACGGACGAGATAGGTCGAGCGGATCGCGGGGTCGGCCAGGATCGTTCCTCCGGAGCGGCGGATCCGGTAGTTCATCTCGTAGTCCTGATTGCGCACCATCTCCTCGTTGAAGTCGCCGACCCGGCCGAAGAGCTCGATCGGGAACGCCCCGAGATAGACCGTGTCGACCGGCTCCACGCGGCGAGCGTATCGGAACCGCGCCGGTCCGACGCCGAAGCGCGATCGCATCGCGGCGGCGATCGCCCGGCTCCAGGGCGACCGTCCCTCGGGCTCCATCGGTCCGCCCACGTTCTGGGCACCCGATTCGGCGAGACGTTCGACGCAGCGTCGCACGTAGTCGGGTGCCACGAGAGTGTGGGCATCGATGCGCAGCAGGACCCGGCCCTGCGCGACGCGCAGAACCTGATTCAGCGCCCGCGAGACCAGACCCGAAGGGTTCTCGAGACAGCGGAATCGTGGATCCTCGGCCTGCACGGAGCGGACGATCCCGGGAGAGGCATCGGTCGAACCGCCGTCGACGACGTAGACCTCGAGCCGTTCGGCCGGATAGTCCTGGGCCCGGATCGCCTCCAGGCAGGCGGCGAGAGAGCTCTCCTCGTCCCGCATCGGCACGGCGACGGTGACGAGCGGCCACTCTCCACCGGCTCGCGCGAGCGCCGGGGGGCTCTCCGCCTCCGCCCGTGGAAGGCCGGTGTCGCCGCTCACGCCGGCCTCGTCACGGGAACGGGAGAGTGCCGGCGGGCACGGTCGCGCGTCAACTCGCGATAGATGTCGGCCGTCGCCCGCGCCGTCGTCTTCCAGGAGAGTCGTCGCATCGCGTCGGCCCCCGCATCGACACCGATCCGCGCGGCCGTCGGGCGATCTCCGAGAAGACCATCGATCGCCGCCGCCAGCGCCGCGGGGTCCCCGGGGGCGACGATCAGCTCCTGCGGATAGGTCGGTCCGAGCATCTCGGGGAGGCCGCCCACCCGCGTCACGACGACCGCGCGGCCGGCCCCGAGTGCCGCTCCCAGCACGGCGCTGTCCGATCCCTCGAGATAGGGGAGGACGACGACGTCCGCCGCTGCGATGTACTGTTCGAACCGCTCGAGCGGAAGGTAGGCCGGATCGAGCCGCACCCGGCCGGCGAGACCGGAACGATCGACCCGGGCGGCGAGATCGCCGGCGGAGGCGTGCGGGAGGCCGGCGATGGCGAGCATCGCCTCCGGCCGCCGTGCCGCGACGTCGCGGAAGGCGGCGAGCAGCGGGTCCAACCCCTTGGACGCGCGCACGAGGCCGGCGAAGAGCGCCAGCGGTGTCTCCATCGGAATGCCCAGCGCCTGACGCGCGCGGCGGCGTCCCGCTTCCCCTTCGAGCTCGCGATTCGAGGGCCCCGCGATTCCCGGAGGAACGACGAGGATCCGGGAAGCGAGAGAGGGATGGCGCGCGGCGACCGCCTCGCGCGTGTTCTCCGAGTGCACGACGACCGCGCGGGCCCGGCGCAGGAGCCTCTCCCCTCCGCCCAGCGGCTGCGGATCGTCGCTCCGCGGCCCGGCGTTGTGCACCGTGACCACGAGCGGCAGGTGAGCGGCGCCTCCGCGCGCGAATCGGTACGCCTCCCAGTGCGGCACGAGACTCCACTGCAGGTGGACGAGCGCCGCCGACTGCTCCTCGAGCGCCGCTTCGAACGAACGCCAGCTCGCCAGGTAGGCGAGACCGCGTCCGAACCTCGCCAGCCGGCGGCGCAGCCAGCCGGCACCGGCGCCACCGGACGGACGCACGGCGCGCGCGCGCGGGAAGAGCTCGCGGCGACGGTAGCCCTCGGCGGCCGGCCACGGATGGTAGGCGAACGGCGCGGTCACGAGCTCGACCTCGCAGCCCTCCCGCGCGAGCGCCCGGCAGAGCGCGTCGTCGTAGAACGGACTGAACGCACCGGGATCGACCACCGCGACGGCGAGTCGCACGCCGTTCACGGGAGAAGCTCCCGGTAGAGCGCCGCGGTCTCGTCGGCCATCCGTCGCGCCGGGAACTCATTCACGACCCGCGCGCGCGCCCTCTCACCGAGGACCCTCCGCTCGCCCGGCCGGCCGAGCAGCTCGATCGTCGCCGCGGCGAGCGCGGAGGCCGATCCGGGGGGCACGAGTCGACCTGCGCTGCCCCCTCCGAGCAGCCGGGGGACCGCACCGACCGCCGTCGCCACGATCGGAGTCGCGAGAGCCATCGCTTCGAGGATCGCATACGGCGCCCCCTCGAAGCGCGACGGGTGCACCAGCATCGTCGCTCGGGACATCAGCGAGAGGACGTCCCGCCGGCTGCCGAGCCAGACAATCGCTGGAGCGACACCGGTCCGCTCCGCGAGGTCGACGAGCGCCGCACGTTCCGGCCCCTCCCCGGCGATCTCCAGCCGCGCGCCAGGTCGCGCCGCGAGGATCGCGGGGAGGGCGCGGATCAGGGTGTCGACCCCTTTCTGGGGCGACAGTCGGCCAGCCAGGAGCAGACGCTCTTCCGATCTTCCCTCGGCTGATCCAGCCGCCCGATCGCGTCTTTCGCCCTCCGTCCTCGTGGCCAACTCCAAGGCGTCGATGCCGTTGACGATGATGCGGGGGCGGACTCCGCCCCGACCGGTCCACGAGCTCGCGACACTTTCGGCCACCGCGATCAGGCGATCGAATCGACGCAGATTCCAGCGGTCGATCCAGGCGTGCAGGCGGAGCGCGGGCGTCGTTCTGGTGTGGAGATGGATCGTCGCGACCCGCGCCACGGCGTCGGTGGACGCCGCGCGCGCGACCCAGTTCGCCTTGGGGTCGTGCGAATGCACGATCCGGAATGCTCCGGAGGCGAGCCGTGAGCGCAACGCGCGACGCGAAGCCCGTCCTGATCGGTCGGGATCCGCGATCTCGACGGCCGGGATCCCCGAAGCATGGAGCTCCGCGAGAAACGGATGCGGCGAAGGATCCGTGGCGCTCGGTCGCGAGAGCAGCGCGACTTCGAGCTCGAATCCGGAGCCCCGCATCGCCCGCGCGAGCTCGTGGATCTGCCGCTCCGGTCCGGCGATCGTGCGACTGCTCCGCAGGTGGAGGATCCTCGTCAAGCGGTCACTCGCGACCGGAGAGGCTGCGCAGCCAGTGTTCGTAGACCGCTTCGAGATCGCGGGTGGCGCGGCGCACGTGGAACCCCGAGACGGCCCGAAGCCGCCCGCGTTCGCCGTACTCCCGGCGCCGGTCGGCTCGGCCGACGAGCTCGGTGAGGGCGAGGGCCAGGGCCTGCGGATCGCGCGCCGGGACCAGCCTCCCCTCCTCCCCGTCGCGCAGCGCCTCTCCGACACCTCCGACGTCGGTCGCGACGACCGCACGTGCGGCCGCCATCGCTTCGAGGAGCGCCGAGGGCAGACCCTCGACGTGCGACGGGAGCACCACCAGGTCCGCCGCCGCGAGGAGGTCCGGCACATCGTCGCGCTGACCGAGGAAGCGCACCACCGGCTGCAGACCTCGCGACTCGACGTCGGAGCGGAGCTCCGCCTCGGCCGGCCCGCTGCCGGCGAGCAGGATCCGGAGCTCCGGAGCCGCCGCACGGATCGCGCTGATCGCGGCGAGAAGGTCCCGGTGTCCCTTGGCCCGATGGAGGCGGGCTGGAACGAGCGCCACGACGTCGGACTCCGCGAGGCCCAGGGCGGCCCGGGTGCTCTCCCGGTTGCCCGCAGCGAAGCGCTCGCAATCGACCCCGGCGCGGACAACTTCGACCCGATCCGGGTCCACCCCGGAGGCGAGGAGCTCGCCGCGCTGGGCCTCGGAGGCGGCGACGAATCGCGTTCCCGACCGCAGCACGCGGTCCGCGATCCGGCGGGCGAAGCGCACTGGTTCCGGCCGTGACCACTCGTGCGCCACCGTCAGCGGAACGCCGGCGAAGCGCCCGGCGAGCCGCAGGTACGGACTCGCCCGGCTGTAGAGGGGGACGTGGAGGATCGCGGGCGCGATCTCGCGCAGGCGGCGGACGATGCGGCCGACCGCACCGGAATCCCAGGAGCGCTGCATCCGCTCGAGGCAGTCCACCGGAGTCTCCTGGCGCCGGGCCGCTTCGACGAGACGACCTCGACCGCGGACGCAGAGCAGCCGGGACCGGAAGCGATCCGGTCGCAGCCAGCGGCAGGTCGCGAGGGTCAGTCTCTGGGCGCCGCCGTCAGCGAGATCGAGAAAGCCGTAGACGACCACGGCCGGAGCAGCGGCGGACTCGTTCGCCTGCTCCGGCGTGGTCGGGATTCGTTCTACGGATTGTGCTGATCCCACTGACTGAAGTCGCCAGACTCGAAGCTGTCCGTGAAGACTACGGCTTCGACGGTCGGCTGGAAGTAGAGCCGGTCGAACGTGGCGTCGAAGTCTCCCACCGTGCCCGGCAGGACGACGAAGGAGACGAACGCGGACCGGGCGCCCGGCGGCGGCACCTGCACCGCCTCCGGGAGATCGAGCCAGGCTGCAGCCGTGTCGCCGGCGATCGTTCCGCCGAACTGCTCGGTGCCGAGCGGCGTGACGGTGCAGTTCGTCGAGGCGTAGTACTGCGCCTCGGCGAACGCCTCCGGCTCCGTCACCGACGCGCTGCCGATCCGCACGCGGCCACCGAGTACGTAGTCGAAGTCCTCGTCGACCGTCACGCACCGCGAAACTCCGTAGGCCGGATTCGACCCCGTGAGCTCCATGATCACCGAGCCGGAGATGCTCCAACCGTCGGCGTCCGCCGGCTCGAACCGCACCACACCCGGCGTCGCCGGAGTCGGAATCCAGCCGGAGATCGAGCTGTCGAAGTTCGGGTTCTGCAGCAGGTTCGTCGAGAGAACGAAGAAGTCCAGCTTGTAGTCGTCCCCTCCCGTCCCGTTGCCGTCTCCGTCGATCGGATTGGCGAACAGGTCGACGATCGAAGTCGAGCCGCAGATCTGGAGCCGGTAGTTCGCCGCCGGCAGCGCGTTCGGCCCGAACTTGGCGACCGACTCGCGGGAAGCGGCGAAGTAGAGCACCGAGCTCGGCAGCAGGACCGTGTCGTCACCGAGGAGCGCCGTGCAGTCAGTGGTCTGGAACGTTCCGTCCGGACCCGGCGTCAGGAGCTGATAGTTCGCCGGGTTCGTCACGTCGTCGGCTCCGCCGTTGCCCGGCGGGTCGGCGACCGGTTCGCTGAAGGTCACCACGAACTGCGTCAGCGGAACGCTGACGATCTCGCCGTTCGTGAGGAGCCCGTCGTCGGTACTGGCGACCGTCTCCACGCTGATGACCGTCGGCGGCGCGGCTTCGATGATGTACGGGCCGGCCGTGGCCACGCTGCTCCAGTTGCCGGCGACATCCACGGTGCAGAGGTGGAAGTACCAGCTGCCGTCGGCGAGTGTCGAGCTCACGGTGGAGAGCGTTCCCGGCCCTCCGTCCTGGACCTCGTCGCAGACCGCGGACGCCGAGTCGTCGAAGAAGAACGAGTAACCGGCCACTCCGGAGAGCGGATCGGTCCCGGGATTCCAGTTCATCGTGATCTGCCGCAACACGTTCGGTGTCGGGGCCGGCTGGTGGCTGGTCGAGAGGATCGCCGTCGGATTCAACGGCGCCGTCGCGTCGATGAAGTAGGCCCCGAGATGCTGCGTCAGCGAACAGTTCCCCGCCAGATCGCAGGTCCGGATGTGGAAGTAGTAGCTCGTTCCGTCGGGCAGCTGGGGACTCGTCGTCCCGTGAGGATCGGAGGTCTGCGGGACGTCGACGATCGTGTCGGGCACCGTCAGGGCCGTCGCGTCGAAGACGATCGAATAGCCGGCGAGACCGCTGCCGCCCGGATTGTCCGCCGCCCCCGACCAGGTGATGTCAACGGTCGTGTCGTTCGAGAACACACCCGGAGTGTGGCTGGTGCTCTCGAGCACCATCGGCCCGGCCGGAGCGAGGGAGTCGCGCATGAAGACCGCGATCGCATCGTCGTCCTGGCCGGCGCCGTAGATGTGCTGGTCGTCGGCGCTCACGGCCAGCGCGCTGATGCGCGCCAACCCGTTCTCGCCACCGAAGCCGTCGCGATGAAGCTCGAGGGACGAAATCACCCCGGTGTCGACGTTGCGCGCGAAGACCGCGAGCGTGTCGTCGAGATAGCCGGCCGCGTAGACGAATCGACCGTCGAAGCTGACCTCGACCCGCCGTACGCCGTCCAGACCGTCGATTCCGTTGACCCCGTCGACGAACATCGACTCGAACGTCAACAGCCCGGTGGCGTCGTTGCGGCCGAAGGTCGCCAGGGCGTCCTCTCCGGCGCCGGCGGCGTAGACCTCTCCGCCGTCGATCGACACCGCGATACCGGCAACTCCTTCGAGCCCGTTGGCGCCGAGGCCGTCGACGACTTTGTCGAGATAGGTGAGCGCCCCGGTCGTCCCGTTGCGCGAGAAGATGGCGATGGCGTTGTCGACCGAACCGGCGACGTAGACGTGCGCGCCACCGGGCGAGAGGCGCACCTGCATGGCGCCGTTCAGACCGTCGACTCCTCCGTTGCCGTCGACCAGCGTCTGGGGTGCACTGAGCGTCCCGAAGGTCGGATTGCCCGAATTGGTGTCACGGTCGAACTTCACCACCGCGTCGGAGGTGAAGCTCGACACGTAGAGGTGGGCGCCGTCCTCGGAGAGCGCCAGGGAAGACGGGCCCAGAAGGCCGCTGACCGTGCCGCCGAGGCTCACATCGCGCTTGTTCTCGACGTAGGTCAGGAGACCCGTTCCGGAATCCCGACTGAACACGGAGACGGCACCCTCGTTGAATCCCGCCGCGTAGACATGGGCCCCGTCGGGGCTCACGACGATGGCGCCGGCTCCGTCGAGACCATCGATGGTCAGCCCGCCCTGATCGTCGCCGTCGCTCACCGAGTCCACGTAGGTGAGCTCGCCCGAGACCGGGTTGCGCGTGAAGATCGCGATCGCGTCGGCGAACTGGCCGGTTGCGTAGACGTGCTGACCGTCGGGGGAGATCGCGAGACCCGAGACTCCCCAGAGAGTATCGATGTCAGGAAGGATCTCCGCTTCGATGAAGGTCAGGAACCCGTCGTCGTCGTAGATCGTTCCGGTCGCCTGGCCGTCCGCGATGACGGCACCGCCGCCGGGGCCGGACAGGTTGACCACGAAGCTCTCGTCCTGCTCGTCGTCCGTGTCACCGACGACGTGAACGGTGACCGTCGTCGAGGTCGACATCGAGGCGAAGGTGGCGATCCCCGAGGCCGACTGATAGTCGTTGTCCGCGGTCGTCGCGGTGCCGTCCTGGGTCGCGTAGTTGACCGTCAGGACCTGTGCCACCGGGCGCGTGGTGGTGAGCTGGAAGATCATGTCGACCAGACCCGCGTCCCCTTCGACCACCTGCATGTCGGCGATCGAGATCGCCGGCGGCCGGTCGTCGTCGAGAATGGTGATCGTCGCCTGGGGATCGAAGAAGGTCGCGTTCGGGCTGACGCTCGAGAGGTTGATCAGGAACGTCTCGTTGTCCTCTTCGAACGTCTCTCCGTTTACGTTCACCGTCAGTATCGTGCTCGTATCGCCGGCCGCGATCGTTCCGTTGGGATCGCCCGCCGGGACCGGAACCTCGACGAAGTCGACGCCGCCGGTCGCGGTGAGTGCCGTGGTTCCCCACTTGAAGGTCACGTCGTCTTCCGCCGCCTCGGACATCGTCACCAGCACCTGGAACACCGTCGTGCCGGCGTTGCCCTCGTACTGCGCCAGATCGGCGATCGAGATCGTCGGCAGGCCGCCGTTCACGGTGTCGAGGTCGAGCAGTTGCACGCTGCCGCGCTCGCCGACGATCGCCTCCCCCGCCGGAACCCCGTCGAGGAAGAACTGGATGCCGTCGCCCGGCCGCGCGGTGCCCGCGGTCCGCGGATCGACGGAGTCGATCGGGATCCGCAGGGCGTAATTGGAGCCCAGCGTCAGGTTCGACCCGAGGACGTAGCTGGCGACTTCGGTTCCGTCGGACTCGAGGCGCGCCGAGACGACGCCGGTTTCCAGCGGCACACCGTTCTGCGCCGCAGCGCCGTAGACGATGTGATCCGGTTCGGACAGCTTCCCCGAGAGGAACCCGGGAGAGATGGCGACTCCGACGAGCAGCGCCGCGACGATCGTCGCGTGACGTGCCTTCGAAACTCCCGGTCGAACGGCTCCTGAGCGGATATCGGTGCGCATGGCGTCCTCAGTTCCCCGTGTAGGCATAAGTCGAGAAGAAAATCTGGATGTCCTTCACTCCGTTCCCGTCGCGCGCTCCACCACCGCCGGGTACCAGCTTGCCGTGGATGAAGGTGTCGAGTCCGGTGTCCGGATCGGAAAGCAGCGTTCCTCCCGGGATGATCAGCAGCCACTTCCGGTTCCAGACCGAACGGCCGATGAGCCGGCTGTCGGTCGAAAGCTCGTCCGGATCGATCGGCTCCACTCCGTCGGTGTGGTAGGCACGGAAGGTGCCCATCCGGCGGATCCGGGCGAACGATTCCGAGAGCGTGTCGTTGCTCGGAATCCAGAACGGATCGTCGAGGTCGTTGGCCCCGAGACTGAACGGCACCGGAATCACCTGATCCACGACCTGCCAGTCGCGGGTCTGGAACAGATCGTCGCTCGGCGCCCGGAGGACGTCGGCGCCCACCGGAATGAGGTAGATACGGGGCGTGTTCGACAGGGGCAGGCCGCTGTAGTTGGTGAACCACGCGCCGGTCTGGCGGATCTTCGTCGCGAAGTGCGAGGCGTCGTAGGCGCTGTCGCCCGGCCCGAGCGGCCAGCCGAACATGTTCAGTCCGAACGTGACCGTGGTCTCGAACGGGATCACCAGTCCGGGCTGCGGCCCCGCGGACTCCGGGGCGAACGGCTTGGCGTAGCGCCGGAACTCCGGGATCGCCCAGAGATTGTCGACGCGGAACTCGTTCTCCAGCTTGTCCTCCCAGTCCACGTCGGAATCGTCGAGGAGCCGGAACGCCTCCCGCCGCAGCGAGAACCGGTTGGTCTCGATCTGCGGGTTGTTGAAGCCGAGCTGTCCCTTGAGGACGTCGAAGTTCTGCGACATCCGCCCCATCGGACCCGCGAGACCGCGGGAGCCAGGCACCGGGTCACCGTCGATGATCTGGCCGAGGTTCCTCTCCCGCACGATCTGGGTCAGGAAGTCGCGGCCGGACCGGTTGTCGGAGCCCAGGAGGTTGGTCTCGTAGTCGTAGGCCGTCGCGGCGAGATAGGCGTAGCGCGCCGCCAGGTCGAACTGCGCCCGGTACTTCTGCAGCGCGTCGTTGCGGAAGATCCGGAATGCCATGTCGCGGTAACGATAGGTCTGGATGTCGGCGGCCGAATTGGCCCGGAACTGCGCCATCTCGGAGAGCAGACGCTGACCGTTCGCCAGCTGGATCTGGTAGTTGCCCCGTGCCGCCTCCACCTGCTCCCGGCGCGCGTAAGCCTCCAGGCGCTTCAGGGGCTCCTCGCGCATCAGCTTCTCGAGCTCCTTGGCCGCCTGGAGAATCTCGAAGTTGGCGCCGGCGATCTCGATCTCGATCGACGCCTGCTGTTCGACGTCCTCCTTCGCTGCGTCCATCGCGCTCGAAGCGATGTCCAGGGCATCGGCCGCGATCGCCGACGCCAGGAACACTCCCTGACCGGCGATCTCCGTCGCGCATCGGGCGCCGGAGAGGATGTCGCCGCCGTTCGCGAGTCCGAAGGTGAGGTTCTTCGGAATGCACCCCGCCGTCTTTTCGATGATCGCCTTCGCGCTCTCGGCAACTCGCTTGAGGACGACGCTGCCGGCCTTGAGCGTCTCGATGATCCCGGTCAGGACGCCCAGTTCGGTCCGGGCGCCGTTCATGATCCGGATCTGCTCGGCCTTCACGTCGTACTGCGTCTCGAGCAGGTCGACCGCCGCATCGATGTCGGCGAGCAGGTTGTTGTACTCGGTCAGCAGCTGCTCGTACGAGTTCATCGCCAGCATCAGGTCGGACAGAGTGCCCTGGAGATTGCCCGGCGCGCGCCGCTGGGAGTTGCCCCACGAAGCCGGCTTGACGAAGAAGAACGAGTCCGCCACGTCGCTGGCGCCAGCAGTCGCCGTTCGCCTCGTCGTCACGACGTTGTAGGTCACGTCCAGCGTGGTAGTCGGCTCGTCGGCGAGGGAACAATTGGTCGGATTGACGGCGACCTCGCAATCCGGATCGTCGTCGTGCGGATCGAAGTTGAAGAAGCCGATGCCGGACCCCATGGGCTGGAAGGTCGCGGTGAAGACCTGCTGCTCGGCTCCCGGCGCGCCGGTCAGGTCGCCCTGGTCGACGTACATGTAGTGGTAGACGTCGGGACCGTCGTAGCCGCTCGGATAGGTTCCGCCGGGACCGATGTCGGCGTCGTACGGGTAACCGAAGATCTCGATCAGCCGGTTCTTGTAGTCGACTTCCTGATCGAAGTTGTTCGAGTAGATCTCTTCCGTGTCGTCCTGGGTCCGGCGGATCAGCTCGGTGAGCAGGTTCGCATGGTTGAAAGTCGCCACGGCGTTGTCGAAAGCCTTGCCGGCGCGCTCGAAGATCTGTTCGAAGTGCGTCTTGCCCTGCTGGTTGGAGCCGACGTCGAGGAACGTCGGGTCGATGTCGAACGGCACGACACCCTTGGCCAGACCGAGCGGGTTGAGCCCACGGTCCGCCTCGTCCACCCGACCCTGAATCGCATTCGCGTGCGAGGCGATCTCGCCCAGCTCCTCCACCGACTTGCGATCGACCTTCTGGATCCCGACGTGCTCCGGATTCGGATCCACCGACGGCAGGATCGCGTTTCCGACCACCCAGTCGAAGTAGGCACCCTGCCCGGCGCGCTTGCCCCACTCGGAGAGCCCCCACGCCCGGTCGGGATCGGTGTCCTTGTAGCCCTGCCACTGCCCGGCCGGATCCTCGACGTAGTTCCGCCGGTAAGTCAGGTTGACGATCTCCGCCCCGGTCCGCGCCTTCATCGCGGCGACCTTGGCGAACTTCTGCTCGTCCTGGAAGTCGACCTGGATCGGAACGCCGGCGACACTGACCGCCTCCGTGCGCGGCAACCAGGTGTAGAACGGGTGACGGAGCAGGCCGTAGTACGTCGTCATGGAGGTCAGGTAGTGACCCCAGGCATCGCCGTGTCCCTGCGGGAACAGGACGCGGGCGTCGAACTCGTCGACGTCACCGTCGAGATCCTGGTCGGTGATGTTGTAGCTCAGGGCGTAGGCGAACTCGCCGTCGCCGGAGGTGAAGTTCCAGTAGAGCCGGTTGTAGACGGGCCGTGCACCGGTATTGGCGTTGCTGTTGTCCCGCCCGCGGAGGAGCGCGAGCTCCTCGTCGAGCAGCGAGTCGAGCTGGTTCTGGAAGGTGAAGATCGTCGGCGCCAGGGTGCCGTAGATCCCGCTTCCGGTGCCGTAGCCGATCATCGGATCCTGCGCGTCGGCGTAGGCCTCGTTGCCGAGCAGCGCGTAGAAATCGGCGATCCGCGCCGCCACTAGGAGCAGAGCCTGGTTGACGGGCGCGTAGTCGATCGGCGGCGTGCCGTCGATCGACAGGTTCTTGCCGCGATTGAGCACCGTCTGGTACGCCTCGATCAGGCCGATGCTGTTCAGGTTGTCGGCGTCCGGGTTGAAGGCGATGTCCCCTTCGTACCGTTCGCCCAGCTGGTAGAGCATGCTGGCGTAGGTGTTCGTCTCCGAGCTGTGGAAGTCGTCGACCCTGGCCTTGAACGGATCGAGGCCGCGGACGACGCGCTTGATCCAGCCCTCGGCGAGCTGGGCGAGCGGATCGAGCGGCGTCGCGCCGGGCTGACCGGCGAAGACGCTCCAGTCGCCGCCGCAGAGCGGGGCGTCGTCGCCGTTGCCGTCGATCCCGTCCGGACCGGCGTCCATCGGCGGATCGACGTAGCGGTAACGCACCACGAACCAGTTGTCCGACAGCGTCTGGATGTTCGCCCCCTCGATCGTGATGTCGATCGCACCGACCGGATCGGGGATGTTGGTGTACTCCAGCCAGCCGTTGAGCTGGCCGTGCTCGGGATCCGGCAGCGGCGACGGCGACAGGCCGCCCTCGTCGGGATGCACGAACCACTGGAACTCGAAACCGTCGGCGTTGCCCGCGAAGTCGCCGCTGTGGCGCAGGGTTTGCGCTTCGGCAAAGACGTTCGCCGGTTCGAGAACGTTGATCTGCCCCTGATAGGTACTCTGGATATCCGGCGGAATCTGCAGGCACTCCACCCGGATGACGTTGAGACTCACCGGCAGGGGCGAGAGGGTGACGTCGTTGTTGAAAGCGAGGGTCACGTAGCCGGTGCCCTGCGCGAAGCCGGCAGTGAGAGCCGGTGTGAATCCGACCACCTGGAGCGGCTCCGGAACGCCGTCCGAATCCTCGTCCTGCAGACCGAGGAGCAGACCCTCGTCGACCTCGCCGTCCGGCGGCGTGGTGCAGTCGACCGCGGGCTCCGGCAGGCCGGTCGTCGGGTTGATCACCGTGATCAACGTGCAGCGGTCGATCTCGAGATCGAGGTCGAGCTTGTTCGGGTTCCGCGACAGGCGGTAGAGCGCTTCGATCGCCTCGTCCCAGCTGCAGACGTCGGCCAGGGCGTCGCAGTCGCCGGTGAAGTCCTCTTCCTCGGTTCCGTCGCCGCCGTCGAGGGTCTTGAGACGGACCCGTTCGGACTGCGACATGACGTTGATGAGGAGCTTCGGATCTCCGGCGCCGGTCTCGTCCAGCGTGCCGCCGAAGGAGAGCTTCTTGTTCAGCGGGTCGTAGGCGATCCGCTCGACAATCGTCGAGGTCAGCTGGATGTCACCGTCGGAGTTGCCGTACGGAATCAGGAACCCGGTCGTCGTGTCGATGTCCGCCGCGACCTCCGACGGGATCGAGTTCAGGTAGACGAAGCGCGGAGTCAACGGATCGATCAGCCGCACCAGCGACTTGGTCGGATCGTAGATCAGCTGGTCGATCTGGCGCTGCTGCTTCTCGTCGAAGACGATTTCGACCGCCGCCTGGGCCGCGATCTCGGGCAGGCCGCGCTTGGCCCCCAGCAGCGTTTCGCCGACGACGAGGACCGGAGGATTCGCCGGCCAGACGATGCTGTAGTAGACGTCCACCGGGTCGTCGGTGATCCCGCCGAGCCAGGCGACGCAGTCCGGCGTCGAAACGTCCTGGACTCCGTTCGCGTCACGGTCGTAGTAGAAGACCTGCTGCAGCGGGTACCAGTACTCCGCCACCAGCTGGCCGTCCGACTTCGCCCAGACCTGGTTCTTGTAATCCTTGAACGCCGGCGTACCGCTGGCGTCGTTCTGCGGGCAGTTGCCCATCAGCCGCACCGGGTAGGGCGCGAAGACCGCGTTGCCGGCGACACCGGTGTAGGAGAAGTCGACGTATCCGGCGCCGGTCGCATAGACCCCGTACACGCGGTAGTCCCACTTGCCGTTGTCGGTCCGGACGTACTTCACGATCGAGTACGGCTTCGAGGTCTTGTTCTGCTCGGCGACCGTATGGTCGCTGCGCAGCGCGAAGAGCGCGTTGAACCCGGTCGACGAGTTGGCCGGCGCGAAGATGGCGTGCTCGTCGTTCGGGTTGAAGCCCGGCTTCGTGCGATCGGGCTGGTTGTAGATCCGCATCCCCGTGTAGATCAGCGGATCGAGCGGCGGCTGACCGAGAACCTCGGAACCGAGCTCGCTGGCGATGATGATCTTGTCCGGGTTCGTCGGCCACTTGCAGTCGTAGCGCTTGGAGATCACGGGCCAGGGGACGTTGTCCGCATTGCGCCGGTACCAGGCGATCGCCATCAGGTCCTGGCCGTCCGAGTCGATCGGCACTTCGTTGACGGGAATGATCTGACCCAGGCGCGTCACGCGATCGTACGCACGGTCGGCGCCGTCACCGTCGAAGTAGGCCCGATCGAAGAGAACGAAGCCGTTGCGGTTGACGATGTCGTCGTGCGTCGGCTCGACGATCTCCTCGCCGATGGTGCAGGCGACGCCGTCGGTGAAGACCGGTTCGCCGTTGTAGATGACGCTGTTCTCGTACGGCAGCGTCTCGATCAGCCGGAAGACCGGCGGGTTCGCGCTCAGATCGCGCGACGGCGGGTTGCCGGTGAAGATGAGGACGCTGAATCCGGGATCGGTCGCAGTGAAGCGGGACTGATTCGCACCGCCGACGTTGACCGCCGAGTCGGTGCTCCGGTCGGGTGTCGTCAGGTTGATCTTCGTCGAGTAGGCGATGGCACTCCCCGCCGGCTCGATGTCGACCGGCGCGCCAGCGATGTGCTGCTGCAGGCAGGAACCGGGGACCGGAACCGTGCCGGGAAGGGCCTGGCCGCAGTAGTACAAGTCGCCGGTATCGCTCCGGCGCGGCCAGTCGGAGGCACCGACCTGAACGACCCGGGTCTGGTCGACGATGTTGCAGGTCGCCTTCCACTTGATCTCCGCCCCCACCGGCTGGACGGAGTAGAGATGACCCTTGCCGTCGAGGTTGGCGCCCGGCGCACTCCAGAAGAAGTAGTCCGGAATCGGCGTTCCGCCGCCGGCAACGATGATGTCCGGGATGGCGACTGCCGCGTTGGTCAGGCAGACACCGGGAGGAGGTACGACCTCCGTCCCGACCGTCCAGTGCTCGAAGTCGACCTGGAACCACTCGCCGGTCACCGCCGACAGATTCGCCGCGAACGCGTCGAGGTCGCCCTGGGAGACCAGCCCGATCTCACCGAAATCGGCGCTGTCGTCGAAGCTTCCGGCGAGATAGAGCTGATCGTTCGGTCCGGCAGAGACGGAATACGCCGTCTCGTCGCCCGGCGATGCAGCATCGGCCATCGTGCTGGTGCTGGTCTCGGCGATCGATCCGGCGAGCTGCACCCACCGCCACTTCGTGCCTGCTGCGGCGACACGCGCGACGAACATGTCGCGTCCCTGCGACGCCGGCAGTGTCACGTTGACATTGGGCGACAAGTCGTCCAGCGGATCGGACTGAACCGTCGTGAAGACCGGACCGGATCCCTCGTAGTTTCCTGCCAGGTAGGCATCGCCGTTGTCCGCGAACGCCACCGCTGCTCCTTCGCCGCCGTTGACGCCGCGGACCCAGCTCCAGGCGAAGGTCCCGCCGTTGTCCTGCAGCACGGCGAGGAAGGCGCCGTCGTCGGCGATCGGAATCGCCGTCGTGCCGAGCGTGCTGCCGGCGTTGGTCTGCGTACCCGCGACGTAGAGCCGGCTGGCGTCGTCGATCTCGATGTCGCCGGCGAGGATGCCGTCGCCCATCGGCGTCGCCCACTGCCAAAACGGCGTGTTGTTCTCGGTGCCGCCGATCTTGGCGACGAAGTACGAGGGCTGGCCGCCGGGCAGAGCCACCGGCTGGATCATGGCGACCCGGTGATCGCTGGTCTCCCCCAGGTCGGGGACGTACCAGACGCCGGTGCCGGCGTGGGTTTCGGAGGCCACGACCGAGAACGGAGTGCTCCCCTGAGGCGAGGAGACCGACCAGTTGGTCGAACCCGACTCCATCCCGTCCGAGAACAGGACGTTGCCGTCCCCGTCCTTGACCGCGACGTCGTCGATCCGCCAGCCGGTTCCGCCGACCGAGCTGTCACTTCCGAAGCGCCAGCGGAAACGAATGCTCTGTCCGGCGAAGTCGAAGAGGCTCACTTCCGCCTTGGTGTACGCCGCCTGCGTGCCGCACCACGACTTGCGCGGATTGTCGAACGGACGATCGGCCGCCGGACCCGAGTAGTCGTCGATCGGATTGCTCGAGCTGAAGATCGTGCAGTTGTATCCCGAGCCGTTGAGGAAGCGGAAGGCGTTCCCCGTGTTGGTCGTCGGATCGTTGTCGCCGAGACCGTTCAGGATGTCGTACCAGTTGACGGAATCGGAGGAGTATTCGAGCACCCCGCCGTCCCAGCCGCTTTCGATCCCGTACTTGTGCCAGAACTCGAGCGTGCCGCCCGGGAGCGTGCCGGTGAACGGAAGGCTGGTCGTTCCGGCCTGGGTGGCGATGGTGGTGTTTTCGTAGTAGAGGCCGGCGACGAAAACCCGGCCGTTCTCGTCCACCGAGACGTCCGTCAGCCACTCCGATGTGGTCGAGACCCGGCGCGGGCTTCCGGCGATGGACGGTCCCGCCTCCAGGGCCCAGACCCAGTTTCCGGCGGTATCGACTCGCACGGCGACGCCGGTCGGCTTGCCGCAGGAGAGGGAGTCGCCGGGAGCCCAGACGGTCCCATCGTCCTCGAAGAATCGCGGACAGGTCACCCGCCCGACGGCGATGACTCCGTCGGCGATCGGATCGTTCGGATCCTCGACGCCCGGGGCGATGGCGATGCCGAAGCCTTCGTCCTGTCCGGAACCGCCGATCTGCCGCGCCCAGGCCCAGTCTCCGTTCGCGTTCAGGCGCGCGATGAACCACTCGCGGCGGTCCGGGTCGATGTTGTTGCTGGGATTGGGCAGGACGACCGAGCTGGCGCCACTGGACGGCAGATTGCGGAAGGTCGCTTCGACCGCGAAGTAGCCGGTGACGTAGACGTTCTGCGACTCGTCGACGGCCATCGCGGTGATGCGATCCACCGAGGGACCGCCCGCGCTCCGCGCGTAGACGAGGGCACCGTCCGGCGTGTACTTGGCGATGAAGGCGTCGCTCAGGCCCTCCGCGGAGAGCGCGGTGCTGCCGAAATTGGCCACGCCGCGGAACTCTCCCGCGATATAGACGTTGCCGAGGGAGTCCACCGCCGAAGCACGTGCCGAGTCCGCCAGCGCACCGCCGCCGGAGACCGGCCAGAGTGCCCAGACGGGCGCCGCCACGAGACCGCCCAGCAAGAAGGCGGATCGGAGTCTGTTGCGCCAGGTGCGCCTCATCCAGCGATTCATCGAGTAGACCTCCATCCTGCGTCCTGCGAATCCCGCCCGCGAGTCCGGTCCGGAGACAGTCATTCGTTGAGCACCGGCGAGCCCGAAGCTCGCGTCAGGGAGAAGACACCCTCGACGAGGATGTCGTTCCGGTGCAGTCCGCTGAGGAGCTCCGTATAGGTTCCGGCAATGGAACTCTCGCCGTACGTCGGTAGATCGGTCCCCAGCGGGTCTTCGTCAGCGAATGCGAGCGTCATCTGACGCGTGATCGGGTACGCCTCCTCGAGGAAGGTCGTACCGAGCTCGTTGAAGTTGTTGTGATCCGGGTGGTACTTGTGCCGGAACGGATTCGTCGGCGAATTCGAGTCCAGCGTCACGGTCGTGGAGACGACTCCGCTGGTGCTGAACGAACCGTTCATCACCAGGTACTGCGGATCGAAGTCGTAGGCGACCGTGCTCATGCGATAGCCGACCGGCTCGCCGTCGCGGAGGACGGCTCCTTCGTAGTTCGGAATCAGCGCATCGTCCGTGAGCAGCACGTAGCGGCCGGGCTCGTCGACCAGGAACATTCCCGGATGCTCGGGATCCGGAATCCGGGTGCCTTCCTTCCACAGCTGGATCACTTCCTTGAGCAGCCGCACGACTCCCGAGCCGTCCACATGCAGGAGCAGACGGAAGCTGAACTCCTGACCGACCGGGGTCGGAACGAGCGATCCGTTCTGCGCCTGGCTCACGTTGCGAACCAGGACGTTGCCGACCCAGAGACCGGCGAACGGGTTGGTCGAGGTCGTCGCGAATCGGGAAAGAAAGCCGCCTGCCCGCGAGCGTCCACTGTTGGTCAGCAGACTCGGCGGGGCGAACGCCGTCTTGCCCGTGACCGCGAGTCGCCTCAGGTATCCGAATCCGTCCCGGACCTCGATCACCGAACCGACCTCTTCGGCGGGGAACTGGGCCCGGATCGGTGCGAGGTCGATCAACAGCTCCTCGCCGGCCTGGGTGGGGATGGTGTACTGCGACGGCAGGCTCGGCCAGCTGATCTCGCCGGTGTCGGCGTCGAACTGGAAGAACGCGAGCGGAATCGGCGCCGGGCTCCCGAGCTTGCGGAGCGAGATCGACGCCGGGCTGCTGCCCAGGTTCCGGACCCGCATCCGCTGCTCCGACGAGGTCGCGTTGAAGGTCATCGCCTTCCCGAGATCGAGGTCGATCGAAACCGGTCCGCTGTAGTCCGACGGCCCCTGACAGAAGACCCAGTACGCCTCTCCGGAGTGGATCTGGGTGGCAAAAGGATTCGCCACTTCCTGCCAGGTGCCGCCGACGAGCTGGTAGATCGGCTGACCGGTGTGCGCGGCCGACGGCGCGAGGAACTGTCCGAAGGTCGGCTGCTGCAGCGGATCGACCGGGAAACCGATCAGGTTGAACGAATCCGGGATCCAGCGGTAATCCTGCATCTCGGGCACGCCCGTCACCTGCCAGGTGACGTCCGTCGTCCCGTTGATCTTGAGGAGGTAGGCCCGGTTCGCTTGCACCGCGAACATGTTGCTCAGGATGTGCTCGGGGCGCGGGAACGGGAAGTAGCCGAGCCACTGCGGGTTCTCGCTCAGCTGCTCGGTCGGGTTCTCGATGAATTCGACCTTGGGCGCCGCCGGATTCCAGGTCCAGGCCGAAGCGAGCGGCAACCCTCCGAAGACGGCCTCCGAGCTGTTGTCCTCGGGACGGACTTCGAGAAAGACGGAGTTCCACCCCGGGTGCAGGGTGAATGTCTGCGTGACCTCCGCCACGGCGCCGGCCGCCGGCAGGGACTGCAGGAAGATCGCAGCGAGGAACGCTATCGGAAGCAGGGGTCGAACACGGATTCGCATGAAGCGCATGAGCGCAACTCCTGTCGCAATGGCCGGGCCGGTCATGGCACGAACCCGTCCCACCGGCTCAGATCGCCGGTTTCGAAACCATCGAAGAACAGCACCGACTCGACGGTCGTTCGATCGAATCGCGTGTCGATCGCCAGGCCCGGCCCGTTGACGGCCAGGTTCCGGACGATCAGCGTCGTGGCGGTCGGCGGAATGCTGGAGATCAGCGCCGATGCGGCGACGAACTGGCCCGATGTCGAACCGGAGACGACGGGCGATTCCCAAGTCGCGAGCACGGTACTCGGCGAGAGACAGCTCCCGCCGGCAGCGTTGACCAGGACCTTCGCGGTCGTCGTCGTCCCGGCCCCGTCGATCCGGATCCTGCCCGTCACGTAGAGGTCTCCCGGACTCGGAGCGAGGTCGATGCACTGACTGAGGCCGGGATTCGTCGCACCCGACGTGTTGACGATCCGGAACGAACCGGAGAGCGGGAACCCGTCGGCATCGACGGAGTCGACCGAGAAGTCACCGGCCGGCGCTCCACCGATCGTCCATGCGCCGAGATCGCTCGGGAAGTCGGCCTCCGGCCGCTGGATCAGGTTGGTGAGCTGCACCCGGAAGAAGCGGATGAAGTCGTCGCCGGGAACCAGGTCGCCGTTGCCGTCGAGCGGATTTCCGTCGAGGTCCTCGACGCCGGGGCTGCAGACGCTGAACCGGTACAGGCCCTGCGTCAGGCCGGTGCCGTTCCGGACCGTCACGAACGCGGTCGACGGACCCGAGTTGTAGACGACGGAGTCCACGGTGACGGCGATGTCGTCTCCGGACACCGGATCGCAGCTCGAGCCGCTGAAGTGTCCGTCCGTACCGGCTTCGACGAGGGCGTAGTTGGCCGGATTCGTGACGTCGGCCGGGTCGCCGTCGCCCGGCGGGTCGAACATCTCTTCGGTGAACGTGACGACGAGATCCTCGATCGCGACCTCCGCCGTCTCCATCGTCTCCACCTCACCGTCACCGGTGTCGGGAACCGAGTCGAGCACGGTGACCGTCGGCGGCTCGATCGCGACGACGCTGAAGGGCGCCGTGGCCGAGTTGTTCGGCGCCACCGGATCGCCGGAACTGGACGTGACCGTCGCGGCGTTCACGTAGCTCCCCGGCGTCGTCGGCGCATCCGCCGAGATGACGATCGGCGCCGGAGAGGATCCGAACGGGATCGTCGCGAGGTCGCAGGTGACGGAACCGGGCACCGAGACGCAGCTCCAGCCCGGGGCGACGACGCCGGTGACGTTGGTCCCCGCCGGCAGCAGGTCGACGACCGAGACGCCGGTCGCCATCGCCGGTCCGATGTTCGTCACCGTGAGGGTGAACTCGATCGGATCGCCGATCTCGACCACCGCCGTGTCGACCACCTTCTGCAGCGCCAGATCGGAGATCGGCACCAGGTTGTCGACATCGGTCGCCGAATTGTTGCCGAGCTGCGGGTCACCGACCCCGACCGCCGGCGTGATCGTCGCCGTGTTGGTGAGAGTACCGGTGACGTTCGGATCGATCTGCGCCGCGAGCGTGAAGACGACCGTTCCACCGGCCGGGATATCGACCGCTTCCGCGAGACTGCCGGAGCCGCCGGAGGCGCAGACGCCTCCTCCGCTGCCCTGGCAGGTCCAGGTCGCCGAGAGGATCTCGGGCGGGAGCACGTCGTCCAGCAGACTCGCCGGCGCGTTGCTCGGTCCGGGGTTGACCGCGGTGATCTGGTAGATCGTGGTCGTGCCGGGCGACACGCTGGTCACACCGTCGTCCTTCGTGACCGCGAGGTCCGCCACCGGGGTCAGTGTGTCGATGTCGGTCGCCTCGGTGTCGCCGTTGTTCGTCGTTCCGGGCGGCATCGTCACGGTCACCGTGTTGATCAGCTGGCCCGTGGCGGCCGGATCGACCGTGCCGAGGGTCATGAAGGTGGCCGTCGCACCGACCGCGAGATTGACCGAGCTGACGAGGTCACCTTCGCCCGGGGAGAAGCAGCTCCCCTGCCCGACTCGCGCCAGGACCGACACGGCGTTGTCGTGCTCGCCGAGGATGTAGAGGTCACGGCCGGTCGGATCGAGCGCCAGCGCCCGCGCTCCGTTGAGCCCGTCTACGGCGCCGAATCCGTCCTGCGCCAGCTGCAGCTGGATGAGGAGTCCGGTGAGGCCGTCTCGACGGATGATCGCCACCGCGTCGTCGTTGTTGCTGGCGGCGACGAGGAAGATCCCGTCCGAGCTCACCGTGACGGCACGGACGCCATCGAGGCCCGTGACTCCGCCGACTCCGTTCTTGGCCTGGCCGAGATAGCTGAAGACGCCGGTGACGATGTCGCGCTCGAAGATCGCGATCGCATCGTCGGCGAGCCCCGCCGCGTAGAGGAACTTGCCTCCCGCAGACATCGTCAGCGACTGCACCAGGTCGATGCCGTCGACACCGCCGACGCCGTCCTGCAGAACCTGGGTGAAGCTCAGGCGGCCGGTGTCGGGGTTGCGGTTGAAGATCGAGATGCGGTCGCCGTCGGCGGCGGCGACGATGACCTGCCTGCCGTCCTTGGTCGCGACGATCGAGGACGGCCGATCGAGGACGCCCAGCTCGAGCCCGCCGAAGCCGTCCTTCCAGCGCTCGAGGAAGGTGAGCGCACCGGTGGTGGTGTTGCGTGCGAAGACGACGATCGCATCGTCGTACTGGCCGCCGACGTAGACGTTGCGACCGTCACGCGAGACGGTCACGACCGCAGCGCCGTCGAGGCCGTCGACTCCGGGATCGGTATCGCGGTTGACGCTCGCCAGCGTGAGCGCTCCGCTCACCACGTCGCGATCGAGCACCGCCACGGCGTCGTCCGTCGCGCCGGTCGCATACACCTGCTTGCCGTCCGGTGAGATCGCGATGCCGCCGGCGCCACCGAAGCCGTCGAAGCCACCGACGCCGTCGACGTACTTCGTGACGTAGAGCAGCTCGCCGGTTCCCAGATCGCGTTCGAACAGGTCGATCGCCTGGCTCGTCCGTGAGGCGACGTAGACATGCTGGCCGCCGACCTCGGGACCGAACAGCCCGTCGGGATCGGGCGCTACCGCGACGCCGTACGGTCCGGTGAGGCCGTCGACTCCGTCCACGCCCTGCCGCTCGATGTCGACGAACGCCAGCGCGTCGGTCGCCATGCAGCTCCAGGCGGGATCGCCGTAGATCGCCGGGAAGAGATCCTCGACGACCGCATCGTTGAGGTCGGAGGGACCGTTGTTGGTCACCGTGATCGTGTACGCGACAGGCAGACCGGGAACGGCTTCCGTCTGGAAGTCGGTCTTCGTCACCGTCAGGTTCACCGCCGGCTTCAACGTACCGTGGTGGATGTCCTCGTTGTTGCTCAGCGCGTCGTCCGAGGTATCCCCGGGCGCCTCCACGGTGGCGACGTTGTCCACCATGCCGCTTGCAGCCGGCGCGAGGTCGGCGGTGAGCGCGTAGACGAGCTCACCGCCCGAGGTCAGGTCGACCGTGTCGATGATGTCGCCGAAGCCGAGCGGAGTGCAGCGCGAGCCGGAGCCCCGGTGCAGAAGGGAGAGCGAATCCGCCGCGCGGCCCGCGCCGTAGACGTGCTCGTCGTCCGGCGAGAGCGCGAGACCGAAGGCGCCGCCCAGCCCTTCGACCCCGTCGACGCCGTCGACCGCAGGCGACAGCGGGGTGAGGGCACCAGTGACGGCATCGCGAGCGAAGACCGCGATGGCGGAGCTGCTCTCGCCGGTGACGTAGACGTGCTCGCCGTCGGCGGAGACCCGGACGCCGGAGGCACCGGCGAGGCCGTCGGCACCGCCCACACCGTCGACCTGCGCTTCGACGAAGGTCAGGCCACCGGTGGTGCCGTTGCGCGAGAAGACCGCGATCGCGTTGTCGACGGCGCCGACCGCGTAGAGGTGCTTGCCGTCACCGGAGAGGGCCAGGGCCCGGGCTCCGTCGAGACCGTCGACGCCGCCCTGCCCGTCCTTCTTGACCTCGACGTAGGTCAGGCCGCCGGTCGTCGCGTTGCGCGAGAAGACCGCCACCGCGTCGTCGATCTCGCCCGCCACATAGACGCTCGTTCCGTCGGGCGAGACGGTCACCGCGACGGCACCAGCGAGTCCGTCGATGGTCAGCGGCGGCTGCGGCGCGCCGTCGACGCGGATGCTCGAGTAGGTGAGCAGACCCGTGGCGGCGTCGCGGACGAAGATACCGACGCCGTTGTCGCTGCGGGCGGCCGTGTAGAGGTGCTTGCCGTCCCCCGAGAGCGCCAGGCCGCGCGCGTTTCCGAGACCGTTCACCCCGCCGACACCGTCGCGGCGGAACTGCAGGAACTTGAGCGCTCCGGTACCGGCGAGACGCTGGTAGACCGACACCGCGTCGTCCAGCTCCGCGGCGACGTAGACGTGCTTGCCGTCGGCCGAGGAGACCACCGCCGATGCGCCCAGAAGCCCGTCGATCAGACCGGCAGGGGTGCAACCGACGTCGTAGGTCGTCTGCCCGTCGTAGGCCCGACCGACGAACTGCAGCTCACCGTTGCGCAGGTCGCGCCGGAACGACGTCACCGAGTTGCCGGCCCCGCTCGCGACGTAGACGTTCAGGCCGTCGGTGGTGACGTCGACGGCGCGGGCGCCGTCGAGACCGCCAGCGAGCGGCACCGGCGGGCCGCAGAGCGGCTGCGCGTCGGGGACCGGATCGCCGTCGGCGATGGACGGCTGCAGCGGCAGCGGCGCGAGCAGGCCCGGCACCGGCGAAGCTTCGCAGGTCCACCGGGCGTTGGCGAAGACCTCCGGCAGGAGATCGCGAACGACGGCGCCCTGCACGTCGCTCGGTCCGAGATTCTCGACCCGGATCTCGTAGTGCGTCGGGCTTCCGGGCTCCAGGTCCAGAGTCTGGGTGTTGAAACAGTCGAGAGGATCCGTGCAGGCGTACTTCGTGACCGACAGATCCGCGACTCGCGCGAGGAGCGTGTCGTCGTCGGTCGCCGAGTTGTCGCTCGGATCGAGCTCGATGAAGCCGAGAGGCTCGGTGACCGTCGCCGTATTGATCACGGCTCCGGTGACTCCGGGCTTGATCGTGCCCTGCGCTTCGTAGCGGATGACGCCGCCCGGCGGCAACCGCAACGGGCGGACCAGGTCGCCCGTGCCGACGGCACCGCCGAGACAGGCCGCACCCGGCGTCGGACCCGGCACGATCACGTTGCAGACCCAGGCGACGTCTTCGAGCTCGCCGGGGAAGATGTCGGTGACGACCGCGCCGAACACCGTACTCGGCCCGTGGTTGGTGACGACGATTTCGTACTGCACGAGCTGACCCGGAGCGGCGGTTCCGTCGCCCTGACGATCGTTCTCGACGTAGGTGAGGTCACCCGTTCCCGTCAGCGCACCGCTGTCCCAGTCGCGGGCGCTGGTAACGACCGCGCCGGCGGTTGCGCCGGTGGAATAGACGTTGGTGCCGTCCGGCGAGAGAGCCACGAACGAGCTCTCGCCGAGACCGTCGAAGCCGGCCTGTCCCTGTCGCGCCGCGGCGACGAAGGTCAGCGCACCGGTTCCGGCGTCGCGCTCGAAGACGGCGAGCGCGTTTTCGCCGCGGCCGGCGACGTAGAGGTGTTGACCGCCGGGGTCGCCGCCCGGAGGATCCGGCGCGAGCACGAGACCAGCAGGCCCCTGGATTCCGTCGACGCCACCCAGGCCGTCGACCAGAGCGCTCTGCCAGGTCACCTTGCCGAAGTCGGCGCTGGCCGATGCGGTGTTGCGGACGAAGTGGGCGACCGCGTTGGAGGTGCCTCCCGAAACGTACACGTCCTTGCCGTCGGGCGAGATCGCGACACCGCGAGCGCCAGCGACACCGGCGACACCGCCGACCCCTTCCTGCTTCATCTGGATGTAGGTCAGGAGACCCGTGCCGGCGTTGCGGCGGAAGACCGCCAGCGCGTTGTCGGCCTCGCCGGCGACGTAGAGGTGTTCGCCGTCGGGCGAGAGCACCAGGGCGCGGGCGAGACTCAGACCGTCGACGCCACCGACGCCGTCCCGGACTTCGCCGAGGAACGTCAGACGTCCGAAGTCGGGATCGAGGTCGTCGACTTCGCGAGCGAAGATCGCGACCGTGCTCGAGTTCGCCGCAGCGACGTAGAGGTGCTTCTGATCTCCGGACATCGCCAGTCCGTCCGGCCCGAGGAGTCCGGTGACTCCGCCGAAGCCGTTCTGCAGCTTCTGCAGATGGACGAGCCGGCCGTCCGCCGGGTCGCGCTCGAAGACCACGAGCGCGTTGTCGGCCGAACCGGCCACGTAGACGTGCGCCCCGTCGAGCGACACCACGACCGCCGCGGCACCGTTCAGGCCGTCGACCCCGTCGACACCGTCGAGCTCCGATTCGAGGAAGGTGAGCGAGCCGTCGACGAGGGAGCGCGCGAAGGCGGCGATCCCGTCGCCGATCAGACCGGTCGCGTATGCGTTGAGGCCGTCCGGGGAGACCACCACCGCGGAGGCACCGGCGAGCCCCTGGATCACCGAGATGTTGTCGGTCTTGGTGATCGAGAGGTTGGCTCGCGGCGAGAGCGCGTCGATGTCCGAGTCGCCGTTGTCACCCGGATCGAGCTCGTTGCCGACGGGCGAAGTGACCGTGGCGTCGTTCTGCAGGGTGGCGGTGCAGGGATAGGTCGTGCAGATCGCCGAGTCGACGACTCCCGTCACCTCGTAGACGATCCGGCTTCCGGCGGCGACGGAGACGGTGTCCTCGAGCATGATTTCGGGGTCGGCGAGGAAGTCCGATCCACCCGAACAGCTCGAGTCCGTGGGGCGCGAGAAGACCGCGACCGCACTGTCGACCGCGCCGGTCGCGAGCACCCAGTCGCTGGCGACCGTGATGGCGATCCCGGAGGCTCCGTCGAGCCCGGCGTTCGCTCCGAATCCGTCCTTCTCCACCGCGAAGTAGGTGAGCTTCCCGAAGTCGGCAGCGTCGCGGCTCAGGATCGAGATCGCATTCTCGGCCGCACCGATCGCGTAGACGTGGAAGCCGTAGCCCGAGTCCTCGGTGACCGCGACCGCCGTCACCCCGGCCAGTCCGTCGACCCCGCCGACGCCGTCGCGTACCACCTGGCGGAACGTGAGCGTTCCGAGGACCGGGGTCCGGGAGAAGACGGCGATCGCGTTCTCGCCGGATCCCGCGACATAGACGTTGAGATCGTCCGGCGAAACCGCGACGGAGCGGGCGCCCGACAGACCGTCGGTCCCGCCGACGCCGTCGAACTTCGACTGCAGGTAGGTCAGCGCGCCGGTACCGGTGTCACGACCGAACACCGCGATCGCCGAATCGTTCTCGCCCGTCGCGTAGACGTGCAGGCCGTCGACCGAGACCGCGACCGAGCTCGCCCCGGCCAGACCGTCGACCGCGCCCGAACCGTCCTGCTGCATCTCGAGGAAGGTGAGGGCGCCGGTCGCGGGATTGCGATCGAAGACGGTCACCGCATTGCTGTTCGCCGCTGCGACGTAGAGCGAATCGCCGAGCGCGTCCATGGCCAGCCCGACCGGAGCGTCCAGGCCGGCCACTCCCGGGCCCTGCTGCACTTCGAGGAAGGTCAGCTCTCCGGTGACGGCGTTGCGGGTGAAGACGGCGATGGCGTCGCTGATGCGGCCGGCGACGTAGACGCTGCCTCCGTCCGGCGACACGAGAACGGCGGAGGCGCCGTCGAGTCCGGTGACGCCGGCGATTCCCTGCACCTCGAGATCGATCTGCGTCAGCGCCCCGGTCGTGGGATTGAGTGCGAAGGCGGCAACCGCATCGTCGCCCTGCGCCGTGGCGTAGACGTGGAGGCCGTCGGGCGAGACCGCGACCGCGGACGCTCCGCCGAGACCTTCGATCCCGGCGATGCCGTCGAAGACGGCGTCGGCGAACGTCAGCGAGCCCGAAGGCGCCGCGAGACAGGTCCAGGAGGCGCCGGCCGGGAAGACGCTGGTCAGTACGTCGGTGACCGTAGCGCCCACGACATTGCTGGGCCCTTCGTTCTCGACGGTGATGAAGTACGTGAGCTCCTCGCCCGGGATGGCGACGTTGTCGCGGTCCGTCTTGGTGAGGACCAGGTCGCTCTTCGGCGTCAGCTGGTTGATGTCGCGGCAGCCGTCGTTGTCGGTGATGTCGGGATAGGAGGTGCCGGTGTTGTCGACGCAGACGTTCGGCGCGTGCACGTTGCCGGGCGACGTCGGCTGCAGGATGGCGCCCGAGGGATTCGTGACGTATGCCTCGTTCACCAGCTCACCGATCGCTGCCGGATCGATCCGCGCCTTGACCGTGTAGACCACCTGACCGCCAGCGGCGATCTCGACGTCTTCGTCGATCAGATTGCCGACACCCGCCCCGGTGCAGCGCGATCCGGACGTGCGCGCGAACAGCGCGATCGCATCCTCGCCGAAGCCGGCGACATAGGCACGCAGGTTGTTCGCCGAGACGACCACCGAGTAGGCCTGGTCGATGCCATCGACTCCGTCCTGGCCATCGATCCGGGCTTCGACGAAGACCAGCCCGCCGCCCGACTCTTCGCGGGCGAAGACCGCCAGCGCGTCGTCGTTCTCGCCCGCCACGTAGACCTGCTTGCCGTCAGGGCTCACCGCGACCGAGCGGGCACCCGCCAGGCCCTCGACACCGTCCACTTCGTCGGTGAAGGTCTCCAGCAGGCTCAGCTGGCCGAAATCGGGGCTCGTGTCGTCGACGTTGCGGCTGAAGACCGCGAGCGCGTTCGCGGTGTGCCCGGTGACGTAGACGTTGCGGCTGCCGGTCACCTCGTGGCTGACCGAGATGCCGATCGCGCGATCCAGCGCGGCGATTCCGGGCAACACCTGGATCTCGGCGACCTGGCCGGTGATCGCGTTGCGCGAGAAGACGGCCACGTCGTCGCTGACGGAGGCCGCGACATAGATGTGCTTGTCGTCCGACGAGAGCGCGAGACCCGCCGCGCCCTGGATGCCGACGATGCCGCCGATGTTCACGATCTTGCTCTCGACGAAGGTCAGCGCGCCGGTGATGGCGTTGCGCGAGAAGACCGCGAGCGAGCCGGGCGTCCTGCCGACGACGTAGACGAACTTGCCGTCCGACGAGACGGCGACGTCGGACGCGCCGAACAGGCCGCTGACACCGGCGGCTCCGTCGCGGTGGATCTCGAGGAACGAGAGCAGGCCGGTGCCGCCGTCGCGACTGAATACAACCAGGGTGTTGTCGATCTGATTGATCGACTGGCTCACGACGTAGAGGCTCTCGTCGTAGACCGCGACGGCCGAGGCGCCGTGCAGACCCTCGGCGCCGGCGCCGTCGGAGAGCCGCTGCGCGAAGGTCAACGCACCGGACAGGACGTCACGGTCGAAGGCGACGACGGAGGCCTCTTCGAAGCTCACCGCGTAGAGGAACGCGCCCTCGATCGCGAGGTCGGTGACTCCGTCGAGTCCCTCGACGCCGTCTACGTTGTTGCGCACCGGTTCCGGATCGACGACTCCCGGCCGACCGCCGGCGAAGGCGAACGCCGGCGGAGCACCTTCGCGCTTGAAAGCCGAGATCGCCGAGTCGGCGTAGGCCGCGACGTAGAGGTGGGTGCCGCTCGGATCGAGCGAGATCGAGGCGGCGCCTCCGAGACTGGTCACCAGGCAGGGATTGGGCTGGATGCAGGCCCCTTCCGGGAGACCGCCGTCGCGGCGGACTTCCAGGAAGCTGAGGCCTCCCGTGGCGCTGTTGCGCCGGAAGACGGTGATGGCGTTGCTCACCACGCTGGCGACGTAGAGGTGCTGTCCGTCCGCGTCGGGGCTGATTTTCGCGCTGACCGCGCCTTCCAGACCCGAGACGTCGCCCTCGTGGATCTCGGAGCCGAAGGTGAGTCGCCCGAAGTTGGGGCCGGCTGCGAGGTTGCGGCTGAAGATCGAAACGGCGTTGTCGGTCGCGGCGGTGACGTAGACGTAGTCGCCCGAGGGCGAGATCTCGACGTCGGACGCTCCGGCGAGCCGGGTGCCGCCGGTGCCGCCGTCGGTCAACGTTTCGATGAAGGTGAGCTCACCGAAAGTTCCGCTCGCGGGGACGTTGTCGCGCTTGAAGACCGAGACCGATCCGGTGGTACCACCGGCTACGTAGACGTGCTCCCCGTCCGGACTGACGGTGAGGCCGGCCGCTCCGGCCAGCCCGGGAACCGTCCCGGCCTTGATGACCTGGCGATAGAAGAGGCGGCCCGACTGCGTCGTGTTGCGGAAGAAGACCGCGACCGAGCCCTGGAGCGGGCTCGTGACGTAGACGTGCTTGCCGTCCGGGCTGATGACCAGATCACGACCGCCGTCAAGGCCGTCGACCGTCAGCGCGGACTGGATCTGCCCCTGGCTCACCGCCTCGATGAAGTCGACGACACCCGACCCCGTGTTGCGGCTGAACTCGGCGACCTTGTCGTCGGTCTCACCGACGACGTACAGGTTCGCGCCGTCGGGGCTGATGACGAGACCGCTCGCTCCGCCGAGTCCGTTGACGGCTGCCGGGGAGCCGTTGACCACCTTGCCGAGGTACTGGAGCTCTCCCGTTTCGCCGTCGCGGAGAAAGCGGACGAGCGCACCCTCGTTGTAGCCGGTGGCGTAGACGAACTTGCCACCCGGATCGGGGCCGGGGCCGTCGCTGTCCGGCGCCACGGCGACCGCGCGTGTCGAAGCGAGGCCGGTGATTCCGTTCACGGGGTCGATGTCGGTCGGGTAGTTCTGGCGCTGGTCCTCGACGAAGACCAGGGTGCCCTTCGCCGGCGCCTCGGAGCTGCAGGTCCAGGAGACGTCGCGGAGCTCGGGCGGGAACAGGTCCTCGACCCGCAGTCCGGTCGCATCGTCCGGTCCGAAGTTGAGCACCGTCAGGCTGTAGGTGATCTCGGAGCCGGGCGCCGAGGACGTGGCTCCGCCATCGGTCTTGATGATCGCGAAGTCCGCCTCCGCCTGCAGGGCAACCTGGACGCTCGACGTGTTGTTGCCGGTCAGGGCATCGGTGAGGCCGGCGGGAGCGAGGATCTTGGCGATGTTGGTGAGGACGCCCGACGAGGGTGCCACGGCGACGTTGCCCTGGATCGTGAAGGTCGCCGTACCAGCGCCCGAACAGTCGCCGGGGTTGCCGCCGTCGAGATCGACCAGCGCCGCCAGATTGCCCATCCCGTTGGCCGGAGCCGGGCAGCTGCCGTTCGACGCGACGCAGCTCCAGGTGACGTTCTCGTAGTCCGCCTGGAACGTGTCCTGGACGACCGCGCCGGTGACGTCGCTCGGTCCGCAGTTGCGGACGACGATCTGGTAGGCGAGCGGCAATCCGGCGTCGATCTGGCTGAGCGGCGTCGTCACGGTCTTGACGATCTGCAGGTCGGCCTGCGCCGCGAGCGGCGTTTCGACCGTCGAGGTCAGGTTACCGGGCGTCGGATCGATGTGGCTCGAGGGCAGCGTCGCCGAAGCGGTGTTCTTCTCGCAGTTGATCGCCGGGGTCGCCGTGCAGGGGGTCCCGCTGGCGCCCGGGTCGAGGACGACCTGGATGGTGAAGGTGACGCTCCCGCCCGCCGGCAGGCTCACCGTGCGGTCGAAGTTCCCGTTGCCGCTCGTCGGGGCGTCGCAGACCGCACCGTTCGCACCGACGCAGGCCCAGGCGGCCGACGTGAAGTCGGCCACGTTGAGCGTGGAGTCGATGACGTGGACGCCGTTGACGTCCGACGGTCCGGCGTTCGCGACCGTCACGTGGTAGGTCAGCGCTCCGCCGGGGATCGCCGTGCTCTCCACGGCCGTCTTCGTCACCGTGAGGTCCGCTTCGAGTCCGATCTGGTCCGAGTCGCTGCACTGGTTGTCGTTCCCCGGGTTGAGGGGACAGAGCCCCGCCGGGTGGTTCGACTGCGGATTCGTCGTGCCGGCCGGAGCCACCACCGAGGCGGTGTTCACCAGTGTCCCCGTCGCCGAGTTCGAGATCAGCGCCGAAGCCACGTAGGTGACCTGGCTTTGCGCCGGGATGCTGGTGGACTGCGAGAAGCCGAGCTGCGAGCCGACCGGCACCGTGCAGGGAGTCGTGTTGCGGGTCTCGGAGAAGAGCGCGAGGCGATCCTCGGCGCTCGCCACGACGTAGAGCTGCTCGCCGCCGGGGGTCATCGAGAGGGCCGAGGCGGATGCGAACTCGGAGTTCGAGAGATAGTCGAGGGTGTGGGTCTGGGGTCCCGGAGTCTGGATGCGCCGGAAGACGCCGATCTTGCCCTCACCCTGCGCCGCGACGAACAGGAGGTTGCCGTCCGGAGAGACCGCGACGGAGCGGGCGCCACCCAGCGCGTCGGCCCCGTTCAGTCCGTCCACCTCTTTCTCGAGGTAGGTCGCCGCGCCGGTCGACGACGTCAGGTCGCGCGAATAGGCCACCACCGCGTTGTCCGCGGCTCCGACCGCGTAGAAGGCATCGCCGCGCGGCGAGAAGGCCACGGAGGTGACTCCCGCGAGCCCTTCGCCGGTCGCTGTGCCGTCGACGTACTGGATGAGGAAGGTCAGAGCTCCGGTGGTGGCGTTGCGCGTGAAGTAGGCGAGCGAGTTGTCCGTCTCGCCGGCGACGAGCACGTTCCGGCCGTCCGGGGCGACCGCCACCGCGACCGCGCCGCCGAGACCCGAGATTCCGCCGCCGTTGGTCTGCGTAGACACGAAAGTGAGGGCGCCGGTGGAGGCGTTGCGCGAGAAAGTGACGATCGCATTGCTTCCCACTGCGGCGACGTACAGGTGGCGGCCGTCCGGGGAAACCGCGAGCCCGGCCGGGCTTGCCATCCCCGAGACGCCGCCACTGCCGTTGGCCTGTCGCTCCAGAGCGGTGAGGTTTCCGGTGACGCTGTCGCGGGTGAAGACCTGGACCGCCGACTCCACGCTTCCGGAGACGTAGACCTGGGCGCCGTTCGGCGAGATGGCGATCGCCGAGGCGCCGTCGAGGCCGAGCGATCCGGAGTCGACGATGTGATCGACGAAGGTGAGCGTTCCGTCGGCGGCGTTGCGGGTGAACCAGGCGATGGAGTCGTCCGCCGCGCCGGTCACGTAGACGTGCTTGCCGTCGGGGCTCGTCGCCACGGCGGAGGCACCGTCCAGCCCGTCGATCACGCCGCCGTTGTCACCGTCGGCGATCGAACCCAGACCGGTGAGATCCTTGGCCAGCGCGCAGGTCCAGGTCGCGGACGAAACGAAGGTCGGCGAGAACGTGTCGACGACAGTGGCTCCCACGACGTCCGCCGGCCCGGCATTGAACACGGTGATCGTGTACGGAACCAGCTGCCCCTGGACGATCCCGTCGACGTTGTTCGTCTTGTGGATCCGCATGTCGGCGGTGCGCAGGATCGTGTCGGTGTCACTGCCGGTGTCGTTGGCGTTGTTGGTGTCGGTGACGCCCGTCTGCGGCGCGATGGTGACCTGCGGATTGAAGTTCGTTCCGGTGACCGCCGGATTGAGCCAGCCCGAGAGCGTCAGGGTGGCGCTGTCCGCTCCCCCGGCGAGATCGAGCCCGAACCAGTTCGGCGAGATCGGCGAGGCGCTGAAGATGCCCTCCGCCGGCGTGAAGACCTGCGAGAGCACGTTCGAGATCGCGGTGTTGCCCTGCCCGAGAAGGACTCCGGACAAGGCCGACGGTCCGGTCTTCGAGACCGTGACGGTGTAGCTCACCGGCATTCCGGCCGTGACGGTCGAGCCGCCGTTGCTGATCGAGACCGAGAGATCGACCTTGGGGACGATCGGAGTCATGACCGAGTCGTCGTAGTCGCTGGTGCCCGAGTCGGGCGTGTCGGTGGTGACGCTCGCGCTGTTGGTGATGTCGCCGTAGCCCTGGGTGAGGTGGTGATTGGCCGGCACCGCGAAGGTGACGGTCGCCGACTTCGAGGAGCTGGCGGCGATCGTTCCGAGAGTGCAGCCGGGCGCGACACAGTTCCCGGTGTAGACCGGACTGCCCCAGGTCCCCGGACCGGTGTCGGTGAGGACGACGTTCGTCGCATCCGACGGGCCGTTGTTGGTGACGGAGACCGTATAGACGACGTTCGTCCCCGGAACCGCCTCGTCGGTCGGCGACGGAGCCTGCTTGTCGACGATGATCTCCGCTTCGACGGCGACCGTGATGTCCTCGACTTCGTTGTCCGGGGTCGTGTCGACTGCCCCGACGACGGAGAAGGTCGAGCTCAGCGTCCCGGCGGGAGCGTCGGACTGCACCCGGAAGGTCAGCGTGCCCGTCTTCGTCGTGTTCTCCTGCATCGCGCCGAGGTTGCAGGTCACGGTGGTGGTCACGAGCGAGCAGAGTCCGTTGAACCCGCCGCCGTCGTCCTGATAGGTGAGATCGCTGCTGGCGAGCGGCAGAGTGAGCGTGGCGGCGGTCTCGTCGTCCGACGCCCCGGTCGCGGTGTTGCTGACGCTGATCGAGAAGACGACGTTGGTCGTCGAGCCGGCGACGACCGCGGCCGGATCCGGCGTGTGGGTGATCGAGTCGATGACGAGGACCGGCGTCTGCGCCAGAACGGCACCCGCCGAAAGCAGCCCGGCGATCAGGAACAGCGCGATGGATCCGGTTCGAGACCAGGCTCGCGCCCGCGCGGGTTGCTGGACAATTTCCGGCAGCAAGACAGTCATTCGCCCTCCCTACCCGTGCGATGCCGACTGCGACCACTCATGTGGAACAGCTCACAGCACCCTATCATCCGAATCTCCCCTGGGGGGACCCCGTGCCGCCGAGTTTCACACAACTGTCCCGCGGATTCCCGACCGGCGCTAGAATCGAAAAACCGCCACCAGCCGACGATGCGTTGCCACCCGATCGAACGTCCGCGACTGTTCGTGTCGCTCCTGCTCGCGTCGCTCCTCCGGACCGCCGCGCTGACCGCGATCGAGCCGCCCGCCATCCCGACTTCCGCTTGCCTCACCGACGGACAGGTGGAGGATCTGCTGCTCCACGACGGTGTCCTCTATCTCGCAGGACGATTCCTCAAGGTCCGCCCGCCCGGGACGGATCCGGGCGATCCGGGCGAGGTCGACCGCCGCTGGTTCGCCGCCTGCGATGCGGCGAGCGGTGCGGTGCTCGCCTGGGACCCGCAGATCGACTGCCTGGGCGGCGGCGGCGGCTGCACCAACGCCCGCGGCCAGAGCGTGGTGTCGGCGCCGGGCGGAACCCACCTCTTCCTCGCGGGAAAGTTCGACACCGTCGGCGCGACGCCGCGGAAGAACGCGGCCCGCGTCGCGATCGCCACGGCCGCCCTCGATCCCGCGTTCGCGCCCGAACCGAACGACCGTGTCCAGCGGATCGTCGTCGCTCCGGACGAGAGTCGTGTCTACCTGGGCGGCAACTTCACCCGTGCCGGAGGCTGCACACCGGCGCCCTGTCATGCCTATCTCGCCGCGGTCGACCCGGCAACCGGAGTCGCCGTCGCCGCCTTCGATCCGGCGATCACCACCGCCGATGCGAGCTTCCGTACCGTCTACAGCATCGCCTTCTCGGAAGAAGGCGACGTCCTCTACTTCGGCGGCCAGTTCGACACCGTCAACGGGGAGCCGCGTTCGAGCATCGCCGCCGTCGATCCGGCCACCGGCACCACGACCCTCCTCTTCGCGCCACGCCTTTCCGACAGCAATCCGTCGGATCCCTACGTCCAGGTCCACGACATCCGGGTCGATCACGACTGGGTCTACGCCTGCGGCGACTGGTGGGAGACCAGCGACTGGGGCGGGATGCAGGATCAGCGCAACGTCAACCGGTTCCATCCGCTCACCGGCATCGTCGACGAGAGTTTCTGGATCGCCACCGACGGTGGCGTGCAGGCCTGCGATCTCGATCCCGGGCTCGGCGTCCTGTTCGTCGGCGGGCACTTCGACTGCGTGCGCGCCTACCTCGGGCGCGACAACCCGGTCGACCACGATCCGGCGCAGTGCGGCACCGACCCGCTCTTCCTCGGCACCCTGCAGCGCGACATGTTCGCGCTCCGCCTGCGCGACGGCGGGCTGGTCGACTGGAATCCAGATACCTCGGGGATCGGCGGCACCTGGGCGATGAGCACTTCGCTGGGCCGCCTCGACCTCGGCGGCGAGCTCGGCTGGCCGCGAACGGGCACCGCGACGCACGCCAATCTCCTCACTTTCGCTCTGCCCCTGTTCGCCGACGACTTCGAGAGCGGCGACCGCTCGCGCTGGTCGACGACGGTCCCCTAGGCAGCTTCGGCACCGCCCCCCCGACCTTCGCGCCGACGGATCGACTCAGACGACGAAACGGCGTCCGGTGGCTTCGGACCAGGCTCGAAGCACGGGCTGGATCGCGACGGTCGCTTCGAAGAGCCCGAAGGCGCGATCGACCGCCACCTTCTCACGCCGGCGCCATTCCGATTCCGGCCAGTCGAGCGTCGCGCGAAGGAGGCTCTCGGCCTCGTCGATCGTCGAGTAGCTCTCGACCGCATCGCCGCCGTAGAGCGCCGATGCCGGGCAACGCGGTACCAGAACGTACGCCCCGGTGGCCATCGACTCGCAGATCGAGATCGGCGAGGAGAACGGCTGTTCGAGCGTGTGGGTGTGCAGGTAGATCCCCGCCCGGCGGACGAGCCGGGCGACCTCGTCGCGCGGAAGATCGACCATCACCTCGAGCGCGCCGCTGGCGCGCGCCCGTTCGAGAAAGCCGTCCACCCACCGCGACGGATCCGAAGCATGACCGACCGCGAGGACGAAACGGAACGACGGGTTGCGCTCGGCGAGGGCGATCAGCAGGTCGAGATTCTTGCTCGCCAGTCCCGCCGCTGTCCGCACGACGAGACGCCGGTCCTTCTCGCCTTCGGGATGGAACAGCTCCGGCTGAAAGCCCACCCAGGCCGGCACGACCTTCGGCGACGGGGCCCACTGCCGGGCGAAGTAGGGGGAGAGGAAGATCCGCGCGACCGCGGGCTCCGCCTCCAGCTCGGCGAGGAGGTCCCGGCGCAGCTCGTAACCGTGACCGCGGATGGTCAACGGACAGTCGACCTCCCGGAAGTCGACCTGCAGATCCCGCCAGGCGTTCAACCAGTGAACCTGGACCAGGTCGGGCTGCATCGCCCGGTACGCCTCCGCGAAGGTCCCTTCGTGCACCTTCGTCGTCGTCGCGTGCGGTGCCGCCGGCCGCAGGAACGACCAGACCTCGACCTCGACACCGTGCGCTTCCGCCGCCCGGATCTCCTGTTCGATGTAGCTCTCGGTGAGCTGCGGATAGTCGCTCACCGCATAGAGCACCCGGAGCGGAAGCCGCCGCCGGCGCCGATGCCGCTCCGTGACGCGATGGTGAGCGAATCCCGCAGGAGCCGTCAGCGTCAGTTGATCCGGGCGCCCCAGGTCGTAGGTCACCGCGAGAATCGGCAGCGGACGCGGAGTGACGGTGGCCGACCAGCGAAGGGCGAGGTCCCAGTCCGATCCGACGACGAGCGCGGGATCCCAGCCACCCAATCTCTGCTCGAGTCCCCGTCGGTGGGAGATCACGTTGCAGTCGATGTAGTTGTACTGCTCGAGCCGGGCGCGATCGAACGGTTCGAGCTCGAGGACCGTCAGGTCGTCCTCCAGGAGCTCCATCCGCCGCGCGGCGTAGGCCCATTCGAGCTCCGGATCGGCCGCATAGGCCCGCACCAGCTGATTGAGGTAGTCCGGATAGATCCGGACATCGGAATCGAGATAGACCACGAGGTCGCCGCGCGCCGCGGCGAGAGCGGCGTTGCGCGCCACCGATGCCCCGGCGAACGGGACCTCGAGGAGCCGGATGCGCGGATCGTCCGTCCGGCGCGCGATCTCGGCCACGGTCTCGTCGCTCGATCCGTCGTCGACGACGATGTGTTCCCAGTTTGCGTAGCTCTGCCGCAGGACGGAATCGAGAAGGTGTGCGACGTGCTCCGCACGGTTCCGGATCGGCGTGACGATCGAAACCAGCATCGCCGGCTCGACGGCGTCCTGTGCGGCGGCAGCGAGCAGCGCCGGGAACTGGGCGCTTCGCGAGACCAGATGCAGCCGCGAACGGAGGGTGCGGAGCTGCCCTTCCAGGTCGGCCAGGCGCCGGGCCGGATCTTCGATCGTCGCCTCCGGGCGGACGGGCGGAGCCGATCCCGGTCCGGAAGCGACCTCGGTCGCGAGCCGGCTCAGGCCAGCCTCCAGTCGGGCGAGACCGGCGGCCAGGCTCTCGCGCTCGCGTCGCGCTTCCTCGGCGAGCGCCTCCAGGCGGGCGAGTCGGCCACCGACGAAGAAACGGCCGATCCGGTCCGCCACGCGGTGACGCCAGCGAATGGGGCTCCTGGAGAACAAGCGCCGCGACTATATCGACCCTAACCGCTCCCGCCCCCCGCCCGTCTAAGCTCCCGTGATGATGGAAGACGCGCAGGTCGTGGAGCGGGTGCTGGCGGGCGAGACCGATGCTTTCGAGCACCTGGTCTCGGCCCACAGCCGGGCGGTCTACGCGCTCGCCTTCCGCGTGATCGGCGAGCGCACCGCGGCCGAGGACGCCGTCCAGGAGACCTTCCTCCGCGCCTACCGCTACCTTCCCCGCTTCGATCAGAGGGCGAAGTTCTCGACCTGGCTGCACAAGATCGCGGTCAACGCCGCCATCGACCAGACCCGCCGCGGCCGGGTCGAACGCTCCCTCCGGAGCGAGCTCCCCGAAGAGGGGCCCGGGGCGCTGCACGAGCAGCCCTCCGTCGACGCCGAGCCCGATCGGCTGGCGACGAGCTCCGAGCTCGCCCGCCGCACCCGCGAAGCGCTCGCCGGTCTCACTGCGACCGAGCGCACCGCTTTCCTGCTGCGCCACTACGAAGGGCGGTCGATCGCGGAGATCAGCTCGACGCTCGGCAAGCGGGAGAACGCCACCAAGCAGTCCATCTTCCGCGCCGTGCGCAAGCTCCGCGAGGCGCTCGGCCCCTGGAAGGAGTCCGTCCATGAAGCCGTCTGAAATCACGGAAGACGAGATGATCCTCCACCTCTACGGCGAGTCCGCCGACGGCGCCGCCATCGAACGCGCGATCGCCGCCGACCCGGAGCTCGCCTCCCGCTTCGAGACGTTGCGCCGTGAGCTCGACCGGATCCCGCCGCTCGACGTTCCGGAGCCCGCACCCGATCTCGCGAAGCGGGTCTGGGAGACGATCCGGCCGCAGCTCGCACCGCACCGTGGCTCCTGGTGGCAGCGCCTGCTGCGCGGCTTCGACGCCGCCGGGGTGCGCCCCGGCCTGGCGCTCGCCGCAGCCTGCGCGCTGCTCGTCGCGGCGGGGATCGGGTTCTTCCTCGGACGCACCGGGCGTCCGGCGGCCACGTCGGTGGAAGCCGACCTGCCGGCGCTGTCGCAGGAAGCGCGTGATCGGCTCCTGCTCGCCGCCCTCTCGGATCATCTCGACGGCTCCGAGCGGCTCTTCACCACCATCGCCAACGCGCCGGACTCCGCGGACGCCACCCTCCTCCGCGACAAGAGTCGCTGGGCCGCGTCGCTCGCCGTTTCGAATCGCCTCTATCGTCGCGCCGCGGAGCGCTCCGGCCAGCGCCGGATCGTCGCGCTCCTCGACGAGCTCGAGCCGCTGCTCGTCGAGCTCGCCAATGCCGCTCCGGACCCGGACGCCGCGGCCGACGAGATCGCTACGACCCAGCAACGCCTCGAAGAGAAGGACCTGCTGTTCAAACTGCGGGTCGCTGGAGGTCGCCTCGAGCGCCCCCTCGCGGTCCGCGCCAACTCCACCAACCGCTCGATCTAGGAGCCTTCCATGCGATACCGCATTCCACTTCTCCTGATTCTCGCCTTCGCCTTCACCCCGTCCCTCTCCGCGGCGACGTACGCCGCCGCGGCCACCGGCGAGGGCCGCAGCAGCGGCTACCGCGAGGCGACCCGCGCGCTCGACGAAGCGCGATGGGACGACGCCATCCGCGGCTTCGAGGCCGTCGCCGCCGCAGGCGGAAGCGACACCGACGCCGCCCTCTACTGGAAGGCGTACGCCGAGTCGCGCGCCGGGCGCCGCGCCGAATCGCGAGCGACCGTCAAGGTGCTCCAGGAGCGCTTCCCGGAGAGCGTCTGGCTCGACGACGCCGCCGCGCTCAACCTCGACTCCAATCGCGGCGCGATCGCCGGAATTCCGCCGGTGCCGCCGGCGCCCGGGGTTCCGCCGGCCCCGCCCGCCCCGCCGATGGATCCGCAGATGCGGAGCGCCACCCGCGCCGTGATCGCCGGCGGCAGTGGTCGCCGCGACGAACCGATCTCCGAGGAAGAGGAGCTGCAGCTCTACGCCCTCGACGGTCTCATGCAGACCAACTCGGCGCGCGCGCTGCCGATCCTCGAGAAGATCCTCGCCAGCGACAAGTCGATGCGGATCAAGGAGCGGGCGCTCTTCGTCCTCGGCCAGAGCGACAGCCCGCGCGCCCGGGAGGTGCTGGTCGAAACCGCCAGGAGCGGCCGGCCGGAAGAGCTGCAGCTGCTCGCCGTACGCTCGCTCGGCATCGCCGGCGACGCACTCGACACCGCTGCCCTGTCGGAGATCTATCGCAGCACGTCGTCGATCGCGGTCAAGTCGGCGGTGCTCGAAGGGCTGATGATCGCCGGCGAGACGAAACCGATCCTCGCCGCCGCCAAGGGCGAGAACAATCCCGAGCTGCGCGGCAAGGCGATCGAGATGCTCGGCGTCTCGAACGCTTCGGCGGCGCTCACCGAGCTCTACGCCTCGACGCCTCAGATTCCGCTCAAGGAGAAGATCCTCCAGGGGCTGATGATCTCCGGCGACGGCAAGGCGATGATCGCCCTCCTGCGCAAGGAGACCAACCCCGAGCTCAAGAAGTCGATGGTGCGGTATCTGGGTCTCATGGACGACGACGACGCCACCGACGAGCTCCTGCGCATTCTCGGAGAGTCCAAGTGAACGCCCACCGTCTCCTGCTGGCCGGCGTTCTCGCCGGAGCCGCGTGCGGCCTGCTCGCGGCACCGGCCGCGGCCCGGATCGTCGGCGGCAACGTGACGACGCGGACCGCCGCCGACCCCGCCGCCGCGATCAACACGACGGCCCGGGCGGAGGGCCGCCGCTGGATCGCCTGGCGGATCGAGCCGCGGGAGGAGAATCTCGTCGGCTGCTTCCGCAACTGGCGAGCCGACAGCCCGGCCGACTGCCGCTGCTCCCTCGCCGAGCCAGGCGGCAACTGGGGCAGCAACGGCGACGTCCGGTCGGCCGCAGCTCCGGGACGGCTCGAGATCTACGCCGCCGTCGATCACGGACAGGTCGGGGAGCTGTTGCTCGCCTCGGAAAGCTGCACGGTCGACGCCGGGAACGCCACCGTGACGGCGCTCGACGGCGTCGATCCGGCGGCGAGCGCCGCGCTGCTGCGGGATCTCGCGCTCGGCGGCGGCCGCAAGCCGGAGCTCGCCGAGAAGGCGCTCGCGGCGATCGCCTTCCACGCGACGCCCGCCGCGCCGCGGGCGATCCACGACGTGGCGCGCGAGGCTTCCGACCCAGAACAGCGCGCGCACGCCCTGTTCTGGCTGTCGCAGACCAAGGCGCCCGAAGCGGGGCGCTGGATCCACGAGGCGATCGCGCGCGATCCCGACGACGAGGTCCGCGAGCAGGCAGTGTTCGCCCTCTCGCAGCTGCCGGACGCCACCGATCAGCTGCTCGCGGTGATCCGCTCGAGCGAGGAGCGTGCCGTCCGCAAGCAGGCGCTCTTCTGGCTCGGCCAGTCCGAGGATCCGCGGGCGATGGAGATGATCGAGAAGGTGCTGCTCCGCTAATCCGCCGGCGGCTCGTCGGCGAAGAGGAAGCGCAGCATCCCCGGCAGACGGCGGGCCCAGGCGGCCTCGTCGTGCCGCCCGCCGGGCTCTTCGATCCAGGCCAGGTCCACCCCCCGTTCGTACCCCTTCTTCTCCAGCACCCTTCGCAGCTTCCGCAACCGGCGCATCGCGCCGGACGGAAAGCGAGGGAGGGATCGGAGCCGCCGCCGGCGCCGTCCTTCGAGCGTACCGATGTCGAGATAGATCCGGCCGCCGGCGAACGGTCGCCGGGCGATCCAGCGGGTCAGCGCCTCCCGGCCGAAGAAGAGGGACGGGCTCATCGCGCCGACCCGTCCGAACCGTTCGGGCCAGGCGTGGAACATGTGCAGGCTGATCAGCCCCCCCATCGAGGCTCCGGCGACCCCGATCGCCTCCCGGTCGTGCCGCACGCGGAAGCTCTTCTCGACCGCCGGCAGTACGCTCTCGACGAGATAGCAGCCGTATTTCTCGCCGCCCCCGCCGCCGTAGCGCTTGTCCCGGACCGGCGCGTATTCGTGGATGCGGTGCGTCCCCGCGTTCGGGACGCCGACGGCGATCACCGGCGCTCCTGAGCTCGCGAGCGCGTCGAGCGTGCGCTCGGCATGCCACGAGCCGGCGAACGAAGCTGCCTCGTCGAACAGATTCTGGCCGTCCTGGAGAAGGATCAGCGGGTAGCGGTCGCGGCCGTCACGGTAACCGGCCGGAAGATAGACCGTCACCGGCCGCGGCGGTACGACGCCGGCGATCGGCGACGAGATCAGGAGCTCTCCTGCGCCCCGCCGCTGCCCTTCCCGCCCCATCCAGTAGTCGCGCCACACGGGCGAAATGATAACGGCCCGGGCGCTCACCCGAGGGGGTGAACGGCCGGGCCGAAGACGGAGTCAGAGCTCCCCGTCCGGAGGACGGACGCCTACGGAGGGGGAATCTGCCAGCGGCTCGTGTCCCCCGTCCCGAAACCGTCGGCGAAGATCAGCTCTCCGAACTTCGCGTCGCAGGCGTCGAGGAAGATCTGCAGCAGCTGGGTCCGCGAGGCCTCGGGAAGCGCCTCGACTCCGAACGACATGTAGGTCGTGAGGTACGAGCCCGTGTCCTTCGAGATCGCTCCGATGTTGGTGTTCGGAGTGTCTCCCCGGAAGGCGATCTGCGCGGTGCCGTCCGGAACCAGGATGTCCGAGAAGTCGGAGTACGGGTAGGTCAGGTTCTGGTCGACCAGCGCTCCGTAGATGTTGAGCCCGTCCACCCGGGTGTAGTCGCCGGTGTCCGACGTTCCGGACACGAGACCGAGATTGCTCGACATGAACGACGTCGCCACGTTGTGGTTCGGCCCGCCCATATCCCAGAGATAGTCCTGCGACGAGATGAGCAGGCAGCGGCCGAAGCCGAGATAGGCCGAGAGCGCCGCCTCGCCGGCGGACTGCGGGCCGGCCGACGGGGTCGTGTTGCCGGTGAACCGGTCGCCCGAGAACCAGACGACCGCCTTGTACGGCTCGAGGTCCGCCGCGGTCGGCTCCGAACCCTCGGCTGTGACGTTCCAGGTGTCGAAGACGACCAGCGCATTCAGGATCGTGTTGTAGGTCCCGCCGACATCCGGACCGTCGTCGTCGTCGTCGACGAGCAGGACGGTCGGCGTCGCCGTGGTGAAGTCGAAGACGCTCGAGACCTCCTCGCCGCACGGGTTCATCGCGGTCGCCCGCCAGAAGTACTGCGTGGTGATGTCGAGACCGGGCGTGACGACCCATTCGCTCGCGGTGCCGGTATGGGAGCGCACGATGTTGTTGAACTGGTCGTCGGTGGCGACTTCGACGAGATACTCCACCGCTCCCACGGTGTCACTCCAGTCGAGCAGAGGCGAGCGCGCCTGGTCGATCGCACCGTCGACCGGCGAGATGAGCGTGAACGGCCCCGGAGCGCCGGTGAACAGTTCGAGCCCGATGTTCGCCGTATGCACGACGGCACTCGGGATCGACGACCCCGAGATCGTCATCTCGTAGATTCCCGGCGTCGCCGGCCCGAGGTTGCCCACGGTCAGACTCGAGCTGCCCGGCACCGTCGCCGGATTCGGGCTGAAGACCTTGGTCGCACCGGCGGGCTCACCCGAGAGGCTCAGCGTCACCGACTCGTTGAAGCCCTGGAACTGGAACAGGTCGACCGGATAGACCGCCGAACCGGCCGTAGTGCAGAGCTGCTGGTTTCCATCGCCCGGCACGAGCAGGTAGTCGATCCCGGCCGGCGTCGATTCGGAGTAGATGTTCGGATCGGCGTGTCCGGTGCCGGGGCTCGGCCGGTCGTCCGACCAGAGGTACTGTGCGGCGCCGACGCGGTGGATGTTGGTGTCGTAGTCGCCGTGGTAGCAGGTCGCGAGGTTCGGATCGAGCACGATCCCCGACGAGACGTCGGAGAGCCTCGTGCTCGGCTGCCAGGTCACCCCGCCGTCGTACGAGACGCGCGAGTAGTAGTCGAGCAGGAGGTTGTTCGCCGTGTCGTTCTGGCGGCTGTAGTAGCCGACGGCGACGACGTTGCCGGCACCGACCGAGAGCGACGGCTGATACTGGTCGGTGAACGTGCCGGCCCCCTCGACGTTGTCGTTGATCTTGACCTCGGTCTGCCAGGTGGCGCCGCTGTCGGTCGAACGCCGGTAGTAGACGTTCACGACGTCGCCGCTGCCGGTGGCGTCGGGGTCGTAGCTGTAGACCGCGTGCAGGGTCCCCGAACCGTCGACGGCAATCGTCGGGTTCGGCAGGTAGCGGATGTTCCCCTTGAGCGCCGGACGGCCGCAGGCCGACTGCGCCGCGGCATCGCGCGGATTGGTCTGGTTCACCATCGGCGACGTCACCAGCGAGTAGCTCACGCCGCCGTTCGTCGAGCGCGCGATCTGGACCTCCAGGTTGCCGTTCGGGAAACCGGCGCCCATCCAGTGGATCCAGCCGACGAAGACGTCGCCGTTCGGCGCCACCACCGGCCAGGCGCCCTGGACGTCCTCGCCGGGAGCGCTCAGCGCAACCTGCGGCGACCAGCTGGCGCCCGCGTTCGTGGAGAAGGTGGAGAAGATCTGCGCCCCGGAACCGAAGTCCGTCCAGGCGACGTAGATCCGGCCGTTGTTCGGGCCGCCGGTGTTGTCGACAGCTGCGATCTCCTTGTCGTCGCTGCCCGAAGAGACCTGCGCCACGAAGGTGAACGTGTTGCAGTCGTCGTCCGAGCGATAGATCCCGAGACCGCCGCTCTTGAGGGCGACGTAGTAGAACTTGCCGTCGACCTGACGCCAGATCAGGCTGGGGTCGCCGCTGTCGAAGTTCGCCGTCGGGTTCACCGCACCCTTGTCGACCCAGGTCAATCCGTTGTCGGTCGAACGCCCGAAGCCCGAGAATCCGGTTCCCTGCGAAACACCGCTGAAGGCGTCGTTCCAGGCCGCGCAGAGGGTTCCGGTGTTCGGATTGACCGCGATCGAGGTTTCACTCTGCGTCAGCGCCGTCGAGACCGGTACGTCCTGGGCGGGATTGCTGACCGGGGCGTCCACCGCCGTGGGGTTGAAGTCCGGAACCTCTTCGCCTCCGTCCTGGCGAACGCCGCCGATGAACTCCGCCTCGCGGCCGCAACCCTCGGCCAGGTACTCGAGCAGACCGTCCATGCGGGCGGCGATCTTCGGATCGTCGAGCAGCGCGCATTCGGCGCTGGTCGGAGCCGGGATCGCGGCCTCCCTGGAGTCCGGCGATTTCGTCGCGGAGCGGCCCGCGGTCGCTGCGAACAGCGTTACGACACCAATTGCGGCAGCCAGCGTTCGGTTTCTCACACGATCTCCTTTGGACGAAAAAGCACAGATTGGAGCGATCCGATGATCCTAGAGGGTGCCCGGCCGGGATTCAAGCCCGGCCTTCACACCCATTCCGGTTCGGAGCCGCCGACTCACCCGCGCTCCGTCCGTGCGGACAGCAGCTCCCGGAGCTCGGTGGCGCGCTCCCGCATCCGACCCCCGCGATAGAGGGCGCCCCCGACGAGGAAGATCGTGTCGGCGGAGTAGCTCGCCCGGTAGCGCGCGAGGCGCGCGGCATCGATTCCGCCGCCCACCATCGCCAGCGATGCCGCCATCTCCCCCAGCGGACCGAGAAGGCGCTCCTGGACTTCGCGGCAGTCGCGCGACGAGATCGGAAACCGTCCGCCGGCGTTCGGATAGACCACGACGTCGCAGCCCGCGAGCCGGAACAGGTCGCCCCAGAGGAGCGAGGGCGCGAGGCCGTGCGAGCGTCCGAGGTAGGCGCCGGAGAAGGCGCTGTGTCCGACGAGCAGGAGATCCGAGCTCTCCGCGAGCCAGCGGACCGTGTCGAACCCCACGAGCAGCGGCGCGATCATCGCCGCGCCGACGCCGGCCTCCTTCAGGTCCTCCACCCGTTCCGACAGACCTTCGATCGTTCCGGTGAGATTCGGCACGTAGATCGAACGCCGCCCCGAGGCGCGGTTCGCGGCGCGCACCGCTTCGGCGATCGCGAACACCCGCTCCCGGAACGGCGCCGCCGGCTGGTCCGCGAGCGAGTGATCGTCCTTGAGGACGTCGATCCCGCCGAGGACGCACTCGGCGGCGAGCCGGCCGAGCTCCGCTGGCGAAAGCCCGACCGGCTTCAGCGAGGTGGCGAGGAGCGGGCGATCGGCGACGCCGAGGCGGTCGCGGAGTCCGCGGACTCCGAAGCGGGGTCCGGGAAACCGGGCGACGAGCGCCTCCGGCCAGCGGACGCGCTCGAGGCGGATGCCGCGCTGCATCGAGATGTTGCCGAACAGCAGGTTGAGGAGCTGCGGCAGATCGGAGACCAGCTCGCGCCAGGGATAGGCGATCGACGCTTCGGCGTGACGCGCGGAGAGCTTCCGCACCCGCACGACCCGCCCGATCATCCGCTCTTCGACCGCCGGGTCGGCGACCTTCTCGGGGATCTCGACCGTCTGCTCGCGGGCGATCGCCCGCGCCTTCGAACGGGCGCTCTCGCGGGCCGAGATCGTCAGACGGTAGTCGACGACCAGCGAGTCGGTGTCGATCGGCTCAGTTGCCGGAGGCATCCGCCGCTTCCGGGGGGCGCTGCGCCGCGAGGAACCGGTCGATCTGCCGTTCGAGCGCCGGCATCGAGAGCGTGCCGTTGGCCAGCACGGCGTCGTGGAAGGCGCGGACGTCGAACGCGGCGCCGAGCTCCTTCTCCGCCCGCGTCCGCAGCTCGCGGAGCTTCATGTAGCCGATGTAGTACGAGAGCGCCTGCCCGGGCCAGGAGATGTACCGGTCCACTTCGGTCTCGCACTCGTGCAGCGGCAGCGTCGTGTTGGAGGCGAGGTAGTCGATGGCGCGCTCCCGGCTCCAGCCGAAGGCGTGGATGCCGGTGTCGACGACCAGCCGGCAGGCGCGCCACGCCTCGTAGCCGAGGCGGCCGAAGTCGCGGTACGGATCGGTGTAGAAGCCGGCTTCGATCCCGAGCCACTCGCTGTAGAGGCCCCAGCCTTCGCCGAACGAGTTGACGTAGAGGAAGCGCCGGAACTCCGGCAGCCCTGCGAGCTCCTGCGCCAGCGAACCCTGGAGATGGTGCCCCGGAACCGCTTCGTGGAAGGTCAGCGCCTCGAGGTTGTAGAGCGGCCGCTTGTCGAGGGCGTACGTGTTGACCCAGTACCAGCCCGGCTGGGTGCCGCCGACCGGGGCGCCGACGTACCGTCCGCTGGTGTACTTCGGTGCGATCGCGTCGGGCACCGGCGCGACGCCGTACGGCAGTCGCGGCAGCCGGCCGAAGAGCGAAGGCAGCTTCGCGTCCATCCGCTTGGCGATGTAGGAGGCCTCTTTCAGGAGCTCTTCGGGGCTCTTCGCGTAGAACCGCGGATCGCTGCGCAGGAACGCCAGGAAGGCGGCGAAGTCGCCGTCGAATCCGACCTTCCGTTTCACGGCCTCCATCTCGCCGCGGATCCGCGCCACCTGTTCGAGCCCGGTGCGGTGGATCGATTCGGGATCGAGATCGAGGGTCGTGAAGTGCCGGATCAGGTAGCGGTAGTACGCGCGGCCGTCCGGCAGCTCCGAGGCGCCGAGCGTGGCGCGCGCGCCGGGGAGGTACTCCCCGGCGAGGAAGTCGCGGAAACGCGCATAGGAAGGAACCACAGCGTCGCGGATCACCTGCCGCGCCCGGCTCCGCAGCCGCTCGCGCTCCCCTGCCGGGATCGACTCCGGCATCGCCGCCAGCGGGGCCCAGAAGCCGCTCTTTTCCGGTGCGTCGACCACCCAGGCCGCCGCCGTCCGGTCGACGCCGGCGAGCGCCACCCGCGCCGGGGTCATGCCGCGGGCCAGTCCCCGGCGCATCTGGGCGATCTGCTCGTCGAAGACGCGCGGGAACTGCTCCAGTCGCGACAGGTAGTTGTCGATCTCCTGCGCCGTCGCCACCGGCACCTGATCGGCGAGCTGGCCGAGCTCGGAGTGGAAACCGGAGTCGGCGTTGAGCGTCAGCTGCTCTTCGCCGAACCGGTGCGATTCCAGGCGATCCGCGAGCTCCATCCGGAACAGCTCGTAGCTCACGGCGTCGCTCGCGTCGAGCGTCGCGGGATCGATGGTTGCCAGCTCCTCGAGGAAGGCGCGCGTCTCGGCCGCCTCGCGGTCGAGGACCTCGGGGGACGACGAACCGAGGCGGTCGTCGTAGTCGTGCACCCCGACCCAGGTCGCGAGGAGCGGGCTCGACCGCAGCCGCCACTGCCACTCGCGCTCGAGCAGGGCGCGGAAACGGACCCCGGAACCTTCCTCGGCCAGGACCGGCAGAGAGCTGACGGCGAGCAGCAGAAAGGCGAGCGCGATCGATCGCTTCATGCGGACCTCCCGGAGGCGAAAAGCGGATCGTACCCGACGGATCGATTGTGCTAGAAACGCGCCGGTGCCGATCTACGAGTTCTACTGCCGGGCCTGCAACACGGTCTTCAGCTTCTTCTCCTCGCGGGTCGATCCCGGAGCGAGCCCCGCCTGTCCGAAGTGCGGCGCTCCCGACCTCCCGCGGAAGCCCTCCCGCTTCGCCGCCATCTCGAAGTCGTCGGGCGCCGGCAACGACGCCGGCGAGGATGGAGACGATCCGCTCGCCGGGCTCGACGACGACCGGATGGCGGGCGTGATGGAGTCGCTCGCCTCCGAGATGGAGGGGATGGACGAAGCCGCCGAGAAGGATCCGAAGCAGATGATCCGTTTCCTCGAACGATTCCAGCAGGCCACCGGACTCGAGGCCGGCCCGAAGATGGAGGAGATGATGGCGCGCCTCTCCGAGGGGGCGGACATCGACGAGCTCGAAGCCGAGCTCGGGGGCGGCGAAGCCGGCGCCGGCGATCCGTACGGCGAGGGTCCGGGCGATCCCGGGGACGACGACTTCAGCGACTTCTTCCGTCGCAAGCGCGCCGCCGCCGCCGCGCGCAACCGCCCGCGCATCGACGAGACGCTGTATTTCCTCTGAAGCGGTCGCGCCGGATCAGCGCCGGAACGGGCGGGCGAGTTTGGCCAGCGCCTCGGCGAGCCGGTAGCGCCGCGACCCCATCACCGCGTCGAGTCTCTCCTGCACCTCGCGCCGTCCGCGATCGGTCGCAGAGAGTTCGGCCGCCAGCCGATCGCCGGTGGCCCGCAGGCTCGCGATCTCGGCGGCCCAACGGCTCTGCTCGAGCGCCGCGTCGCCTTCGACGAGATAGGGCCGTGCCCGCTCCCTGACCAGACGGCGCACGAGCTCCTCCTTGGCCGCGGGGATCGAATACTCCGGCCTCTCCGCCAGCAGGTCGGCGTAGATCACCGTGCGTGCGGCGCGGACGAGATCGGCCTCGGGATCGGCCGCTACGATGGCCAGCGCGTGATCGAGCGCAGCTTCGATCTCGCCGATCGTGTAGGAACGCAGGTCGCAGAGTCCGGCTTCGAGCGCCGCCGCGATCTCGTCGCGGCCGATCTCTCGCACACAGCGGAAGGCGACCGTCGCCGACACTCCGCTCCCGCACACCGACCAGGCGGGCTCGAAGTGGTCGCGCAACCGGTACATCGTGAGCAGGATCTGCGGGGCGAACGGGTGCTTGTAGTCCTGATGAACCAGGAGCGACCGGCCGGGAATCAGAGAAGGGAAGAACTTCTCGATGACGGCCCGGGTGATCGACCAGCTCTTCATGATGTCGACGAAGAGGAAGCCGATCGATCCGTCGCTCCACTTCCCGGCTGTGACGTCACCGGGCCGGATCTCGAGTCGCTCCTCGTATCGGCGGAGGTTGGAGCGGAAGATCTCGAGGAAGCTCCCCCCCTCGGTCAGGCTGCCGGCCGGAGCGCCGCTCTGCTCCCGGTACTGTTCGAGGAGCCACCAGTCGAATTCAAAAATGTCGTAGACGAACAACCGCGTGCTCGCTGCTGCTGCGTTCGCTGCCAGCCCTTCCAGCATCGCCAGGGTGGAGCGCCCGAGTGCGCAACCGAGCTCGACGACCGCACCCTCGCCGGTATACTGCGTCGCGAGAAACCAGCGCAGAAAACCCAACTCCGCTTCGGTCGTGAAACCGTAGATCGAGCTGGCGGGAACCGACGGACCCGGCCCCAGGCGCCACTGTTCGACCGTCCCCACGGGAGTAACCTATCAGCGAGCCCACTTCCCGATTGAGGCCCCCGGCGATCGCCGCCGGCTTCGTGATCGGCCTCCTCCTCGTTCTGGTCGACTCCCCGCTCCACCACCAGGCCGGATACGGCTCCCGGCCGGCCTGGGCGGCGGGGATCGCGGCGCTCATGGCCTTCTGGTGGCTGACGGAGGCGGTGCCGATCTACTGGACGGCGTGCGTTCCGCTCGTCGCCTTCCCGCTCTCGGGCATCTTCGGCGGCGGATTCGTCCACGGAGTCGCGGCTTCGGTCGGACCGTACTTCGATCCTTACATCTTCCTCTTCGCCGGCGGGATGGCGATCGCCGCCGCGATGCAGCAGTGGAACCTGCACCGCCGGGTGGCGCTCGGCATCATGCACGGCATCGGCACCGACCCCCGTCGCCTCCTCGCCGGCGTCCTCGTCTCGACCGCCTGCATCTCGTTCTGGATCACCAACACCGCCACCGCCACGATGATGGTGCCGATCGGGATCGCCCTCGTCGCGCAGCTGGAATCGCGCGCCGGCGGTCGGCTGCGCTGGTACGGCATGGCGATCATGCTGGCGATCGCGTACGGCTCGAACCTCGGCGGCATCGCCACCAAGATCGGCACGGCGCCGAACGGACAGTTCTCGGGCTTCCTCGAACGCCTCGGGCAACCGATCTCTTTCCTCCAGTTCGCGATCGTGGGGCTGCCGTTCGTGCTCGTCATGCTGCCGGTCGCCTGGGCGATGCTCTGGCGTCTCGGCCGACGCGACGGCCTGACCGGCGACGCGCGCGAGGTCGTCCGCGCCGAGCTCCGGGCGCTCGGCGCGATGGCCGGGCCGGAGAAGATCGTCGCCGGAGCGTTCCTCGTGGCGGCGATGCTGTGGATCGCAAGCCAGCCGCTCACCCGCGAGCTCACGCCGCTCTTTCCCGGCTTCCGCCTGCGCTCCGCCCACCTCGAAGGCGGCGCCGCGATCCTCGTCGCCCTCGTCCTCTTCTGCTGGCCGCATCGCGGGCGACGGATCCTCGAACCGGGAGCGCTCCGCACCGTGCCGTGGGAGACCCTGCTGCTCCTCGGCGGCGGCTTCGCGATGGCCGCCGGGATCCAGGAGAGCGGGCTGTCCGGCTACCTCGGCGAGCAACTGTCGGTGATCGCCGGTCTGCCGCCGCTCGGCCAGATCCTGCTCGCGAGCTTCGCGACGGTGGCGCTCTCGGCGGTTGCCTCCAATACCGCGACGATCGCCGTCATGCTCGTCGTCCTGCGCGACGCCGCCGCCCCGGAGGCGCTGCACAGCGTCCTGTTCGCGGCCACCATCGCCTCGTCGTGCGACTTCGCCCTCCCCGCCGGCACGCCGCCCAACGCCATCGTCTTCGGCAGCGGCTACGTGCGGATTCCGACCATGGCGCGCCTCGGCGTCGGGCTCGACCTCGTCGCCGCCCTCGTCTGCGCGCTCTGGTGCTGGTGGGTCGTGCCGCGGGTGCTGTGAGCGGACGTTCCGTTCAGGGGCGGACGGCGGTCGTCCAGGCCCAGGCGCGTCCGGACTCGAAACCGTCCGCGAAGATCACCGGTGGATCGCCGAGCTCGTCGGCACCGATGTCGGGATCGGCGTCCCGCGTCTGCGCCTGGAAGTCGATCGTCGCGGAACTGAGCGGCGCAGCGTCGATCGCCGGCGAGCCGCCGTCGATCCGGTAGTCGAACGCGGGCGCGCCCGGACTCCGGTAGTCGATCGACGACACGCTCGCCATGTTCCCGGAGGTCACGTAGGTCCCCGAGCCACCCTGCCCCTCGTTCGAGTCGAGCGCGTTCCCGGCATAGAGGCCGGGACCGTCGAAGCGAAGTGTGTTGCCCGAGAGGACGTGGACGGCCGCCGGGCCGGCGGTCGCGTGCCCCGAAACCGTCGAGTGCCGCAGTGAGACGTCGTTGCCGCCGGCACCGGTGATCAGCAGCAGACCCGAACCGAAGAGGTAGCTCGGCGCGACGGAATTGGCATCGATCGTCAGGTGATCGAGGTCGCCGTCCATCCCCTGGAGCCAGAGCGCTCCTCCACCGCCGCCCGCGGGAGTGGCGCCGGGACCTTCCGTCACGACGTTGGCCGCAACGACGCCATTCGCGAGCAGCATCGTCGCAGAGCCGAAGAAGCGCGCCAGGTAGAGCCCGCCGCCGCCGGCCGCACCTTTGCTTCCTGCGCCCCCCGCGCCACCGGTTGCGTCGTTGTCGAAGATCGAGAAGCGGGAGAGCGTGAGCGAGACGTCGCCGGTGCTGACCCCACCACCACCGCCGATGCCACCTGACCGGGCGTTGCCACCGATCGCGATGTTGCGGGACGCCACCAGATCCGAAATCACCAGCGTGGTCGCCTCTGCTCCCGAGCGACCTTCGGCGAAGATCGCACCGCCGAAGCCGTCACCCGCCAGGGAGCCCACGGCGCTGCCTGCATTGCCGCCGCGCGCCAGGTTGTCGAACGCCCGGATGCCGGTCATCGTCGCCACCGTCCCGACCTCGATCCCGGCGCCGCCGCCGAGCGCGTCGGCGCTCTCGCCGATTCCGTCCGTGCCGTCGCCGGTGCTCGATCCCGCGAGCGCCTCGTTGGCGTCGAAGATCAGGCGCTGGGCGGTGATCTGGCTCATGTAGGTGTAGAGACCACCGCCGATCGCATAGCCGCCGCGCTCGGCACCGGTGCCGCCCTGCGCGAGATTGCCGGCGAAGCGCACGTCCTCGATCACCGTGCCGGCGGGTGCTGCCAGGAGCGCCACGCCGCCGCCGCTGCCGGCGCCGCCGTGCGATCCGGCCGAGTTCGCGCCGATCGCCTGGTTGTCGACGAACTCCACGCTGCGGATCTCGGTCCGTGCGAAGAGGCTCTGCAGCCCGCCGCCGAAGGCGAAGAGGAGGGCGTCGCCGGAGCCGAGCGTCGGCGGCACGGCGCGGCCGCGGGTGACCGTCAGTCCGGTGAGGACGAGCGAAGCGGTCGGCGCCCCGCCGGAAGTCCGCGCGACGTAGACGCCGCGGCGGCTGTCGAGGCCGTCGATCACGGTCGGGTTCGAATCCGGCGAGGCGTTCGCCCAGTCCGTCGTCGCGTAGCCGCCGCCGATCGTCAGCTCCTTGTTGAGGATGCAGATCACCGCGGTCGTTCCGATGTTCACGGTGCACAGCGTGTCGAGCGCCGCCTGGTAGGTGTAGCTGCCCGCGGCGATGCGGATCTCGTCGCCCGAGACCGCGAGGTTCACCGCCCGCTGCGGGTTGCGGCACGGCTGCGCGACCGAGCCGCAGCTGCCGCTGTCGGAGCCGGTGGTCGCGACGCGCAAGAGCCCCGTTCCCGGCTGTGCGACGGCGCGCTCCGGGACGGACCCGAAAGAGCCCAGGCCGAATGCGAGCGCGAGCACCGCGCTACCGGTCGACTTCTGCACGACTCGATTCTAGTTTCGCCGCCTCTCGAACGCTCGCGGACTGATCCACAGGGCCGGACGAGCCCGCGCAGGGCGATTCCGCGCACAGGCCACCGGATCGTCACCCCGTTTTCTGGCGACCGACGCCCCTCCGGACTAGAATTCCCGCTCGACTCAGCGACCACCCGCCTCCGCGGACAATCCCCTGGAGTGATCATGTTCCGACCTTCGAACTCCCCGTGTTCCCTTCGTCTCTTCCGCCGAGCGCTGCTCCCGGCACTGCTCGTCGTCTTCACCCTCTCCGCCCCGGCCGCGGCGCAGATCCTGATCAACGAGCTGGACGCCGACACCCCCGGGACCGACACCGCCGAGTTCGTCGAGATCTACGACGGCGGCGTCGGCAACTCGTCGCTCACCGGCTACGTCCTGGTCTTCTACAACGGCGGTGGTGGTGACGCCTCCTATGCGGCGTTCGATCTCGACGGCTTCTCGACCGACGCCGACGGCTACTTCGTGGCCGGCAACGCGGCTGTCCCGGGCGTCGACCTGGTCTTTCAGGGGAATTTCCTGCAGAACGGCGCCGATGCTGCGGCGCTCTACCTGGGGGACGCCACCTCGTTTCCCAACGGCACGCCGGTCTCCCTGACCAATCTCGTCGACGCCATCGTCTACGACACCAACGACGCCGACGACCCCGGGCTCCTCGTGCTCCTCCAGGCCGGACAGCCCCAGGTCAACGAGAACGCCAACGGCAACGGCGCCACCGAGTCGAGCGGCCGCTGCCCCGACGGCTCCGGCGGGCCGCGCGTGACCTCGACCTACAGCCAGCGGGCGCCGACTCCGGGAGCGGCCAACTGCGCTCTCGCGCAGTCGCTGAAGATCCACGAGATCCAGGGCTCCGGTTCCGAGTCGACCTACATCGGTGTCGAAGTGGAAGTCGAGGGGATCGTCACCGGCGTGAAGTCCAACAGCTTCTTCCTCCAGGAAGAGGACACCGACGCCGACGAGGACGCCGCGACCTCGGAGGGGATCGTGGTCTTCACCAGCTCCGCGCCGCCGGCCGCGGCCGCGGTCGGAAACCGCGTTCTCGTCACCGGCACGGTCTCCGAGTTCGTCCCCTCGGCCGACCCGCTGCAGCCGCCGCTCACCGAGATCGTCGGACCGGTGGTCCTGCTCCAGGCGGTCGGCGAGCCGCTTCCCGCCGCGATCCCGCTGACCGGCATCTTCCCCGATCCCGGGGACGCGTTCGACCAGCTCGAGAGCCTCGAAGGGATGCGGGTCAGCGTCGCCTCCCTGACCGTGGTCGGGCCGACCCTCGGAAGCGTCAACGAGCCGAACGCCACCGCGACCAGCAACGGCGTCTTCTACGGCGTGATCGAACCCAATCCGCGGCCGTTCCGCGAACCGGGCGTGCAGGAGCCCGATCCGGCTCCGGTCGACGTGCCGCGGTTCGACACCAATCCGGAGCGGATCCGGGTCGACAGCGACGCGCTCGTCGGCGCGTCCGTCCTCAACGTCGGAACGGGTGCAGTCGTGACGGGTCTCGTCGGCCCGCTCGACTACTCGTTCCGCGCCTACACGATCGACCCCGATCCGGCGAGCCCGCCCGGCACGAGCGGCGCGCCGGTGCCCGTGGCGGTCGCCGCTCCGGCATTGGACGAGGTCACCGTCGCGGCGTTCAACCTCGAGCGCTTCTTCGACGACGTCGACGACCCGTCGATCGGTGAGCCGGTGCTGACGACGACGGCGTACTCGAACCGCCTCGCCAAGGCGTCGCTCGCCATCCGCGACTACCTCCGCACGCCGGACATCCTGGCCGTCGTCGAATGCGAGAACCTGTCGACGCTCGAGGCGCTCGCGGCGAAGATCGACATCGACGCCGCCGCAGCGTCGCAGCCGCTCCCGGAGTACGCGGCCTATCTCGTCGAGGGCAACGACATCGGCGGCATCGACGTCGGTTTCCTGGTCAAGACCGCGGAGTTCCAGGGCGGCGTCCCGCGCGTCGAGGTCGTCTCCATCGTCCAGGAGGGCGCCGACGAGCTGGTCACCAACCCGAACGCCTCGACCGAGCTGCTGAACGACCGGCCGCCGCTGGTCCTCGACGCGATCGTCCATCATCCGAGCGGTGTCTCGTTCCCGGTGGTCGCGATCGCGAATCATCTGCGTTCGCTGGGCGGAGTGTCCGACACCTCGCCCGGCCCGAACGGCTGGCCCACGGTCGGCGATCGGGTGCGCAACAAGCGGCAGAAGCAGGCCGAGTACCTGGCCGGGCTGGTGCAGGACCGGCAGGACAGCGACCCGGCGGAGCATCTCGTGCTGCTCGGCGACTTCAACGCCTTCGAGTTCAACGACGGACTGGTGCATTCGATCGGCGTGATCGTCGGCGACCCCGCTCCGGACGAGGCGACGGTCGTCCCCGGAGACGGTGTCGACCTCGTCGAACCCGACCTCGAGATCCTCCAGGCGTCCGACGCGGGCGAGCGCTACTCGTACGTCTTCGACGGCAACGCCCAGTCGCTCGACCACCTGCTCTTCTCGGCGACGCTCCTCACCGACACGACGGCGCGGCGCGTCGAGCATCCGCGGATCAGCGCCGACTTCCCAGAGACCGATCGCAACGACTACACGCCCGGCAACCCGCGGCGCCTGTCCGATCACGACCCGCTGGTCGGCTACTTCACCGTCCCGGCGTTCACGACGACGATCTTCCTCGACGGCTTCGAGTCGGAGAACACCGGCCGCTGGAGTCAGACGAACCCGTAATGGGCCGGCGTGCAGTCCGGTTCGCTACGGCAAGGAGCGACGGGTGGCTGGACCGAGGACTCCTGCGCGCGCGCAGGCGGGTCGAGTTCGCCCGCCGCGAGCCGCGCCTCTGGCCGCCCCGCCGAGCACGCACGTAGGAAGCGGGCCAGACAGGACCCGTCGCGGGGCAACGCGGACCTCCCGACCCCGCTCGCGGGTCCTGTCCGGTCCGCTTCCCATGGGTGCTCGCTGAAGAAGCGCTCCGCGCCCATGGGAGCCCTCGGCCCGGCCACCCACGAGCTCCTTGCCTTCGATGACCGCTGATCCCCTCGTCGCCTAGACGCCGAAGTAGCGGGCGTCGGGATGGGCGAAGACGAGTGCCGAGACCGACGCTTCGGGATCCATCATGTCGCCCTCGGTGAGCTCGACGCCGATCTCTTCCGGGCGGAGCGCCGCGAAGAGCGCCTGCTGGCCGGCGAGGTCGGGGCAGGCCGGATAGCCGAAGCTGTAGCGCTTGCCGCGGTAGCGCGCCGCGAAGCGGTCCTGCGCCGTTGTTTCGGGCGCATCCGGGAAGCCCCAGTCGCTCCGCAGCTTGCGGTGCAGCCACTCGGCTGCTCCCTCGGCGGTCTCGAGCGCCAGCGCCGCGAAGGCGTGACTCCGGAGGTACTCGCCCGAGCGCTTCCACTCCTCTACCCGCTCGCGAACTCCGTGCCCGGCGGTGGTGACGAAGAGGGCGACGTGATCCCCAGGCAGCACGAAGTCGGGGATCGCGAGACCCTCGGGTCCGTCCTGGCGCGGGAACTCCCAGCTCGCCGCCACCTCGCCGCTCGCCGGGTCGCGCAGCGTCAGGCGGGCGCCCTCGGCCTCGGCCGGGAAGAAGCGCCAGACCGCCCGCGCCTGCATCGCACCGTCGCGAGCCAGCGCCTTGAGCTCGTCGACCACCGCCTCGAGCTTGCGGTACTTCTCGTCCCCTTCGTCGATCAGACGCTTGACGACGCCGCGCAGGCCGAGGTGCTTGCCGTACAGCATCTGCGGATTGACCTCGGCCCAGATGGCGTCGAGATCGAGCGTCTCGGCGTGGCGCTCGAGATCGGGTGGCGGCAGCGGCGCGAGATCGCGCCGCACCAGCGAGCGCCGCGGCGCCGTCGAGGCCGGAGCCTCGACTCCGCTCCCGGTCCCGGCATCCGAGGCGTCCTGTTCGAGGAGCGCCCCGATCTCCTCCTCGAGCGCCGGCCGCGCCGCCGGGTCGAGCAGCCGCTCGACCAGCTTGAGGCCGTGCATCGCGTCGCGCGCGTAGGTGCAGACGCCGTTGTAGGCCGCCGCGATCCGGCGATGGGTGAAGCGGCGGGTGAGCGCCGCACCGCCGACCAGGAGCGGCGTGTCGATGCCGATCGCCGCCAGATCGCCCGCCGTGACCACCATCTGCTGCGCGCTCTTCACCAGCAGGCCGGAGAGGCCGATGACATCGGGGCGGTGTTCGGAGACCGCCTGGATGAGCTGCTCGGACGGCACCTTGATGCCGAGATTCACCACCGCGAAGCCGTTGTTCGAGAGCACGATGTCGACCAGGTTCTTGCCGATGTCGTGGACGTCGCCCTTCACCGTGGCGAGGAGCACCTTGCCGCGCGAAGCGCTCGCGGCCTTCTCCATGTGCGGCTCGAGCCAGGAGACCGCCGCCTTCATCACCTCGGCCGACTGCAGTACCTCGGCGACGATCAGCTTGTTGTCGTTGAACAGCCGGCCGACCTCGCTCATTCCTGCCATCAGCGGACCGTTGATGATCGCCAGCGGATCCGGGTAGCGCGGATCGGCGAGCACCTCGGCGAGATCCTCCTCGAGCCCGACCTTGCTGCCCTCGACGATGGCGCGCGCCAGGCGCTCCTCGACCGGCAGGCTGCTGCGGTCGACCGCCAGCTTGCCGCTGCGGCCGCTCCGCTGGCGGAAGAATTCGGTGAAACGCGCCACCGCCTCTTCGCCGGCCCCCTTGTCGCCCGGCACCAGGTCGAGCAGCGCGTCGGCGAGCGCGCGCTCCTCGTCCGGGATCTCGGCGTAGCGCGCCAGGCGCTCGGTGTTGACGATCGCCGCGTCGAGGCCGGCGAGGGTGGCGCGATAGAGGAAGACCGAGTTCAGGACCTCACGCCCCGAGGCGGGCAGGCCGAAGCTGACGTTCGACACACCGAGGATCGTCTTGGTGAGCGGAAACGCCTCCTTCACCGCGCGCACCCCTTCGATGGTCGCGGCGGCCGAGCCCAGATACGCCTCGTCGCCGGTGCCGCAGGGAAAGACGAGCGGATCCCACCAGATGTCTTCGGGTGCGACCTCCATCTCCTCGGTGAGGATGCGATAGCTCCGCCGCGCCACCTCGAGCTTGCGCTCGACGGTGACCGCCATCCCCTTCTCGTCGATCAGCCCGACGACATACGCCGCGCCGAACCTCCGCCCCAGCGGCACGACCTTCTCGAAACGCTCGAGGCCGTCTTCGAGGTTGATCGAGTTGAGGATCGACTTGCCCTGACACCAGGTGAGCGCCCGCGCCATGACCGCGGCGTCGGTCGAGTCGATCATCAGCGGCGCCTTGACCACGCGGACGACCTTCTCGAGCAGCTTCTCGACATCGCCCAGCTCGTCGCGATCGGGATCCTGCAGGCAGATGTCGAGGACCTGGGCGCCGGCCTTGAGCTGCGCACGGCCGATCTCGGCGGCGCCCTCGAAATCGCCCGAGGCGACGACCTCCTTGAACTTCCGCGAACCGAGCACGTTGGTTCGTTCGCCGACCAGCAGCGGCCGGTTGGTCGGGTCGAGCTCGACCGCCTCGATCCCCGACACCAGCGAGCGCTGGTGATGCGCCACGGGGCGCGGATGCCGTCCGCGCACGAGCCCGGCGAGCGCCGCGATGTGGCGATCGGTCGAGCCGCAGCAGCCGCCGACCAGATTGAGCCAGCCCTGGTCGAGGAAGCGGGTGAATACCTCGCGGAAGACCTCCGGGCCCTCGCGGTAGAGCCCGTCCTCGTCGGGGAGCCCGGCGTTCGGCACGCAGGCGACCCGCGTGCGGCAGAGCGTCGACAGGGTGCGCAAGTGATCGGCCATCAGCGCCGGTCCGGTGGCGCAGTTGAGTCCGACGTAGAGCAGGTCGGCGTGCAGGAGCGACACCGCCAGCGCCTCGGCGTCCTGGCCCGCGAGCATCGTGCCGGTCGCTTCGATGGTCGCCGAGACGGCGACCGGCAGCCGCCAGCCCGCCGCCGCGAACGCCTCTTCGACTCCCAGGAGCCCCGCCTTGATGTTGCGCGTGTCCTGGCAGGTCTCGAGCAGCAGGTAGTCGGCGCCGCCGGCCATCAGGCCGAGCGCCTGGGCGCGGAAGTTGCGGATCAGCTCCTCGAACGTCACGCCGCCGGTGACCGAGATGGCGCGCGTCGTCGGTCCCATCGAGCCACAGACGAAGTGGAGCTCACCGGGTTGGTCGAACTTCGCGCAGGCTTCGCGCGCCAGCGCCGCCGACAGCCGGTTGAGCTCCCAGGCGCGATCCGCAAGGTCGTACTCGGCGAGCACGAGCGGCGTGCCGCCGAACGAGTTCGTCTCGACGATGTCGCAGCCGGCGGCGAGATAGCGCTCCGAAACGCCGCGCACGACGTCTGGTCGCGTGATGCAGAGGTACTCGTTGCAGCCTTCGTACTCGGCGCCGCCGAAATCGGCGGCCGAAAGGTCGAACGCCTGGAGCGCCGTGCCGGTGGCGCCGTCGAGCACCAGGATGCGTTCGTCGAGCGCGTCGGCGAGCGCTGCGGCGCGTGCCTCGCGGTCGGCCGGCTCGGCCGGAATCGGCGTCTCGCGGATCGGGCTTTCGGACAAGCGTTTCCTCTCAGTTGATGTAGCCGAGCGAGCGGAGCTTCTCGAGCTCCTCGGCGGTGAACGGTGCCGTCTCCGGCGCGACCGGGACCGTGTGGCGCGCCGCGACCTGCTCGAGGAACCTCTTCCGCGCCGCTTCGAGGCGGACGGCATCGCGCTCGCGCGCCGGCAGGAGGTTCTTGCGTTCGCGCGGATCGAGCGCCAGGTCGTAGAGCGCCCGTGGCGACTCGGCGTTGCCGCGCAGGAGCTTCAACGAGCCGAGCCGGACGGCGTCCTGGGAGAGCTGGAACCAGGGCCCCGTCTTCGCCGGTACGGCCAGGTCGGCGCCCGGCAGGTCGTCCGCCGCGACTCCGAAGCGGGCGAGGATCGTGGGAGCGAGGTCGAGCGAGGTCGACGGACGCGTGGTGCGCCGGCCGGCCCGCAGCCCGCGCGGCCACTTCACCAGCAGCGGCACGCGCAGCGCCTCTTCGTGCGGCGTCCGGTGCATCACGCTGCCGTGCTCGCCGAACGCTTCGCCGTGATCCGCGGTGACGACGACCAGCAGGTCGTCCCAGAGGCCCCGCGCCTCGAGCTCGGCGAAAAAGGTCCCGAGGTCGGCGTCGAGCGTCTCGACGCCGCGGTCGTAGAGCGCGTGCAGGACCTCCGCGTCCCCTTCGGCGAGCGGATCCAGCCCCTCGTTCGCGGCGTGCAGCCGTTCGCTCGCACACAGCCCCATGCTGCACGGCCGGTAGCCGGAGCCGAACTCCCGCGCCACGTCGCGACGGTCGAGGCCGCGCGACTCGTACGGCAGGTAGACGAAGTCGGAATGCGCCGCATAGAGGTGGACGAAGAGGAAGAACGGATCGTCCGCCCGGGTCCGGATCCAGTCGGTCGCCTCGCGCAGCTCCTGCGCCGTGCTCCAGGGTTCGAGGCGGTAGCTGTCGAACCCCTGGTCGAGCCCGAACCGGGGATGGAAGTACGGGGCGATGCTCAGGAAGGCGCCGGTCGCGACACCGGTCGCGCGCAGGCGTTCGGCGAGCGTCGCGATCTCCGGTGCCAGCGGCCGGTCGCTCCGGTCGCACCCGTGCACCTCGACCGGCAGCCCGGTGAGCATCGTCGCGTGCGACGGCTTCGTCGAGACCTCGGCGGCCCAGTGCGGCTCGATCCGCTCTGCCTCGGCGAACAGCCGGTCGAGGACCGGCGTCCTCGACCCCGTCCGGCGCTTTCCGGAGGGGCCGGATCTGCCGCCGATGCTTCCCGCGTCACGGATCGCCGCGATCGCATCCTCGCGGAAGGCGTCGAGCGAGATCAGGAGAGCGCGCGGAGCCGGCTTCGGGCGTTCGACGGCGCGGGTCCCGCGGATCGCCAGGTCGCGCACGTAGAGCCGGTCGCCGGTTGCAATCTCGGCGCCGATCCTCACCGTCAGCTGCCCGCGCTGCAGAGCGAGCGGATTGCGGCTCTCCGACCAGCCGGAGCCGACGGCGAGACCGTGCTCTTCGCGCCGCCAGCCGCGCGAGACGCGCACCACCACCCGATCGTTCACCGCCGGGGGCGCCGGGGCGACCGTGATGTCGTCCGTTCCCGGTCCCGAGGCGCAGGCCGCCAGCAGGAGCTCGACCGGCCCGTCGACGTCGATGGTGAACTCGCGCACGTCCCCGGCCTCGAGCAGGAGACTCAGATGCGTCTCTTCGGCGCAGGTGTGCGGTTCGGCGGCGAGCCAGTTCTTCGAGTGATCGACGGCGTCGGTGACCAGCGCCGTGTAGCTCGTCTCGGTCGCGGCGGAAAGCCGTGGAGTAGGCGGCGCGTCGCCGCAGGCGGCGAGGACCAGCGCCGCCCCGAAGAAGACGCAGGCCCTCACGGGCTGGTCCACCGGCGTGCGGAGTCGCGGATTCCCGGGTCCGGCATCAGATCTTCAGCTGTGCCATCAGCTTCTTGACCGCTGCGGCGCTCTGCATGACGTAGAAGTGGAGCGACGGCGCACCGCGCTCGAGGAGCTCCGCCGCCTGACGCCGCGCCCAGGAGACGCCGACGTCGAGGACCCGCTCGTCCTTCGCCGCTTCGACCTCGTCGGCGAGCTCCGAGGGGATCTCGACGTAGAAGTTGCGCGGCAGCGCCGCCAGCTGCGAGCGCGTCGACAACACCTTGAGCCCGGGGATGATCGGGACTTCGATCCCCTCGGCGCGGCAGGCGTCGACGAAACGGAAGTAGTGAGCGTTGTCGAAGAACATCTGCGTCACGATGTACGAGGCGCCGGCGTCGACCTTCGCCCGCAGATGGCGGATGTCGCTGGTCAGGTTCGGCGCTTCGAAGTGCTTCTCCGGATAGCCGCCGACTCCGATGCAGAAGTCGGCCGGCTCGGCGTCGAGGAGATCGTCGGCGAGGTAGCGCCCCTGGTTCATCGCCGCCACCTGGGCGACGAGGTCGGCGGCGAAGCGGTTGGCGCTCCTGCCGTCGCGGAGCGGCTTCTTGTAGCCGCTGTCGTCGCCGCGCACCGCGAGGACGTTGTCGATCCCGAGGTAGCGCAGCTCGATCAGGAAGTCCTCGGTCTCCTCGCGGGTGAAACCGTGACAGAGGACGTGCGGCACGGCGTCGATCCCGTACTTGTTCTGCAGCAGGGCACAGACGCCCATCGTGCCGGGACGCTTGCGCTTCACGCGGCGCTGCAGCCCTTGCGGCGTCTCTTCGTAGAAGACCTCGGCGGCGTGGCTCGTGATGTCGATGAATGGCGGGTGGTACTCGACCAGATCCTCGATCAGCGCGAGCAGGCTCCGCACGTTGCCGCCCCGGAGCGGCGGGATGATTTCGAAGCTGAGGAGCGGCCCGGTGGCGCGCTCGAGATGTTCGATGACCTTCAAGTTCGTTCCTCCGGAAAACAGAAAACCCGCTCACCAGATGCATCGGGAGCGGGCTCGTGAATCCGGACAGGTGGTTGCCGATCGATCCGGCGGATTTCCTCCGCCCGATCCCGGCCGCATCCCCGTCGCTCGCGCGGCGGGAGGGCACCTTGGGTGTCCGCCCCAGGTTGCCGAGCCCGGCGGGCGACGTCACCGCCACCGCCGGACCGCTCCGAATGCTGGGCGGATGGTAGCCCCGATCGGCGGTCGGAGTCAACGCGATTCGTTAGAGTCCGCATGTGCCGTATCGCGCCAACTCTCGTCAGGAGGGGTTTTTCCGGCTCCTTCTGGTGGATCTCCTCGCCGCCGTCGCGGCACTCGCGCTCGCCTTCCAGATCCGCATCCACCTGCCGGTGCCGCTTTTCTCGGGCCTGCTGCCCGGCGAGCGCTGGTCGTTCTTCGGCCATCTCTGGCCCTGGGTCGTCCTCGCCCAGCCGCTGGCGCTCTATCTCTTCGGGCTCTACCACCCGCGGCCCGAGCGGCCGCGCCTCGAGCTCCTGCGCTGGATCTCGTTCGCGATCGGCGCGCTGACCCTGGCGCTCGGTGCCGGCCTCTTCTTCGCCGACCAGATCTTCCCGCGCTCGGTTCTCGTCCTCTTCGCCGGCTTCGACATCCTGCTGGTCTGGATCTGGCGTTCCGTCTGGCAGCGCCTGGCCCGCGCCCCGGAGCGGCGAGTGGTGATCCTCGGCACCGGAGTCGCCGCGGTCGAGGTGGCGCAGAAGATCCGCGAACACCACGTCCACGGGCTCTACGTCCACGGACACCTGCCGCTGCCGTTCGCGGACCCTTCGGGGGCGGAGGAGAGCGACGACGGCGCGCCGGTCGACGAGGCCCTCGGTCCGCGCCTCGCGAGCATCGAGGAGGTCGAGCGCCTGCATCGCGAGGGGATCATCCACGACCTGATCCTGGTCCCCGGAGCGCGCAACTGGCGCACCGACCTGCTCGACCGGCTCGGCGCCTCGGCGATCGGACGGCCGACGCTCCTCCTGCTGCCGGGACCGTTCGAGAGCCTGATCGGCGCCATGCGCTACCGCTGGATCAACGACCTGCCGCTGATCGAAGTGACCCGCGACTCGGACGGCGCACCTCAGCCGCTCAAGCGGCTCGTCGATCTCGCCGGCGCCACGCTCCTCCTCGTCCTCGGCGCTCCGGTGATGGTCGCCATCGCCATCGCGGTCCGCCTGAGCTCGCCGGGCGCGGCGCTCTTCCGTCAGGAGCGCATCGGACGCAATCTCGAACCGTTCGACCTGTGGAAGTTCCGCACCATGCACGAAGATGCCGAGCGCGAGACCGGCGAGGTGTTGGCGCAGGAGAACGACCCGCGGCTGACCAAGGTGGGCGGCTTCCTCCGACGCTACCGGCTCGACGAGCTGCCGCAGCTCTGGAACGTCCTCACCGGCAGCATGAGCCTCGTCGGGCCGCGCCCCGAGCGCCCCGGCTTCGTCCGCCGCCACCTCGAGGAGATCCCCGGCTACGGCCAGCGCTTCACGGTCGCCCCCGGCCTCACCGGACTCGCGCAGGTGAACGGCGAGTACCACACCACGGCCGAAAACAAGCTGCGCTACGACCTCGCCTACATCGCCAACCGGTCAGTCTGGATCGATCTGTCCATCCTGCTGCGCACCGTCCGGATCGTTCTCACTTCCCAGGGCCTCTGAGACGGCGGCCTGCATCTCCGCGGGCACCTCGCGGAGCAGCGCCGGATCGAGCCGCACCGCCCGGCCGTAGAGGAAGCGCGCGGCGTTCTTCCGGCCCAGCATCTGGTTCGCCTTGCCCATGTTGAGGAGGATCTCGGGCCGGGCTTCGAGCCGGCGCGCCTCGCGATACGTCGCCAGCGCCTTCTCGAAATCGCCGCGCAGGAAGTACTGACTCCCGATCGCGACCTGGATGCCGACCTCCGCCGGATCGAGCCCGGCGGCATCGGCGAGCGCCGTCAGATGGGCCGTCACGTGCGCGGGCTGCAGGGTACGCCCGCGGATCATCGACAGCGTGCGCGCTTCGACCGCCCACAGCAGCCGGCTGGCACGGATCAGCTCCGTCCCGCGCTTCACCTGGAGGCCCAAGAGCGCCAGCAGAATCGCCGGCAGCACGAGGAAGCGCCAGGAGCTCACGTCGACTCCTCTCGGGCGAAGATCCAGGCGAGAAGCAGGAACGCCTGGCTCGAGACCAGGGCGATGCGGAACGGGAAGTGCGACAGCGACAGCACGACGAGCGCCGCCAGTGCCGCCCAGGCAAAGCCGCGATCGGCGAGCGCTTCCCTCCCCTCCTCCCCACGCTCCAGAGAGCGCGTCCGCTTCACGATCTCGACGACCGCCCAGGCGAGCAGCAGCAGACCGCCGATCCCGAGCTCCGCCCCGACCTCGATGACCTCGTTGTGGGCGTTGGCGAAGACGACGTTGCCCTGTTCGGGAAAGAACGGCACGCCGCGGTCGAGGAGCGCCTGCTTCGCGCGCACGAACTCGGCCCGGTAGGCCCCCAGACCGACGCCGGCGAACGGATGCTCGGAGAGCATCCAGGCCCCCGTCCGCCAGCCGTCGAGCCGGCCGGTGAGCACCCGGTTCCAATCGCCCTGAACGAGCGCCGTCACCTTCCGTTCGGCGCGGGCGCGGAACGGCGCCGCGACCGCGAGCGCCAGCAGAACCGTGGCGACGAAGGCGGAGAGTGCCAACACACGCCGCCGCACCGGCAGGACCGGCCACCAGAGCACCGCCGAGCCGACGGCCAGCGCCGAGAGCGCGGCGAACGTCTGGGTGATCGCGATGCCGTAGAAGGAGAGCGCGAGCACCGCCGCCGGCCAGACGGCGAACCCCTTGCGCGCGATCGCGCGCTGGGCGACCAGCGCCGGCAGGACGAGGAAAGCGGCGAGGTCGCCGGCATTGCCCGCGAACGAGGTGATGGCGAGCCGCGACGACTGCGCCAGGGTCTCGAAGCGGAACGGCTGGAACAGATCGTGGAACTGCAGGATGGCCACCGCCGCGAGCAGGGCCGCGGGCCAGGTCATCCAGTCGAGGGCGCGCGCGAGCTGCCCGCGGCGAAAGCCGACGCTCCATCCCCAGAGCGCCGCGAAGCCGATCCAGAAGCCGACGAGGGCGCGGTGCACGTGCTCCGGATGCCGGCTGAGGAGCGAGATCGCCGTGCCGAACAGGACCAGCGGCCCCACGGCACGGAGCGCCTCGGACCGGAGGAGGCGGCGATAGACCTCCGGATCGCGCCAGCCGAGCGCGAGCAGGAAGAGCGAGGCGAGGATCGCGGTCTGGGCGAAGAGCGCCTTGGGCAGGCGGAACGCGTCGCGGGACGCCGGATCGAAGACGAACGGTGTCACCACGATCACGAGGAAGAGCGCGAACATCGCCCAGCGCGTCGTCCGGCCGGCGGCCGTTCCGGCTTCCGGCCCGACCGCCCCCTTCGTACTTCTCGCCTGTCGCCGCCGGGTGCGGCTGGTTGCGGAACGCGCTGCCATGAAGAATCGATCATAGCGGTCCGGCGGCGCGGAACGCCGCGGACGACTGCACGAACCGCTTGCCGACGGCGGCGACGCCTCGTAGTCTGCCGGCGATGGCTCCCGCGCTCTCCGTCGTCATCCCGGTACACGACCGGGGAGACCTGCTGCGCCGCTGTCTGGCGGCGCTCGATTCCTGGCAATGGCCCGGGGAGAGCGAATGCGTGGTGGTCGACGACGGCTCGCGCGACCCCGAAGTCGCTGCCGTCCGGCGCGAGCGGAGCGACCTGCGCTGGCTCGCGCATCCCGACGCGCGCGGCTTCTCCGCGGCGGTGAACGCCGGGCTCGCCGCCAGCCGCGGCGAGATCCTGCTGCTGCTCAACAGCGACGCCGAGCCGCTCGCGGCCGGCGCCAAGGCGCTCGCCGAACGGTTCGCGGCGCCCTCCCCGCCCGGCGCCCGTCCGCTCGGAGCGGTCGCCGCAACGCTCCGCTACCCCGACGGCCGTCCGCAGTGGAGCGGCGGCCGCGAGCCGACGCTCGCCTGGCTGGTCGCCCTGGCGTGCGGCTGGGGTCGCGGCCTCCGCGGTGCGCGACCTTCGGGCAGCGCCGGCGGCGAGGGCGGCTGGGCGCCCGCCGCGGCGCTCGCCCTCTCCCGCGCCGCCTGGAACGCGACCGGCCCGTTCGACGAGCGGTTCCAGCACTACGCCCAGGATCTCGACTACGGTCACCGGCTCCGCGCCGCCGGGTTCCGCATCGTGGTCGAGCCGCTCTTCCCGGTCCTGCACCATCTCGGCGGCTCCGCCGGCGCGGATGCCGACGGTGGGCAGCGGCTCGACCGGCTCTGGTCCGATCTCGTGACCTGGATCGCGAAGGCGCGCGGCGCCGACGCGGCGCGTGCCGCGGCGCGAGCCCTGGTCTGGGGCGCCCGGCTGCGGAAAGGTCGTCTCCTCGGCCGCGAAACGGCGGCCGAAAGGGCGAGGATCGCCGTCGCGCGCACCGCGGCGGAGGCCGCTGCGGCGGCCGCGGCGACCGCTCCGGGCGCCGGCTGAAAGGGGATTTCGCCGCCGGGGAACGGCGGTCGTTCCTGTAGACTTCCTCCTTCATGTCGCGGGAGTTTCCCTACAGAGATCTGGTGTTCGAGCTCGTTCGGCGCGAGCTCCGCGTGCGCTACCGGCGCTCGTTCATCGGCTTCTCGTGGACGATGCTGCAGCCGCTGCTGATGATGACCGTCTTCCACGTCGCCTTCTCGAGCATCTTCCGCTTCGAAGTCGACAACTACCCGGTCTACGTTCTCGCCGGGCTCCTGTTCTGGAACTTCTTCTCGCAGTCGATTCTCGGCTCGATGAGCAGTCTGCGCGCCAACTCGCGGTTGATCCAGAAGCTGCCGGTGCCGAAGTCGGTCTTCCCGCTCTCGGTCGTCATCTCCGGCATCGTCAACCTGACGTCGGCGCTGCTGCCGCTCTTCGTCATCCTCGTCGTCACCGGCCATCCGCTGCGGCCGTCGCTGCTGTTCCTTCCCGTTTCGGTCGCCATCGCGGCGCTCTTCACGCTCGGTGTCGGCCTGCTCCTCGCGCCGCTCGCGGTCTTCTTCTCGGACATCGTCGAGCTCGCCATGGTCACCCTGCAGCTCCTGATGTTCATGACCCCGATCATGTATCCGATGTCGATCGTGCCGCCGCGCTGGCACTGGCTCGTGCGTTTCAATCCGGTGCGCTCGATCCTCGAGGTGTTCCGCGATCCGATCTACTACGGCAAGGTGCCGCCGCTCAGCCACCTCTCGGTCGCCGTCGGCCTCGCCCTGATCGCCTTCACCCTCGGCGTCATCTGCTTCCGCAGACTCGCCGGAAAACTGACCTTCTACCTCTGATTCCCGCCCCCTCGTGACCACCCTTCCCGAGAGCTCTCCGACGACCGCCGCCCCCCGCGAGCCCGGCGCCGCTCCGGCGATCCTCCTCGAGGATGTCTCGCTCTACTACCGCCTCGCCCGGCAGCGCGCGCCGTCGTTCAAGGAGTACGCGATCCACTGGATCCGCGGTGCTCTCGTGCACGAGAACTTCTGGGCGCTGCGCGACGTCTCGGTCTCCATCGGACGGGGCGAAGCGGTCGGCGTGATCGGTCTCAACGGCGCCGGCAAGAGCAGTCTGCTCAAGGTTCTCGCCGGGGTCCTCACCGCGACTTCGGGAACCGTCCGTATCGACGGCCACGTGACCCCGATCCTCGAGCTCGGCACCGGCTTCGACTACGAGCTCACCGGCCGCGAGAACATCTACCTGAACGGCCTGCTGCTCGGCCACTCGCGGGCCGAGATCCGCGCCCGCGAGCGGTCGATCATCGACTTCACCGACCTCGGCGAGTTCATCGACTCTCCGATCCGCACCTACTCGACCGGCATGGTCGGCCGCCTCGGCTTCTCCATCGCCACCGCCTGGACCCCCGAGATCCTGCTCCTCGACGAGGTCTTCGCCGCCGGCGACGCGGCGTTCATGGCCAAGTGCGTGCAGCGGATGCGCGAATTCCGCGACGCTGGCGTGACCCAGATCCTGGTCTCCCACTCGCCGGAGACGATCCTCACGAACTGCGAGCGCTGCCTGTGGATCGATCACGGCCGCCTCATGGGCGACGGCGAGCCGCTGAAGGTGATCCAGGACTTCGCCGTTCACATCATGCCGAAGACGCCCGCGCAGGCGGCAGAGGCGGAGACCGGCGCCAGCCCCGGGACCGGGACCGCCGCCAGCGACTGACCGATCGCCGCCGGACGTTCAGCCCGGCCGGCGCACCGCAACGCCCCGACTCCAGAAAGCGACCCCCACCGCCGCGCCCAGGGCGCCGGCGAGCGCGTCCGCGAGCTCCGGCGTTCGCGTCGAGGTGAAGAGCCCCTGCGCGAGCTCGAGCAGCAGGCCGTAGCCGAGGGCGAAGAGGACCGTGCCCGCGGCCGCCCGGACCGGCCGCCCGAACCGCGACGAGCCGAGCGCCCGCAGCGAGCGGAACCAGGGACGCGAAGCGACCAGGAAGAGGAGGAAGTGGACCAGCTTGTCGAGCGGCACCGCCAGCGTCCAGTCGGCCGGAAACGGCCAGCTCTCCGGCAGCGGCAGCGCCGGCACCGGCACGAGCAGCAGGATCGCGATCGCCGCGACGAGGGCGACGGAGAGGCGGTGAAGTTGCTCTTCGGGTGCGCTGGAGGATCTCGTCATCGGGCTCGGAACGGCGGCCGATATAATCACGGTCTCGCACCCGTTCGCCACTTCGCGGCGCGACGAATCCCGATGCCAACCAGTTCCCAGCCCCGCCCGGTCGTTCTCCGAGCCCTCTCCCTCATGGCCGAAGAGGGCGACCTCGAGCTCATCGTCGGCAGCGGCAGCTCCATGGCGCCGCTCCTGTGCGACGGCGACCGGATCCAAGTTCGCAGGTCCGATCGTTACCGCGCCGGCGATCTCTTGGTTTTTCGCAACAGCGTCGACACCCTGGTCGTCCACCGGCTGCTGGGACGACGCTGGCATCGGGGGGGCTGGCACTACGTCCTGCGCGGCGACGCGGCTCCCGCGTTCGACGGCCTCGTGGATCCCGGGAAGGTGCTCGGCCGGGTCGTCGGCGGAGAGGTGAACAGCTCGGCGTTCGAGATCGGCCCGGAGGATCGCCTCAAGGCGCGCTGGCGCTACCTGACCTACTGGTTCCGGAGGCTGCGGCGATGAAGTTCGGCGAACGCTTTCTCCAGAATCCGGATCTCTTCCCGAGCCGGCTGAGCGGCGAGCCATGGGGCGACCGCTGGATTCGAGTCGGGATCGCCGGCGTGCCGTTCGCCCTTTCCGGTCTCAGTGAAGCGCAGCTCACGAGCTGCAGCGAGCGCTACGACCGGCTCCTTCTTGCTCCACCGATCACCGACGAGGACATCCTGGTCTCGCTCTTTCGTGCGCCGACGTCCGACTTTCTCGAGTTCGATACCGCGGGTTGGGAGACCACGTTCGATTTCGAACGGCGCCCCGATTCCCTGGCATGGGCCGGCCGCGGCACGATGGCCAGATTCGATCGCAAGAGCCACCGCCACGCGGCACTCTGGACGCCGGTCGGCGACGGCACGGAGTTCCCGGGGATCCTCGAGAACGTCCTTCGCGTCCTCGTCGCGCAACGGTTGACCCGCAACGGTGGCGCCCTGCTGCACAGTGCCGGAGTCCTCCGCGATGGAGCCGCCTACCTGTTCGTGGGGCGATCGGGAGCCGGGAAGTCGACCCTGTGCAGGCTGTCATCCGAGGCCGGTCACCGGATCCTCTCGGATGAGCTCAACGCGCTCTCGTTGGCGTCGGATTCCCTGCTCGCACACCAGTTGCCCTTTGCCGGCGACTTCGGAGGAGTGGAGATCGAGCGCGCTCCCTTTCCCGTCGCCGGCATCTTCCTCCTCCGCCAGGGAGAGCGTGCAGCGCTGCAACCGGTGTCGGCAGCGCGAGCGCTCTCTTCGCTGGTCGCGGCTTCTCCGTTCGTCAACGACGATCCGGAGCTCGACGGGCAGGCGCTCGACAATCTCCAGGAAGTCGTCCGGCGTGTCGACGTGAGGGAGCTGACCTTCCGCCTCGATCCGGACTTCTGGAGTATCCTCGAGGGAGGAAAATGACGACCCTGGGAACCGTGCTGCGCCGTGCCGCCGACGTCCGCTATCGCATCCTCGACGATGAAGGCGTCGTCATCCGGCAACGAGCGGGGGAAGTTCTCGGCCTCAACAGCCTGGGAGCCCGGCTCCTGGAGTCGCTCGACGGCGTGCGGAGCACCGGCCAGATCGTCGATTCCCTGGCCGACGAGTACGAGGTCGATCACGAGCTCTTTGCGACCGACAGCCTCGCCTTCTTCGAGGAGATGGTCGACGCGGGGATCGCCGAGGTCGTCCGGGAGGGCGGCACCGGGTGAGCAGCTTCCACGACACCGTCGAAGCGATCTGGCGCGAGAACCGGCTGTTCACGGTTCTCCTGGAGCTCACGTATCGCTGCAACCTCGACTGCTTCTTCTGCTACAACGATGTCGGCCTGCGTGGAACACCGCTCCGCAAGGAGGACTACTTCCGCCTGCTCGAGGATCTGGCCTCCCTGGGGACGCTTCAGCTCTCGCTGTCGGGCGGAGAGCCGCTCGCCCATCCCGATTTCTTCGCCATCGGCGCCCGGGCGCGGGAGCTCGGCTTCGTCGTACGCATCAAGTCGAACGGGCATGCGTTGCGGGGCACCCTCGCACGCCGGGTACGCGACGAGATCGACCCTTACAGCATCGAAGTGAGTCTGCACGGTGCGGTCGCGGAGACCCACGATCGCCAGACGCGAGTCCCGGGCAGTTTCGCCCGCCTGATCGAGAACCTCACGGATCTCCGGGAGCTGGGTCTGAGGGTCAAGATCAACTCGACGCTCACCTCCTACAACGAAGGCGAGATCGAAGGGATGTTCGAGATCGCGGACCGGCTCGGCTTTCCGTTGCAGGTCGATCCCGACGTCACACCGCGCGACAACGGTGATCTCGAGCCACTCACCGTACGCGCCTCGAAGGATGGAATCCAGCGCCTCTTCGAGCTCCAGTCGGAGCGCGGCCGGGCGCGAGCCGGGGCCGGGGAGGACGGCGGCGAGGCCGTCCCCGAGGTGATGCGCCAGGGAGATGCGGACGTGCGGCCGCCTGCGAGCGGAAAGCACTGCGGCGCGGGGTCGTCCAACATCGCCATCGATCCCTACGGCAACGTCTACCCCTGCGTGCAGTGGCGGCGGCCGGTCGGGAACCTGCACGACCGCTCGATCCGCGAGATCTGGACGGGGTCGTCCGAGCTCGAGTCGATCCGCCGCATCGCGACGGAAATTCCGGGCCGACTCGCCGGGAGTGGACCGAACGCGAATCTGCTCAACTTCTGCCCGGGTGCTGCGGAGCTCGCGACCGGGGACGCCGGAGCCGTCTACGACGCGGCGGCGATGCGGCGCGACCTCCTGACGGAAATGAACGACCGGGAGAGCAAACGCTCACGCCTCCCGGTCATTCGCTGATCCACTCAGGACGAGATCGGACCCGAAGGACAGGCGCCGGGGTTTCCCTTCGCCGGCGGCGAAGGGGAGCAGATGGCCGCGATCGTCTCGAGCGATTCGCGATACAGGACACGCGGCCGATCGTAGGGACGAAGGTGTCGGGCATCAAGACCCGCCGAACCAACTGACTTCAGATCCACAGAAGTGCTCATGCGCGATTTCCTCGTCTCGTCCCGGTCATTCGCCACTCGTAGGGTTTGGATCGGGTTCCGGCGGCGGCGGGCGCCGCAGCACGAGCGCCGGATCGCCGATCAGAGTGTAAAGCGTCAACAGGCCCCGATCTCCGCCGGCGTTGGCGAAGGTCGTCTCGGCGTCGAGAATCGCGTCGCCAACGCGCAGGTTCTGGACTCCGTAGATCTCGTAGGAGAGCCGGGGAGCAAACTGCGCAGCCTCGCCGTGCTGCCCGAGACCCGAAGGCGCGAAGACGGCAACCGCTCCACCGTCGGCTCGGCGTACCATCTCCTCGCCGAAGGACGGAAGTCCCGGAAGCTCGAACCGGTTGATCGCACAGGTCAGCGCCGTAAGGAAGGGGGCCCGCCCGCCGTTGGCAAGTGCCGCCACATCCGAGAGCCCGAGAATTCCCTCGTCGGCGAGCCGATCGAGCCCTCCGTGGCCGACGTACTGGCTGAATCCGGCGCCAGCCTGGAACTCGACCACGGCTGCGTCGTGGGCCTGGCCGGCGGAGAGCGGCCCGAGATAGATCTTCGTGACGTCGTAGCCCTGCGGCAGCGAGTCCGCCTCGGAGTCACTTTCCGCAGCGAAGTCCGCGGCACCGTCCGAGTTGTCCGCAATCAGCAGGAGTCGATCCGCCCAGTCGCCGGCAAGTGACTCGTATGCCTGGATCTTCGCCAGAACGGCCGTGAGCTCTGCGTTCGACAGGACCGGAAGACGACCGACCGCGACCTCCGGCAGCCCGTCGCCGTCGAGATCGCCATAGGCCGAGTCAGAACCGAAGATGCCGTCCGGACTGCTGACCATGAGCACCGGGATCTTGTTGCCGCCGTATCCCAGCAGATTGCGATAGTCGAACTGACCCTCCCCGGCGAGCACCACGTACCGAGCCGGAATCGACCACTCGGTCGCCGCCCAGTTCACGAACGTCTTGAGCGCCAGTGGACTCGCCACTCCGAAGTTGAACTCGTCGTAGATGTCTTCGATCTTCACTGTGAGTGTCGACAATCCCTGACCCTGACGGTAGGCGGCCAACGCCGCGCCACCGGCCGCGAGCTCCCCGTCGGTAACGACCACGTACTCGCCACCGGCGGCGTTGCGAAGATCGGACTCCGTATCCGCGCGGATCGCTGCCGGTGGATAGGCCGACTCGAGAGTCAGTGCGAGGTACGGCGTGTCCGCCGTCGCCGGGTCGAACCGCAGCCCGGTCCCCGACCCCGTCACCACGAATCCCTTCACGACCGATGGAGCCTTCGGATTGGTGAGGTCGAAGAGCACCGGTTCGGACGAGACGGGTCCGTTGGTCAGCGGGAACCCGGAAACGGTCACCGTGGACGCGCCGTCGCCCTGGAATTCCAGGATCGAATTCTCGGCGCGAAGGAGCCGGGGCGAAGTCAGTTCGAAACCGTCGACGTAGTAGACGCTGAGCGAGGCACCACCACCGCGGTGCGCCTCGACCCGGACCGTATTGCCGCCTGCCGTCAGGAACGACGCGGGGAAACCGAACTCCGCGGCGTGGTCCGTGATCCCTGTCCAACTGGTGGTGCCGACGTTGTTTCCGTTGACGAAGACGACCGCTTCATGTTCGTCGGCAATGCCGCTGGAGGTGGCGCCACGGAAGCGGATCGCGAGAGTGGCGTTACCCGACGCCACCGGATCGGAGAGCCGGAAGGCGAAGTCGCGGCTGCCATCGGCACCGCCATCTCCAACGAGGTAGCTCCAGTACCAGTAGTCGCTCTCGGGGTCGGTCGTGACGACCGGCGCGGCGAACGAGTCGACCTCGACCTGCTTCGAGTCGCTGAAGACGTTCGCACCCGAAGCACCTGCAGAAACCCGCACGCCCGGCATCTGCTGTCCCCTGGCGATGCTCAACCAGTAGACGTTGTCGCGCGTGTAGTTACTGTCGACGGACTCGCCGAAGAAGTAGACTCCGCGGTGAAACTTGTCGCCTTGATGCCAGGCGACGGGCTGCCCCTGGTTCTCGAGTTTCACCAGACCACCGTTGATCCACCCCGCTGCCACGGAGGTGCTGACTCCGAAACCGGCTGCCAGGTCGTCTGCCGTCACGCGATACAGGCCGCGCTCGCGCACGTAAACCTTGAGTTTCGTCGAACCGACACCCCGGGGCCCGTGTGCGCTCCAGTCTGGAATGCGAGCCGACGCGCGCTGCTCACGCGCTGCTGCAGCACGCAGGCGCTCGAGTGCCGCGGCTGGCACAACGTTCCCGACGCGCTCCGTCATCGCATCGCCGCGGAAGACCGAAGTCCCGCCGGCACCCCGCTCGGCCCGGACGGTGAACTGCCCGGCTTCGCGGACTGTCCCCTTCGCTTCGACCTCCATCAGGGCGTAGGTCAGGTCCTCGCCCCCGGACGCGCCCGGATCGATGACCCGGTAGCGAGCGCCATGGCTGCTCGTCGGCGACGCCATCACGATCTCGTCGTTGACCAGGACCCAGTCGTCCGATTCGTCGCTCCAGCGGTAGAGATCGAATCCGGCGGTACCGTCCTCGGTCGTCGTCGCCCATTCGACCGCGACCTGCCCACGCTCGTCGACCGCCTTGAGCTCCGTCACCAGCGCCTTGGTCAACAGTCCCTGCGTGATCGCGAGCTCACAGAGCGGTCCCTGGAAGTAGTTCGCGCGGGTCTGCGAAGCGTTTCCGGTCTCGTCGACGTAGCGCGCCTCGGTCCCGGTGAAAGCTGCCGGAGTCCCCGTTGCGACGACCCGCTGCCCCGGCGAGGTCGGGGTCACCCTCACCAGATACGAAAGAATCTGGGTCGTACCAGCGGCAACGGACCCCGGGTTCCACGAGACGTTCCCGGTGCCGCCGATTCCCGGCTGACCGGTAACGGTGCCCTGGGACACCACCGGGCTGCCTCCATACACCGCACCAGCGCCGGGAACGAACGCCACCACCTGATTGGGGAGCGCACCGAAGGTGATTGCCTGCGCGGTCGGATTCACGATTCGCACCGTGATTCGGTAGATCGACTGCACGCCGACCTGCGCCGGATTGGGACCCGACACGTAGGTGAGCAACTGCTCGAGGTACGGCTTGACGGGGGTAGCTCCTGCATCCGTCGGCAAGTAGACCCGGAAAGTATTGGGCGTCGGGTTTGCCGACGGCGGAGGTGCGCCTCCCCCGACGGGCTCAGATCGGAAGTAGACGTTGGCGTAGTTCGAGTTACCGTCCGGGGTGTATTCGCCGATCGCCGCGGTCGAAGGCCAGATACCGTAGCCGGTCGCTGCCGTGTCGGTAACCCAGGTGTTGATGGTGTTGCTGCTCCAGACGTCGTCGCCACTCAGTGCTGCGCTGAGGATGGTCTGGGTATAGCCGCCATTCCGCGAGTTGAGAACGATGCGGCCATGTCCGATGCCGCCAGCGCCCGACCCGGTGCCGTTTCCGTTGTCATAGTCGAAAGTGCTGACGTTGGCTGTGCAGCCGGAAGTGACGTATGGGTAGAGATTGTACGTTCGCGTGGAGTTGGCGCCCGTCTCGGCATTCGTTCCGATCTGAGTGTGCGAATCGTAGTAGACCGGGAATTCCGTTCCGCCAGCGCTCGAGTCGCCGTCGTGCGCCCGCAGGCCGATTGCGTTGATGTCGTTGCTCCCGCTCGCCGTATTGTCGATACGAATTTCCCAGTGGCCGGCGGTAGGGGCGCCGCCTGGCGTCGAGATGGCGCGCAAGGCAATCGTCACGCCTCGAGACGGCTCACTCGTGCCATCATCAGTGAAAGTTGCAGCGGCGTTCGTTCCTGCCGCTGCCTGCGTTGTGTCCGCCATGGCGGACGAAATCATCTGGTTGTTGCCGCCGGAGTCTCGTTCGAGGTCGAAACGCTCGGTGTGTCCGGCCGGTGTTCCGAATGGAGCCAGGTCGTCCCTTTCGGCAACCACACGCACAATTCTTGTGTTTGCCGTGGAGGTGGTAATCGCCGGTGCCGTCGGATCAGCGTTCGGCTGCGTAACGACAGTAGGCGCGACGTCGAGTGGAGTGGTCGGATCCACGCCTCGGTAAGCGACGATTGCCCCGACTGCACGCTGACCACCCGTCCAGGAAAACGTCTGGGTTCCGGCAGCACCTGCGGCGAATCGCCTGAAGATAGACAGCGAACATTCGTTGCTATCGCAACCGCCTTCGTTCACGAGGGTCCAGCCGCCCGGAGCAGCAACCGCGACGAAGGTTCCTCCGTCCTGATCCTTGGCAATGAACGCGAGAAGGAGATCCGTGCCGACTGTTCCCCCGGGAAGCGCGAGACCGAGGCTCGTCGATGTGTCGTTGTCCGCGGTGATTGCGGTGGTCGCCGAAACGAATGTGGGGACCGAACCCGGGACTCCGATGCTCGAATCGTAGACGGTCGCCCAGGCGTTGTCGAAGCCGGAAAGCGTCGAGCTCGTCGCCGTCGCGACGAGAGTCCCCGCCGGATCGTAGACTTCGTAGGTCGAGACGCCGCCGAACGTCGTGCCGCCGCGGTCGCGGTCGCGATTTGCGGCCGCCTCGGTCGCAGCACCTCCGGATCCCCAGTCCGGGTCGAACAGGTCGACCACCAGACGGGTTGCGCCCGCGGGGACTTCCGCCCAATACCGGTAGGGCAGCTGCGCTCCTCCCGAACCGGTAGGGGTCGAGAGGTAGTCACCGTTCGCAGTTCCGGCGGCGGAACCCTGCGGCATGTAGAGGTTTGCTGTCCCGGTACTCCCGGCCCAGAGGGGCAGCGTCATCGCCGCGATCGCGGCACCGACGAGAAAAACTGCTCCACGAGTTCCGCGCCTGTTGCGTGCCATATCGAGAATCTCCTCGCGCTACCCGACCCGACGAATAGAGTATGACCTAGTCGGTACCCCGGTCCGGCCGAGATTGTGCCCCGGGAACGGGCCCTAGTCTAGGCCCTTATTCACGGCCGGTCAAACAGTTGCGTCACATCGAGCCGGATCCTCTCGGGTGCCGGCGTGGGCCACAGGCATTGACGGAAGGGCTCGTCCGTTACCGCCGCCCCGCCGCCTTCGCCTTCCGCCATCGCCGCAGGAGATCGAACGGCCGCCCGGCGAGCCGGAGGAGATAGGCCGCGACGCTCTCGCCGCCGCCCGCGCCGTCGCGGCGGCGCGGCGGCACGAGGGCGCCGGCGACGAGCGCCGCCCGGGCGCCCGAGGGCGAGCGATCGGAAAGCGGCGCTTCGAGCGCCCGCGCCTTGAGCGATTCGGCGTAGGCGTCGTCGAACGCCCCGGCGAGGAAGTGATCGAGGAGGAGCCGCGGCCGCGAACGCTCCACGACCGGCCGTTCGAAGAGCGCCGCGTCGCCGGCGGCGAGCGCGCTCGCGAGATCGAGCGCCGCCTCCGCTTCGTCGAACGGGACGGCGCGTTCGATCCAGGGCGCGATCGACGCCAGGGTGGCGCGCCCGGCCGAATCGCGAAATGCCAGGTCGAGGAGGTCGGCGATCAGCAGCAGGCCGGGATAGGCCCGCGGCGCCATCCCGTGCTGCGCGAGCGCGTGCACCAGGGCGTGCGCCGTCAGCAGCTCGCGGCGCGGCATCCGCAGGTCCCCTTTCGGCTTGCCGCCGGGACCGCGCCAGACGGAGGGCAGACCGCCCACGAGCTCCGCCGCCGCGAGGCCGTCGAAGTCGGCCGACTGCTTGCCGAGCGGGCGCACGCCGAGGATCACGCGATGAAGCTCGATCGCCCCGCCGTCCTCGTGTCGCAGCGCCGGCGCCTGGTGCTCGTAGGCCTGACCCGCCGGGGAAAAACCGCGCTTCGAGAGCTCCGCCTGGAGGGCATCGAGTCGCCCCTCGGGGACCAGCAGGTCGACGTCCGAGGAGGCGCGCCCGCTGTCGGGCGCGTAGCCGCCGAGCACCAGCGCCTGCCCCTTGAGCGGTGCGTACGGCACGCGCAACTCGGCGGCGACGGCGTCGAACGCGGCGAGAGCCGACGAGAGCCGCATCTCCTGCGCTGCGGTCAGGGCCCGCTGCCGGCGGAGCTCGGCGGCCGCCTCCGCACCCAGCTCTCCCGACAGGCGATCGGCCGAATGGCGCGCCACGATCCGCGGCGCGACGCCCAGCCGCCCGGCGAGCGCGGCGGTCGCCAACCCCTCCGGCTCCTCGAGGGCGACCTCCGGCGGGCCGAAGGCGCGGACCAGCACCCAGCGGATCGCCGGCGAAAGGGAGATCGCGGGGGGATCGAAGCGGAACGTAGTGTCAGCGGGGCTCATCTCGTCTCGCTCGTGCGCAGGGCTCCCGTCAGTTCCGTCGCTCCGGCGTCCCGCGCGACCGGGGCGTAGCGGAGTCCGAATGCGTCATGATTCGTTGAACGTGACGATCGTACCGCGAAGAGGGCTCACCTCCCTCCCTCTCCCCGAAACGACGCCGGCCCGACCGGCGCGACTCGGGCGTGCCCTCCTCCTCGCCGGCATCGCCCTCGCCGCGCTCCTCGCCTGGCGCGAGGCGACCCGGTGGCGGGAGATGCAGCAGGCGATCGCGTCGACAGCCGTGGCCTCGGGACTCGCCGGCGAAGCGCTCCGCGAGGCCCAGAGCGACGCACGCCGCGAGGCCGATCCGGCCGACGCGGACGTCGCGCTCGCCGCCGCGCTCCTCGAGCGCGAGCTGCTGACGAAAGATCCGACGAGCCCCGAGGCGTTCGAGCGCCTGCGGACGGCAGGCGAGCTCGCCGGCCGTGCACTTCGTGCCCAGCCGGCGAACTACCAGGCGGCGATGATCCTCGGCGCCACGGTCAGCCTCGAGCGCAGCCGCGCCCGCGACACCCGGCTCTTCTCGCTCTCTTCCGAGTGGGAGCGCCCGCTCGCCGCAGCGATGGGGTGGGCTCCCGGCGCCGCGGCGCCGCGCCGGCTCCTCGCCGCCGCCTACCTCGAGGGCTGGCAGGCGCTCTCCCCCGCCAAACGGGAGCTCGCCGAAGGGCTGCTCCGCGAAGCGTTCCGAGATCCCGACTCGTTCTCGCGTCTCTACCCGGTCTGGGTCGAGATCGCCGGCTCCCTCGATCGCGCGGCGACCCTGTTGCCGGACGAGCCGCGCAGTTGGCGTTCGCTCGCGCAGACCGCCTACGAGCGCCGCTCGTGGCCCGACTACCTCGCACTCACGGCCCGGCTTCGCCGGTCGCTGGTCCACGAGTTCGAAGAGGTGTTGCCGCAAGGCATGAAGGTCGCGACCGCGGAAGCAACGGTGAGCCCGCGGATCTTCCGCGAAGTTCTCACCATGGCGCCGGTCGACGGAGAGTTCGTGCCCTTCGTCGAGCGAGTTCTCTCCCTGCGTCCGCCGGGCGCCGCCGACGAGGCCGAGTCGCAGGCCGCCGCAACCTGGTTCGACTGGGCCGCGCCGCTCTGTCTCCTGCGCAACTGTCCGTTGAGCGGCGGCGCCATGGCGCGCCTAGCCTCGCTCGCCGGGCCGCGGCTGGCCCCCGAGCAGACCGCGTTCGCCGCGCTCGCCGCCGGCGACAGCGCGCGCGCCGACCTTCTCGAACGGCGGAGCGACGCGCTCTGGAGCGAACCCTGGGCACCCTACTTCACGTTGAAGGCGAAGCAGCTGGCCGCGAAGGGGGACGACAACGGCGCCCGCGCCGCCCTCGAACAGGCGCACCGCGCGTTCCGGGTCCGCACCGCCTGGCGCCGGCTCGCCGAGACTCTGCTCGCTCCGAAGACGCCCTCCTCCGTGCGGGAGGCGTCGCTCGCCGCCGCCGTGCAGCCGGCGGCACGCGCCGTCTGGGAGGCGAGTGACTGGTGGTTCGATCGCGGCGCGACGCGCCTCGATCTCCTCCCCGTCCGCCCGGCTCCGGCGCTCCTCTTCGAGCTCTCCGAGGCGCCGCGCGAAGGGGCTCTGCTCGAGATGCAGTGGGACGGCCGACGCCTCGAACCGGTCTGGTTGCCGCCGGGCGCGACGAGCGCGCGCGTGGAGATCCCCGCAGCGACCGCCGGAGACGGCAGTGCGGTCAGCGGGCCGGGGGTGACTCCGGAAGCGCATCTGCTCGAGACGCGCTTTCCGTGGGGGAATCTGCGTCCGGCGATGCGGGTTCGTCTCGACTGACGGCCGGTCCTCCCGCCGTCTCGTCGCCGCCCAGCCAGCTCGGCTTCTTGAGCCGCAACGCCTCCATCCGCTGCTCCGCGAGCGCCTTCGCCTGCCGCGCGAGCCCCATCCGTCGCATCACCAGCACGGCGACGACCTCGAGCGCGAGGAGTCCCAGGCCGAGCGCACGATCGCCGGTGATCGCCACCGCCAGCGCCCCGCCGCAGAAGAGGAGCGCCGTCACGTAGAGCGTCATCACCACCTGCCGCCGGTGCGCCACGAGGTTCTCGAGCAGATGGTGCACGTGCTGCCGGTCGGGCCGGAACATCCGGTTGACGCGCCGCCCGAGCGAAGCGCCGTCCCCCTCGAAGAAGCGCACCAGCATGACCAGCAGTGTGTCGATCACCGGCAGGCCAAGCGCCAGGATCGGCATCAGGATGGCGATCGCCGCCTGCGCCTTGATCGCCGAATGGAGCGACAGAGCGCCGAGCAGGAAGCCGAGCGTGAGCGAGCCCGAGTCGCCCATGAAGACGCGCGCCGGCTCCCAGTTGTGGCGCAGGAAGCCGATGCAGGCGCCGAAGATGCCGGCGAGGAGGACGACGCTGCCGCTGTTTCCCTGGAGGAGGGCGAAGACCAGGAGGCAGGCCGAGATGATCGCCGCGACGCCGCCGGCAAGCCCGTCGAGCCCGTCGATCAGGTTGATCGCGTTGGTCACCCCGACGATCCAGAGGAGCGAGACCAGTCCGCCCCAGACGCCGAGATGCACCGTCCCCATGCCGGGAACGTTGATCTGCTCGAACATCCAGCCGACCCGGACCAGAAGCCAGGCGGCGAGGAACTGGACGAGGAACTTCTTGGCCGGCGAGACGCCGAAGAGGTCGTCGAGCACCCCGACCAGGAAGATCAGCCCGACGGCGAGCGGCAGCGCCACCAGCTCCGACTTCGGGATCACCTGCGACCAGCTCCCCCAGTCGGAGAGCAGTCCGAGCATGCCGCCCGCGCCGATCCCGACCGCGATCGCGATCCCTCCGAGCCGCGGCACGAACGCCGCCTGCACCTTGCGCGGCTCGGTCGGATGATCGAGCGTCCGCATCGCCTCGGCGAGCTTGAGGATCGGCGGCACCAGCAGGCTCGCCACCACCCCCGAAACGAGGGCTGTCGCGAGCGCGGAAATGAGGAGGGGCGGCATCGTCGGAACGGTTCTCTACGACGATTCTATGCGCCCGGTGATCTGCCTCCTGTGAAACGCCCTGCGCCGCTCGCCAGCTCGTCCAGGCGCGCCGCGAGCGCGGCGGCGTCCCCGACGGAGACCCGCCGGTAGCGCTCCGGGATCCGTTCGCGACAGAGGAGGTCGACGTCGCTCGCCTCGCTGCCGACGAAAAGGACCGGCTTCCCCGAGGCGATGCAGCCGTAGACCTTCGACGGCAGGACGTAGCCGACGAACTCGTCGCGCAGCGTGATCAGGTGGGCGTGCGGCGTCACCAGGAGGCGCGCCAGATCCTCCAGCGGCACCGGCCGCGAGCGGTAGACCGGCAGGGCGCGGGTGCGGAGCTCCGACTCCAGCCGGTCCGCCTTCGCCCCGGTCGCGTTGAGCCAGAGGACGACCTCGCCCGAGCCTTCGCGATGATGATGCTCGTAGCCGGCGAGAAAGGTCGCGTCGTCGTGCGCGACGCCGAAGTTTCCCGAATAGAGCAGCACCGTCCTGCCGGCGAGCTCGACCGGCAGCGGAAGCGGCAGCGTCGACTCGTCGATCCGCACCGGAGACTCGTCGCGCCGCAGCTCGATCCGCTCGGGAGCGATCCCGATCTCGAGCAACCGCCGGCGCTGATCCTCGCCGAGAACCTCGAAGCGATCGACGCGGCGGCGGAGAAACCGTGTCCAGCCGCCGAGAAGGCGCAGCGGCCAGGGCGTTCGGCCGAGCTCGGCGATCAGGCACTCGGGGTGGAAGTCGGTGATGCGATAGACCAGCGGCCGCCGGAGGAGGAGCTTCGCCGGCACGATCCAGTGCAGGAAGAACGGCGGACTGCCGGTGAAGAGGATCTCCGCCCCCTCCGCGCGGTGGCGGAAGGCCGCCCGCAGGAGACGGAAGTTCGCCCGCATCGTCCACACCGCCCGCGCCCGCAACCCCGCCCGGTCGTAGACCGGCATCGCGAGCCGCACCACCCGCAACCGCCCGGACCCGAACGACTCCTCCTCCACCGAATCCCCCGTGGACGAGAAGCCGACGAGCGTCACCACCCTCCCCGACATCGCCTCCGAACGAGCCCAGGCGAGCGCGTACTGCCCGACGGCCCCGAAATCAGGAGGCAGCCAGTCGCAGAGGGAGAGGAGCGGGGTGGGCATCGCAGGCACTTCCTCCCGTTGAGCCTAGCGCGTACTCAATCGCAGCTCGCAGCTCATCGAATAGAGTGGCGACTCGAGCGATGCCGCCCGCTACCTCTCGGACCAATGCCGTAGCCAGCCTTCCTCTCGGATTGCGAGCCTTGAGGAAACTGCCACTTCCGAAAAAGCTCGGCATCATGGAACGACTCTACGGTGCTTCACTTGAAGCGCAAGGGATCTGCTGGGTAAAGACATCGCCCGGTCCCCGCTGGAAACTCGACCTCGCGGATTCTTCGCAGCGATGGATCGTTTTTGGAGACTACGAGGGTTCACTCCAGATGAATTGGATTCGTGCATGGCTTCGAGACGGTGGGCTCGTTGTCGATTCCGGCGCAAACATTGGTCAGATGCTCCTATACATGGCGTCCCAGACGCCCGCCAGAATTCTCGCCTTTGAACCGTTACCAAGCGCTCGCGTCTGGCTTCAGGATTGCCTCGAAAACTATCCGACCTGGAACGTTGAAGTATTGAACTGCGGCCTATCTGATCAGACTGGTGCCGAGATTCTTAGAGATTTCGGTGCACTTTCCACGACCCGGTCCGACTGGTATACGACTGAGAGTCTCGCCGAGGTTTCGATCGAGACTCACACCCTGGACGCGCTCCTCGAAGCTCGCGACTTCCCGCAGGTTCGGCTCTGGAAACTGGACGTCGAAGGCGGAGAGCTGCAGGCTCTGAATGGAGCTCGGCGAAATCTCGAGCGGCAGCGGATCGCCGCGGTTCTCGTGGAGTCCGGCCCTGGTCGCTTCGATGAGCTTCTCAGGTTCTTTGCCGAGGTCGGATACTCCCTCTTCAGAATCCGCAAGTGGGGTCGACTCGAGCCAATCGGCCTGGGAACTCCCCAAACACACGGGAACCTGCTTGCACTTCCCGCGAAGACATAGGAAGTCTTGGATGTCTTCGCGCTCAACTCCGATACCATGAGAATCTAGTTTGTCGCTCAGCTTGCAAGCCCGCACCAGCCGCGAAGGTGTTGGTCGAGGGGCACAATCGGGGTTTTCAGCTGTGTTGTAGCAATCTACCGCGTTTCCGTGGCGGCGTTGCCTATCGCGGCATTTACAATCAACTTCCAACAAGGCTCCCGGGAATGAGATCCCCTGCGGCGACGCTCTACTCGCATGATTCAGCTCGAGTCACTGCAACGAACCCACGGTGGCCGCTGGCTCGCCTAGACTCACGCGAACCTCTCTCCTCGACGAGGCGACAGCACTCAGAGCCAAGTAACTTGCGTCGTCCTCAACGCGGATTGCGTAACCAGGTCGCTCTCCCCGACCTCTTTGAGACAATCGATCCGGTGGCGAATGAAATTGGCCATCGTCACAGAGGACGAGGCGGGCAGAACGCCTCCGGCGCATAGGGAAGAAACGCCCGGGATTGATGTAGCTGGCACTGTAAATCAGATGCGATTGGCGGAGGATCTTCTGGTGCGCGCTCTAGCGCAAGAAGAAATGTCCACTCCCGTGAGCCGATTATTCTGACCCTCGTGGCAGAACCGCAACGCCGCCCGCAGCAGCCCGAACCTTGCAGCGTCGTCCACCGCGCCCGAGCCCACCACCTCGCGCGATCACAGGCCGGCAGCGCCAGCCGCACCAACGGCAACCGACCGACGCCAACCGCTCTTGGATTCAAGGATCCGCCTACCTAAGAAGATCCGCCGAGCCTCACTCCCTGACCTGATTCAACCCGGATGGAGTCCTGGCGAGGGCGCGCCGCCCCAACGACCAGGAGTCGGGCTGGTGCCGCCTTCCTAGCGCGGGGATGGCGCTTCATTGGCGAGGACTCGTCAATCGGGTGGAAGTCTGCAGGTTCTCGGCCGAATCGGCCGCCAAGACATCGGCTGGTCGCGGAGCCAAGGTGTCGACGTCAACGCCTTCTGCCACTCCCATTCTCAAGACTTCTCTCAAACTATCGAGTGTACTCCACGGAATCAGTCTTCTAGTCTAAGTTTCTGAGATTCATCTAATACCTTGAGCGCGAAGTCGACCATCTCGCCCGCACCGCTAGCAGTGAGGTGGCCAGCGTCCCGGTAGCGCACCGTCGACTCGCCCATCGCCGGGCAAATCGCCTTGTCGCAGAGGAACTCGGCGGGATCAAAAACCGCAGCGTCCGAGCGGCCCGCGACAGAGAGCGAAATAGCTCGCCTAATTGGCGCCCGAGCCACTTCGAACTCGCGTCGCGAGAGGTCACATCCCGAGAGCCCCCGGAGCAACAAGCACTCCGGAACCGACCACTTGAACTGCGGCGTGGAATCGAGCACAGCCGAACGCACGCCCGCAGAGCGCAGTAGATCCAAGGTTTCCGCCAGAGATGACTCGACCTCTGAGGGAGGTAGCGCAGCCCAAAGCGCGGAAAGTACGACGAACTTCAGGCCGGCTTCCCGCCGTAGTCGCCCAATTTCGGTTATCGCGCTCTTCTGGAACTCCAGGCAACGGCCCGGTTGCAGCGGGTCTTCGTGACGGATCAATACCCCTACAAGTGGGGGACACGAATCGCGAGTCAGCTGGCGAAGCGAAGATCTTCGAATTTCAACCGCAGCACCGAACGCCGGCATCCAGTGATCCGCCATCGAATCGCCCCACAGGACCACCTCAACCTCCCGCGATCCTGATGGAAGGACGCAGTCTTGCATCGGAGTGAGCGCCGCGGTCTGACCAAGAGTGTTATTGCATATCTCGCGGAGCGGGGGCTCATCGACCTTTGCCTGGCTGAAGTAGGCCTCGCGCTCCGAAGGGGGACTGTATTTTGCCCAAGCTCCAGTCGCCGCCGCACAGCAGACCAGTATCAGCGATGCGAAGACTCCAGCCCACACCGTCTTGAAGTCGCTGAGTCGCTTCACGACGGGGCCACGACGCAGCGGATTCTCGATCCAATAGTAGGTCGCCGCCGCCAACGCTAGCGCGACCAGACCGCCCAGTACCAAGTCTGCAATCAGCGAAGGCATACCGAGCCGATACGCCCTCGAAATCGCAAGAAGTGGCCAATGCCAGAGATACCAAGAGTAAGAGACGAGCCCCAGTAGGACCATCGCCCGCGCCGCGAGCAAGCGCTGGGCCAACGTGCGTGGGCACATGGAACAGGACACTATTGTGAGGACCGTACCTCCGACTGGGAGGATCGCGGCAACTCCAGGAAAGGGTGTCGTCGAATCGAACTGCCACACGGCCGCTCCGATCAGGGCCAGTCCCGAAGCGCCAAGCAGATTTGCCAGTGTGTCCCACGCTCGACCTGGGCGTGGAGCGGGCAGAAAGGCAAGCAGAGCGCCTGCCGCCAGTTCCCACGCTCGCAGAGGCATGAGGTAGAAGGCCGAAGATGCACTGAAGTGCATTGCCAAAATGTTGGCACCGAAGGAACCGAGCAGGACGGCGATCAGGGTACCGAACACTCGGCGCCTGAATTGCTTCAAGCACGACCGATCTATGAGCGAAGCGAGACATCCTGGCCAGACGAGGTAGAACTGCTCCTCTAGAGACAACGACCAGATATGCAGAAGGGGAAGAAATTCAGAGCGCTGATCGAAGTAACTGCCCGTAGTCACTAGAAAATAGTGATTCGAATTGAGAAGCAGGCTTGCAATCGCCGACTTTGCGAGTCCCTGCACCTCGCCGTTCAGCCTGCCGAGCAGGGCCCCGCCCAGTGCGAGCGTGACGAGAACGACGGTAAGAAGCGCTGGCAAGAGCCGACGAGTCCGTCGCGCGTAGAAGTTCCACAACGAGATCTGACCCGAAACCTCGGCCTCTGAGACAAGCAGCGACGTGATGAGGTAGCCAGAAATCACCAAAAAGATGTCGACACCAACGAACCCACCGCCGCACCCCGGGATGCCGACGTGAGCGGCAACGACCGTGACGATCGCTACAGCGCGCAACCCGTCGATCTCTGGTCGGTATCGAATCATGGGGGCGCCACGGACTTGCCGCCGAACCGAATCCTGTCCAGCAGGTTCGTAGCGACTCCCGCTCCCCTCCACCCTACGAGTGAAGCAAGTAGCCGAAACGCTCGAAAATCGCCGCCTGCGGAACGCGCCGGGAGCGAGGCTCCTCTCGCAAGCCAGAACAGCCTCCGGGCCTCCACAGGGAGGCCCGCCGCGCCGCACTGTCGAGCGATCAGGAATAGCTCACGCGCGAATCGGCTCATCTCGGGCGCCGATGAAGTTATCCCCGCCCGCCTGGCGCTCTCGAGAATCTGCTGATGCGACCTCGATCTCTGCGCCATCCGCTCCGGACTCGTGCCCTTCTCACTCCCCTGGCGCAAGTGACCCAGATCTCGAACCCGGACAACAGGCGCGGGAACGAAACAGATCGCCCTGTCCAGCTCAGCGATCCGAGAGTCGTACTCCCAGTCTTCCTCGAGCCAGAGGGAGCTCCAGGGACCTGCAAGGTCCGCTACAGAAGAGCGGAAGAGCGCCGCTCCCGTTTGCCAGAACCGGCCGACGAGTATGCGAGGAAAGAGCCGAGAGATCGGTTCATTCGACGGCCGCTCCGGATCGAGCACGATCGCCCCATCGACTGACTGTGATTCACTCGCGCCGTAGGCCGCGACCGCAGCAGGGTCGGAAGCGAGAGCTTCCACGCGCGCGCGGATCGCGCCCGGCAGCAGCAGGTCATCGCTGTCGAGGTACTGGATGAACTCGCCGCGAGCCTGACGCCGCCCGACCTCGCGTGCGACGCCCGGCCCGCCGCCACCACTGACCAGGCCGAAAACGACACCGGGGTTCCCCGATACGAGCCTCGCGATGACGGCGGGTGTCTCATCCTTCGAGCCGTCGTCGACGACCAGTACCTCGATCGGGCGGTAGTCCTGGGCGAGGACACTCGCAACAGCTTCTTGCAAGAGCGTGGCGCGGTCCTTCACGGGAATGACTACACTGACGAGCCCGTCCATCCGCGCCTTGTCGAAGGCTGACGTACCGCTGGTTTCGTTGCGCCTTGCCGCCCGCGCCGCCACCCCGCTCGCTTCGCGCCCCAGATACCGCTCCGACCAGAGATTCAGCAGCAGCAGTCGCCAGGCGAGGTGGTTGTAGACCGAGTAGCGGCGCGGCCAGGGATCTCCGCTCTCTCCGGCGAAGAAGCGCTCCATCTGCGGCCGCAGTCCGAGCTCGTCGACCCAGCCGCCGCGATCGAGCACCACGTCGCGGGCGAGGTCGCGGAACGACGG
>JBFWYP010000007.1:0-166908 GCA_050186295.1 Thermoanaerobaculia bacterium | reverse complement strand
CGCGAAGGAGAAGCGCGGTCCCGAGGCGTTCGGGTTGTTCAGCTGCTCGAAGACGACGAACGAGATGAACTACATCGCGCAGAAGTTCGCGCGCGTCGTCCTCGGCTCGAACAACGTCGACAGCTGCAACCGCACCTGACACGCACCGAGCGTCGCCGGTCTGGCGACGGTGTTCGGAGCCGGTGGCGGAACGGCCTCCTATCGGGAGATCGAGGAGACCGACTGCATTCTCCTCTGGGGTTCGAACGCCCGTGAGACGCATCCGATCTTCTTCCATCATCTGCTGAAGGGCGTCCACAACGGCGCCACGCTCTACGCCATCGACCCGCGCCGGACCACCTCGGCGCAGTGGGCCGATCTCTGGGCCGGCCTCGACATCGGCAGCGACATCGCTCTCGCCAACACGATGGCCCGGGAGATCCTCGCCGCCGGGCTCGAGCACCGCGAATTCATCGCCGAAGCGACGAGCGGGATCGAAGCCTTCCGCGCCCACGTCGAGCCGTGGACGCTCGAACGCGGCGAGCAGGAGACCGGCGTTCCGGCGGCGGTGATCCGCGAGATGGCGCACGGCTACGCCAGGGCGCCGCGCGCGATGATGTGCTGGACGCTCGGCATCACCGAGCACCACAACGCGGTCGACAACGTCCTGGCGCTGATCAACCTGTCGCTGCTCACCGGCCATGTCGGGCGCTACGGCTCGGGTCTCAACCCGCTCCGTGGCCAGAACAACGTCCAGGGTGGCGGCGACATGGGCGCCATCCCTGACCGCCTGCCCGGCTTCCAGCACGTCGAGCACGCGCCCAACCGCGAGAAGTACGAGCGGGCCTGGGGGGTTTCGATCCCGCCGAAGAAGGGGTTCCATCTGTCGCAGATGTTCGAGGCAATGGAGCACGGCGAGCTCACGGCGCTCTACGTCATCGGCGAGAATCCGCTGCGTTCCGAGGCCGACCAGTCGCGCGCCGAGCGCCTGCTGCGCTCGCTCGACTGCCTCGTGGTCCAGGACATCCTCCTGACCGGGACGGCGGCGATCGCGGACGTCGTCCTGCCGGCGGCTGCCGGCTGGTGCGAGTCGGACGGCACGGTGACCTCGAGCGAGCGGCGGGTGCAGCTGGTGCGGAAAGCGCTCGCGCCGCCTGCCGGCGCGCGCGACGATCTCGACATCCTGTTCGATCTCGCGAAGCGGCTGGGGCATGACTGGGGAACCGCCGATCCGGAGACGATCTGGAACGAGGTGCGCGCTCTCTCGCCGATGCACGGAGGCATGAGCTACGCGCGGCTGGAGGCGCTGGGCGGTATCCAGTGGCCCTGCTACGACGAGGAGCACCCGGGCGAGCTCTTCCTGCACAGCCGTCTCTGGGAGCGCCCGGTGCGGGGCAGCCGCGCACCGTTCTCCTGCGTGGATCACGACCCGCCGGTCGAGAGGCTCGACGCCGACTACCCTCTGCGACTCACCACCGGCCGCCGGCTCGAGGAGTACAACACCGGCGTCCAGACCGCCGGGTACGCCAACCCGATCCGGCGCTCCGAAGCGCTCGAGATCTCGCCCGAGGACGCGGATCGTTTCGGTCTCGCCGACGGCGAGCGGGTCCGGGTGCTCTCGCGCCGCGGGAGCGTCGAAGCGCCGATCCGGATCGACGAGGCGCTGCGGCCGGGGTTGACCTTCATGACCATGCACTTCCCCGAAGAGGTGGCGACGAATCTCCTGACCATCGACGCGGTCGACCCGCGCTCCGGAACCGCGGAGTTCAAGGCGGCGGCGATCCGGATCGAGCGGCTCGAGCCGGCGGGAGCCGCCTGAGTTGGACATCCGCGTCCACGGTGACAAGCCGAGCGCCGAAGAGAAGGCCGCGGTCGACGCACTGCTCCGGCACCCACCCACCGGTTGGGAAGGGGGCGAACGCGCCGTCGGGCGCGACGACCGCTCGTCTCGCGGCGGCAAGGCGGCGCGCGACCGCCGGGACCTCCTGCTCCCCGCGCTCCACGCGGTCCAGGATCGCGTCGGCTGGGTGAGCGAAGGGGCGCTCAACTACATCTGCAAGCGGCTGACGGTTCCGCCCGCCGACGCCTGGGGCGTGGTGACTTTCTACGATCTCCTCGCCACCGAGCCGCGTCCCCCGGTGGTCGCCCACGTCTGCGACGACATCGCCTGCCGGCTCAAGGGCTCGCGCCGCATCTGCTCGGAACTCGAGGCGGCGGCCGGCCCGGCCGGCACGGTCTCGAAGGACGGTCAGAGCACCTGGCACCGGAGTCCCTGCCTCGGTCTCTGCGAACAGGCCCCGGCGGCGCTCGTGCTGCGCGCCGGCGAGGTGCGCGAATCGGCGTCACTCACGACGATCACGAGCGAGCACCAGATTCTGAGTGCCCTCGAAGCGGACACCACGGCGTTCTACACCCCGGGATCACAGCGTCTCGAGGCTGCGCGGAGGTCGGCGCCGCAGGCCGGCACGCCGGGCCTGGTGCTGCTGCAGCGCGTCGGCCGCATCGATCCGACCAGCCTCTCGGCCTATCGCGAGAACGGCGGCTACCGGGCGCTGGCCCGGGCGATCGCCATCGGCCGCGAAGCGGTGATCGAGGAGCTCACGAAGTCGAAGCTCCTGGGCCGCGGTGGCGCCGCCTTCCCCGCCGGGCGCAAGTGGAGCGCCGTCGCCGCCGCGAAGGAGCGGACACGCTGGGTGATCTGCAACGCCGACGAGTCGGAGCCGGGAACGTTCAAGGACCGCGTGCTGCTCGAAGAGGATCCGTTCGCCATCGTCGAGGCAATGACGATCGCCGGCTTCGCGGTGCGCGCCGAACACGGAATCCTCTATCTCCGCGGCGAGTATCCGCACGCCGAGACGCGCCTCGCCGCCGCGCTCGCCGCCGGCCGGCGCGCCAGCCTCCTCGGCGACAACGTCGCCGGTGCGGGCTTCTCGTTCGACATCGAGATCCGCCGCGGCGCCGGCGCCTACATCTGCGGCGAGGAGACGGCGCTCTTCAACTCGATCGAGGGCAAACGCGGCGAGCCGCGCTCCAAGCCGCCGTTTCCGGTCGAAGTCGGCGTCTTCGGCAAGCCGACTCTGGTCAACAACGTCGAAACGCTCGCCAACGTCCTGCCCATCGTGCTCGAAGGTGGCGAGGCCTACGCGCGCATCGGCACCGCCGACTCGACAGGGCCGAAGCTCTACTGCGTCTCGGGCCGGGTGAACCGGCCCGGTCTCTACGAGCTGCCGTTCGGCGCCACGCTCGGCGCGCTGCTCGAGCTCGCCGGAGGCGTGCGCGACGGCGCTCCGCTCCAGGCGGTGCTGATGGGCGGCGCGGCCGGCAGCTTCGTCGGACCGGACGCCCTCACCATGCCGCTGACCTTCGAAGGGACCCGCGCCGCCGGCACGACCCTCGGCTCGGGGGTCGTCATGGTCTTCGACGAGCAGGCGGATCTCGGCGACGCCCTGCTGTCGATCGCGAAATTCTTCCGCCACGAATCGTGCGGCCAGTGCGTGCCGTGCCGCATCGGCACGGTGCGCCAGGAGGAGCTCCTGCAGCGCCTGCAGGCGGGCCGGCTGCTCGGCAGCGCGACCGAAGAGCTCGCGCTGTTCCGCGAGCTCGCCCAGGCGATGAAGGATGCTTCGATCTGCGGTCTCGGCCAGACGGCGGCCTCGGCGATCGACTCGGCACTCCGTCACTTCCAACCGTTCGCGAGCCCAGAGGGAGTCCAGAGCCAATGACCAGCGAACCGATCTGGCTGGTGCCGCCGGCGCGACCCTCGAAGCCGCCCGAGGCTCCTGCCCCCGAGCCCCGTGGGCGCGTGGCGCTCGAGGTCGACGGCCAGCCGGGCGAGGTGGCCGAGGGGGCAACGGTTCTCGACGCCTGCCGCGCCGCCGGCGTCGATGTGCCGACGCTCTGCTTCCTCGAGACCCTCACTCCGGTCAACGCCTGCCGCCTCTGCGTCGTCGAGGTCGCGGGCTCGCGGGTGCTGGTGCCGGCCTGCTCGCGCAAGGCCGAGGCCGGGATGAAGATCGCGACCGGCTCGCCGCGCGTGCGGCTGTCGCGCAAGGTGGTGCTCGAGCTCCTCGCCTCGTCGGTCGATCTCTCGACCGCTCCGGGGCTCGCCGAGCTCCTCGACGAGTACGACGCGAAACCGGAGCGGTTCGGCGGCGAAGGGGTCGCCGAGACCGTCGAACAGCCGCCGAAGATCGACAACGATCTCTACGTCCGCGACTACGGCAAGTGCGTCCTCTGCTACAAGTGCGTCGAGGCGTGCGGACACGACGCGCAGAACACCTTCGCGATCACCGCCGCCGGGCGCGGCTTCGACGCCCACATCGCCACCGAGTGGAACGTGCCGCTGCCGACATCGGCCTGCGTCTACTGCGGCAACTGCATCGCCGTCTGTCCGACCGGCGCGCTGATGGCGAAGCCGGAGTTCGACCTGCGCCAGGCGGGCGCCTGGGACGAGTCGAAGCAGACGCAGACCGACACGATCTGCGGTTACTGCGGCGTCGGCTGCACGCTCACGCTGCACGTCCAGGACGAGAAGATCGTCAAGGCGACGTCGCCGTTCGAGAACTCGGTGACGCACGGCAACCTCTGCGTCAAGGGGCGTTTCGGCTTCGAGTTCGTGCAGATCGGCCGTCGCGGTTGATCCCGACCCGCTAGAAGAATCGACGGCCGACGCTGAGATAGAAGCGCGACCGGTCGCCGGAGCCGATGCCCCACCCCACCTGCACGGGACCGAAGACCGTGTCGGCGGCGACGAACAGCGTGCCGCCGTAGAGCAGGTCGCTGGTCGAGATCGAATCCGGAGCGTCGAAGACGTTGCCCGCCTCGAGGCTCGCGCCGATGTACCAGCCGGGCCGGAAGATCCGGAACGCCCGGTGACCGAGCTCGTGCATGACGACGAGGCGGCCGAGCACCAGCTCCTGGCCGAGCAGCTCGTCGGGCTCGAAGCCGGAGAGCCGGAAAGCGCCGCCGAGGAAGACGGTCCGCTTGTCTCCCGGTTCGGCGTTCGCGCTCCCGAGATCCCAGGTCGCCTCGACTCCCGGCAGGAAGGTCGTGTGTCCGACGGTGAAGGCGTAGTTGCCGCGCAGGGTGAGGTCGGCGCTCTCTGTCTCGCCGCCGACCACCCGCGCGGTCGTCTCGTAGTCCAGCGATCCGAGCACGCCGGAGCGCGGCCAGTCGGGAGCGTCCAGCGTGTCGACGGCGAGCCGTACCGCGCCCCCGGCATACTCCTGCGAGAGAGTCCCGACGAGATCCTCGGGAATCTGGACCTTCAACCGCTCCCGCCCCCGCTCCAGCTCGACCCGCATCTCGCCCCAGTCGCCGAGATTCCGCCCCAGCGCGACGTCGACCCCGTAGTCGGTGATCAGGACCTCGGCGAGTCGACGCCCTTGCGAGAGGAGGAGCTGCCGGCGCTGTTCGAAGGTCGCGGCCGGACTCACGAACCAGCGCATCCCTGCGTCGAGAGGCTGGTAGAACTCGGCGCTCGCCCGGGATCGGTCGCCGAGGCGGAGATCGGTGCGCCACTCGCCGCCGCGCCGGTTGGCGGCCAGCCTCTCGAGGCGGATGCCGAGCTCGTAGGAGTCGCCGCCCTCGAAATCGTCTTCGAGCGTGAGCCCGAACCGCATCGTGGTGAGCCCGGTCGCACGCTCGCGGAGATGCAGGTTGAGCTCCGCCCCGCTCTCGCCACCCGTGACCTCGAACGAGATCGGTTCGAAGTAGCCGAGCCCGTAGAGGCGCGACATGTCTTCGCTCAGGCGGACGATGTCCAGCGGCTCGCCCTCGCGGATCCGCAGCCGGGCGAGGATCAGCTCGTCCCGGACCGGCGATTCGTTCGTCAGGTGAACCGCCGCGATGCGCGGCGGCTCCGGCTTCTCCACCCTGTGATGTCCGATCCAGTCGGACCAGACGTCCTCGGAAACGCTGAGCTCCTTCAGGCGCCCGAGGACCTCCCGGGCCGCCTGCTCTCCGATCGCGATCGCCTCCTCGGCACGGGGGAAGTCCTTCGCGCCGAGGTCACCGAGCGCCGGAACGATCAGGATGTCGCCGTCGCGGAGTCCGGCGATCGAGCGCGCCACGTTGCCGTGGGTGAGGAAACCGGTCAGACGCTTCACGACCTCGAGCGACGAAGTCGGATCGTCCCTGCCCTCGAGCGGTGTGCTGATGTCGACCGCGATGACGATGTCGGGGTCGAACCCGCGCGCGATCTCGACCGGCAGATTGGCCACGACGCCGCCGTCGATCAGCAGCTTTCCGTCGAGGGGGACGGGCGGGAAGAGGCCCGGGATCGAGAGGCTCGCCCGCATCGCCGTTGCCAGACTGCCGTGGTCGATGACGACCGCCTCGCCGTTCGCGAGGTCGGTCGCGACGGCGCGATACGGAATCTGGAAGCGGTCGAAGTCGCTCCCCGCGGCCCACAGCACCTCGTAGTACTTGAGCAGGTTCTCCAGTTTTTGCGCCTGCAGGAGACCGAGCGGGAGCTGCGGCTTTCCCTGCTTGAAGTCGAGGTGGTACTGGACCAGGAAGTCGGCGTTCTCCTGCTTGCGCCGGAAGTAGCGCTCGGCGCGCGGCGGCCGGTCGACGAAGACGCGCTCCCAGTTGGTGTCGACGAGCGCCGCCTCGATCTCGTCCGGACCGAGCCCGACCGAGTAGAGGCCGCCGACGATCGAACCCATGCTGGTGCCGACGACCCAGTCGACCGGAACGTGCGCCTCTTCGAGCACGCGCAGGACACCGACGTGCGCCGCTCCCCGCGCGCCGCCACCCGAGAGCACGAGTGCCACCCGCGGCCGCTCCTGCGCGAAGGCGAGTGAGGTCGAGGCGACCAGCAGTCCTGCGACCGCCAGACAGAGGGTCCGCAGAGCGCGGCCCGGGTCCGGGGCGGGCGAGAGTCGACGTCGCGATCGATGCAGTTCCTGTCTCCCAGTTCCGGGGTTGCGGACCGGCCGTGCGACCGGCCCGCGACCCGCCCCACCCGCCCGGCACCGCGATGGACCTTCCGGCAACCTGCCGAATGTATCGAAGAACGGTGGCGGGTGCACTGCCGGCGGCGTCGACTCCCTGCTACGCTTTCGGACGATGATCGACCGGCGCTCGCAGACAGGCCTCACCGGCCCGTCGCGCCTCCTGGCGACCGCCGTCCTGCTCCTTCCGCTCCTGGCCACGCCGGTCCGCGGAGCCGATCCCGCGAGCAACCCCCCGCGCACGAACGGGCCGCGACTCGAAGAGCACGTCGGACGGGCGACCGACGGCAGCCGGCTGCTGGCACGGCTGGCACCGGGCGCCGAGCTCCCCCCCGACCTGCGACGCAACGCCCGTCCGCTCGGCGGCCGCTGGTGGCGGATCCCGGTCGACGACTCGTTCCCGCCGCGCGCGACCCTCTCGCTCCTCCGGAGCTCGCTCCTCGCGCAACCGGCGGTCGAGCTGGTCGAATCCGACGTCCTCCTGCACTTGGGTGCTTCGCCGCTCGCCGCGGCTGCGGCCGCGGCCGCGGCCGACGTTCCCGCGCCCCTAGTCGCCAACGACCCGCGCTTCGTCGAACAGTGGCATCACCGCGCCATCGGTGCGGAGACCGCCTGGCTGCGGGCGACCGGTGAGGGGGTCGTCGTGGCGGTGATCGACAGCGGTGTGACGCCGGCGACCTTCGGCGTCAACGGCGCCGACGGCTTCTGCCACCCGCTCGCCGGCGAATACGACGCCGTCACCGACAGCGAAGGCTGCAACGCCGGGGCGGACATCCTCGGCCACGGGACGTTCGTCGCCAGCGTCGTGGCGGAGTGCGCCGGCAACGGAGTCGGCGGCGTCGGCCTCGCTCCCGGCGCGCAGATTCTCGCCATCCGCGCCTGCACGGCGGACTACGAGTGCGCGAGCTCGGACGTCGCCGCCGGGATCGACTGGGCCGTCGCCCACGGGGCCCGGGTGATCAATCTCTCCCTCGGCATGGCGTGCGGAGACGAAGACTGGCCGGCCTGCTCCACTGCGGTCGAGAACGACGCCATCGCGCGCGCGGTCGCGGCGGGCGTCTCGATCGTCGCCATCGCCGGCAACGGCGGCGAGGACCACGCCGGCTTCCCGGCGAACCACCCCGACGTGATCGGAGTCGGCGGACTCAACGCCCTGCTGCTCAAGACCAGCTATTCGAGCTGGGGTTCGGCGCTCTCGGTGACCGCTCCGGCCGGCGAGCCCGGAGTCGACCAGGACGGCGACGGATTCGAGGACCAGATCCTCGAGGAGACCCTCAAGAAGGTCTGCGGCGCCGGCTCCGGCTTCGCCTACTGCCGCTGGTCCGGGACGTCGTTCGCGGCCCCGCACGTCGTGGCCGCTCTCGCGCTCCTGCTCGAGGCGCATCCCGGCGCCTCGCCCGATCAGCTGCGGCGGGCGATCGAAGAGTCGGCCCTCGATCGCGGCGCGCCGGGCTTCGACCCGGTCTACGCCCACGGGGCCGTGCAGGTGGCGGCTGCCCTCGATCGACTCGACGCGATCGTCGCCGCCGAAGGAGAGGGGTGCGTTCCGGCTCCGCACCGGCTCTGCCTGGAAGGTGGCCGGTTCTCGGCCGAGGTCCACTGGCGCGACTACGCCGCCGTCGAGGGAGACGGTGTCGCCGTGCCGATGACCGACGCCGCCGGCCTCTTCTGGTTCTTCGACGCGGCCAACCTGGAGATGCTGGTGAAAATGGTGGACGGCTGCTCGTTCAATCAGCGCTTCTGGGTCTACGCCGCGGCGACGACCGACGTCGAGTACGAGCTGACGATGACCGACACCACGAACGGCCTCACGAAGAGCTACCGCAACGAGCTCGGCGCCCCCTCGCCGGCGTTCACCGACTCGTCCGCCTTCGCCTGCAGCCCGCTTCCCTGAGGTCTCCGGTGTCTCCGCGGCGCCAGCGGCTCCTCGCCGCGACCCTCTCGACTCTGTTCTCCGTGGTGCTCCTCGACGTCGTCCTGCGCCTCTTCCCGGAGCTGCCCGGACAGAGGCTGGCGAACATCGTCTGGAGCCGCTACGGCGGATTCTCCGGCGGCATCTACGCCGTCGAACCGCAGTCGCACATCGAGTTCATGCGGCCCGGCTTCCGGACGGTCAACTACTGGAACGGCTACCACTGGCACCACGCCACCGATGGCCTCGGCTTCCGCAATCCCGAAGGTACGCCGCACGGCGTCCTGCTCCTCGGCGACTCGCTGATCTACGGCCACGGCGTCGAGGAGGAGGAGACGGTCGCCCACTTCCTGCGCTCGGAGTACGGGATCCCCGCCTACAACATGGGCCGGCAGGGCGCCTGCCTGCTGGACGAGTACGTCTTCCTCCGCACCTACCTCGACGAGCTCCAACCGAGCGACGTCGTGCTCTTCGTCTTCCTCAACGACTTCCACGACCTCGAGGTCTATCGCACGACCGACCAGATCGAACGGATCCCCGAGCTCGACTACGACTACCGGGCCGTCCGGGAGTGGGCGCGCCGTCTCGGGGAGCGGCCGAAGCGGCGACTCAAGCGGTGGTTCTCGACCCTGCCGTCGATCCGGCTGCTCCGCGCCCTGGGCCGGGATGCGCTGTCGAATCTCTCGTTCGTCTCCCCGGCCTGGGCCGAAGAGTCGGAGCCGCTGCCGGAGTTCCTGGAGATCTTCGCGAACGAGGAGGAGCTGGCGAAGGTCGCGCGCTACTACGAGCACATCTTCGCCGATCTGATCCCGCGTCTCACCGCACGCGGCATCCGGACGCACGTCGTCTATCTCAGCGCCGGTGCCGGACGGCGCCGCTGGGCCGCCGTGCAGCGGCAGGCGATCGCTCTCGTCGAACGGGCCGCGAGCCCGTTCGGACTCGAGATGGCGGACACGCGCTCGCTCTTCGCCGAATGTTCGGACTGCTTCCTGCCGGACGACGGTCACTACACGCGGACCGGGCACCAGCTGCTCGCGGAGTTTCTGGCGACCCGAGTTCTGCGCGGCGAGGGCAGTGACGACCCGGCAATCGAAGCTCGGGCTCCGTCCGCCGCCAAGAACGACGGCGCGGCCCCCCCGGATTCCGGGGAGCGCCGCGCCGCGAGAAAGCACCGGCCGCGGAAGCACCGGCCACCGGAGAGCTCCGGCACCGGGTGACCTCAGTCGACCGGACGGATCAGTCGCCGATCTTGATCAGGTCGATGACCTTCTTGACGTCCTTCATCCGGGTCACCGTTTCGAGCGCGATCTGCTTGCGCGGCGCGTCCGGCAGCGAACCCCGGAGGCTGACGACGCCCATCACCGCCTCGACCTCGATCTTGCGCGCCCGGAGTCCGATCTCCTTGTAGAGCGCCAGCTTCGCCGACGACTCGAGCCGTGCATCCTGGAGCTCCTGCTCGTTCGCCGCCGCCGCCTCTTCGGCGCTCATCTGCGACGCCTTCTTCTCGCCGACGACATGGAGCCGGTTGTCGACCTTCGCAACCCCCTCGACGGAGAGAGCCACCTCGGTCGCGAGCTCCTGGACGATCTTCGACTCGACTTCGCCGGTGAGGATCGCCGTCGTCCGGTCCATCGTGACCTCGATCGGCAGCGCCCGCTCCGCACCCTTGTCGAGCATCGCCGCCTTGACCTTCTCGGCGGTGATCCAGGCGGTCGACATCTCGTCGTCCGCCGCGAGAAGGCCGGCCGGAACGAGGGTCAGAGCGATCAGCAGCAACAACATCGACTTCTTCTTCATGATGCCTCCTTGGTTTCCGTTGAACTCATCTTCCGAACGCGCGTGCGAGATCGCCGATCGCCTTCTCTGCCGGCGCCCAGGTCGATTCCGGCAGGCCCGCCGCGGCGATCCGGGAACCGATTCCGTCCGCATCCGCGACGAGCTTGTCGACTCCGCCGTCGATCGCTTGTCCCGACGAGAACGCCGACTTGAGCTGCTTCGCCTGCGTCCCGAGTCCCTTGGTCGCGCTGGTCAGGGCCTTGCGCGCGTCGGCATCCATCCCGGCGCCCTTGGCCGCCTTGTCAACGGCGGAACCGGACGACTTGACCGCCTTGGCGAGCCCGCCGAGCATGGAGGAGACCTCCTTGTCGGTGGCGCGCGTCGCGACCCAGTCGGAGGCGGGACCGCTCGCCCAGTCGATGTTGTAGGCGGCTGCCAGCGATTCCATGGTCGGAACGAGCTCCCGCCAGCCACTGTCGTTGCCGGAGAAGTCGGGGTGCCGGCCGATGAACCCGTCGGCCGCCTTGGCGTGGCGCAGGAAATCGAGCGCGGTCTGGTTGGCGACCGAGGAGCCGCTGTAGCGCTGCGCGAGGCTCTTGCCGCTCGCCTGGAAGTCCTTCAGGAAGTCGCTCACATCGGTCTCGACGCCGTCGCGGGTGACCTTGGCGGTGATCGCCCGCCGGCTCATGTCGTCGATGAACTCGGCAAGGCGGTCGTTCGCACGGTCGACCAGCTCGCCGACCTGGCGGTCGCGCGGCCGGTTGGCGGCGGAAGCGGGCGCCGGCGCCAAGAGCGCGGCGATCAACAGCGATCCGACAACTGGGATCCACATCTTGCGCATGACTCTCTCCTGGGAAAGAACCGGGGGCCGGAACGGCTCCGGAACCGAATCGGGGCACTGCGACCGGACTCCGCAGGCGATACGATGACCGCAGGTCGGATCCCGGCCGGCCAATCCTGCCACGCAAACGGGGGTTCGAGCCATGGACGAACCGAAGGAACCGACCGGCGCGGCCGGGCCCGTCCGGCCCGAACGCCCGGCGGAGGAGAGGAAACGGCGGAGACGAAAGATGGCCACGCTCTTCCTTGTCGCGCAGATTCTCGGCCTGATCACCTCGATCCACGCCCTGATGACGGTGCGCACCGCGCAGGGGACGATCGCCTGGATCGTCTCGCTCAACACCTTTCCGATCGCCGCGGTTCCGGCGTTCTGGATCTTCGGCCGGTCCAGGTTCCAGGGCTATGTCCTCGAGCGCCGGCAACGGGACCAGGTCGCGGATCCGCAGACCCGGGAGTTCATCGACCGCATCCTCACCCTGCGCCCCGACTTCGCGAGCACCGAGGGGGCAGCTCTCGCAGGGGAGCGGCTCGCCAAGCTGCCGTACCTGGGCGGCAACGAGGTGGAGCTCCTGGTCGACGGCAGGGCGACCTTCGACAGCGTGCTCGCCGGAATCGATCGCGCGGCCCGTTTCGTCCTGGTCCAGTTCTACATCGTGCACGACGACGGTCTCGGCCGCGAGCTGCGCGATCACCTCGTGGCGCGCGCCCGCGCCGGGGTGAAGGTCCACTTCCTCTACGACGAGATCGGCTCGAGCGATCTGCCTTCCAGCTATCTCGAATCGCTGCGCGAAGCCGGTGTCGACGCACGGGCCTTCAACTCCACCAAGGGGTTCGGCAACCGCTTCCAGCTCAACTTCCGCAACCACCGCAAGATCGTGGTGGTCGACGGAACCGAAGGCTGGGTCGGCGGACACAACGTCGGCGACGAGTACCTCGGCAAGGATCCCGAGATCGGCCCCTGGCGCGACACCCACGTGCGGATCGCGGGACCCGCGGCGCTCGGCCTGCAGCTGTCGTTCGTCGAGGACTGGCACTGGGCGACGGGCGATCTCCTCGAGCTCGAGTGGATTCCGACGACCTGCGGCAAGAGCTCCGTCCTGATCCTGCCGAGCGGACCGGCCGACCGCCTCGAGACGGCGAGCCTGATGTACCAGGAGGCGATCCACGCCGCCAGCAACCGCATCTGGATCGCCAGCCCCTACTTCGTGCCGGACGACGCCGTCGTGAGCGCACTCCACCTCGCTGCTCTGCGCGGCGTCGAGGTCCGTCTGCTGATCCCCGAGCGCTCCGACAGCCGGGTCGTCGACGCCGCGGCGGAGTCGTTTCTCGATCCGCTGCTCGCCTCCGGGATCGAGATCTACCGCTACCGCGGAGGCTTCCTGCATTCCAAGCATTTCCTCGTCGACGACATCGCTGCCGGTGTCGGCACCGCGAACCTGGACAACCGCTCGCTGCGCCTCAATTTCGAAGTCACGGCGATCGTCGTCGACGCCGGATTCGCCTCCCGCGTGGCGCGGATGTTCGAGGCCGACCTCGAACGCTCGGTCCGGGTGCAACGGGAGGATCTCGAGGGGCAATCGTTCTTCCGCCGGGCCTTCACCCGGGCGGCGCTGCTCTTCTCGCCGGTGCTATGAGCGACCCGTCCGCCGCTCGACTTCCGGAGACGGCCAGAGGAAAACTAGGATCGGATCTGCCAACGATTCGCCGGACGACCGGCACAAGGGAGAGAACATGAAGACGAATCGACAGAGAGTCCTCGGAGCCACGGCAGTCGCACTCCTCCTCGCCGGCTGTGCGACGACCCGGTTCACCTCGATCTGGAAGGCGCCCGACGCGCAACCGCTCCAGTTCCGCTCCGGCGATCCGATCGTCGCGATGGTCGTCGCCGACGCCACGGCGCTCCGCCGCGCCGGCGAGGCGAATATCGCCGACGAGCTCGACAAGCGCGGATTCAAGGGCATCCCCGCCTACACCCTGATCTCGGACAGCGACATCAAGGACGAGACGAAGGCGCGCGCCGCGATCGAGGGCTCGGGCGCCAAGGGAGTCGTCGTCCTGCGGCCGGTGGGGACCGAGCAGAAAGTGAGCTCGACGCCGTCGACCTACTACGGCGCCGCCTACTACGGCCGCCCCTACTACGGAAGCTTCTGGGGCGGCGGCTACTACGGCTACGGCTGGGGCGGCGCCTGGTCACCGGCCGAGATCCGCACCGACACCTACGTCTCGGTCGAAACCGTGATCTACGACCTGCGGCAGAACAAGCTGGTCTGGGCCGGTCAGACCAAGACCCAGAACCCGAAGGACATCGAAGGGTTCGTCGGCGAGGTCGCCGAGGCCGTGACGCGGGAGCTGCGGGAGTCGGGTCTGGCGGCGAAGAGGTAGTCCACGGGGAGCGCTCCCGGGGTCGGCCTGCCGTTCCCGGGAGCGCCCGCTTGCCGCCTCTGGCTGCTACCGCGGAGCCGCCACGACGACGTAGCTGGTGGTCGTCCCGACGAACTGCGGCTGATACCAGGTGTTCCCGCACTGCTGATAGGTCAATCCGTTGACCATGACGACGGTGCAGCTGGGCGGAATCGACGTGACGATCGAGCCGATCACGGCCGCGGTGGCGACGACCGCCGTCGCGCGCGCCACCGGATGGTAGTCGTGGTAGCAGCAGCCGTGGTGGTGATCGACATCGACGTCGATGTTCACGTTGCGACGGCTGTTCACGTTGACGTTGGTGTTGCGGTTGTGGTTGATGTTCGTGTTCCGGTTCACCGACGTCCGCGAGCTGCTGCGGGTGTTGTGGTGACCGGCATTCGCCGCGGTTGCGCCGGCCAGGAGGAGCGCGGCGGCGAGCAGGAGCTGGATCCTGCGGATGGAACGGTTCATCGTCGACTCCTCCCTACTTCGCCTGCATCGCCGGCACTTCGGCGAGCGCGATGCGGTGGGCGCCTTCCGGCGCTTCGAACACGAAGGCGCTCTCGTTGAAGGAGGGCGCCAGATTCCACTCGTACCTGGCTTCGAACTCCGGACGCGCTTCGTCGGTGGTGGTGGTCAGGACCAGGCGACGCGGCAGCGGGTAGTCGCCGCGCTGGATCCAGATCTGCCAGTCCAGCCCGGCCTGCCGGAAAGCGTAGTGCGTGCAGGTCGTCCCGTCGACGGCGCTCGCTCCGAGATCGACCGCCAGCGTGATCGGAGTCCGCGGCCCGTCGGCACTGCCCCAGCGGAACAGATCGACCAGCGGGAGCTCGATGTCGAACCGCTCCTCGAGGGCGTTTGCTAGTGCCCCGATCGTCGGCGGCGCCGGAACGGTAGCGTAGTAGTTGAGCCGCTCCGCCAGCAGGGTGAACTCCTTGCCGTCGTAGACGTACCGGCGATCCGAGAGATCGCCCGCGACGTCGGCCCGGAGCCGGTCCGGCAGCCGTGCCAGAAGGTCCGTCGTGCTCGAGAACTGTGCCTTCAAGCCGTTCTCGAGCACGACGTCGCGCGAAGTCTCGGCCGTCACCTGGAACGCTTTCAGTGTCCGGAGGTAGGCGCCCATCCGGTCCAGCGCCGCGGTCGCCCCGGCCTCGACATCCTGAGCCGACGCCACCGCCGGCAACATCGTCAGCAGGAGCAGGGCCCAGATCAGGCCCGCTCTTTGTTCGTACGGTCTTCTCCTCATCACACTCTCCCTTTCGACTCCGTTGAAATCTCGCTCGGCCGGGTCGAAGTGCGGCCGCTCGATCAGTGCCGGAACCTTCCACCGCCTCCGCGCGGGGCGCTGTGCTGCATCGTCATCCGCTGGCTGCCCCTTTGCCGTGCCTGGTAGTCGCGCTGGACCGACCGGTGATCGAACGTCTGCGGCCGACTGCGCGTCGACGAGCCGGTGGAACCGGACGTGCGGGCCCGCGACGGTTCGGCGGACTTCCACTTCTGTCCGTCGCGGCTCTGCCAGCCCTTGTCGGTGTGGCGCCCGACGTTGCCGTTCGGGTCCGCGAAGACGTTGTTGGGGAGCTTGCCGGCGGAGCGCGCCTGCTGGGCACTCCCGCGGATGGCCGCGCGGTCGGCGTTCCGGGTACGCGCTTCCGGGCGGTTGTAGACGCTCGGCTGACGCAGATTCGACGCCCGCGGATTGTTCGCGATCCGGTTCGAGACCTGGACCCGGTTGCCGTAGTTGATGCTGCTGTTGATGTTGATGTGGGTGTGGCCGCCACCGTAGTAGCCGCCCCACACCGGGCGGTAGCCGCCGTACCAGCCGCCGCAGCCGTGACCCCAGTAGCCGCCCCAGACGCCGTGGTAGCCGCCGCTCCAACCGACGCCGAAGTGCATGAAGCCGACGTTCCAGCTCATGCCGAAGTTCCAGCCGGTCCACGGGTTGTAGCCGACGTGGAAGCCGTAGGTGACCGGCCGCGGATAGTAGTAGCCCGGGTAGTAGGGGTAGTACCAGCCGGTGCCGTAGACCGGGACACCGTAGTAGGGGAACGACCAGAGGTAGCCGGGGGTGTAGCCGACGTAGACGATCTCCGGCGTGGACTGGTAGACGTGGACGTGGGTCACGTTGTAGGCCGACGAGCTCGGCGGAATCTTCGCGATCTCGTCTTCGGGAACTTCGTCGGCGACGGCCCACGGTCCCTCGGCCTTCGCCGCGACGAACCAGACGCCGTCGTCGACGGCGTAGAAGCGGCCGCCGATCTCGAGCACCTGGACCGGCGTGTTGACCGCCCGGGAGACGGTCGTCCCCGGGATCTTCTCGAACTTCGGAGCGCCGTCGTACTTCACCTCGAGCTTCGCTTCGCTGCGGCGGATCGCCGTCGTCTGCGGGATCGCGGCATCGAGCAGCGCGTCCTCCGCCTCCTCGGTGCCGGCGATCGATACCCGGACGCCGCCGATGTCCGAGGCCTCCGGAATCTTGCGGAAGCTGTCCGGCAACTGGTCGCCGCGCACGAAGCTCCACGGACCCGCGGTCGTCGCCGCGCGGAACCAGCGGCCCGAGAGGAGGACCCAGGTCTGGCCGGTCGAGACCTCGCGCAGCCAGGGCGTCTCGGTGTTCTGGACGTAGAGGAGCTCCCCCTCCCCCACCGGCTTCCACTCCGGGGGGCCGTCGCTCACCACCAGCTCCGTGGGCTCGGTCGCGACGACGACCGCCGGCGGCGGGCTCGGCGCCGGCGAATCGTCGTCCGGCTTCGGCAGCATCTTCACCAGGTCGTCCGGTGGCGTCGCCAGCGGTGTCCACGGCCCGCCCGGCTCGGCCGCCGAGTACCAGAGCTTGCCGCTGGTGAGGAAGCAGCTCTTCGTCCGCTTGTCGCGGACCACGACGAAGGCCGTGTTGAGCGCCCGTTCGTACGGACTGTCCTCGACGTCGCCCCAGATCGGCTCGCCGTCGTAGAGGAGCAGGATCGCGAGCTTCTCCGAGAAGACCATCTTCGGCGGATCGTTCTTAAGCTCGGCGAGGCTCTTCTGCTCCCGTTCGGCGCTGGCGAGACTCGCCGAGAGCCGCTCGGTCGCGACGGTCAGGGTCGCCTTCGCCGCCGCCGCCTCGACGATCTCGGTGAAGCGCGCCTCGTCCGACTCCTTCGAGTCCGGCCAGCGAACCCTGGTCACTTCGAGCTCGCGCAGCGTCGTCGTGCCGGCCTCGTCGTCGCGATCGATCTTGGCGGTGAACCAGAAGGCGCCGAAGATCGGCTCCTTCTTCCCCTCGAGGATCAGCGACATCGCCGCCCGCCCGTTGAGGACGATGCCGGTCAGACGCTCCGGCTGCGGCTGGTAGATGACGATCTTCCCTTCGGGAGCGGTGATCTCCTGGGGAAAGGCGATCTCGGCCCGCGCCGGGCCCGAACCGAGCAGGCTTCCCGCCGCGAGAGCCGCGACGATCAGGATACGAAGGTGGAACCTCATGGTGCGACTCCTCTCGTTCGATTTCCGGAACGCCGTCCGGCGTTCCGTTTTCATTGCGGCAGTACGGTGAAATCCGGCTGGGGACGGGCGGCGGACATGGCCGGGTGACCGATCAGAAGAGCAACCCGAGACTGGTCGATACACCCCAGTCCTCCTTCAACCCCGCGCCGCTCGGCGGGTTGCTGTCGTACGAATAGTAGGGACTCAGGGAGACGTTGAAGTCGCTCCCGAGCTTCTGCCGCACGCTGCCGCGGAACTCGAACCGGTTCCGGGTCGGTCCGGAGAGCAGCGGGATCCAGGAGAGCTCGGCCGACGCGCGCGTGCCGTAGCGGCCGAAGGTGTGGAGCTCGGCCATGAGGCGGACGACGGCGCTGGTGAGGACGCTCGTATCCTCCCGGGAGAAATACGACTCGCGGCTGGTCTGGACGCCCGGTCCGAAGGCGAACCGTCCGCGCGCGCTGCGCAGCGGAACCCAGGCCACGCCAGCACCGACGGTCTCGCGCGATTCGAGGTCGAGGTCGTCGTTGCGCTCGTGACTGCCATAGCCGAGCAGCAGAAACTTGCGCGCCAGTGCGATCGACAGGGTCGACTGCAGGAGGTCGCGTTCGCGGCGCGAGGCCGACTGTTCGTTGCTGATGTAGGAGGAGCCGACCGTCGTCCACTGCAGCACTCCGCTCTGCAGCGTGAGCTCGGCGCCGAGTGTCAGCTGTTCGCTCGACGCCGCGTTCGAGTAGTTCCAGCCGAGGTCGACGTAGCCGCGGCGGCTCGACCAGAGATTCGTTCCGACCTGCTTCAGACCGATCACCTCGGCAAGCGGGATCTCGGCCACGATCTCGCCCGACTCCTCGGCGTGGATCGCCATCCGGGCGCCGTCCTCGCTCTGATCGAGTCGCCCCACGAAGCGGATGCCATCGGCCCGCAGCACCTCGAACAGCTGGACGCTGATGAGCGCCTGGACGTCGGGCCAGTCGATGTCGACCGTGCCGAGATTGAGCGTGCGAACGCTCAGATTCGCCCCTTCGAGGCGGATGATTTCGCCGGTGACGCGGTCGCCACCGGCGAGGAGCAGGAGATCGATCCGGTCGCGCGCAGCAGCCGGCGAGGCGTAGAGGAGAGCGAGGGCGGCCAGGGCGACTGCGGCGCGGACCGTGCGCTGCAACGGGCTGCCCGGTATCGGGCAGCTCACGATCCGCATCTCTTCAAGCCATGGCAGCCCACACCCCCACACCGCTCACGCCCGTCAGAAAGATGCCCGCACGAAGAAACGGAAGCCCGCCGTGTCGAGATCGACCGAGCCGTTCCAGCTCGAATCGTCGACGTCGGCGCGGTAGTACTCGCCGTCGTAGCTGACGCCGAGAGCGACCGGTCCGACGATGTAGTACTCGGCTCCGACGGTGTAGCTCGCGGCCTGGCCGCTGTACTTGTCGATCGTCACTGACGGCAGGAAGCGGGCCCGGCCGAAGAGCACCAGCCGGTTGACCGGCATGCCGCGGAGGTTGACGCCGATCATCGGCACCGGCACGTCGGTGCTGGCGCTGACGCTGTCGGAGATCGTGCCCACCGTTCCGCCGAGCGCGGCGCTGGCGCTGGCATCGGCGTCGAGGGCGAGCGCCACGAGACCGAACGTGCCGCCGAATCCGAACGTGTCGTGGTGGGTGAACCAGTAGGTGTACCCGAGCTCGAGCGAAGTGGTCTTGAAATTGGCCGAGACTTCGGCGCCGACCGGGTAGGTGTGATCACCGACCTCGATCACACGCCCGATCGATCGCGAACCGCTGCGATCGTAGGAGTAGTAGCTCAGGTCGAGTGAGTGGCGCTCGGCGAATGCCCAGTCGATCCGGCCCGCGATCAGCGTGTCGCTGTCGGGCAGCCCGATGTCCTTGCCGAGATCGATCTTGCGGTTGCCCACCTCGAACTCGCCGGAGACGGAGATCTTGTCCGTGTTCGAGATCTGGTAGGCACCCGCGGAGACCGAGAACCGGGGCCACATGTAGTCGGTTTCGGCGTGCGAAGCGCTGGCTGCGAACGTGAAGGCAAGGGCGACCAGCGTCGCGATTCTGACTGTATTCATCTTTCTCATGGCTACTCCTGCGTTGGAATTCGGTGAGTTCGAATCGTCTCTCGGACGAGCGATCGGTTCCACTGTGTCAAGCCTGCCACGAATCAGCCGTTCTGCGCTGAGCCGGGATCGCGGACACAGCGGAATCCCAGGTGGTTGGTTCCGGTCGAGACCTCTCCCTTGCCGCGGGTTCCGACCATGTAGCGGGAGCAGTACTGGTCGGTGCAGAGGTACGACCCGCCCCGGTGGACGCGCTTCCGCTCCCCGGGCTCGTCCGGATCCCAGGGGGACTCCGGTCCCCTTGGATTCCGGGCGACCGTTCCGGCCGCGGCGAGGGTCTCGTAGGTGTCCGGGCGGTACCAGTCGCTGACCCATTCCCAGACGTTGCCGGCGACATCCTGGAGCCCGTAGCCGTTCGCAGGAAACTGCCCGACCGGGGCCAGGCCGACGAACTCGTCGGAGCCGGTGTCGTGGTTCGGGAAGTGACCCTGGTGGCTGTTCGCCATCCACTTCCCGCCGGGCCGGAATTCGCTCCCCCAGGGGTAGATCTGGCCGCTCAACCCGCCGCGGGCCGCGAACTCCCACTCCGCTTCGGTCGGGAGTCTCTTCCCGGCCCACTTCGCGTAGGCCTCGGCGTCTTCCCAGGCGATCTGCACGACCGGAAAGTCGTCCTTCCCGGCGATGTCGGTTCCCGGTCCACCCGGATGGCGCCAGTTCGCACCGACGATGTAGGCCCACCACTGGAAGTGGTCGTTCAGCGGGACCTCGTGATCCGGCGGATGGAAAACGACCGATCCGGCGACCAGATTCTCGGGCGGCGCTCCGGGAAAGTCCTCCGCCCGCGGCTTTCGCTCCGCGACCGTGACGTACCCGGTCGCCGCGACGAACTCCGCGAACTGACGGTTCGTGACCTCGGTCCGGTCCATCCAGAAACCGTCGACGGCCACCCGGTGGATCGGACGGGAGTCGTTCGTCGCGTGCATCCCGACCTCGTTGCGGTCCGCCCCCTGCGGATCGGCAGCCCCCATCGAGAACTCGCCGCCCGGGATCCAGACCATTCCGGGGGGCGGGTCGGACGGCGGCGGGGCGGCGTTCTCGACCGTCGGCAGGAACGCCGCGTCGGCCGAGGCGACCATCGCCCCGCCGTCCATCCCCCCCTCCGCTGTCCCGTGCCGGTCGGCGTGGCTGTTCCCGGCCGGCGGACCGCCGCAGGCCGAGAGGAGAAGCCACGAGAGCACCAGCGCGCGACCGGACAGGGTCACGGGTAAATCGTCTTCCAGTCGTGCTTCATGCTGACGACGGTCCAGCCCCGCTTCGCCGCTTCGTCGAGCCCCTTGTCGAGCCTGCCGATGTGCGATGTCCGGTCGTACGCCCACTCGCGCTCGGCATCGTCGTGGTGCACGTAGAGAGCGAAACGCGGGCCCGCGCCGGCGGTCGTCCACTCGAGCATCTGCAGGTCGCCGTCCGAGTTGCCGAAGGCGGCGATCGGCCGCCGGCCGATGTGACGCTGGATGCCGACGGGCTTCCCCTCCTTGTCGTCGTTGAGGACGATCTCGGGAAGCTTCACGATCACCGGCTTCCCGTCGCGGAGCTCGTACCTGAGCCCGCCGCTCGAGCCCACGACCTGCTCCGGAGGAATGCCGTAGGTCTTCTCCACCCACGGGCGCATGAACTCGATGCCGCCGCCCGAGACGATGAACGTCTTGAAGCCGTTGGCGCGCAGATAGTCGAGCAGCTCGAGCATCGGCTGAAAGACCATCTCGTTGAAGTGCTTTCCGGTCTTGGGATGCTTCGCCGTGGCGATCCAGTCGGTGACCGTCTTCTCGAACTCTTCGGTCGTCATGCCGGCGTGCGTCGTCATGACGAGCTTGACGATCCCGGCCTCGCCGCTCGCGAGCGCGGCCTTCAGGTCGCCCTTGAGAAGCGATGCGAACGGCTCCTCGCTCCTCCACTCCGGGTGCTGCGGCGCCATCGCCTTGATGCGGTCGACGGCGAAGAAGAGCTGGAAGTAGGCCGGTTGCTCCGACCACAGGCAGCCGTCGTTGTCGAACGTGGCGATGCGCTCGGGGACCGGCACGAAGTCCGATGTGCCGGGGGTCGTCACTTTGCGGACGAACTCGGTGATCGCCTTCTTGGCGGCCGTATCGTTCCAGGAGGGCAGCGGCTCGGCGGCGAAAGCGCTCGCCGAAGCAGTCGCGGCGAGGGCAACCCCCGACAAGAAACGGATTCCTTTGTTCATTCGTCTTCCTCCGGTGCGGTGGCAACGACCGGACGCGAGCTCTTCGTCGCGCCCGGTCGTCTGCGAGCGATTCTAACCGCGACTCAGTTGCTGCTTCCGACGGGGTTCTCGAGCTTCTTCATCGCCGATTCGACCGCCTTCCGCATGCTGAGCGTATCGGCTCCCTGACTCGGCGGATAGTCGGCGAGGCTCTTCAGGTGCACCGCCAGGAACGGCCCGGCGGCCGTCGGGGCCCAGAGCTTCTGCGCCACGAACTTGCGTCCCGCGTACTCGTAACCGGGAGCATCCGGCGTGACCTTCTCCAGCGGATCCATCAGCAGGTTGACGATGTACGGAACGCTCGGGAACGCCTTCTCGTCGAACCAGTCGCCGTTGTGCTTGACACCGATGTGCATCTTCCAGCCGTCCACCCGGATCGCCATCAGGTCGGTCTCGTCGTAATAGAAGAACTCGCGTCGCGCCGACTTCTCGCTCTTGCCGGTCCAGTAGTCGAGGTTGTCGTAGCCGTCGAGGTGGTTCCTGTAGGTCGTGCCGTTCATCTTGTAGCCGGAGAGGAGGTCCTGCTTGAGGTTCGGCACGCCGGCCGCGGCGGCGAGCGTCACGTACAGGTCCTCGTGGCTCTGGACGCCGTTGAGCTCGCGGCCCGCCGGAATGTGGCCGGGCCACTTGATGAGCATCGGCACCCGGACGCCACCCTCCCAGGTGGTTCCCTTCTCGCCGCGGTACGGCGCGTAGCCGCCGTCGGGGAACATCATGAACTCGAAGCCGTTGTCGGTGCTGTAGAGGACGATCGTGTTGTCTTCGACGCCGAGCTCCTTGAGCTTCGCCAGAATGCTGCCCACCTGCTCGTCGTGCTCGATCATCTTCGCTCGGACGACGTCTTCTTCCGCACGACCCTCGTCCACGGCCTTCTGGATGTACTTGTTGGTCGAGTGCGACCAGATGTGGATCGCCGTCGAGTTGAACCAGAGGAAGAACGGCTTGTCGCCCTTGCCGACCCGATCGAGGTACTTGAGCGTCTCGTTGGTCACTTCCTGGTCGAACGTCTCCATCCGCTTGCGGGTGAGCGGGCCGGTGTCCTGGATCCGCTGCATTCCGACCTTGCCGAACTTCGGATCCACGGTGGCGTCGTCGGTCGTGGTCGCCCAGGTGTGCAGCACGCCGCGCGGGCCGAACTTCTCCTTGTAAGCCGGATTCTTCTGGCCCGGGTAGTCGAGCTCCTCGGGCTCCTCCTCGGCGTTCAGGTGGTAGAGATTGCCGAACCACTCGTCGAAGCCGTGCGCGGTGGGGAGAAACTCGTTGCGGTCGCCGAGATGGTTCTTGCCGAACTGCGCCGTGGCATAGCCCTGCGATTTCAGGACCTCGGCGAGCGTCGGATCGCTCTTCTGGATCCCCCGAGTCGAACCGGGGATTCCGATCGTGGTCATTCCGGTGCGGATCGGCATCTGGCCCGTGATGAAGGCGGCGCGGCCGGCCGTGCAGCTCGGCTGACCGTAGTGATCGGTGAACAGGGCGCCGTCCCGGGCGATCGAGTCGATCGCCGGCGTGCGACCCATCATGCCGTGGGTGTAGGCACCGATGTTCCAGGTGCCGATGTCGTCGCCCCAGATGACGACGATGTTGGGCTTCTTGTTCTGGGCCTGCGCGGGGCTCACGGCCGTGACAAACGCCATCGCTCCGACCAGCATGCACAGGATCGAGTTGGCGGCTCTCGAGACGATCTTCATTCGTACTCCCCTTCCCGTTCGTTGACCTGTCAGTTGGATTTCCGCGAGCACCGTTGCGCGCGGCGATTCAGCGGCTCTCGGGTCCGCCTCGCAGCCGGTCGTCCAGGCGCATCCCGGCATACGGCGAAAGTCTCAGGAGCTTGCGGCCCTCCGTCACCCATTCGGCGAGGAGGCCGATCCCCGACTCGTCGATGAACCGTAGCTCCCCGGCATCGATACCGACCGCGGGATCTTCCACTCCGACCAACCGTCGAGCCTCGATCACGCTCTCCCGGTCGAGTCGACCGGAGAGGCTGATCCACCGCTGTCGGTCGAATTCGCGTCTCTCGATCCGGAACATGATCTGTCTTGGCAGGAACGGTTTGCAGGCCGGATGCCTGCGGGAAACAGGACGGCGACGGACGAACAACGTACATGGAATGAATCGGTTGAGCCCGAGAAGTCGGACGCCGGTCGGTTCTTGCCCGGTTCGAACTCACGAGATATCGTGAGCCGCCACGAGATTCCGCCGACAACTCACGAAACTTCGTGCGAAGGAGGGGTGTGCCGGACTTCGAACAGTTCCTGTCGGACACCTTCCGTTCCCTTCTGGACGCGTCCCCGGAGACCTTTCCGGAGGTGGCCACCGCTGTGATCGAAGGGATCGTGCAGAGATTGGACACCGATCGCGCCACGCTGCAGCATCTGGACGGAGACGGCGTTCGGATCCGTCTCGCCTGGGGGAGACCGGGCCTCACCGAACGGATCCCCGCACCGGACGCGACGCTGCGCATGCGGTGGTACGTCGGCGAGCTCGCCGCTGGCAGGACGATCGCCGTCGAACGGGTTCCCGACGACCTCCCCGAGACCGCTCAGGAGGAGCGCGACTACACGACGGCGATCGGGATGAAGGCGAACCTGACCGTACCGCTGACCGTTGCCGGAAGGTTCCGCTGGTCGATCGCGACCGCCAGCTTCCGGAAGCCTCGCACCTGGTCGGAGCGCGACATCCATCGCCTTCGCAGCGTCGGCGACGCTCTCGCCGCCGCGTCCGAGCGCATCGAGCTCGAGCTCGCGCTCAAACATCGCCTCGAACAGATCGAAGAGCTGCACCGGCGCTTGCGCGCGGAAACCGACTACCTGCGCGAGGAGCGCACGGCGCTGCACGGCTTCGCGGAGATCGTCGGGCGCTCCCCGGCGCTCCTGGCGACACTCGCCCTCCTCGAACAGGTGGCACCCACGCCGTCGACCGTCCTGCTCCTCGGCGAAACCGGAACCGGCAAGGAGCTGATGGCACGGGCGATCCACCAGCGGAGTCCCCGCGCCGACGGGCCGCTCGTCATGGTGAACTGCGCCGCGATGCCGGCGACTCTCATCGAAAGCGAGCTCTTCGGGCACGAGCAGGGAGCCTTCACGGGGGCGACGAAGGCGCGTGCCGGCCGCTTCGAGATCGCCGCCGGGGGAACGCTGTTTCTCGACGAGATCGGTGACCTGCCGCTGGAGATGCAGATCAAATTGCTGCGGGTGATCCAGCAGCGCGATTTCCAGCGGTTGGGCTCGTCCCGGGTCCAGAAGGCGGACGTCCGCCTGATCGCCGCGACCCACCGCGATCTCGAAGAAGAGGTCCGCGCCGGCAGATTCCGCAGCGACCTCTTCTTCCGCCTCAATGTCTTTCCGATCCGGATCCCGCCGCTGCGCGAGCGGCGCGAGGACATTCCGCTGCTCGTCTGGGCATTCGTCGAGCGGCTCCAGAGCTCGATCGGAAAGAAGGTCGAGCGGATCCGCGAACCGGATCTCGAGGCGCTGACCGCTTACGACTGGCCGGGCAACGTCCGCGAGCTCGAGAACGTGATCGAACGGGCACTCATCCTCACCCGCGACGAAACGCTTGCCGTCCCCGCCGGGTTCGCGTCCTCCGGTCCGAACGAAGCGAACACGCCGAAGTCACTTCGCCTGGAGGACCACGAGCGCGACCACATCGCGGCAGTTCTGGCACGGTGCGGGGGCAAGATCGCCGGGGAAGGCGGCGCTGCGGAAAGGCTCGGACTCCATCCGAATACGCTTCGCTCGCGCATGCTGAAGCTGGGGCTCTCGCGCTCTTCCACTCGCTGAGAATCGACCGGGCGAGCTTCCCTGAAGCTCGGCGCGACGAACGGCGGAAGAAAAGGCCCGCGGCGACCGGTCGGTCACCGCGGGCCCGGAACTGCAGAGACGCTACGCTTCAGTGACCGCTGGTGGCGCTCCTGAGCTGCTCCTCGATCTTGGTCAAGTTGAACGAGCCAGGTGTCTGGCTCGGCGGATAGTCCTTCATCGACTGCAGGAACCTGGCAGCGAGCCCCTGCATCGGGACGACGACGAACGGCCGATCGAGGAACCAGTCGTCGTAGGTGTTCGCGTTGTGCTGGGCCTTCTCGAAGGGGTCGCGCCGCAGGTTGAACAGCAGCGGCACGCGCAGCTCGGTGAACGGCTCGCGCCAGACGCCGAACCCCACGCCCCGGTTCTCGAGGAAGACGGACTTCCAGGCGTCATATCGGATCGCCACGACCTGGCCGTCGTCGTTGACGTACATGAACTCGTGGCGCGGCGACTCGGCGACCTTGCCCGACAGGTAGTCGAGCTGGTTGTAGCCGTCGATGTAGTTGCGGTAGCGCCGGCCGTTGAGGTCGACGCCGTTGCGCAAGCGGTCCTTGATCGTGGTGTCACCCGCCGCCGCGGCGAAGGTCGGCAACCAGTCCTCGTGCGAGACGATGCCGTTCACCGTGACGTCCTTCGGGAAGTGGCCGGGCCAGCGGATGAACGCGGGCACCCGGTAGGCGCCCTCCCAGTTCGAGTTCTTCTCGCTGCGGAAGGGGGTGGTGCCGGCGTCCGGCCAGGTGTTGTAGTGCGGGCCGTTGTCGGTCGAGTAGAAGACGATGGTGTTGTCGGCGATGCCGAGCTCGTCGAGCAGGGCCAGCAACTCACCGACGTTGGCGTCATGTTCGATCATGCCGTCGGTGTACTCGTCGTTGCCCTTGTGGCGGTGTTCGGGACGGACGTGCGTACGGAAGTGCATCCGCGTGCCGTTCCACCAGGTGAAGAACGGCTTGCCGGCGGCGACCTGGCGCTTGATGAAATCCTTCGCGGCGGCGACGGTTTCGTCGTCGATCGTCTCCATCCGCTTCTTGGTGAGGGCGCCGGTATCCTCGCAACGCTGGCCGCCCTTGCCGTCGGCCCAGCAGTGGAGGACGCCGCGCGGGCCGAACTGCTGCAGGAACGTCTTGCCGTTGGCGAGGACCATGTCACGGGGATAGTCCTCGTTCTCCGGCTCCTCCTCCGCGTTCAGGTGGTAGAGGTTGCCGAGGAACTCGTCGAAGCCGTGCATCGTCGGCAGATGCTCGTCGCGGTCACCCTGGTGGTTCTTGCCGAACTGGCCGGTCGCATAGCCCTCGCTCTTCATGACCGTGGCGATCGTGACATCGGTCTTCTGCCATCCTTCCGTGGCGCCCGGCAGGCCGACCTTGGTCATGCCCGTGCGCACCGGCACGTTGCCGCCGAGGAAGGCGGCGCGCCCGGCGGTGCAGCTCTGCTGACCGTAGTAGTCGGTGAAGGCGACACCCTCGTCCGCGATCCGGTCGATGTTCGGCGTCCGATAACCCATCATGCCGCGGTTGTTGTGGCTGATGTTCCAGGTGCCGATGTCGTCGCCCCAGATGACCAGGATGTTCGGCTTCTTCGTCTGCTGGGCGTGGGCCGGCGCGACCGCGAGCAACAGGGCGAGCGACGCGAGCAGCAACGTCCAGTGCCTCCTTGTGATGACTGCGACTCCGTCCATCTGTCGACTCCCTTCTTCCTGACTTCCGTTGATTGGAAAGGCGGATCGCCGCAAGCACCATCCGATTCCGGAAACATGCTCGCGGTCGAGCCTGGGTGCGCAGTCTAGATCAGGGGAACTGTCGGCCTGCAAGAACCACTCAGTTCCCCGGATTCTTCAAGCAAACGTATTCAGCAATACGACGCCTGGGGCCCTTCAGATGAGCCGCATCCGGATGTCGCGGCGTCCCGCAGCGGCGCTGTCTCCCCTTCCCTCGCCACCGGATGTAACCGTGCAGTCTGGGGGCGGTACCAAGCAGATGAGATGCCCACGAACGTCGTCTCCGGAAACGGCACGAGTACGGCACAACTCCAGAGAAATCAAGTATTTGCGTGGCGGTTTCCAAGTTCGAGCGCGCCTGCGGCCATCGCGTCTCACGAAATTTCGTGAGGCCTGCGAGATCCGGTGCAGGGCCTCCTCCGGCCGCGTCGCGGTCGACGCCGGACGCAGTCCGAAGCGCTGCAGGTCCCCTGGCTCCGACAGGTGCCGCCCCCGCGCCGGAACCTATCTCGGATAGAGCAGCGTCAGCGCGGCCCGCAGGCCCCAGTCCGGCCCGCCTTGCGGCGTGTCGAGGTAGGCGCGCCCGCCGAACGCCCAGCTGACGAGCTGGGATCCGAGCTTGCCGACCTTCGAATACATGACGTTGACCGGGACGTTCCACTGCTCGCTCTCCCAGTCGTAGGTCGACTCGAGATTGAAGGTCAGCGTCCGGCCGGCGCCCAGCGACTTCGAGGCGAACGGCTGGAGGAAGGTCGCGTTGACGTCGGCGCGGTCGTCGTCCCCCGCCACCGAGACGAGATGGTTGAAGAGCGCGCCGTACGTCCAGCCCGCCTCCGTCTGCTTGAGCGCCACGCCGGTGGGGCCGACAGCCCACTGCTCGCCGCCCAGCAGATCGTCCGTGGCGGTCGGAAGCAGGAACGCCGGACCGAGACCCCAGATCCAGCCGCTCGCGGTCGGCTCCTTCGGCGAGAAGAAGAAGCTCTGGACGATGTCACCTAGCCCGGACTGGCTGGAATCGCCGACGACGTCGCTCTGCGAGACGAGCGGAACGATCGTGCGCGAGATCAGGTTCCAGTCGTCGCTGATGCCGACGGGGATGACCGGCTGGATGTTGAGGGTGAAACGGTCGCCGTCGCCTCCGGCGCCGTAGCCCGAGTCGTAGTTCAGCTGCAGCGGCACGCTGATGAGCGCCGCCACCGGATTCGACAGCGCCTTCGCGAGCGCGTCGGCATCCTGCGCACCACCCTCCTGGGCGCGCGCGGACGTTCCGCAGACGGCCAGGCCCAGGGCGATTCCAGCGAGCGAGCGGCGGAGATTTCGGTTCATTTCGGTCCTCGGTTGAATGCGTGGGGGGCCGGCACCACTGCCGGCCCCGCCGGTGTCTGCGACACGCGCAGTTCTACTGCTTCGACTTCGCGATGAATTCCTGGACGACGTTCGACATGTCGAAGCTCTTGCCGCCCTGGACCGGCGGATAGTCGGCCAGGGTCTTCAGGTGCGCCGCCATCAGCTCACCCATCGGCTGGAGCAGCCACGAGACCTTCTGCATCAGGTGGCCGTACGAATCCTTGTTGTCGTACGACTCGAACGGATCCATCCGCAGATTGAAGACCAGGGGCACCGTCCGCCCGACCACGTTGGCGTAGTAGTCCTCCTTGGTCGAGAAGTGGAACTTCCACGGCCCCATGCGGATCGCGGTGAGCTTGCTCTCGTAGTAGTAGAACAGGCTGTTCCGCGCCGACTGGGAGGTCTCTCCCTTCCAGTACGGGAGATTGTTGACGCCGTCGATGTACTGCTTCTTCTGGGTCCTCATCCGCTCGGCGACGTCCGGCACGCCGGCCGCGGCGGCGAGGCTGGTGAACATGTCCATGTGCGCCTGGATGCCGTTCAGGACCTGCCCCGGCCTGATCACCGCGGGCCAGCGCAGCATCGAAATGACGCGAACGCCCCCTTCGTAGGTCGTCATCTTCTCGCCGCGGAACGGCGTCGTCGCGCCGTGCGGCCAGGAGGCATGCTCGGGACCGTTGTCGGTCGAGTACCAGACGATGGTGTTCTTGTCGAGACCGTTCGCCTTGAGGTACGCGAGCACCACGCCGATGTCGTGGTCGTGCTGCAGCATGCCGCTGCCGTGGATGTCGGCCTCGGAGGTGTACTTCTCGGCCGCGTAGCGCCACTGGTCGTTGAGCCGGGTGTAGAGGTGCATGCGGCTGGTGTTCAGCCAGACGAAGAACGGCTTGCCGTCGGCCTTCGCCTTGCCCATGAAGTCCATCGCCTTCGGCGCGACCTCGGTGGCGTCGAAGTCCTTCATCCGCTCCTGCGTGAGCGGCCCGGTGTCGGTGCAGCGCTGCTTGCCGACGCGTCCGAAGCGGGGCTCCTCGGTCGGGTCGTCCTTGTCGGTCGCGTAGCAGTGCAGCACGCCGCGCGTTCCGAACTTCTTCTCGTACTCCTCGAGATTGCCGGAGTAGGCCTTGCCGAACGCCTGGTAGTCGCGCTGCTCGGACTCCTCCTGCGTATTCAGGTGGTAGAGGTTGCCGAAGAACTCGTCGAACCCGTGAACCGTCGGCAGGTGAACGTTGCGGTCGCCGAGGTGGTTCTTGCCGAAGTGGCCGGTCTCGTACCCCTGCTGCTTGAGGACCTCGGCGAGCGAGGGCGACGCCGGCTGCAGGCCGAGCGCGTCGCCGGGCTGGCCGACGGTCGTCATGCCGGAACGGATCGGGTACTGGCCGGTGAGGAACGAGGCGCGACCGGCGGTGCAGGACGGCTGGGCGTAGTGGTCGACGAAGCGGATCCCGTCCATGCCGATCGAGTCGATGTTCGGCGTCGTGTAGCCCATGACGCCCAGGCCGTAAGCGCTCACGTTCTCCCAGCCGATGTCGTCGCCCCAGATCACCAGGATGTTGGGACGCTCCGGCGTGCCCTGGGCGAGCACCGGAGCCGCCATCCATCCGGCGACGAAGAGCGCGGCGAGGAGGAGGCCTGGAACTCTCGACTTGCCGTTTCTCATCATCTTGCTCCGTTCGGGAGTACGGTTCGGCTCGATCGGATCCGGCGACGATGAACCGCCCATCGGACTGGCTCTGCAAGACTATACGGTTCCGGACGGACGGCGGACGAGGGCGGTCCCTTTTCCGGAAAGCCGCTCGAGGCCCCACGCCGGGTGGCCCGGCCGGGCTCGAGGCTGATACCTTCCGCACAGTGCGGCGGGGCATACCTCTTGCACATCGGCGGACGGGCTCGAAGCATCGACAGGTCCACGGGGGTGTCCATTCTTGAGCGCTGCGCCGAAGTTCCGAAGCAGATCCGGCCGGGTCGCCACCGGATTCGCCATTCTGTTCTCGCTCCTGCCCGCCACCGGTCGCTCGACCGGAGAGGCGGACACGCCGGAGAAGGGAACTGTCGGTTCCGCCTCGCAGCCGCAGGCGGTCGACTACGTCGTTCCCGACCTCCCGGCGTCCACGACCAGCACCGCGCGCATCGTCGAGCGCTGGATCACGCTCAAGCCGTCGCTCGTGCTCATCGAGGACTACACCTCGTTCGACCAGGACGAGACGAGCCGCGATCAGGTCGGACCGCAGAAGGATCAGTGGGACGTCCGCGCGGCTCGCCTGATCTTCCGCGGCAACGTCGGCACCGGCTACAAGGTCGGTTTCCTGATCGCCGCCGAGTACAAGGGGTTCGAGCCCGACCTGCAGGAGACCTGGCAGACGACGGACGTCTCCTTCTCATTCCCGCTCGGCAGTCCGGCGACGCAGCTCACGGTCGGCAAGTCCAAGCAGACGTTCTCCTACGAGATGGTCGGCGATGCCGCGAATCTCCCGCAGCAGGAGCGGGTGCTGAGTCCGTTCTTCGTCTCGCGCGACGTCGGCGTCAAGCTGAGTCACGTCTTCGGCGAGGCGCAGCGGATGACCCTGTCGGGCGGTGTCTTCAACGACGGCTGGGTGCACGGCGACTCGCTCTCCGAGGCCGGCACCGACGTCACCGTCCGCCTCACCGGGCTCGCGGTCGACCGCCCGGGCGACAGGAGTTTCCTCCACCTCGGCCTCGCCGGGCGGTACGTCGGCGCCCAGGACGGGACGCTGCGGTTCCGGGGACGGCCGGAGTCGAACGTCGCCGACAACTTCGTCGACACCGGGACCCTGGTGGCGGACCATGCGGTTGAGCTCGGCGCCGAACTGCTCTGGAACCGCGGGCCGTTCTCGATCCTCGCCGAAGGGGTGCTCGCGGAGGCGAGCGCGCCGGAGTCGGGCGACCCCTCCTTCTCGGGCTGGTACCTGACCGGGAGCTGGGTCCTCACCGGTGAGACGCGACCGTACGATCGCACGGTCGGCTACGCGCGCCGCGTCCTCCCCGAGGGCCGCTGGGGCGCCCCCGAGCTGGTCGCCCGGATCTCGCACGTCGATCTCGACGACGGCCCGGTGCACGGCGGCTCGTTCGACAAGCTCTACCTCGGCCTCGATTGGTGGGCGACCCTGCGGTGGAAGGTCGGGATCGGCTGGGGCAGGACGCGGCTCGATCGCTTCGACGAGACCGGCACCACCGACAGCCTGCTCACCCGCGTCCAGTGGGTCTTCTGAAACCGGAAGTGCGGGCGCTACCCTAGCGCTCGATCCGCGGCTGGGCCGGCGGGCGCCAACGCCAGATCGCCTGGTGGGAGGGACAGCACGGTTCGTCTCCCTCGCCGACGACCTCGAGCTCGGCGACGATCTCCCGGTCGCGGATCGCGAGCGAGCCGAGCTTCGCACCCGGCGGCAGCTCGCTCAGCCCGAGAATCTCGGCTCGGCCGTCCACGAGATCGAGGGCGGCGAGGCGAACGGCGTTCCGACCTGACCCATCGCCCGCGGCGAGCCGGGTGACGGCTTCGAGTCCGGAATCGGTGTCGAGCTGGCCGGTGACCGTGCTGCCGGCGACGACGTCGAGACCCGGGCTCTCTCCGCCGTCGTCCCCGATCTCGTCGTCCGAAGCGCCACGCGTGTCGACGGCGGGCCGCTCGTCCGCCCTCGCCCCGGGGAGCTGCACCATCGCCAGCGCTTCGTCGGAGAACGGATCGTCGTCGAGCTTCTCCGGCAGCGGCTCATCGAGGCGACCCTTCGCGTACCAGTTGCGGACGCCGAGGAGCTTCCAGCGCTTCTTCTCGTTCTCGAGGCGCAGGCCGACGGCGAGCTTCTTCCACTCGATCATCAGCAGACCGCGGCGGACCTCCTTGCGGAACCTGAGCTTCGCCTGGATCGTGGCCTGGCGGAACCGGGTCGCGATCTCCTCCAGCGCCGTCTCCTCGGGCTTCCAGGAGAACGTTCCGGTGGCGCGGATGTCCTGCACGGTGAGCAGGCGCTCTACCCAGCGCGGCAGGTGCCGGCGCGTCTCGAAGATGCCGACGATCGGCACCGAGTCGCGCAGGCCGACTTCGAAGCGTCCCTCCATCGCCGGATCGGGAGGCAGCCGGAGCTCGGCCCCCGCGAGCTCGAAGCGGGCCCACCAGCCGTCGGCCGCCGGCGCCGGTCCGGCCGATTCCGCCTGCGGGCTGCGGAAGTCGAGCAGCTCGAGCCTCGTGGTCGAAACGTCGAACCGCCGCTGCTCGAGATCGCCCGAGAGGATCCGCAGGTCGACGGTGCAGTCTCCCGAGAGGTCGAGGTCGCGGTAGCGCACGGCGACGTCCTCGATCGCTGCGCTGAAAGCGCCGTGCGCGTCGTTCGCGGCGAGGTCCGCTTCGAACGTTCCGGTGACCGCGCCCGCTCCACGCCGGAGCTCGAGCCCGGCGGAAGCGGGCAACAGCCGGTTGTAAACCGCGAGGCTCGGGATCCGCGCGGTCCCCAGGTCGATCTTCACGGTCGCGTCCTTCGCCACCGAGGCGAGCTCGAGATGCGGCGTCGTCGCCACCAGCGTCAGGCCCGAGCCGACGATCTCGGCCACGTCGCCACCGACCTGACGGATCTCGAACTCGTCGTAGCGAACGCCGAGCTCACCGTGCGGAGAGGATCCCTCTTCGCCGGCCCTGACTTCGAACTCGATCGTGGCGTCACCCCGGGCGCGCGACTGGAACGCCGTGGTCTCGAAGTCGGCGTGGTGGAACTCGACCCGCGTCCCGGGACGGAGCTCGCCGTTCTCGACCGTCAGCTGTGCTTCGAACTGACCGGGAGTGTCGCCGAAACCGAGCCAGGGCGCTCGATGCAGGAAGATGTCGAGCAGTCCCCGTTCGTTGAGCGATCCGTGCACGGCAGCGGTGCCCGACAGGAACGGCAGCATCTCCTTGCCCCGCCGTTCCTTGAACGGATAGCGCTCGATCCGGACCTCGACGGATCCGCCGAGGCCGTGTCCGATCACCGTGTCGCCGATCGCGGCCTCGACGTCGTCGAAATCGAGGTGGCTCGGTGCGACCTCGAGCTCGCGTCCCGCCGCGAGCGTCATCCCGCCGCGGGCCGCGAATCGGCCGGAGAAACGGGCGCCGTCGAGCCACGCACGGCGCAACGCCGTGGCGCGGACACGCGGCAGCTCGAACGACCACTTGGGCTTCTGACTCGGCGGGCGTGGCGTCTCCGGCTGCGGCAGCGGCGCGACCGGCGGCAGACGCGCCGTCTGTTCGGCGGAGCGATCGATCTCGCGCAGCATCGCGAACTCCCCGCCCTCCGCCGTCGCCGTGGCGAAGCGCACCGTGCGACGGAAGAGGGCGACGGGCGAGAGAACGGCCCGCGCGTGGTCGATCTCGAGCTGCCAGCGGATGCGCGGCGTCTGCCCGTGCAGAACGAGATCGTTCACCGAGACGAAGAACGGGAAGAACGAATGCGCCGAGCCGAAACCGATCGAGATCTTCTCGGGCCGGCGGTTGATCCAGTGCGCGAGGCGGCCGCTCCGCGCTGCCCATTCGAAGGCTACGACGTACGCGAGCTCGAAGAGCAACAGCCCGAGGAGGAGCTTGCGGGCGCGCGAACGGCCCCGCGGGCGCTCCTCCTCGGCAGTCATCTCTTCAGAACCTCAGCGCTTCCAGACCAGGGAGACAGCGGTCGACCCGTCGGTCTTCTCGAACCCCGGCGGCGGCAGATTGTCGCGTTCGTAGCGGTAGCTCACGCGAAGCGCCCAGGCGGCGGCGATCGAGGCGTCGAGCGAGGTCTCCGAAGTCAGACGCCAGTCGTCGGAGACATCGAAGTTCGGATAGAAGGCGAGCCGCTCGCGGAAGCTCGCCCGGTCGTTGATCTTCCAGACGTAGAGCGCGCCGGCGACGGCGCCCAGGAAATCATCACTCTCGCCGTCGACCGGGTCCTCGCTCGTCCAGGTGAGGCCGAGATCGAACGCCAGCTCGTGGGTCGGGCCGAGGAGCGCCTTCCAGACCCCACCCGCTTCGAGGATGGTGCGGGCGTCGAAACCGGCGAACTCGTTCTGCTCCCAGGAGAGACCGGCGAACAGTTCGAACCGGTCACCCAGGGCGCGCTTGCCGCGGACGCCGGCGAAGTAGCGCTCCGCCGTCCGTTCGCCGTCGGAATCGGCCCGGTTGGCGAGGGCGCTGATCTCGATCCCCCACGGCGTCGGCTGCCGCTTCCAGTTCAACGTCAGGCCGAGGCTTTCGGTGTCGGTGTTGCCGGAGGTCTGCAGATAGGAGAGACCGGCCGATCCAGTCCAGAGCGGCGGCGGCGGCTCCGGCGGCGGACAGGGGCAGGTCTCCTCGGCCACCGCCGCCGGAACGCAGAAGAGGAGAGAGAGCAGGACGGTACGAACTGCCGCGGACGATGCCGCGCTTCGGTTTCGCGCTACCAGGGGTCGATGCATTGCGCTCCTTTCGAGCAAGGGCCGGAGGTTCGCGGAATCCGCGGATGATACTGCGGAGCCGGTGGGCGGCCCGTGCGCCATCGACTTTTCAGGCGGACCCGCTTCATAGGAAACTACGCCGCGAAGTCCCCGAGAGATGGATCTTCCATCACGCTCGGCGTTACGAAAGGGGTTGGAGATGTCCCGACGCTTTCCCGTACTCGGCTCGTTCCTCCTGCTGCTCGCCGTCGGGACGACGGCCCGGGCCGCCGAGGAGTTCCGGGGCCACATCGTCGACACGCCGCAGGTGACCCGCGCCGCTGCAGGCTTCTTCACCCTGCACGTCGACCAGTGGGGTACCGACGACGAGGCGCGCGCCTACCTGCAGACCCTCCGCGACGAGGGGCAGGAGGCGCTGCAGAAGGCGTTCTCGCACTCCCGCGAGGCCGGCTGGATCAAGATCGGAACGCAGCTCGGCTACTCGATCTCGTTCGCGCGCACCTTCGACACACCGGAAGGGCGGGTGGTCCGCGCCTTCACCGACCGGCCGATCCAGTTCTTCGAGCTGCGCAACGGCCTCCGCTCGGCCGACTATCCGCTCGGCATCGTCGAGATCCGCTTCGACGCCAAGGGAAAAGGGAGCGGCACGCTGATCGCCGCGGCGTCTGCGAAGTTCAACGAGAGCGGCCAGCTCGAGCTCGAGAACTGGGGAACCCAGCCGTTCAAGCTCGTCAACATCAAGGCCGAGCCGGCGAAGGACAAGAGGAAGAAATAGCGAGCGGCGGTAGGATCGCCGCGCATGAACGAGTTGCGACCCCTCCTGCTCGCCGGTCTCGGCGGCTTCGTCGGCTCCGCCGGCCGCTACCTGGTCGGCGGCTGGGTCCACCGTCTCGTGCCGGCGAGTCTCTTCCCCTGGGGGACGCTGACCGTCAACGTGCTCGGCTGCCTGCTCATCGGCCTGCTCGCCGGGCTCGCCGAGCTGCGCCAGCTCTTCGGCGCCGACGTCCGCACCTTCCTGCTCATCGGCCTCCTCGGAGGGTTCACCACCTTCTCGAGCTTCGCCTGGGAAACGCTCGCGCTCGGCCGTGACGCGGGACTCGCCCGCGCCTTCGGCAACATCGCCGCACAGCTCGTGCTGGGTCTCGCCGCCGCCTGGGCCGGCCTCGCCCTCGCCCGGATCGGATCGGCTTGATGCTGCCGCGCGAAGGGCACCTGCTGCGGATCTTCCTCGGCGAGAGCGATCGCCACGAAGGAATGCCGCTCTACGAGTGGCTGGTGCGGGAGGCCCGGAGCCGCGGACTCGCCGGCGCCACCGTGCTGCGCGGACTCGCAGGATTCGGCGCCAACAGCCGGGTCCACACGGCGAAGGTGCTGCGGCTCTCGACCGATCTGCCGATCGTGGTCGAGATCGTCGACACGATCGAGCGCATCGAAGCGTTCCTGCCGGTGGTCGACTCGGTCGTGAAGGAGGGCCTCGCGACCGTCGAGAAGGTCGATGTCCGCTTCTACCGCAGCGGCATCGATCGGTCGCCGGAAGCGTAGTCGGGCGCCGGACTCGCCGACCTGCCTGCCGACGACGCCCGTAGCGACCCGGGCGCGGGGGTCCGCTCAGGCTCCTCCGTCGTCCTTCTCTTTCTCCGGGTCGCTCTCCCCCGAGCCCGCCGGCGGCGTGTTCCAGCGCTCCTTCGGAACGACCACCGATCGTTCCGGCTGGGACAGGAAGTGGGGCGAGAGGATCTGCACGCCGTACTCGTTGAACTGATCCTGGATCGCGCCGTGGAGGGCCGAGACGACCGTCGCCCGACGCTCCAGCTCGACTTCGACGACGAGGTCGTACTCGACGTAGAAATCGGACAGCGCCCGCTGCAGGACGAGCGGCGCCGGTTCGTCCCGCACGCCCTCGGTCGCCGCGGCGGCGCGCTTCAGCATCGCCTCGACCTGCCGCCAGGGAGCGTCGTAGCCGATCGTCACGCTGACCGTGACCCAGCAGCTCTCCGGCGACGCCTGGCGCGAGAAGTTCGTCGACACGGTTCCGGTCACCACGGCGTTCGGCAGCACGAGCTCCTGGTTGCGCGGCGTCAGCAGCCGGGTCGCGAGGACGCCGAGCGTCAGCACCTTTCCCTCGTGCTCGCCGATCCGCACGTAGTCGCCCACCCGCATGCCGCGCGAGAACAGGATCACCCAGCCCGCAAGCACGTGATTGATCAGGCCGGCGGAACCGAGGGTGACGACCAGTCCGATGAGGACGCTCAGACCCTGGAAGGCGCGCGTCGACGATCCGGGAATGAACGGGTAGGCGAGCGCCGCCGCGATCAGCCAGACCGCCACGATCGCGATGCGCCGCGAGGAGCGCGCGACCTCCGGAGGCAGCCACGAGAGGGCGAGGTTTCCCGACTCGACACGCATCATCAGCCGCGACACCAACCCCGCCGCGAGCCGTGCGCCGAAGAGGATCATCGCCACGGTCGCCAGTCCCGGGGCGGCGTGGGCGATCGACAGGACCGCCTGGCGAAGTGTCGCCGTGATCCACGAGCCGAGGGCGTTGCCCCACGGTTCGGTGTAGGTGAAGCGCGTCAGCACGAACGTCAGCCAGAAGTACGCGAGGATCAGGCGCACGACCCAGGCGATCGAAACCACACTGGCGCGCACGACACCGACGAGGCGGGTCGCGATCTCGGACCCGAGACCGGTGTCCGCGGCCTTCTCCGAGGAGCGCTCTTCGACCCGCGCCATCCAGCGCTTTCGCGCCCGCGCGCCGAGCGCGATGACGAGCGCGACCAGAGCCGTCGCCGCGGACGCCTGCAGCACACCTCGCAGGAGGGCGGGGAGATCGTTCTGGTTGCTGCGCGCGACCAGGGCCTCCCGCAGCCGCCGCACGGCTCCTTCGCCGAGTCTCTGCAGATCTTCGCCGGATAGCGGATCGACGTCGGCCCGGACCAGCGTTACGACCGGCTGTTCGCCGAGGGTGACCATGAAGACGTCGACTCCGTCGATCACGCCGGAGTGCCCGGTGACTTTCTCGTGCAGGAGACGCTCCGACATCGCCTCCAGCCGGCCCCGGATCGCGTGGATCCTGCGCTCCGGCGTCTCGTGCCCGATCGTCGCGCGGATCCTGACGATCTCGCGATTCCAGAAGACCAGATCGGCCGGAGGCGAATCGACCGAGATCCCCGGCGAGGCGACGACCGCACGAGTCGTCTCGGCCGAGGCGGATCGTGCCTCACCTGACGTGCCGGTCCGTTCCGTCTCCTGACCGGAGGCCGAGGAAGCGAGCGCGAGACCGAGCAGGAGTCCCGCAATGCCGGTCTTCAAGACCGCCCCGCCTCGAGGGAGATCACGGCGGTCGGCGATCGTGCCCCTCCACGAGTGCGCCACCACACCGAAATCGGGCACCCATGGGCGTTGCCCCGAGCCATCGGTGTCGCCGAGGAGTGCGCAGTCCGGGGGCACGGCGCCGCACAGTAGCACGGGGTCCGGCTGCTCTTCGTTCCGTCCCGACGGGCGCCCGAGCAATTTTTCCCAGGATTCCTTCGTCCGAAGCGGATCGAATCGCCTCCGGACCACGGGGTCCGCTAGACACCGAACAGCCTGGAGAGAAAGGACGACGACGATGACGACCGCAACGACGAAGGATCTGACGACGCAGCTGGTGGAGCAGTGGAACGAGCTCGGAGCGAAGACCGGCGCGCTCGGAGAAGCCATGACCGGGAAGACGTTCGACGCGGTTCCGGTCGACGGAGTGCGGAGCCCGGCCGAGGTCTTTCGCCACCTCACCTTCTGGAACCGCTGGGTCGCCGCGAAGGTGCGGGGGGAAGAGCCCGACGGCAGCGCCAACGAGATCGGCCGCAGCGAGGCGCCGAATCGCGAGAAGGCGCTGGCGGCGTTCGCGGCCAGTGTCGCCGATGCGGCGGCGGCGTTCACCGGCCGGGGCCGGAACGGAATCGACGCCGATGCCGCCGCCCTCTGCGCCTCGTTCCTGGGGCACACTGCCGAGCACTACGGTCAGCTCGCGGTCTATGCCCGGATGGCGGGGATCGTCCCGCCCGCCTCGCGCTGAGCCGCGCCGCACGCCTCGCCCCCGGGCGAGGCGTGCGGCATCACCCTTCCGCGGCGAGCGACCTGCGGTACCGGGCCGGCGTCGCGCCGAGCTCGGCCCGGAACGTGTGGTGGAAGTTCGCCAGGTCGCCGAAGCCGGATTCGTAGGCGACATCGATCACCCGCTCTGCGCTCGTCGCGAGACGCAGCGCGGCGGCGCGCACTCGCGCACGCAGGACGAACTGGTGCGGTGTCACTCCGGTCACGCGCTCGAACGAGCGGAGGAAATGGAACCGACTGAGCTTTGCCGTGTCCGCGAGGCGGGCGACCGAGTGGTCCGCGGCCGGATCGTCGTCGATCTGTCGGACCGCCGCAACCACCCGCGCCTCTGCACCCGCGGGGACCCGCGCGCCTCCGGCGATGCTCCCGGCCGCGCCGGCGGCGAGTCTCGCCACCCGCGCTGCGACTTCGATCGCCAGCTCCTCCCACGCCGCGCCACTCCGCGTACGAAGGCCGGTGCAGGCTCGCGCCACCCAGGGCGTCAACTCGCGGAGCGGCGGCAGCCGCGGTGTGCGGAAGCGTCGCCCGGAGGGCACGATCCCGGCATCGGACGCCACCCGCTCGAAGAAGTCGGTGGAGAACTGGAAGGCGATGCAGCGGTCGCCGGCGCCGTGTTCGTGTCCGCATTCGAAGCAGCAGTCCGCATTGCCCAGCAGGGTGGCCCCCGGCGCGAGCACCGCGCGGCCGGTCGTCGAACGGTAGGCGAAGCTTCCGGCGACGACGAAGGCGATGCCGACCGCCGAGTGGCGCTCCTCGAACGCACGATCCCGCGCGTCCGAAGTGCAGATCACGTCGTCGACCGACCAGCCGGCTCCCCCGGCGATCCGGCGCGAGCTCGCGCGACCGGGGGCACCCGCGACCTCGCGCGCGGCGAGGGCTTCGTCGAGCTCCTGGCGCAGTGGGCTTGGCATGGACGGTTCGACACCGGTTCGTGGCCGGCGCCCCGGCACCGAGAATAGCCGAGGTCCTGGCGGGACGGAGACCCGCTCAGCCCCCCGGATCCGGCGGCGTGACCCGAATCGACCCGGCCGGCGGAGTCCCGGCGGCGAGCCCCTCCAGGAGACCGGATTCTTCGAGCGCGCCGAGGACGAGCTCCGCCAGCGCGGCATAGCCGCGCGCGTTGTAGTGGCGATCGATCTCCCAGGAGAAGTCGCCCCGCTCGAGCCCCGCGAACGCCTGCTCCATCCCCGGGCCCAGATCACCGTACGGGACTCCGCTCTCCTCGAGCGCATGGAAGAAGGCGGGCGAGAACGGCCTCTTCCGTCCGAGCACGTCGTCCGGCGTCGGGTGGACCCCGACCCAGAGATCGAAGCCGCTCTCCCTCCCGAAGGAGCGTGCGCGGGTGAAGAGCCGGACGAGCTTCCCCTGGGCTTCGCCGTCCAGCCGCTGCGTCCGCGAGTACGGCATCATCCTCCAGTCGTAGCGCGTGTGCACCGCCAGGCGCACGAGATGGCTCCAGCGGTAGAGCGGCTCGAACCAGGGCGCCGGCCGCGCGTGCGTGGTGCCGTCGGTCCGGAACCGCTCGAGCCCGCCCCACCAGAGGGTGTCGCAGATGTCGGTGTCGTTGATCAGGAAGAGCACCAGCCGCGGGGAGTAGCGGACGAGACGCTGTTCGAGCAGCCGGTACTCGAAGAACGGATCGCTGCCGGAGACGCCGGCCTGCAGGATCTCGACGGGGCGTCCCGCCTCCCGCAGCCGGCGGCCGAGGAGCTGGGGCCACGAGTGATCGAACTCCACGCCGACCCCCTCGGTGTAGGAGTCTCCGAGCACGACGATCCGCGGGAGACCGGCCGAAGGCTTCAGCGCGTGCTCGACGTCGCGCACACCGTCGCGATTGATCTCCATCGGGACCGCGAAGTCGGCGGTCTCGTAGACGAAGGAGGTCGACGGCGGCCGGGTCAGGAACCAGGTCGGCTTCGTGCTGCCGAGGACCGAACGGTAGACCCCGAAGTTCCGCTCGGAATAGGTCGAGAGGATCCCCGTCCGCCGGACCGCGACCTCCGCCACGAGGAGAGTGCAGGCGATCGTCAGGAGCGATCGCAGATGCTGCTTCCGCAGGATCTCCCGCCAGCGCACGGACGAAGGTTATCCCGGGAGCGGAGGCGGTCCGGCGCGTACCGCGGGTCCTCGACTTTGCCCCGACCGGACTCTGAAGGTACTCTCGGCCTCGACCCGCGACGAACGGAGGAGATCGTGCACCGAATCCGCCGAAGAACGCCGCATCGCGCCGCCCTCGCTGCGGCCTTCCTCCTCGCCGGCCCGCTCACGGCCGGGACCGTGCTGGTCGACGCCGGTCGAGGCAACGTGATCGTGCGGATACCCGACACCGGTACGCCTCCGTATCCGCTCGTCGTCTTCCTCCACGGCTACAGCTCGAGCGGCAACGAGTCGGATGCCTTCTTCCAGTTCGGCAACCACGCCGAGACGGCCGGAATGCTGTTCGCGGCGCCGGACGGGACGCAGGACGCCCTTTCGAACCGGTTCTGGAACGCGACCGACGCCTGCTGCAACTTCTTCGGCAGCAGCGTCAACGACTCCTCCTACCTCGCCGGTCTGGTGACCGCGATCGCCGGAGCGGTGGCGGTAGACCCGCACCGCATCTTCTTCGTCGGCCACTCGAACGGCGGCTTCATGTCGTACCGGATGGCCTGCGACCACGCCGAGGGGATCGCCGCCGTCGTCTCGCTCGCCGGGGCCACCTGGGAAGACAGTGCCGACTGCACCCCCGCGCGGGCCGTATCCACTCTCCAGATCCACGGCACATCCGACGCCGTCATCCAGTACGGCGGCGGAACCCTTCCCGGAGCGGCCGGTCCGTATCCCGGGGCGGTCGAGACCGCGGCGACCTGGGCCGTCTACGACGGCTGCGACGAGTCGACCGTCTCCCTCGGCTCGTTCGATGGCGTGGACGGACTGTCCGGAGACGAGACCGACGTCGTGCGTTACGACCTCGGGTGCCGTGGAGCCGTCACCGAGCTCTGGACCGTGAACGGAGGTGTGCATTCCCCGACGATCAACGACACGCTCCGTGACCGCGTGATCGGGTTCCTCGTCGGCGCCGGCAACCGGATCTTCGACGACGGATTCGAAACCGGGCTGACCGCCGCCTGGACCCTCACCACCGGCGGGATCTGAGCGCCGCGCGCGCTCCGTTCGGGAAAAGAAAAAGGGCCGGCGAGTCGCCTCGCCGGCCCCAAGGGGAATGCACGGTGCGGCCTTCGCCGTACCGGAGCTTCCTCAGTACATGCCGCCCATGCCGCCGCCCATGCCACCGGGCATGCCGCCGGGCGCGCCGCCCTTCTCCTTCTCCTTGATCTCGGCCACCATCGCTTCGGTGGTGAGCATCAGGCTGGCGATCGACGCGGCGTTGATGAGCGCCGTCTTGGTCACCTTCGCCGGATCGATGACGCCGGCCTTGACCATGTCCTCGAACTTGCCGCTGCCGGCGTTGTAGCCGTTGTTGCCGGTCGTCTCGTGCAGCTGACGAACGATGACCGATCCCTCTTCGCCGGCGTTGGCCGCGATCTGGCGGGCCGGCTCTTCGAGGGCGCGACGGACGATCTTCACGCCCACCGCGACGTCACCCTCGGACTTGATCTTGTCGACCGCCGCGATGGCGCGGATGAAGGCCACACCACCGCCGGCGACGATGCCTTCTTCGACCGCGGCCTTGGTGGCGTGCATCGCGTCCTCGACACGCGCCTTCTTCTCCTTCATCTCGGTCTCGGTCGCGGCACCGACCTTGATCACCGCCACGCCGCCGACCAGCTTCGCGAGGCGCTCCTGGAGCTTCTCGCGATCGTAGTCGGAGGTGGTGTCCTCGATCTGGGCGCGGATCTGCTTGACCCGGCCCGAGATCGCCTCGCGGCGCGTCTTGTCCTCGACGTCGGTGACGAGCGTGGTGTCGTCCTTGTTGATGATGACCTTCTTGGCCTCACCGAGGTCTTCCCACTTGACGTTCTCGAGCTTGATGCCGAGGTCCTCGGTGATCAGCTTGCCGCCGGTGAGGATCGCGATGTCCTCGAGCATCGCCTTGCGGCGATCGCCGAAGCCCGGAGCCTTGACGGCACCGATCTGCAGTGTGCCGCGCAGCTTGTTGACGACGAGCGTCGCGAGCGCCTCGCCCTCGATGTCCTCGGCGATGATGAGGAACGGCTTGCCCTGGCGGGCGACCTGCTCGAGGATCGGCAGGAGATCCTTCATCGAGCTGATCTTCTTCTCGTAGAGGAGGATCTTGGCGCCCTCGAGGACCGTCTCCATGCGCTCGGCGTCGGTCACGAAGTAGGGCGAGAGGTAGCCGCGATCGAACTGCATGCCCTCGACCACCTCGAGGGTGGTCTCGATGCCGCGGTTCTCCTCGACGGTGATGACGCCGTCCTTGCCGACCTTCTCCATCGCCTCGGCGATGATGCGGCCGATCTCCTCGTCGTTGTTGGCCGAGATCGTACCGACGTGGGCGATCTCCTTGCCCTCGACCGGCTTGGACATCTTGTCGACCGACTCGATCACGGCCTTGACGGCGAGGTCGATGCCGCGCTTGAGCTCCATCGGATTGGCGCCCGCGGTGACGTTCTTGGCGCCCTCGCGGTAGATCGCCTGCGCGAGGACCGTGGCCGTCGTGGTGCCGTCACCGGCCACGTCGGAGGTCTTCGAAGCCACTTCGCGAACCATCTGCGCGCCCATGTTCTCGAGCGCATCGGGGAGCTCGATCTCCTTGGCGACGGTGACGCCGTCCTTGGTGATCGTCGGCGAACCGAACTTCTTTTCGATGACGACGTTCCTGCCCTTCGGACCGAGGGTGACCTTCACCGCATCGGCCAGCTTGTTGACTCCCCGCAGGATCGCGCCGCGCGCGTCCTCGGAGTAGGTGATGTGCTTGGCTGCCATGGGATGGATTCTCCTGAATGCCTGGGAATGGACTGGAAGGACTGCTTACTTCTTCTCGATGACGGCGAGGATCTCGTCCTCGCGGACGATGACGTACTCCTCGTCCTCGATCTTGATCTCGCTCCCCGAGTACTTGCCGATCAGGATGCGGTCGCCCTTCTTGACGTCCATCGGCGAGCGCTTGCCCTCGTCGTTGACCTTGCCCGGTCCGACGGCGAAGACTTCGGCTTCCTGCGGCTTCTCCTTGGCGGTGTCGGGGATGATGATTCCACCCCGGATCTGCTCCTGCGCTTCGATGCGCTTGACCACGACGCGGTCATGCAACGGACGGATGTTCACGGCGACTTCCTCCCTGGGGCTGATAATTGAGTCTTGTTGGCGCAGGTAATGGGCCTGACTGTTAGCACTCACTACCAGCGACTGCTAACAGAATAGAGGGGCCGGCCCGGCCTGTCAAGCCCGGCGGAGCCCGCCGACCCGTACAATGCGCCCAATGAACGCCCCGCCCGCAGCTCCGCCCCGGTCGGCCGGAGTCCGCATCGTCCTGCCGGTGTCCGGGGCGCCGGAGCTGCTGGCGCCCTGTCTCGATTCGCTGATCGGCGCGACCGATCTGGCCCGGCACCGCCTGCACCTCGTCCTCGACGGCCCGCAGGAAGAGGCCGTCGAAGCGGTCGTCCGGGAGCGGATGGCAGCGCTGGGCGACCCGCTGGTCGACCGGCTCGCCCAGCGCCGCGGGTTCGCGCCCGCAGTCAATCACGGCATCCGGAGCGCCGCGGGAGCCGATGTCGTGCTCCTGAACAGCGACACCGAGGTCCCGCCAGGCTGGCTCGAGCGACTGATCGACGCGGCCGGCTCGGGGGAGCGGATCGCTTCGGTCACTCCACTGACCAACCACGGAACGATCGTCTCCGTGCCACGCTCGCTGGTCGAGAACCGCATCCCTTCCGGATTCACCACCGCCACCTTCGACGCGCTGGTCGAGCGCGCCGCGGAGCGCTCGCGCCCACGCCTCCCCACCGGTGTCGGGTTCTGTCTCTACCTCCGCCGCGCCGCGCTCGACGAGATCGGCCCGTTCGACGAAGCCCGCTTCGGCGCCGGCTACGGCGAGGAGGTCGACTGGTGCCTGCGTGCCGCCGCCGCCGGCTGGGAACACTGCGCCGACGACGCCACCTTCGTCCTTCATCACGGCGGCGGAAGCTTCGGCGCCGCGAAGCGACGCCTCGAGAAGCGCGCCGAGTCGATCCTTCGGCGCCGCCACCGCAGCTGGAAGCGCGAGCTGTCGAGCTTCCTCGAACGCGATCCGCTCGCCCCGGTGCGACAGCGGATCCTGGCGGCGCTCGCCCCCGTACCGCTCCCCGCGAGCGGGTCCCGGAGGCTCCGCGTGCTGCACGTCGTGCACGGCTGGCCGCCCTGGAACTACGCCGGCACCGAGCTCTACGCCGCGCGACTCGCGCGAGCGCAGGCAGCCACCATGGAGGTCGCCGCTTTCGGCCGGATCCACGAACCGGCGCGTGCCAACGAAAGCACGATCGACTTCGAAGACCGGGGCGTGCGGCTGCGCCTGGTCCAGAACGACTTTTCCCAGCGCCTCCCGTGGGAGCGCAACGCGCTCGCCAACCCGCGGATCGAAGCCGCCTTCGACCGCTTCCTGAACGACGTGGCGCCCGACATCGTGCACGTCCACCATCTGGCCGGACATTCGCTGCGCCTGCCGCGGGCGGCGGCACGCCGCGGGATCCCCGTCGTCTGGCAGATCCAGGACTGGTGGCACGCCTGCGCCCGCGCCAATCTCATGCACGCCGACCGGCATCTCTGCGCGGGACCCGGGCTCGTGCGCTGCGGGCGCTGCCTGCCGATGACCGGCGTCCCTCCGCGTACCGTCTGGAACCCCGCCCTCCATCTCCTGCGCCGCCATCTCAGCCGCCGGGCCCTCGCCGGGGCCGCCCTCTTCGTCGCCGGATCGCGCGGCGTGCTCGACGATCTCGCGCGTTTCGGCATGCTTCCCCCGGGCACACCGGCGCGGGTTCTCGACTACGGCGTCGCACCGTTCGTGACACCGCCCGCGAGAAGCGTTCCGTCGAAACCGCTCCGCGTCGGATTCCTCGGATCGCTCCTGCCGCACAAGGGGCTTCATCTCCTGGCCGAGGCGGCCTCCGCAATCCCGCCGGAGGAGATCGAGCTGCACGCCTGGGGGGCGGCCGCCGACACCGACTACCTCGACGAGGTGCGCTCCCGCGCCGGCAAGGTCGCGCTCGTCCTCCATCCGCCGTTCGAGGAGGACGGGCTCGAAGAGGTCTTCGCAGCGATCGATCTCCTGGTCGCGCCTTCGATCGGGCTCGAGTCGTACGCCTTCGTTCCCCGCGAAGCGCTCGCCCGCGGCGTGCCGCTGCTCGCTGCCCGCCGCGGCGCCCTCGAAGAGCTCCTGGCCCTGCCGGGCAGCACGGGGTTCGAACCGGAGAACGTCGACGACCTGCGGCTCCGGCTCCGCGAGATCTGCGAACACGCGGCGGATCTTTCCTCGACACCCCCGGCCTCGCCGAAGCTGTTCCCGGCACACGTGGAAGAGATCGCATCGATCTACCGGGCGCTGCAGGAAGGGGCGGAACGCACATGAGCGCGCCAATGCTCCGGGTCGCCTCCGTGCTCCGCACCGAGGGAGTGCACGGCCTCGCCGAGCGACTGCGCGAGCGGTGGGACGAACGCCGCCGGCGCCGGAGCTTTCGCGCCGCGACCGAGTCGACGCTGCGCGAGGCCGCGCGCGATCTCGCGGTCGTCAACATCCTCCCCTTCTCCCTGGACCCCTCGAACGGCGGCGTCGCCATCGCCCTCGCGGCGCGGCTCGACAGCGAGCGCCACCGGCGTCCGGTCGCGCTCCTCGCTCCGGGCCCGCGCGGCTGGCGCCTCGAGCTCGAAACACCGGCCCGGCGTCTCGTCCTGCGCGCCGGAGAGTCGTTCGAGGGAGCGCTCACGCTCGCCTGCGAGATCCTTCCGCGGGCGGTGCTGCATTTCGAGAATCTCGCCGGGCTCGATCCGGACCTCGTGGCCGGGAAGACGCGGGACCGCGCGGTCGTGCTCTCGGCGCACGACTTCGCGCTCTTCTGCCCGCGCCCGAACCTCGTCGAACGAACCACCGGTTTCTTCTGCGGTTTCTGCCGCGATCGCCCGCGGTGTGCCCACTGTCTGGCAGCCGCGGACGGAACCGTCGAAGCGCACCGGTCCGGCGCGAGCCGCCTCGCGGCCGCCGCGATCGCGATCGTCCATCCATCGGACTGGTCGCGCGAGCGCCACCTCGAGCTCTTTCCGGAGCTCCGGAGCGGGTCGCAGGCGGTGATCGCACCGGCGAGCGGAGCCGACCCCGGCGCTGCCGCCGATCCGCCACGCTGGCCTCCGCAGCACGTCGCCTTCGTCGGACAGGCCGCTCCGCACAAGGGGATCGACACATTCCTTGCGGCCGCCGGCCGCCTGCGCGCCCGCCATCCCGGCGTCCGCTGGTCGGTCCTCGGCGGCGTCGGCCCTTCCCATGCGGCCCAGCTCCGTCGACTCGGGGTCGAAGCGCTGGGCTACTACCGCGCCCGCACGCTCGGCGATCGCCTGCGGCGGTCGGCGATCGATCTCGCCGTGCTCCCGTCGCGCTTTCCCGAGACCTACTCCCTGGTGCTCGACGACTGCTCGCGTTCGGGCGTCCCGGTCGTCAGCGCCGCGATCGGCGCTCTCGGCCCGCGGACGCGGGCGCTGTCGGCGGGATGGACGTTCGATCCCGCCGGCGGCGTCGACGCGCTCGTCTCCACGCTCGACGCGCTCCTCTCCGGCGAAGCGACGTCACGTGCGCCGGCGACTGCCGCCGTGGCGAGCGTCGCGCGCAGCGCCGAGCTCCACCTGGAGCTCTACGAACGACTCGGGAGCGGCTCGGTTCCACGAGCCTCCGGCGCCGGCTAGCCGAATCGGCGCGGTCGCCGCCGAGCGCGGCGTCTCAGATGCAGCTCAACGTCAGCTGGCGGATCTCCGCGACCGGCGCGGTCCAGAAGTCGGCACGGTCCGGCTCCAGGCGAACCCGGACGACGCGGCGACGCGGCCAGGTCGCCTCGTCCCAGAAGAGCCGACTCGATCCGAAGCCGGTCTCGAGCGCGACGAGCGTCCAGTACGGACGACCGATGGCGAGCGGAATCAGCCTCGTGGACACGACCTCCCCCCCGGCGACCTCGACGGTTGTCCGCAGCGTCTGCGGCTTCCAGCCGGGGAGAAGGATCCGGTGCTCGACGTCGAGGTCGAGCCGCAGGAGAGCGCACTCCTGCGGCGGGTCGAGCTCGGCGACGAGCGCCGCGCCCGATCCGGTCTTCCGGAATCCGAGCGGACGCCAGGCGAGCTCGCGCGGAGGATCGCGCCGCTCGAGGACGACCCATCCCCGGCGGAGGGGAGCGTCGACGACCGGCCGGAACGACCGGAGGAGGGTCTCGAGAACGATCGGCGAACGGCTGAAGTCCTGCACGCCGTCGAGCGCGGAGCCGGTCTGTGCGAAGACGACGAGATCGCCGCGCGCAGCGGCGAGGCTCTCGACCTGCGCGTTCTGCAGCCGGTTGTCGTGCGCCTTGTAGCTCTGATCGACGCGCGCTGCGAGCTGCCGGCCGCTCGCCGGTCCGAGGTGATTCTGCTCCGGAAAGACGAAGATCGGCCTGCGGTCCGCCTGCGCCCGCGTCATCAGGTCGTCGGGGAACGGCCGCGGCGGCGCCACGTCCCGCCGCAGGACTTGCCATGCCGACAACGGCGAGCGCTCGACGACCGCCGCCAGGCGCTGCGGCAGACGTTGCCAGTCGCGCGTCGGCCAGGCCCCAGCGAACAGCAGGACCAGAGCGAGCCAGCCGGCCAGGCCGGCCGATCGCACCACCCTTGCGGGGGCCAGGGTGCCGAGCAGGAGGATCGCCGGAGTGAGCGCGAGCGCGAGATGCCCGTCGTCGGAGCGGATCCAGCCGCTCGGAAGGTAGGCCAGCGCGAGGAGTGAAAGTGCGATCCCGCGTGGCCGCTCGTGGGGAGTCCTCACCGTCCAGAGCAGGGTCCCCAGGAAGGCGATCGCGAGCACCGCGGTCGGGAGCGCCGCGAGGCTCCACGGCTTCGCAACCGCCCAGGGATAGGTCGCCATGAGATGGAACGTCTCCCGCATCGTCGTGGCGCCCGCTCGCGGGCCGCCGGCGAAAAGCCACACGACCACCACGTAGCCGAGCGCCAGGAGGCCGGCTCCGCGCACGCGGGCCGCCGGGCTCGGCGCGATCCCGGCCCGCACCTCGGCCGGAGCGAACACCCATGCGAAAGCCGTCGCGAGCAGCGCATAGAGCCCGGTCTCCGGAGTGAGCGTGCCGACGAGGGCGCAGAGCGCGCCGCCGCCGGTCGCGAGCCACGCCCGCCCGGCCGACGAAGACCGCTCGACCAGCCGCAACGCCACGACCGCAGCGACGGCCGCCGCGGCCGGACGCATCACCGCGTAGTGCCAGGGCAGGCCGAAACCGAACAACAGGAGAGTCGCGAGGACGACGCTCGCGGTCGACCGACTTGCGGTGAGTAGGACGAAGATCCCGAGGAGCAGCGTCGCCAGCAGGCAGAAGACGAACAGGATGCGCGGCGGACTCGAGAGGAAGTCGCCCGCCTCGTGCAACTGGACGGCCGTCCAGCTCAGGAGCTGCGCACCGCGGCCGTAGGTCGAGAGGAAATCCCTGCCCGCGATCTGATCGAACTCGAGCGCCCAGGCGTGACCCTCCCAGGCCACCGGGTCCGTGCCGTAGTAGGCCGCCCGCCCACGCGGCGCCACGAGATCGAGGAACTGCAGACAGGAGGCGACGACGACGAAGCCGACGACGGTCCCGATCCGCCATCGCGCCGAACGAGCTCTCGCCGTATCCGGTTCTCCGGGATTCGCCACGCTCCGCGATCCTACCGGCACGCGACCGTAGCGTCGCGTGAGCCGCTTCCACGCGGGCCGGACGGATTCGGGACGGATAGAGTTCCCGGCGAATGTCCGATCCGAAACGGCTCTGGCGACGCCACGACGGCCTCAATCTCGCCGGCTATTTCCAGGCCGAGAGCGGCGTCGGCGAACATGCGCGGACGCTGCTCGCGGCGCTCGACGCGGCGCGGATTCCGCTGGCTCCGGTCCCGTTCACGCGCACGCGCAGCCGCCTCGAGGAGCTTCCGCCCGGAACCAGCGCCCTGCCGCCCTGGTTCGGCGTCAGCCTGGTCTGCGTCAACGCCGATCAGACTCCGCTCTTCCTCGAGGAGCGACCCGACGTCCGCGAAAGGCGGCACGTCATCGGTTACTGGCACTGGGAGGTGGACGAGTTCCCGCCGCAGATGGCGGCGAGCGCCCGGCTCGTCGACGAGATCTGGACGGCGAGCGAGCACTCGCGGGTCGCGATCGCGAAGCGGGTCGACCGGCCGGTCCACGTCTTTCACCCCGCGGTGAGTCCGCCGGCACCCGCTGCGCTTCCCGGGAACTTCCTGCCGCCGGGCGAAGGCACGCTCTTCCTGACCTGCTTCGACTTCGACAGCATCGTCGAACGCAAGAATCCCGGCGCGGCGATCGCTGCCTACGAGCGCGCCTTCCCGGATCCGCGCTCCGGCAGTCGCCTGCTCGTCAAGAGCATCAACGGCAACCTCCACCCGGAAGCGCTCGCCGCGCTCCGCGCCCGCGTCGGGGATCGCCCCGACATCCGCTTCGAGGATCGCTATCTCACGCGGCGTCAGCAGTCGGCCCTGCTCGCGGCGTGCGACGTCTTCGTGTCGCTCCATCGCGCCGAGGGCTTCGGCCTCATGCTGGCGGAAGCAATGACCTTCGGGCGTCTGGTCATCGCCACCGACTACTCGGGCAGCCGCGACTTCTTCGACGAGAGCTGCGGCGTTCCGATCCCCTGGTCGCGCGTCGAGATCCCCTCCGGATGCGGACCGTACTCGGGAACCTGGGCCGAACCGGACGTCGCCGCCGCCGCCGCGGCGATGCGATCCGCCGCCGCCGATCGCGAGCGCGCCCGGACCCTCGGGGAGGTGGCGCGACGGAGGATTCGCGAGCAGCTCTCCCCGGCCGCCCGTGGCGCCGCCGCCCTCTCGCTCCTCGAACGGATTCCCGTCGCGGTACTCGAGCCGGTCGACGTCGCGGCGGCTGTCGGGCAGCAGCTGCACGTCGAGCTCGCCCGTGTCACGGACGCGCTCGGACCCGAGGAGCGGGCCGTGGTGCGACGCAGCGGATGGCGATCGCTCTTGGGGCGGTTCGCGGGGCGGACCGACCGGCCGGAATCGCGACGACTGCGCACCGCGTTCCGGGAGGCCGAGCGGGAGGTGCGACGGTTCGGTTCGTCCGCAGGCGAGACGCCCCTACAGGCCGCGCTCGCGCTGGCGACGATTCGCGCGGCCGCCCGGCTCCTGCGTCCCGACGGCGTGGCCCCTTCCGCCTGAGCGGACGAAGTCGCCCACGCTAGGGCGCCGGCGCGAAGCAGACCCGATCGATTCGCAGCGGTGTGGCCCCGGCCGCCGCGAGGGGATCCGTCGCTCCCTCTGCACGGAACTCGAGCGCGACGACGACCGGATCTCCCGAGTCGACGGAGCGTGCCTCTCCTGCGATCTCGAAGCGTCCTGCGATCTCCCGCTCCGTCTCCATCCCGCGACCCCGGACGGTCACCGCGACCGTGGCGCGCAGCGCCGGCGCCAGACGGCCGGCAACGGTCCACTGTCCCGCACCCTCCGCCGGTGGAGCGAAGTAGAGCGCCAGCCGGCCGTTCGCGCGCCGCTCCGTCTCCTCCCAGCCGAAGAGCTCCTGATTCCGGGGCGCCCCGTCCCGTTCGACGCAATGCTCCAGGCCTGCAGTGGGCTCCCAGCCGCGCAGCCCGAACGCGTCGCCGTCGGCGGGACGGAGGCGCGGCGGGAACCGGCGCTCGGCGACCGGCTTCTGCGCCGCCCCGAGATAGCCGAGCGCCCGAAGCTGTTGCGCGATCTCCTCGTCACCGGTCGTGACGCGCTGCACTGCGGCCCGCGAGAACCGATTGAACGTGCTGGCGAGCTCGGCGGCGGCGCGTTCGCGCGCTGCGCCCGCCTCGGGCGCGGCGATCAGGTTGCGCTCCTCGCGCGGATCGGACTCCAGATCGAAGAGCTCCTTGCGATACGGCAACGCTCCGAGGACGAGCTTCCAGCGCTCCTGTTGCAACGAGAGAGCCGCCCCTTCGACGAAGTCGAGATGGGCGAGCCGGGGCGCCGCCGGCGCGGTCGACGACGCGGAAACCCCGCTGCGGATCTCCGCCGAACGGTCGTGCCCGTGACCCGGCCCGGCCTCCGCACGCTGCGATTCCCGTTCGAGAGCGAACAGGCCCGCGAGCGACGGCGCCAGATCCTCCAGCGGGAAGGGGCCCAGCCGGCCGTTCGGCGCGACGATCCCCGGTCCATGGAAGAGGAGCGGTACCCGCACGACCTCCTCGAAGAGGGTCCGGCCGTGGCCGAACCCTCCGTGATCCATCAGCTCCTCGCCATGATCCGAAACCACGGTGACGAGCGCTCGCGAGCGCAGCCCGCGCTCGTCGAGGAGCGTCAGGAGCTCGCGGACCCCGTCGTCGGCGCGACGCACCTCCCCGTCGTAGAGATCCCGGATGCGCCCGGTGTCCAGCGGAGCGGAACCGGCGAGCGCGGCGCGCAGCGACTCGTCGGTGACCGGCCCCGCCAGCTCCGCCCCGGCCTCGAGCGGCCGGCCCAGCCGGTCGCGATCGGGATCGTAGGGCAGGTGCGGGTCCATGTAGTGCACGTAGAGGAAGTACGGCGGGCGTACCCCTTCGAGCGCCACCGCGACCTCGCGGTTGATCTCCTCGGCGCTCGGCAGACGACCGAGGTCGCTCTGCAGGTCGACGAAGCGGCCGAAGCCGCGGCCGAATCCCCATTTCTTCGCCACCACGCTGTTGCCGATGACGGCGACGGTCGCGAATCCGGTGCGCTCGAGCCGCTCGGAGAGGAGCGGCACGGACGGCGAGACCAGATCGCTCGGCGAGATCACCTGATGGACCAGCGGATGCAGACCGGAGAAGACCGTCGCCATCGCCGGTCGCGTCCAGGAGGTGGGCGATCGGCCGTCCGCCGCACAACCCTCGCGCGCCAGCTGATCGAGGAACGGCGTCGGCGACGGGGCGGCGCCGTAGGCGCCGACATGGTCCTGGCGCAGGGTGTCGATGACGACGAGAACGAGATTCTCCGGCCGCTCCGCGCGAGTCCCGCAACCCGCGAACGCGAGCGACGCGAGAACGATGGCCGTTCGACTGTTCACGACGAGGCACCGTCTCCGGTTGCTGCTTCGCTCGCCATCACTGCGCGGCCCCGGAACCGTCCGGCCAGCAGCTCGATCGCCGCGACGCCGGCGGCGACGGCGACCCCGTCCAGCGGATCGGCGAACCGCTCGCGCATCGCGAACGACGCCCCGCAGAGGATCGCGAGCAGCGCGTAGACGAGCAGGGCGGCGAAGAGTGTCTGGCGCGCCCGTTCCGTGCCGGAGGGGCGCGGCCACGACAAGAGGAGCGCGATCACGGCGAGCGTCAGGAGCGCCCCCCGCGCGACCACCAGGGCGCTCGTCGAGCAGATGCCGAACCAGCCGGTCGCCGGGGCCACGGTCCAGACGTCGTCCCCGCGCGGCAACAGCTCCGCGAGTCGCTGGCGCGCTCTGGAAGGCTGACCGTTCGAAGCCATCCGCCCTTCCTCGAGCCAGGAGGGGATCTCGCGCCAGAGCGGATTCGCAGTCTGCCAGTACCAGCCCGGCGCAACGAGAGCGCTGCGCGCCGCCGCCGTCGCGAACTCCGCCGGCCGCTCGCGCAGCGCCGATCCGAGGATCCGCCGCGCGATGCGGTTTCCCTCCGCCCCGCGCGTCGCCATTTCGCGGAGATAGAACGAAGCCGGCGACACGACGCCCGGCGCGGGCGCACCGAACTCGCTCTCCATGCGCTCGGGGGGAACCAGCCCGACCTCCATCGCGTTCGCGAGTCGCAGCGAGGCGCCGCCGCCGAAGATCGACGGCACGCCGTGCGATCGCCAGACGAGCGTCGCCCAGGGAACGAGGCAGAGCGCCAGGCCGGCGAGAGCGGCCACCCGCATGCCCAGTCGGCGGCGCGGTTCCGGATCCGGATCGAGTCGCTCGCTGCGCAGGGCGAGAGCGAGCGCTACCGCGACGAGCGGCAGGAGATTGAGACGGGTCAGCAGCGTCGCCGCGGCGAGGACGCCGGCGACGAAGCTCTCGGCAGCAGATCGGCGTTCCACCGCCCGGACCAGGAAGACGCAGGAGCCGAGCCCGAGCAGGAGCGCCAGGGTCTCCGACATCAGCGCGTGCTCGAAGGCGATCAGTGCCGGGTGCAGAGCGAGGGCGGCGCCGACGGCGAGCGCCACCCGTCGCGACGAAAGGCGTCGGGCGACCCACCAGGCGGCGACCGAGCTCACGATGCCGAGCAGCGACTGCGCGGCGACGATCGCGCCGGGGGAGCCCAGACCCGATGCCGGAAAGAGGGAAAGGAACGCCGGGTAGGCCGGCAGCCGGATCGTTCCCAGGCGCGGGTCCGAGACGTCACCCCGCAGAAAATCGAAGGCGAGCGAGACGAACGAGGGCGAATCCGCGGTGACCAGGATCCAGTCGAGACCGACGAGGGCGCGCACCACGACCGCGAGGAGCACCAGGCCGAGCCACTCCGGCCAGCGTCCCGGTTTTCGCGGTTCGCTTTCCGTTTCTCGAACCTGAAAAGATGCCGCCCGGCGATGAGGCATTGCTGTGAATCCTAGCCGTGATCCGTCCTCGGGCGCTGGCACGGACCCCGCTGCGCCTCCGACCGCGAGACCGCGCAACGCCTGGATCGTCGCGGCGTTCGCCGCGGTCGCGATCTGCGCCGCAGCGACCATCTTCACCCGCCTCGGCGCGGAGAGCCTGCTCGGAGACGAGGCGCTCTACTCCGCGATCGCCCGGGACTCGCTGCGCGCGGACGTCTGGTTCCCGCTGCGTTACGAACAGGAGCCGTATCTCGGCAAACCGCCGCTCGGAATCTGGCTGATCGAGTCGGCGTTCCGGATCGCCGGAGTCGGCGAGATCTCCGCCCGCGCGCCGCTCGCCCTCTTCGGATTCGCCGCGCTGCTGCTCCTCTTCCGTCTCGCCTGGAGGAGGTACGGGATCGTCCCGGCGACCCTCGCCGCGCTCCTCCTCGGCTCGGGTCACCAGCTGCTCTTCCGGCACGGCCTGCGGCACGCCGTCTTCGAAGGGGCGATGCTGCTGATGGCGGTCGCCGCCGTTTTCGCGCTCACCGAGCCGTCGTCGAGCCCGCGCCGGCGCATCGTCGTCGCCGCGGCATGGGGCGCCTTCGGTGCCGCCTTCAAGGGTCTCGCGGCGCCCGCCTTCCTGCTCAGCTTCGGCCTCGCCTACCTGCTGCTCGCGAGGCGACGACGGCCGCCGTCGTTCGCGCTCGCACTGGCCGCGGCGATCGGCGCCGGCATCGCCGTCTGGGGACTCTGGCTGCTCGCACTGCAGCTCGCCGGCGTCGGCGGCATCGCCCAGAGCGCCGTCCGCGACGTCGTCGTCCGGGCGAGCCGCGGGATCGATCCCGGGCATCTGCAGGGACCCTGGTACTACCTGCTGGTGATCAAGCGCGAGCTCGGCGCCTGGCTCCTCCTCGTTCCCCTCTCCCTGCTGCCGATGAAGCGGCGTCCGCCAGCATCGCCCGGCCTCCCGAGCACCGCGCCCGGCGCCTGGGTTCTCCCGGCCGCCTGGACGATCGGCCCGGCGCTCGTCTACTCCCTGAGCGTCTCGAAGCTCTCCTGGTATCTCTATCCCGCGCTCCCCGGCGTCGCCCTGCTCGCCGGACTCGGAGCGGCCACGCTCCTGGCTGCAGCACGGAAGGTTCATCCCGCTCTCGCGATCCTCGCTGCGACAGGACTCCTCATTCTCCTCGCCGGACGGTACGAGAGCCGCCTGCGACGGATCCGGAATCCTCCTCCGGAGCGCGTCGCCCTGCGGCTCGTCCTCGACGCCGTGCGGCGCGACCCGGGGATGGTTCTCGTCTTCGACGATCCCGGCAGCCTGCCGGCGCCGGTTCGCGAGTGGGACCGCTTCTATCTCGGGGAAGCGCCGCGTCTCGCACACGAGTTGGACTCGTCCGAACGAGGCGAAGGTTGCCCGATCCTGGTGACGGGGCAGCCGGCGACCTACGCGGAGCGCGACGAGTTCCGCGGAGCGAAACCCGTTCCGCTCTACCGGGTCACGGCCCGCGAGGCGCCGCTCTTCGTTCTCGACGGCTGCGGCGGCGCCGTCGCCGCCCGTCTGAGCGGGCCGGACGTGATGCCGGCCGGCCCTCCTTTGCCGCCCGGCTCGCCCTGACTCCGGCACAGCGCGATCGCGGATCCGCTCCGCTCGCCCGGCAGCATCGCTCTCTATAATCGATTCCGATGCGAGCGCGCGGACGGATCGGAACTCTCCTCACTCTCCTGACCCTGTTCGCCATTTCGGGCTGTCAGCGGCCGCAGCGTTCCGTGATCTGGATCGTCGTCGACACGCTGCGCGCCGACCACCTGGAGTGGTACGGCTACGAGCGTCAGACCTCCCCCGAGCTCGCACCGTGGATCGCAGAGGGAACGCTCTTCGAACTCGCGATCTCGCCGCAGCCCGAAACGACGCCGGCGGTCGCCAGTCTGCTCACCGGCCTCTATCCGCCCCGCCACGGCGTGCGCAGCCTCTATCGGCGCCTGCACGACGACAACCGGACGGCCGCCGAGATCTTCCACGACGCCGGCTACGACACTGCCGCCTTCGTTTCGAGCTTCGTCATGATCCAGGAGTTCACCAACTTCGCCCAGGGGTTCGACGAGTACGAGGACTTCGTCTCCGACCGCGAGCTGTCGCGGGAGAACTTCGAGCGCAGCGCCCGGGAAACGCTCGCACTCGCGGAGAGGTGGGTGCGCGCGCGCGACCCGGAGAATCCGTTCTTCCTCTTCGTCCATCTCATCGAGCCGCACGGACCCTACACGCCGCCCGAGCCGTGGGCCTCGCGGTTCCACAGCGCCGAGACCTTCGAGATCCCCGGCAAGATCGCGAAATACCAGCGCCTTCCCGGGCTGACGGACTACGCGAGCTATCTCGATCGCTACGACGGCGAAATCGCCTGTCTCTTCTCCTCCCTCGGCTCGTTCCTCCGGACGCTCCGCGACGCCGGCACGCTGGACCGGGCGATGTTCGCCCTGACCGCCGACCACGGCGAGAGCCTCGGCGAGCGCGATCGCTACTTCCGCCACGGCGACAACGTCTTCCAGGAGAACGTGCACGTGCCGCTGCTGCTGCATCTTCCGGAGGCCGGGCCGGCGGAGCGCGGGCGCCGCGTCGCCGAGGTCGTGAGTCTCGTCGATCTCTTGCCGACCGCCCTCGAGTTCGCCGGGATCGGCGGACCGTCCGGACTGGACGGCCGCTCGCTCTTCGGAACCGGTCGCCGCGACCCGACCACGGCGCGGACGATCCTCGCCTGGTCGCGACCGGGAGGACCGTATGGATTCGCCCGTTTCGCCGGCCGCAACAAGTCGATGCTGCGCTCGGACGTCTCTCCCGCCGTCTGGGAGTCGTTTGATCTGCAAAGCGATCCCGCGGAGGTGAGCGCCGGGGAGGTCCCAGGTGATCTGCGCGAGGCGATGGCGCGCGATTACGCCGCCTGGAACGACCACCAGACTCCGTTCGTCGTCGAGAACAACCTGATGTCGCAGACACTGCGCGCCGACTTCGTGGCGGAGCGGCTCAGGAAACGCGATCAGGAGGATCTGGAACGGCTGCGGAGTCTGGGCTACGTGAACTGAGCCCGGCGCCGGAGCGGGCGGACGTCACTGCCCGCTCGCGGGAATCGCACCCCCCGGACAGCCCTCCACGAGCCAGAGCGGGCCCACGTCGGGCCGCGGCCGTTCGACGCGCCGGATCTCCGCCGCCCGCACTCCGGGGATCGCTGCGAGCGCCGCCGCATCCGCGCTCAGCAGGAGGGCGCAACCGCGCCGGCCGCCGAGACGCGGCGGCAGCTCCCGCCGCACCCCTTTCCGGCTGTGGACGAAGAAGTACTCCTCGGCGCCGAGACCGCCGGCCGGCGCACCGAAGCCGAGCTCCGGGCCGAGATAGACCGGAAGCTCACCGCGCGGATCGATCGCCTCGAGCTCGCGGAGCAACGGCGCCCGCGCATCGGAACCGGACGGCTGCAGCGCGCGGTACGCACCGGCGACGCGCACGCCGAGGCAGATCGTCAGCACGGCGAATGCGAGAGCGCGGACCCGGCGATCGCGCAGGCGCTCGCCGACCTCCTCGATCCCCCGGGCGAGGACGAGACCGAGGATCGGATAGACCGGCAGGAGATACCAGGGCAGCTTCGAAACCGGAATCGAGAAGGAGACGATCGCGAGCAGGACGAAGAGCGCGCCGGCGAATCCCGCGGGGAAGCTCCGCTCCCGCTCCGCGGCCGACTCGCGCGAGATCCGGGCGACGGCGGGAATCAGCAGCAGCAACCAGCCTCCGAAATCCCCGAAGATCCGTTCGCCGTAGTAGAGCGGACCCTGGAGATGCGCCGGATCGATCCCTTCGGTCCACCGCTGCCAGATGTTCTTCGCCACGACCCGCTGCCAGACCCGGGTCGCGCCGTCGAGCTCCAGGGCGGCGAGCCAGAGCGCCGAGACCGCGAGCCCGGATCCGATCGCCAGCAGCGAGCCGCGCACGACCGCGGCGCGAGGCTCCGCGGGATCGGCCGGGCGGGTCGTCCGCGCGAGCAGGAACGCCGCCAGCGCGAGGACGAGGAACGCGGGCGCCAGGTACCCCTTCGCCAGGGCGCCGAGAGCGCAGAACAGGATGCAATACCGGAGCGCGCGAGGCTTCCGCCCGGCGATCCAACGCCCCCAGCTGCCGAGGCAGAGGACCACGCAGAGCGTGAGCAGGCTGTCCGTGCAGACGTCGCGGAAGCTGCGATCTCCGGCCAGGCCGAGCGCGACAGGGGTCGAGAGGACCAGCACGGCGACGAACGCACCGGGCGCCAGGGCGCGGCGCCGGTACCCCTCGAGGACGATCCACCAGGCGACCGCGAAGCCGGCGAGCGCGCCGGGGAGTCGTGCGGACCAGGTCGAGCCCCCGAAGATCCCGAACGACAGCTCGAGCAGCCAGAAGAGGAGCGGCGGCTTGTTGACGTAGCTCCGGCCGTCGAGCTCGAGATGGATGCCTCCACCCGAGGCCGACGAATCGAGGGCGACCGACCCGTAGATCGCCTCGTCCCCCTGGAGCGAGCCGTCCCCGAGTCCGGGGAGGAGGAGCGCGCCCACGACGATGGTCACCACCGCCAGCGTCACCGCGAGGCGGACGCCGGGCGCGGAGCGCTCCACCGGCCCGCTCAATCGCCCCCGGCGCCTTCGAGGCAGACGGACTCGAGGAAGACACCGAGGGTGCGGTCGTCGTCGAGGCCGTGCTCCCGCGGGACGAACGGCGGCTCCGCGTCGAAGCGGACGAGGCGGTAGGGAGACGGCGAGGCCGGTCCGAGCGGCAGGTCGAGCTCGAAACGTCCGGGCGCGACGTCGCCCTCCCACCCCGAAGCGGCCCGCGGCTGGCCGGACGCCGGCGGGATCGGCAAGGGTGCGAGTCGCAGATGAAACGTGTCGGGACGGTAGTTGATCCCGCGGACGTGGACCCGTGCCTCGCCCCGCGATGGGCCCGGGAGCGCGAAGGTCCCGTGCGGCGCCGTCCAGCGACCCGCCTCTCCGGGCATGGCCGGCCACCAGCCGTCGAGCAGCTGGCGTGCCGGATCGGTGCGCAGATCGGGACAGGGGGAGAAGTGCACCGCGTCCTCCCAGCCCCGCAGCCCACCGGCCACCGGATCCGCCGGCTGGATGCGTCGGGGAAAGGTGCGGCGCGCGGCGATCGGGTTGTCGGCCCCGCCGTAGCCCAGCGCGGCGAGCTGCTCCGAGAGCTCCTGGTTGGCGGTCGTCGTGTCGCGCTCGAACGAGCGCCGCACGAGATCGTTGTACCGCTCCGCCAGCAGCCGCGTGTCGGCGTCGCGTTCCGCCGCGGTCTCCGGCGCGGACCAGAGATCGCGCTGTTCCCCGGGATCGCTCCGCTGGTCGAAGAACGCCTTCCCGTACGGGAAGTGCGTCAGAAGCAGCTTGCGCGCCCCCTCGACCAGGGCGAGGCCGGCGTCGGGGTCGCCCTCGACGTAGAGCAGACGCGGCGCGCTCCGGAGCTCTCCGCCGCAACGCAGGGCCCGTGACTGGTCGATGCCGTCGAACTCGCCGGCGGAGGAGGTTCCGAGCGGCGCACCGTCGAGCATCGCCAGGACCGTCGGCGCGATGTCCTCGAGACCCACCCGGCCGATCACCGCTCCCGGGCAGACGAGACCGTCGCCGAAGAAGATCAGCGGCACCGCCGTGACTTCCGCGTAGAGCGACTTGCCGTGACCGGAGCGGCCGTGCTCGAAGAACTCTTCGCCGTGATCCGAAGTGAAGACGAAGAGCGTGTCGCGATCGAGCCCGAGCTCGCGCAGAGCCGCCATCAGGCGTCCGATCTCCTCGTCGTTCGAACGGATCTCGCCGTCGTACAGATCGTTCGCCGCGCGCAGGGTCGCGGCATCGACCGGCGCCCGGGTCGGGTACACCTCGCCCTCGCGCAGCGGCGCCCGTCGCGCCAGCTCTTCCGGCAGCGAGCCGCCGTCGAAGGCCACCCGGGGATCGTACGGCTGGTGCGGATCGAGGTAGTGCACGAACAGGAAATAGGGCTCGGCGAGCTCGCCGAGCCGCGGCAGCAGAAGCGAATTCACCTGCTCGGAGCGGGCGTAGAGACCGAATCCGAGCTTCCAGGTCGGGAGGAACGTTTCGAAGCCGCGGGCGAATCCCCAGGCCTCGGAGACATGCCCGTTGGTGCTGATCCCGAACGTGGTGAAGCCGCGACTCCGCAGCCGCTCCGCGAGCGTCGGGATGGCCGCCGGAATGCGGTCGGTCGAGGCCGCCACCTGGTGACGGAGGGGGTGGAGACCCGTCATCACGGTCGCCATCGAGGGGCGCGTCCAGGGTGCGGGCGCGAGTCCGTCGGCGCGGACCCCGCGGGCGGCGAGGTCGTCGAGAACCGGCGACACCGGGCGGGAATAGCCGTAGGCTCCCAGGTGGTCCTGGCGCAGGGTGTCGACGACGATCAGGACGACGTTCCGCGCCCGGGCTGCCCGCGGTTTGCTGCAGCCGGTCGTCAGGAGGAGGTTGGGGAGCCCCGCCAGACCCAGCAGAATGCCGGCAACTACCTTTCTTTCGTTGAGCTTGAGCAGTTGCCCCCCAACTCTTCACCGACCTGTGAGAACATGGCGCCCGTTTCCGACTCGTAACCTATGAAAGGGGTCTAGAACATGTCAATTCTCAGGAAAGCAATGCCGCTGGTCGGCGTCCTCTGCCTCGTCGGTGCCCAGGTCGCGACCGCGTCGAGCACCGTCACGGTGATCCCGGGCGCCGCGATGGAAGGCAGCTTCGGAATGCGCCTGACTCTGGACGGAGCCGGGGGCAACGCCTTCGTGCAGGACAACTCGCCGACGGCCGAGTCGATCTACTTCGCGAGCTTCAACATCCGCGACAACGGCTGCCTGCCGCCGAACGGACAGGGATTCGCCGTGATCCGGACCTGGCAGAACGAGGGAACGCCTCCGACCACGCCGGTCTTCCGCATCTCGTTCTTCAACAACGCCGCGTCCAGCGCGACCCAGCGGGTTCTCTACGCCCTCGCCTGGCAGGACAACGGCCTGACGGTTCCGGTCGGTTCCGAGACGTTCGCCTCGCCGCCGGGAAACACCCCGCGCTTCACCTACGAGTGGAAGGCCGCGACGGCCCCCGGTGCCAACAACGGCTACCTCAAGACCTACAAGAACGCAGTCCTGCGCAAGACGATCGCCAACATCGACAACGATACACAGTCGATCGGCGTCATCCGCATGGGCGGCATGGGTAACACGGGCGCGACGGCCGCTTGCTCGCTCGACTTCGACGCCTTCGTGTCGACGCGCACCCCGCAGTTCTGATTCGCGACGTTTTCAGCGGCACCCGGAAAGCGACCGTCGGTTCGACCGACGGTCGCTTTTTTCTTTCCCGGCAGGGCCGATCCCCTCAGTTCAGGTAGCCGAGCGAGCGCAGGCTCGATTCGGTCTCGTCGTCGAGCTCCACCGCACCCGCGCGACGGGCTCCAGCGAGCGCCTTGCGGCGATGGCGTTCGAGCAGCGAACGCAGCTCGGCGGACTCTCCTCCGGCGGCGTCGAATCGATTCACGAGCTCCTCCGGATCGGCCGCGAGGAAGAGCTCCTCGATCGCACGGACCGGGACCGCACAGCGCTCGCCCTCGAACCGCTGCTCCTCCGGATGCGGCGTCACGACCAGCTTCGCGCCGCGGCGGCGGACACTGAAGCGCTCGGGTCCGTTGCGCACCGCCTCGCCGTAGATCGCCCGTTCGGGGAGAGAGTCTCCGCCTCGCAGGAGCGCTCCGAGATCGAGCCCGTCGAGCTCTCCGGGAAGCTGCCCGCCGACCCGCGCCAGGACGGTCGGCACCAGATCGACCAGGTTCACCGGCAGGTCGATCCTCCGGCCCTGCGCGAGCCCGGGATCGCTCCAGACCAGGGGGACCCGGAGCAGCTCGCGGTAGAGCGTGTGGCCGTGGTAGGCGCTGCGGGCGCTGTGGTCCCAGAACTCCTCGCCATGATCGCTGGTGACGACGACGACCGTCCGCGACAACAGCTCGCGGCGCGCGAGCGCATCGAGCAACTGTCCGACCTCCTCGTCGGCCGCGGCGATGCCGCCGTCGTAGAGCGCGAGCAGATACTCCTTCTCCGCCGCGGTCAGCTCGAGCTCCCCGCAGATGAGCGCGAGGTGCAGCTCCCGCCACTTCGCCCGCGGACCCTTGTAGAGGCCGGCGAGGCGACCGGCGTCGAGTCCCTTCGCGAAGCGCCGGTCGCGATAGGGCACGTGCGGACGGTAGGTGTGGAAGAAGAGGAAGAACGGCTCGCGATCGACCTGATCGATCCAGCTCGCCGCCTCGGCGGCGCCCCCCGCCGCGAACGAGTCGAAGCCGTTCGCCGCCCCGAACTCCTGCGACAGGAAGCCGCCACCGGTGAAGGCGGCAGTGCGATAGCCGAGCGCGCCGAGCCGCTCCGGCAGCAGCGTGGCGAACGAGAACAGCGGTCCGTCGCCCGTGACCGAGAGCCCGCCGGGATACCTCCCCGAGAGCATCGCCGCGTGCGCCGGCAGGGTCCACGGCGAGGGAGAGGTCGCGTCGTCGAACGTGAGACCCGCGGCGGCGAGCGCGTCGATGCGCGGGCTGGTCGTCCGCGGAGCACCGTAGAGCGACATCCGGTCGGCGCGAACGGTGTCGAGGGAGATCAGGACGACGTTCGGCTTCGACGGCGGTGAGCAGCCCGACAGGAGCGGCAGAGAACCGAAGATCAGGAGCGCTGCCGCGACGCCGGGAAGGGGCCGGAGTCTCCGCCCACCGGCGCCGGAGGACGCGCCGGACGCCCGCGCGCGAAGGCGGGTCGAACGGGCTCGCGAAGCGCTTCCGGCCCTCCCGGACGTGGCGGCGGCGTGCATCCTCTGGGATAGGCTAACTCATTCATCAGCTGTGAGATGGATTTGTCCGGACACCCTCCAAGAACCAGCCCGCAGCCCATGCGCCCGTCCGGATCCGACGCCCCGCGGCTCTCCGTCGTCATCCCGGCCTACAACGAGGAGGAGCGGATCGGTCGCACCCTGGAGGAGGTCGTCAGCTGGATGACCGCAAGGGAGGGTCCGGCCGAGCTGATCGTCGTCCTCGACGGCTGCACCGACGGGACCGCCGAGGTCGTCGCGCGCGCCTGCGGCCGCCACGGTCAGGTCGAAGTCTCCCGGATCGACCGTCCGGAGAACCGCGGCAAGGGCTACAGCGTCCGCGAAGGGATGCTCCGGGCGACCGGCGCGACCCGGCTCTTCACCGACGCCGATCTCGCCTACGACGCCGCGGAGATCGGTCAGATCGCGGAGACGGTCGATCGCGGCGCGGCGATCGCCATCGCCGCGCGCGACCTCACGCAGCTCGGATACGTCAGCCGGAGCCGCCGGCTCGTGGCGGTGCTGTCGCGCCTCTTCATGCGCACCCTGTTCGTGCCCGGCATCGCGGACACCCAGGCCGGCCTCAAGGGCTTCTCCGGCGCCGTGGCGCAGGAGCTCTTCTCGCGCCAGCGGGTCGACGGATTCGGATTCGACGCGGAGATTCTCTACATCGCCCGTCTCCGGGGATACGAGATCACGCCGGTCGAGGTGCGGTGGAGCGATGTGCCGGGATCGAAGTTCCGCGCCACCAGCGATGTCGCACGGATGTCGGTCGACATCCTACGGATCTGGCTCCGCCATGCGCTCGGCAGGTATGACTGAGGAGAATCCGGAGTTGCGCTCGCTGCGACCGGCCGCCGGGCCGTCGGTCACGAATCCACCCCGCTGTCCACTCTGCAACTCGGTGCGCTCGCGGCCGTTCCGCACCTCCGGCGCCTGGGCGATCGAGCGCTGCTCCGACTGCGGTCACCGTTTTCTCTGGCCGGTGCCGACCGCCGAGGAGCAGCGGAGCCTGTACGAGCGCGACTACTTCCAGAGCTCCGACTCCAGCGCTCCGGGCTACGCCGCCTACGACGAAGAGGGCGAGAACCTGCGGCGAACGTTCCGCGAACGCCTGACGCTCCTGCCTCCGCCCCCCGGCCGGCTCCTGGAAGTCGGTTCGGCGACGGGGCATTTCCTCGAACAGGCCCGGCTCGCGGGCTGGGAGGTCGCGGGTCTCGAGCCGAGCCGCTGGGCCTCCGAGTACGCACGCGACGTCCTCTCCCAGCCGGTCAGGACGACGACCCTCGAGGACGCCCGCCTCGCACCGGAGTCCTGCGACCTGGTCGTCGCCTGGGAGGTACTCGAGCATCTTTCGCACCCCCGCGACTTCCTGCGCGAAGTTCACCGTGTGCTGCGACCGGGGGGGTCGTTCGCCTTTTCCACCCCCGACTGCGGCAGCTTCGTGGCCCGGGTGACCGCCGGGCGATGGCCCGGCTGGAAGAAGGTCCCGGAACACCTCTCGTTCTTCGATCGTGGAACGCTCCGCCGGCTGCTGCGGGAGACCGGGTTCGAGATCGTCCGCGAGCGCTACGTCTCGCTCCACGTCCGTCTCGGATTCGCTCTCGAACGCCTGGCGGGAATCCTCGGATTCGATCCTTCCGCCCTCCTCCCCGACCGACTCCTCGAATGCACGGTGCGGATCAACTGCGGCTACGACCTGATGTTCGTCGCGCGAAGGAACGGTTCGGCATGAGCGGGGAGCGAGCGACCCGCACGCTCGGGGAGCGCATCGCGCGCGCCTCGTCCCGGTGGCTTTCCGGCGGCGCCCGGCCGGTCCCGCTCCGCGACCTCCTGCCACGGCGGAGCGCGCACTGGTGGAGCGCAGCCACCCTCGTCGCGCTCTTCGGAGCGTTCCTCGCGGTCTGGATCGGGGAGAACCGCGAGATCCTGTTTGATCCGTGGATCCAGACCGACGACGCCCGCGCCATCCTGCGGCCGTTCCTCTTCGACTCCGCCTCGCGGGACTCCGTCGGAGACCCGATCGCCGGCGACATGCTGCGCTACGTACCGCCGCTGCCGCGCGCCCTCTACTCGACGCTCGCGCCGCCGCTCGGCGTCTACCGCGCGGCGAAGCTGGTCCAGGGGCTCGCCCTCGGCCTGCTCTTCCTGTCGGGCTGGGTCCTCGTGCGAACGCGCGGCGGCGGACTCGCCGCTGGTGTACTGCTCACGTTCCTCGGACTGCACACGACCTGGGTCGTGCATCGCATTTCGGGCGGATTGCCCCGGTCGTTCGCCTACGGCGCGATCCTTCTCTGGGTCGCCGGATCAGTCCGCCGCTCGGGACCGATCCGGCTCGCGGCCGTGCTCCTCGCCGCCGCCTCCTACCCTCCGGCCGCGCTGCTCCTCCTCGCGGCGGAGGGGTTCGAGCTCGTCCAGGATCTGGTGCGTGGTCATCGCCAACGGGCGATCCGGCGACTCCGTCTGCTGCTCGTGGCGAGCGCTCTCGGCGGTGCGATCGTGCTCCTCCCGACGCTCGCCGGATCGGGGAGCGGAGCGATCCGGACGCTCTCGGAGGCAAGGCTCGACCCGGCCTTCGGTCCCGCGGGTCGACTGTGCGTGCTCCCGTTCCCGAACCCGTTCGAGCTCTTCGCCGCGAACCTCACCTCGCCCTTCCGCGAGGCGGGTTCGAGCCCCCTGCCGGCGATCCTCGTCGCCTACTCGCGACTCGCAAACCTCGGTCCGGCGCTCCTCCTGGTCGCCCTGCTCGCCGTGTCGCTGCGTTCGGCTGCGCGCGCGCCACGCCTCTTCGTGTCGCTCCTCGGCGCCTCGATCGCGATGTACGCCGCCGCCGTGGTCCTCGCGTTCCGGCTCTACTCTCCCGAGCGCTTCGCGAGCTTCGGCGCGATCTCCGCCACGATCGCCCTCGTCGTCTCGGTTCTCGCGCTGCGCGCCGGCCCCTCGCCCGACCGCGCACGCGAGGCGACGCGGAGAAACTGGCGGGCCGCGGGCGCCGTCGCCTTCCTCTGGCTTGTGCTGGGCAGCGGTTCGGTCCCCCGCAACGGCGGTACCATCGACCGTCGCGACTCCGCCGGCCTCTGGGAGTTCGCCGAGCGCCTGCCGCCAGCGAGCCGGATCGCAGCGCATCCCTGGGATGCGGACGACTTCGCCTTCTGGACGGGACGGCCGACGACCGACGGGTACGAAACGCTGCAGCCGTGGCACGTCGATCTCTGGCGAGTGCAGAAGGCGAGAACCGAAGAGACGATGCAGGCTCTCTACGCCACCGACCGGGCGTCGCTCCTCGACTACACCCGCAGGAACGGAATCACCCACCTGCTGTTGCGGATCGGACGTTACGGGCCGCGATTCCGCGAGCGTGCCCGTCTCTTCGAGCCGTTCGACAGCGAGCTCGCGGCACGGCTCCGCGAGGTGCGTCGCGAAGAGCTCGTGCTCGCCGAGCCGCCGCGATCGGCAATCCTCTACGACGCGGCGCCGTTCCGGCTCGTCGACGTCGCCCTGCTCGCCGCCGCCTGGCGCCGGGACTCGGGCAACGAGGCGGCGCTCGCCACGGTGCCGCGATGAAGAGTCCGCGCATCTCGGTGATCGTCAACACCAACGACCGCAAGGTCGAGTTGCGCGCGCTCCTCTACAGCCTCTGCCGGCAGTCGCTCGACGAGTTCGAGGTCGTCGTCGTCGTCGGTCCGGCGGAGGACGGAACCGCGGAGATGCTCGAGGAGGAGTTCTGGGGCCGCGTCAAGGTCGAACGGTGCCCGGTCTTCAATCTCTCGGTGTCGCGCAACCTCGGCCTCGAACGCGCCGCCGGCGAGATCGTGGCGTTCATCGACGACGACGCCCTGCCGTCGACCCGCTGGCTGGAACAGCTGCTCGCGGCCTACGAAGACGAACGGGTCGCGGGCGCCGGCGGCCGGACCTACCTCGTGCGCGACGACGAGAACCGGCTGCAGTTCTTCCGCGGCCAGTTCTCGGTCGTGGCGGAACAGAAGGACGTCCTCTGGCCGGGCGAGAGTCTGCCGCCGTCGCCGACGCCGGCGCGGTTCTGGTTCCCGCGCTTTCACGGCACGAACATGAGCTACCGGCGATCGGCGCTGCAGGCGATCGGCGGGTTCGACGAGCGTTTCGAGTACCTCTACGACGACGGCGACCTCGGCGTCCGCCTGGGCCTGGCGGGCTTCCGCCTGCGGCAGCTCGACGACGGCGTCGTCTACCACCTCGGCTCCTCCACCGGAAACCGCGGCCGCCACCCGTACGACCTCAACTGGTATTCGTGGTCGCGCTCGCAGATCTACTTCGCGCTCCAGAACGGCCGCCCGGCGGTGGGGCTCCGCCGGAGCCTGGTGGCCGCGCTCCGCAACGCCGCGCACCTGAAATCCATGGTGCGCGAGCTCCGTGCCTCCGGAGAGCTCCCCCCCGACCTCTACCGCAAGGCGGTGAAGATGCTCCGGCGGGCGCTCCGCGACGGGCTCTGCGAAGGTCTATTCGCCGAGCGTAGGATTCCGGGGAGAATCCCGGACCGGAGCGGCGCTTTCCGCCCGTTCCAGCGGGAGGTCTGGCGATCCGCTCCGGCGATCTCGCCCGGCAACCCGCCCGCAACCACGAGGATCCGACCGCTGCCCAGCCCGCCCCTGCGACTCGCGCTGCTTTCCATCGACTACCCTCCGGCGTCGACGCACGGCGTCGCGCGTTCGACCGAGACCCTCGCGCGCGGCCTGGCGGAGCTCGGCCACGAGGTCCACGTCGTGACGCGGGGGGAATCGCACCGGACCCACAGCCGCCACGGCGTCTGGATCCACGACGTCGGCGTGCGGCCGGTGGATCGTTACGCGGAGATGGCGGCCAAGGGCTATCCGAATCTCGCCGCCTGGCTCGAGCACAGCCACGAGGCGTGGGCGACGACACGCGGGCTGGTCGCCAACCACGGCATCCAGCTCGTCGATTCGCCGCTCTGGAACCTCGACGGCTACGTGGCCGCGATCGCCGACGAGATCCCCGTCGCCGTCCGGGTGGTGACCGCGATGCGGCAGATCGCCTCGGTCCACGGCGAGATGCAGCGCGAGAACATGCTGCTCGGCGACCTCGAGGAGGACTTCCTGAAGCGCGCCTCGCTCCTCGTCTCGAACTCCGGCGCCACCGAGGAAACCCTGCGCCGGATCTACGGAATCGATGTCGACGAACGCCGGCACGGCCTGGTCTCGTACGGCCACATCCCGCGGGACGAGGCCGACGTGAAGCCGGCCTCCGGCTCCAGCCAGCCGACCGTGCTGTTCGTCGGGCGGCTGGAGGGGAGGAAGGGGATCACCGAGCTCTTCGACGCGATCCCGCTCGCGCTGCGCTCCCTGCCCGGGCTGCGCTTCGTCCTGGCCGGTTCCGACAACAGCCGCCACGACGGCTTCTTCGATCGCGAAGGGCTCGACTATCCGACCTGGTTCCGCCGCCGGTACCCCGAAGCGTCGTCGCGCGTCGAGTTCCGCGGACACGTGAGCGACGAGGAGTTGCGGAGTCTCTACGACGACTGCACGCTCTTCGTCGCTCCGTCGCGCTACGAATCGTTCGGCCTGATCTTCCTCGAGGCGATGGACGCGGCTCGGCCCGTCGTCGGGTGCGCGGCGGGCGGCATGCTCGACATCGTCGTCGACGGAGAGACCGGCCGGCTGGTGCCGCCACAGGATCCGGCCGCGCTCGCCGACGCCATCGTCGAGATCGCCGGCGATCCGTCGCTGCAGCAGTCCATGGGGAGGGCGGGTCGTCTGCGACTCCTCGAGCGATTCACCCATCGCAGCATGGCGCGTGGCTTCGAGGATCTGTACCGCAAGATCATCGACTCGAGCCCCGGGAACGAGGAGCGGCACCGTGACTGAACCCGGCAATCTCTCCGTACCGCAGGTCGTCGCCGCGATCCGGGAGCGGCTCGGAGAGGGTGGCGGCGCCGAGCAGCGTGCGCCTTCCGCTCTCGCGGGCCACGCCGCCGAGCTCCAGCGGAGGTTCCGCAGCGAACCCGTGGGAGGCCGGCTGGTCGGGCTCAAGCGGATCGTCTACTGGTTCGTGGCGTCGGCCTTCGACCGGCAGGGCAAGGTCGTGGAGGCCGCTCTCGACGAGCTGGCCGGACTGTCGCGGCGCATCGAGCGGATCGAACAGAAGCTGGCGCAGCTCGAGAAGGGCGCCGTCGCGGTCGACGACGAGCACGAGACGGAGCCTTGACGGAACCCGTTCCCACTCCGATCGTCGCCTGCTCGATCGTCGCCAACAACTACCTGGCGCACGCGGCGGTCTTCGCGCGCTCGTACGTCGAGCATCATCCCGGCGCCCGGGTGGTCGTCGCCGTCGCCGACCGGCCGCACCCGGCGATCGACTACGACCGGTTCCCTTTCCAGGTCGTGTTCGCGCACGACCTGGGGATTCCCGACTTCGCCAGCGTCGCCTTCCGCTACGACATCATCGAGCTCAGCACCGCGATCAAGCCGTGGCTCTTCGCCTGGCTGAGAGACCGGCTCGGAGCCACGGAGGCGGTCTACTTCGACCCCGACATCCTGGTCACCGACCGCCTCGACGAGCTGGAGAGATTCCTCCGCGTCGACGGCGCGCAGGCGGTGCTGACGCCCCATGTCACGCATCCGCTGGACGACATCTACCGCCCGTCCGACCGGATGATCCGTATGGCCGGCGTCTACAACCTCGGGTTCGTCGGACTGCGCCTCGACGACTCGACGGCGCCGTTCCTCGGCTGGTGGCAGGACCGCCTGAAGCGCTTCTGCCTCATCGATCCGCACCATGGGCTGTTCGTCGATCAGAGCTGGATGGACTTCGCTCCGGCGCTGCTCGATCGCGTGACCATCCATCGTTCGCCGCGCTGCAACGTCGCCTACTGGAACCTCGCGCAGCGGCGCTTCGAGCACGACGGCGCACGGTACCTCGTCGACGGGGAGCCGCTCGGCTTCTTCCACTTCAGCGGCGTCGACCTGGGAGAGCTCTCGACGCTCTCGCGCCACCAGGACCGCGTCACCCTCGAGCCCGGTTCGCCCGCGGGCCGGCTGCTCCGCGACTACCGGGACCGGGTCCTCGCCGAGGGGTACGAAGGGGTGCGCGGAGTTCCCTACGGCTACGAGCGATTCCTCCCGGACGGTCCGCGGGTCACGAAGAGCCTGCGGCGGAACCTGCTCCGCCTCGATCCGTTCGCCCGTCGATTCACGGACCCCTTCGACACCGCCGGGGACGACAGTTTCTTCGCCTGGCTCCGGCAGCCGATCCGTTTCGCTCGCGGCACGCTGACCCGCGCCGCACTGGCGGCCTGGGAGAGCGATCCGGAGCTCGTCCGGCGCTTTCCGAGCGTGGGCCACCACGACCTCGTCGACTTCGTCGACTGGATCCGTTCCCCGGCCGGGCGCAGATCGGCGGGCGTGCCCGGCGAGCTGCTCGAAGGCGTGGCGCTCGCCGAACCCGACGCCGAGCCGGCTGCCGAGCCGCCCTATCAGCAGGAGCCGCTCCGCGTCTTCCTCCGTCTGACCTCACCGGAAGCGCCGGGACGGCTCACCGACGTCGTGCTCGGCGAACCGCTGGGAGCGTCTCGCTGGCTCCTCGATCCGTTTCCCGGCGCCGGACCGTCGAAACCGTGGCTCACGCATCTCGCGATCTTCGTCTGGCAGCGGGAACGGGGCCTGCAGCGCGCCTTCCCCCGTCCGCTCGACGAGGACGCCGACGGCCTCGCCAGCTGGCTCGCCGGCCGCGGCGCCGACCTTCTCGGTCTCGACGCATCGATGGTCGCGGAACTGCGACGTCTGCTGCCGGTCGAGCTCCTGGAGCTCGTCGTTCCCGAGCCGGAGCTCGATCGCGGCGCCGCGACGGACCCGGAGTACGCGGGCGCGACGGAGGCCGTCGTCCGCGAGGCACCGCAGCCGCGGATCGGGAAGTTCGGTGTTCTGGTCGTCGGACCGATGCGCTCGGAGAACCGGGAGGCCCTGCTGGCGAAGGAAGCGGCGGCGCTCCTCGGCGAGATGGCCCTGCCCTCGGACGTGCTCGATCTCGACACCGATCTCCTCGGCAACACCGTCGATGGACTGTTCGCACCTCCGACCGGTGCGCCCTGGCCCGTCGTTCTCGCCTTCGTCCAGCCTCGTCTCGCACCCTGGCGCCTGGGATGGCTGCCGGCGGCTTCCACACAGGGCGGCCGTCGCGTCGGCTACCTCGACGCGGCGTTCGCGACCTATCCGACCATCTACGGCGAGCGCCTCGCGCACTGGGACGAAGTCTGGACCCCGAGCCGCTTCGCGCGCGAGTCGATCGCCGCGCGGACCCGGCTGCCCGTGCGGTGGGTTCCACCCCCGATCGCTGCGCGCGCCGAGCTCACGGACCTCGACCCGGCGCTCCTCGAGGCCCGGTTCCGCGCCGACGATCCGCACCAGCTCGACGATCCGTGGACGCTCTTCGCGGCGCTGCGGGAGCTCGCGCGCCGCGAGCCTTCGCTGTCGTGGCGCCTCGAGCTGCGGATCTCCGGCCTCGATCCGGCGTGCAATGCCGCGTCGCCGTCGTTCGAGCTCCTCGCCGCCCTGCGGGAGGAGTGCTCGGGGCTGCCGGTCGATCTGCAGTTCGAGGGGTACGAGACCCTCTCCGCATCGCGCGCCGGAATCCGGATCGCCCTCCACCGGACCGGCGAGTTTCGTCCGGAGCTCGTCGCCGCGCTCTTCGAGGGCCGCTGCCTGGTCGGCACCGACTACGGCGCCCGCGCCGATCTCCTCGACGCGTCGACCGGTTACGTCGTTCCCTATCGCCTGCGGGCGCACGGGGCGAGCCTCGGGCCGGTCGCCGGTTCCGGAGAGACGGCCGTCAACGACGCTGGCGCGCTCGCCGCCGTCCTGATCCGGGCGCTCCGGGAACCCGCCGAGCGCCGAGCGCTCGCGGCTTCCGGTCGCGCCCGGGCCCTCCAGCTCCATGCCCCGGCGAGCGCGGCGAGAACCTGGTTCGCCGAGCTCGACCGGATCCGCGACCTGCTGACGGGCGGATCCTGAGCGAGCCGCGACGGTCCGGGGGCATGCCTCCGGAATCAGCTGCTCCTGAAGGCGCTCGCGACCGAGCCTTCAGGGAACGGCGGCCGGCTCCTCGAATCGCCCGAGGAGCGCCCGGAACCGGTCGTCGGATCGCAGCCCGTCGAGGTCGTGATCCTCGCGCAGCAACTTCACGTCCGCGAACCCGGCATCGACGGAGTCGACGAGGACCGAGATCGCCCGCTCCGGATCTCCCGATTTCGCGAGCGCACAGGCGAGGTTGTAGCGCGTGGCCGGCTCCGCTCCGAGGGCGACCGCGCGCTCCAGCGGCGCGATCGCGTCCTGCGGCCTGTCGAGCTGGAGATAGGAGAGTCCGATGAGCCCGAAGTCGACCGCGTCGGCCTCCCCCGCCTCCACGACCGGCTGCAGTACGTTCGCGAGCTCCTCCCACACGTTCAACGAGGCCGCGAGGCGACCGTAGCGCCGACGGATCCGCAGATCTGCCGGATCGGCGAGAATCGCCTGCTCGAGCGCGACGAACTCTCCGAAGGGGCTGCGCATCCCGCGCCGCGCCTCCGCGATCGCGAGCCAGAGATGGACGTCGCCCTGATGCTGCTCCGCGATCTCGTTCAGGATCTCGTGCGCCGCCTCGAACCGGCGCGCCTGCAGGTCGAGCAGCGCCTCCCGGATCTGCTTCTGCTCCGCGCTCTCGTCGGGTCCGGCGGGGAGGAGTCCCAGCCGCGACTCCAGGAAGCGGATCACCTGCCCGACGACCGCACGGCTCTCCATGCCCGTATCGAGGGCGTCGAATCCGGGAGCGAGGCCCGGAGCCCGGACCACCGTCCAGGGCCCGCGGGCGGCCGCCGCACGGTCCGCGAGGCGCGATTCCGCGGCGACCGCCGCCTCCGCGTCCTTGCCCGCCACGACGAGCAGGGTCGGCAGATCGTCCCGCAACGCGGCTTCGTCCGCCGCACCGTAGAGCAGCGCCAGCGCCCGGGGCCCGCCGGCTTCGTCCCCCGCTGCCGCGAACTGCAGCAGCCCGGCGACCTCGTCGGAGGTCGCGAGGAAGGCCAGGTTCGACGAATCGACACCGAGCTCGGTCGACTTCGAAGCGAGGAACTCCACGAACCGGACAAGGCTCCCCGCCACGTCGCGCGGATCGCATTCGAGCGAGATCCCCGCCAGGCCGCGGGCGGCGAACGTCCGCATCCAGTCCTGGCGCGAAGCCCAGTCCTTGACCGGGGAGCCGGAAGCGCGATCCGCTCGGGATGCGATCACCACCGCCGGGAGTCCGCCGCGACCGTTCCGGTCCGCGGGCAGCGCGAGATCGAACGACAGATCGCGCCCGCCGGGGCCCGCGAAAGCGATCCCTTTCCGCACCTGGACCCGGTCGGCGCCGGGCTCGCGCCAGACCAGTCCGTAGCGCGACAGGTCGAACGGGGAATCGATCGCCGCGGCGTACCCTGCGCCCGCAAGGAACAGCGCGATCCCGGCGCCCAGACATTTCCTTCGTCGATGCAGTTGCATGGAGCCCTCCGAAACAGATTCTACGGCCTTGCGGTCCCGCCCCGGGGAGCGAGCCGGTTGTGAAATCATCGCTTCGTGGCCGGCTGACGTCCGGACCCCGCTGCGGCCGATGAACATTCCGTTTCCCCCAGAAGAGATGCGCCGGCTCGTCGGTCCGGTCGCCGAGTCCGAATACGACAATCCCGGCGGCGAACCGATCCTCCGGGATCTCCCCCCGGAGGCCTGGGACCACGTCGTCGACTTCGGCTGCGGCTGCGGACGGATCGCCCGCAAGCTGATCCAGCAGATTCCGCGACCGCGCCGCTATCTCGGCCTCGACCTCCACCCCGGGATGATCCGCTGGTGCCGGAGTCACCTGCAGAGCCTGGCTCCGGGCTTCGAGTTCGTGCACCAGGACGTCCGCAACATCGGGTTGAATCCGGGAGGAACGCTCGAACAGGAGCGGTTCCCGGTCGCGGACGGCTCCGCCTCCCTGCTCCTCGCCTGGTCGGTCTTCACCCACCTCCTCCAACCGCAGGCGGAGTTCTACCTCGGCGAAGTGGCGCGGACTCTCCGTCCGGACGGCATCGCCGTCCTCACCTTCTTCCTCTTCGAGAAGCGCGACTTTCCGATGATGCAGTCGTTCCAGAACGCCCTGTTCATCAACCCGGAGGATCCCACCAACGCGGTGATCTTCGACCGCGAATGGCTGCTGTCCCGGTTCCGCGCCCACGGTCTCAAGGTGGTCGCGGCCGAGCGCCCCGGAGTCCGCGGTTTCCAGTGGCTCCTGCGGATCGCGCCGGAGACCTCTCCGCTTCCGGCCGTCGCGCTGCCCGCAGACGACGCCGATTTCGGCAGCGTTCCCGCTCCGCTCCTGCCGTACAACGCCGCGCGCATCGGCCTGGACGACTGACCTCCTGCGACGAAGAAGCTCCGGTCCGTCGAGGCTGAGAATGGGGACGCCCGCAGCGGCGATCGCCCGCCCCGCGACTCGTAGAATCACCGCATGGCCCCGACCCGGCAAGCGATGGACGTGAACGGCGCAGAGATCGCGGCGACCAGCAGTTCGGTCGCCACGGCCGCCGTCGCCGGAGCGCTCGCCGACTCGATCCGGCGGAAGAGCGCCCGCACCCGCCTCGTCACCCTCGAGGTCGACGGCGCTCTGCCAGCCGGGCCCGGCCGGGACGACTCCGCGCTCGCCCTCGCCGACCTCGGCATCCCCGATCTTCCGGCCTTCCGCTTCCGCTACCCGCCACCGGTCGCCTGCTACGCGTCGACGCCATTCCTCCTCCGTCATCTGCTCCGGCAGGGCGCCCGTTCGGTGCTTTTTCTCAAGTTGGAGAGTCTCGTCGTGGGCGACCTGGCTCCGCTCCTCTCGCGCCTGCGGCAGGCGACGATCCTCCTCACCCCGCACCTGGTCGAGCCCCTCTCCGGTCCCGGAGCGCCCGAGAGAGAGCGCGAGGTGCTCCTCGCCGGGACCTACAACGCCGGAGTCGTGGGGGTCTCCGCGTCGGCGGAGGCGATGCGGTTCCTCGACTGGTGGTGCCTGCGCGTCGAACACGGATGCCTCCACGACGTGGCGCGGGGCATGCACTTCGAGCAGCGCTGGCTCGATCTCGTCCCCGCTTATTTCGAAGGCGTGGAGATCGTCCGCGACCCGGAAGTGAACGTCGGACACTGGAGCCTTCCCGAGCGCCGCGTCGGCATCGTCGGCGACCGGGTGCTCGTCGACGGCCGCGAGGCCGCCGTCTTCCGCTTCAGCGGCTACGATCCCGCCGTTCCGGAGCGGGTGACCCGCCACTCCAGCCGGCTGACGACCGGAGAGATCGGAGAGGCCGCGCAACTCTTCGAGCGCTACCGCCGCGCGGTCGCGGCCGCCGGCCCGGCCAAAGCGGCAGCTCCTTCCGACCGGTTCGCGAACGGCGAGCCCGTCCCGCCGATCGCGCGCCGGATCCATCTCGAGCTGGGCCCGGCGGCGGCGCAGTTCGGCGACCCGTTCTCCTGCGACGATGCGAGCTTCTACTCCTGGCTGCGAAGCGCGGCGAAGAACCACCCCGACGAACACCCGGTGGTCACGAATCTGTGGCTCGAGATCTGGAAGCTGCGTGCCGACCTCCGCGGCGCCTTTCCGAGCCCGTTGTCGGCGAACCGCATTCCGTTCGTCCGCTGGACCTTCTCGTCGGGTCGGAGCGAGTACGGGCTCACCGGCGGGCTCGCCGAAAGTGTGGCGCGGAGATCCGGAGTTCCCGCATGACCGAGCGGGCGATCTGCCTGACCGTGGGTCGCCAGTTCCGTGCCGCCGCATCGCTGCTGATCCGGTCGCTCCGTCGCCATCATCCGGAGGTCGCGATCGTCGTTCTGGCGTCCAGGCGGGTCGAGCTCGAGCGCTCCATCGAGGACACCGTTCGCAGGATCGACCTCGAGCCGATCGCGCAGTCGCGCTCCGGTCTCGGGTTCCGCTACGGGGAGCGCGCCCTGGCGATCGCGTTGAAGCCGCAGCTCCTGCTGCAGGTGCTCGAAACCGGCTGCTCCGCGGCGATCCACCTCGACGCCGACATGCTCGCGCTCGCGCCACTCGACGAGCTCTTCGCCTTCGTCGATCGCCACGCCGTGACCCTGACGCCCCACTCCCTCTCGCCGCAGCCCGACTCCGACAACCGGCGGGAGCTCGGGCTGCTGCGCTCCGGGGTCTTCAACGGCGGGGTGATCGGAGTCACGGCCCGTCCCGCGGCGGTCCGCTTTCTCGAATGGTGGCGAGACCATCTCGAGGGGGACTGCCGACTCGCCCCGGCCGAGGGGCTGCACGACGACCAGCGCTGGCTCGACCTCGTTCCGGGCGCGTTCGAAGGGGTCGGCATCTGCCGGGATCCGGGCGTCAACATGGCCTACTGGAATCTGCGCGAACGCGGACTCGTCCTCGCAGGAGACGGCTGGCGGACCGGCGACGGCGGTGTCGCGAAGCTCGCGCATTTCAGCGGATTCGACGCCAACCGGCCGGACGTCGTCACCCGGCACGACCCGACGATCACCGTCGACAACCTCGGCGTGGATCCGCGCCTGTTCCGGGAGTACGCGAACTGGCTGCAGCAGGAGAAGGAGAGCCTGGGCCCAGCCGCCGAGTACGAGTTCGAGCGCTTCACGAACGGCGTGCCGATTCCCGCCGTCGCCCGGGAGATCTTCCACCGGCTGGGCGACGGAGCTTCCGTGTTCGGCGATCCGTTCCGGACCGACGGCGAAAGTTCCTACTTCGACTGGCTTCGGGCTCCCGCCACCGCCGATGGTACCGAACGGTTCCCGTCGCGGCTCTGGATCGAGATCTGGAATCGGCGGCGCGATCTGCAGATCGCCTTTCCGGAACCCGCGGGAGCACAGCGCGAGAACTTCCTGCATTGGGCGCGAACCTCGGGTCGCACCGAGCACCAGATCGATCCCGTCTTCCTTCCGTAGACTCCGCTCCGATTTCAGTCGAGGGCTCGTTCGAGCGCCGCCCGCACCCGTGCGCGCGAGTGGAGGGCGAGCGCCGCGTCGCGGGCGGGAATGGCGCGTCGCTTCGCGGACTGCGGATCCTCCAGGGTTCCGGCAATCCTTGCGCTCCAGTCCGCCGGCTCTTCGGCCACCGGAAGGAGGCGCCGGATCTCCGGCGCCACTCCGTCGGCCGCGCCGGGCGTCGCCAGGACGGGCGTGCCCAGGGCGACCGCCTCGAGGAGTTTCATCGGCGTACCCGAGCCGGCGAAGAGCGGAACGACCGCGAGCGCCGCGCCGGCGATCTCCCGGGCGAGCGACGGCGGTTGCTCGCGCAGCTCCCCTCCCGCCTCGCGCAGCCGCCGCGCCAGTGCCGCCGGCGCCCGCGAACCGGCGAAGACGAGGCGCGCTTCGGGCCTGCGCCCGCGCACATCGGGCCAGACCCGGCGCAGGAACCAGTCTGCGCCCTGGGCCGTCGGAAAGTAGCCGAGGTTCCCGGTCAGGAGGACCTCGTTCCCGGTCCCCAGGTCGTCGGGCCTCGCGACCTCCGGTTCCCGCAGCAGCAGGGGCACCAGGCGGAGTCGCTGCGCTGCGTCGGCCGCGAGGTCGCGAGCGACGTAGTCCCGGTCCCGCTCCGCCACCAGCAGGGCCGAGCGTCCGCGCAGCACGAGGTCCCGCTCCGCGTTGCGCAGCCTCCGCGCCTCGAACTGCCAGAACGGGCGGAGCCAGGGCCGATCGACGGCAGCGCGGCGCGTGATGTTGAGCGCCAGACTGTCGATGAGGTCGACCACGAGTGTCTCCTCCGGGACGCCGCCCGCGAGACCGGCCAGTCGCGACGTGACCAAGATCACCCGATCGAAGCCGCGCACGCTCGCGGCGAACTCGCGCCGGAGCGCCGCATTGTCGAACAGCCCGTGTTGCAGCGGGCCTCCGCCGAACAGCATCCTTCCGGCGGCTCCCACGCGAGACCAGGGCGTCGAGGAGACCGAGCGGATCTCGTAATCCGGATCGGCGGGCGGGACGCCCGTTCCCTCCGGTGCCAGGAGGCGGACCGCGTGCCCCTCCGCGAGCAGCTCCGCGAGCTGGGTCGATCGCGCCTGGTCTCCCTTGCGAACCGGCCACGGCCAGCGCGGCGCCACGATCAGGATCCTCATCGCGGGCCCACCTCGCCGCCGGCAACCCGGGTACAGAGGTCGAGCCAGCGGGCAGCGAAGGTCCGCGGCGCGTGACTCCGGGCGAGCAGGAGGCGACCGCGGGCCACGATCCGCTCGCGGAGCTCACGATCCGCCGCGAGTCGGGCGACGGCGTCCGCCATCTCCTCGGCGTCGCGTGCGAGGAGGAGCTCTTCTCCGTCGCGCCCCTCGAGTCCGGAGGCGGCGGCGGGAGTCGCCACCACCGGGATGCCGCGCGACCACGCCTCAAGGAGGCGCATGCGCACTCCCGACGCGATCGCGAGCGGGAGCACGAGGATCGCCTCCGCGGCGAAGGCGTCGCGGCTCTCGTCCGGAGCGGGGTGGGTCACCACTCCCGCAACGGAACCGGAACCCCCTCCGAAACGGTGCAGGAGCGCCCGCGGCAGACGCCGCCGGACCTCCGGCCAGGTCGCGGCGACGAATCTCGTCTCGGCCTCTCGGTTGGGCTCCCATCCCGCACTGCCGAAGAGCACGACCGCTGGATCTCCGGCAAGGGTCCCCGAGCCGGCTTCGAGCTCTCCCGGGAAGGGTGGCGGAATCGGCTCGATCCGCGCCGCCGGCGCGAGGATCCGCAGCTTCTCCGCATCCTCCGCGGAGAGCGCAACCGTCCGTGTGACGGCCGCGAGCGCACGCGCCTCGTCGCGGGCCAGCTGCTTCGCCTGCCAGAGGAGCAGCCGCCGGCGGGGACCGCTACTTCGGGCAGCGGCCTGACGCCAGAGATCGCTCTCCACGTTCTGCGCACGGAGCAGGATCGGAAGGCGCCGCCGGGCGGCCGGAGCGGTCTGCGCGACCGCCTGGAGCTGCTCGGCGACGACGACATCGAAGTCGCGCTCCGCGAGGAGGTCGTCGACCGCACGCGACACCGCGGGCTGCCGATGACGGCTGACGCTCCAGGAGCCACCTCGCTGCAGCGTGCGGGCGAGCACCCGCGCCGTGGAGCGAGGCCGGACCGGAACCGGCCGGAAGTCGCAGACCGCGGGCGCTCCGGCTGCCGGATCCCCGGACCGAGCGACCGCCGGCGCGACGAGCGTCACCTCCGCTCCTGCCTCGTTCAGGGCGCGGATCGACTCGAGCAGCAGCACGCGGCCGCCGTCGACCGGCGGCCAGGGCGATTTCGTGGCGATCCAGAGGAGCCGCAAGCTGGACGGCTCCGGGATCAGACCAGGTGCAGGAGGTGCCCGAGCTTGTCGCGCTTGGTGCGCAGATAGTCGCGCGAGGCGTCGTTCGGCGGGATCTCGAGCGGCACACGCTCGACGATCTCCAGTCCATAGCCCGACAGCGCGATGTACTTCGAGGGGTTGTTGGTCATCAGGCGCATGCGCTGGATCCCCAGATCGCGGAGGATCTGAGCGCCGACACCGTAGCTCCGCTGGTCGGGCTGGAATCCGAGCCGTTCGTTCGCCTCGACGGTGTCATGACCCGCATCCTGCAGCTCGTAGGCGAGGAGCTTGTTGAGCAGGCCGATGCCCCGTCCCTCCTGCAGGAGGTAGAGGAGGACGCCGCGCCCGGCCTCCTGGATCCTTTCGAGCGCGAGCTCGAGCTGCGGACCGCAGTCGCAGCGCGTCGAGCCGAAGATGTCGCCGGTCAGACACTGGCTGTGGACGCGCACCAGGACCGGTTCGCCACCGGCGACGTCGCCGAGAGTGAGCGCGAGGTGCTCTTCGCCGGTAGCGTCCGAACGGTAGGCGTGGATCACCAGCTCGCCCCAGCGCGAAGGGAGACGAGGCGCCGCGACCTTGCGGACGATGGTCTCGTGCGACAGGCGATACCGGATGAGCTCGGCGACCGTCAGGATCGGCAGACCGTGCTGGCGGGCGAAGATCGTCAGGTCCGGAACCCGCGCCATGGTGCCGTCCTCGTTCATGATCTCGCAGATCACCGCGGCCGGTTCGAGACCCGCGAGGCCCGCGAGATCGACCGACGCCTCGGTCTGGCCGGCCCGCTTCAGCACGCCTCCCCGGCGCGCGCGGAGCGGGAAGACGTGCCCCGGGCGCAGCAGGTCGATCGGCCGCGTCGCCGGGTCGACCGCCGTCCGGATCGTCGCCGCCCGGTCGGCGGCCGAGATCCCCGTGGTCACCTTGCCGCGGGCCTCGATCGAGACGGTGAACGCCGTCCCGAACGGCGAGCTGTTCTCGCGCACCATCGGGGGCAGATCGAGGGCGTCACAGCGTTCCTCGGTGAGCGCCAGACAGACGAGCCCGCGCCCGTGCCGCGCCATGAAGTTGATCGAGTCCGGAGTCACCTTCTCGGCGGCGATGGCGAGGTCGCCCTCGTTCTCGCGGTCCTCGTCGTCGACCAGGATGACCATGCGGCCGCGACGGAACTCCTCGACCGCCTGTTCGACGGTGGCGAACGGCGATTCGGCCGTGGAGAAATCCTGACTCATGACAGTCGAATGGTAGCGCAGTCGTGACGTTCGCGCCGAAGGGATCGGCGGGCCTTGCGGGAGGCCGCGGACCTCAGAAGGAGTTCCCGAGACTGAAGAACCATACGTAGGGGTCCTCGAAAGGCTCCCGATCGAGCTTCCAGCCGATCTCGAGGCGCAGAGGACCGATCGGCGAGAGGTAGCGGATGCCGGCCCCGGCGCCCCACTTGACCTCCCCGGGGTTCACGTCGTGGTAGTCGTGCCAGACGTTTCCGCCGTCCACGAAGACGGTGCCGCCGACCGGACCGGCAATCGGGAAGCGAAGCTCGAGGTTGGTCAGGAGCAGCCCACCGCCGCCGGCCGGAAATGGATGGGAAGGGGTTCCCGGATCGTCGATGAAGAGCGTCTCCCCCACGATGCCTAGCGCGTCCCGTTCGTACGCGCGGTGGCTCGTGCGGCCACCGGCGTAGAAGAGCTCGGCGGCGGGGGCCGAGAGAGCGAGCTCGTCCATCCCCGGCGGCGCCGTCGCCAGTGGCTCGATCGCGCCGCCGCGAATGCTGGCGGCGAAGACCGTCCCCCGCCCGAGCGGCACGAAGACGCTCGCCTGACCGAAGAGCTTCAGGAACCTGGCGTCCGCGTCGGCGAACGGAAACGCGTATTCGAGCTGGGCGAGAGCGTTCCAGCCGCGCTTCGGATCGATCGGATCATCGCGGTAGTCGATCCCCAGCCCGGGAGTGACACTGGCGACCCGGGCGTTGCGGCTGTCGAGCGGAATGTCGGCGTTGAATTCACCGGCGTCGAGCTCGACGATCCGGTAGCTGGCGAAGAGGCTCGCCGTCCAGGGCTGGATCGTCCGATGGAGCGCCACCTGCATGCCGCGCCGGTCGACGACGAAGCTCGGCCGCTCTTCGTGCTCGTCGTAGACCGTCCCCTGGAACTCGGAGTTCCAGCGGAAGAAATAGGGCTGCCGGAATATCAGGCGGGAGTGACGCTCGCGCTCCGACAGCAGCAGGTCGAGGGTGAGCGACGAGATTCGTCCGAACAGGTTGCCGTGCGAGAGGCGGAGGAGGCCGCGCGGGCCGTTCTCGGAATCGTAGCCGAGTCCGAAGGAGACGGCACGCGCCTTCCCTTCCGTGACCTCGACGAGAACTTCGCGCCCGTCTCCGATCTCGCTCGCGGTCGGCGCGCGGACGTCGACCCGCGAGAAGACACCGAGGGAATAGAGCCTCTGCTGCACTCCGAGGAGCGCCGCACGGCTCAGAGGATCGTCCGCATGGAGCGGCAGAAACCGCCGCAGGACCTCGGGGCGCGTCCGGTCGAGCCCGCGCAGCAACACGCTCGAGACGAGCTCTCTCGGGCCCGGGATCGCGCTGAGCGTCACCGTCGCTCCGGTCTCGGCGGCGTCCCACGAGACGTTCGAGGCGACGATCGCCGAGCCGAAGCCGACCCGCTCGAGGCGTGCCCGGATCAGATCGACGCACTGTTCGACCCGCAGGCGATGGAACGGCCCGCCCGGCTCGATCGGCAGCTCCTTGCGCAACTCGCGCTCGTCCAGCGGCGCCAGCCCCTCGAGCACCAGATCCTCCACCAGCCGCCGCCGGCCCTCGACGATCGGCACGATCACCGCCAGCGCAGCGCCGTTCTCGCGGACCTCCGCCGGGCCGACGTGTGCGTGGTCGAACCCCTCGAGGGCGTAGAACGAGCGCAGATTGGAGAGATCGGCGCCGAGCTCGGCGTCGACGAGTCGGCCGCTCCGGGGCAACAGGAGGCGCCGGGGGGAGGTGCTCATCAGCTTCGCGAGACGTTCGGGAGGAAACGAGTCGTTCCCCTCGAAGGAGACCTCCTCGAGCACGAAGCGTTCTCCGGGGCGGACCGTGATGGTGAGGCGCAGCAGGTCGGGAGTCCGTTCCTCCTGGCGCTCGACTTCGACGCGATAGTGACCCCTCTCCTGGAAATGGCGCCGGATCTTCTCGGCCGACTGCAGCACGAGCGCGTCGTCGTACCCGCCCTCCCCGAGGAACGGGAGGAGCCCCTTCTTCTCGAGCTCTTTCTGCTCGGCGCCGACGATCGCGAGCTCGAGCCGTGGTCCGAGCTCGATCCGGTAGCCGATCGCGACGGTCTCGCCGGTCGCGTCGCCGGCCGGCAGTCGCTCGACGCGCGCGGTCCGGTACCCCTTCGCGATCAGATAGTCCGCGATCCGGTCGACGTTGGCCTCGATCGCGCGGCTGCGATACGGATTCCCCGGCCCGGCGCGCAGCTCTCCGAGGAGCTCGGCGTCCGTGAACCGGCCTTCGACGCCCTCGAAGGTCACGGCGCCGATCCGCGAGCGCGGACCGGAGTCGACCAGGTAGCGGATGCGGGCCGTGCGCGCCGCCTCGTCGTTCTCCACGTCGAGTCTCACGCTGGCGGAAAGGTAACCCTCGTCACGGTAGAGGTCCTTGAGCGCATAGAGACCGCGCAGCACCCGGTCCTCGAGGAGCGGCTGACCGGCACCGAACGGAATCGCCGCGCGCAGTCGTTCGGCCTTCAGTCCGAGCTCGCCGGAGACGTCGACACTCTCGACCTGCGTCGCCGCCCAGATCGCCACCACCGCCACCACACCCTCCTCCTGTGGTCGCGTGTAGACCGCGGTCTCCGACGCCAGTCCGGAGAAGCGGAGGCCGCGCAGGGTCCGCCGCACCCGCGCCTCATCGAGCGGTTCGCCGACCTCGATCGCGATCGCCTGCTCGAGCTCCCGGCGGTCGATCGGCGCGTCGCTGTGGATCTCCACCGCGCGCACGAGCGGCGCGGCGTCCTGGGCCCGGAGCCCGGTCGCACCGGAGAAGAGGACGAGTCCGATCGCGGAGCAGACGACGCGCCTCAGAATCGCCTCCCCCAGCGTGCGTCGAGCGCGTACGAGCCGTCCCCGTTCTGCGTCAGCACCAGGGTGAGGTCGTCGGTGAGCTTCCAGTCGACTTCGAGGACCTGCTGCGCGGTCGACGAGGGGTCGACCGAGTAGGTGACGTAGACCGTCCTGGTGAGGCGCTTCCCCACCGACACGCGGGCCGACGAGACGTTCTCCCCGGTCGTCAGGGGATCGATCTTGAGCCGGTCGACGCCGAAGAGAGTTCCGACGCGCGATCCGATCAGGTTGGCGGCCTGCCCGTAGAGCAGCGACTCGGCCGCGACCGCCGAAGACCCGGGACTTCCGCCGGATCCGGCGAAGAGGTCTTCCCCGGACGTGGAACCGGTCGCGAGCAGCGCGAGCACATCGTAGTCCGGCAGCGGCGGATTCGAGCTCAGGCCGGTCGCGAGCCGGTCGAGCGCCCCGGAGAGGTTGATCCGCACCTCGTACTCGTCGATCCGGGTCGTCGTGACGACGTCGATCACGGGCACGACGCGCGAAGGATCGGCGAACGTCAGCACGCCACGCTCGAGCTGGTAGTCGTTGCCACCGTACTCGATCAGCCCGCCGGGATCGAAGGTCAGCTCGCCGAACAGGACCGGGTTGGCGAGTGTCCCGCGCAGCGACAGCTCGCCGCCGCCGTTCAGCCGGGCGAGGTTGTTGCGCACCCGCACGGCGTTGCGCGCCTCGATCGCCACGTTGAGGTACGTCGTCGAGAGGAGGTCGTCGGTCTCCTCGACCTGGAGCCGTGTCCGCGTCAGGAACCGCTGCACCAGCTGCGGGAGCGACAGGTTGATGTCCTGCACGTAGCTCGCACGATCGAGGTCGACCGAGCCGCGGATCTGCCTCCCCTCTTCGCTCGACTGCATCGTCAGGTCGGCCTGGCCGCGCAGCAGGAACCCTTCCGGATAGCGGATCGCAGCATCGGTGAGCGCCGCCTGGATCCTGTAGCTCGGCACCACCCCCTCGCCCGGGAGCTCGACGCGCCCGAAGGCCGCGATCCGCCCGCCGGCGAAATCGCCGGTCGCCGAATCGAGCACGATCGCGTCGGGATAGAGCAGCGCGAGCATCGTCAGGCGGTCGATCGAATGCGGAAAGCCCGGCGGGATGAAACGCCCATCGCGCAGCGCCGCCTGCCCGTTCAGCGCCGGCTCGTCGAGCGTTCCCCCGACGACCGACAGGAGCTCGATGCGGCCGTCGAAGTCGAAGCCGGCGAGCTGTTCGAGCCAGGCCACCGAGGTCGTCGCCTGGACCTTGAGGTCGAGGGCGGCAGGCTGCGTCGCGAAGTCGATCGAGCCGCCCACGAAGAGCTCGTCGCCGTCTCCGGGGCTCGCGAGATAGAGGCTGGGGATCGTGAGCCTCGCCCCTTCGAGACGGAGCACCGACGGCTCGACGAGCGACGCCCGGCGCTCACCGTGCGCGAGATCGAGCCGACTCGCCCGCATCTCCGCCATCCAGGGCGACTCCGGCTGACGGGCAAGCGACAGGGTCGCCGCGATCACGCCGCCGAGGGAGTCGATCCGGGTCCCCAGCGCGAGCTCGAACCAGTGGTCGAGACGGTCGCTCGCGATGTCGAACCGGAGGTCCGCCGATTCTCCCGGACGCCACGGGCCGCCGCCCTGCAACGTCACCAGCTCTGGAATCGCGAGCGAGAGAGCGAGCCCCTCGGAAGTGAGGTCGGCGGAGATCTCCGTGCGTTCCTCTCCGGCGAGCGGCCTGCCGAGCAGGGCGAGCTCGTCGATTCCGCCGCGGAGCGTCGCCTGCGGCGTACCCGGTGTCCCGGAGACCACCGCCTCGAACTGCAGGTCGCCTCCGGCTCGCTGGCCGAGCAGGTCGGAGAACGGCGGCAGACCGAGATCGAGGCCGTCGGTGCTGACGTGGAAGTCGAGCGCCTGATCGGCGAACAGCATCCGCCCGGCGGCCGCCAGCCTTCCCGCCGGGGCAACCAGATCGGCGCGCTCGACCAGCAGACGTTCGTCGTCCCATTGCAAGGCGACCTCGAGCCGCTCGGCGGCCACCGAAGCTACCGTCACCGGAGAGACCGTGCCCGAGATCTCTCCGGAGAGGGCGTCGAAGGGGCCGCGCAGGACGACCCGGGCGTCGACCGGACCGGCGAGCGGCAGCGCCAGGGGCGACCAGGGAAGCGTCTCCTCGACCGGCCACCGCTCGAGCGTCACGTCGAGACCCTCCGTGGTCGCGAGCCCTTCGGCGAGCGAGAGCGCGCCCGCCACCCGCGCCCGCGCCCGACCCTTCTCCGCGACCAGATCGAGCTCGTGGACCGAGCTCCCGTCGACCACGAGCCGGCCGCGGACCCTGTCGGCGCGGAGTCCCGGCGCCGTCACCTGCGTGAGATCGAGGCCCATCGCGACGGCCGTGTCGCGCTCGCCGAGCTGCACGTGGAGCTCGAGCTCACCGATCCCGTCGGTGGGCAGCCAGAGCGGCGCGGGCTCCACGGCGACGAAAGGCTGCAGCGCCGCCAGCTCCCCGAGCGCCCCGCTGTGGACAACGGCATCGAACCTGCCGCCGCCGCCCGCCAGCGCGAATTCGCCGCTGCCGTCGATCGTCTGCTCTCCCGCATGCAGCGCCAGCTCGACGATCCGGAACTGTTCGTCGCGGATCTCCAGGCCGAGGACTCCGTCGGCGGCGATCCCATCGGCGGCGCGCCCGGAGGATGCGTCGGAATCCGCGACCAGCTCGAGCGACGCACTGCCCACTCCCCGGCTCGCACGGCGGAACGGAAATCGGTAGTTGAGGTCGCCGTGCGCGTTGGCAGCGACCCGGAAATCAGGCAGGCCGAGGTCGTCGAGCAGTGGCCGCAGAGGCGCTCCTTCCACCTGGAGATCGAGCTGCCCTTCCGGGTCGGCGCCGTCCAGCTCGACGGCGAAGCCGCCGCCGAGGATTCCGCCGCGATAGTTGCCGCGCTCGACGGCGAGCTCGAAGCGGTCGAGATCGCCCGAGACCCGTCCCGAGAGCTCGTCGAGGGTCACGCCGAAGAGAGTCAACGCAGGAGAGGAGAGCTCGCCTTCGACCCGCATCTCCCGGCGCGCGAACCGCACTCCGCCGTCGAACCGCAGATCTCCGCGGATCTCCCCGTCGAGATAGCCGCGCTCGTCGAGCCAGCCGGCGCTGGTCCGGACGAGGCACCGGAGATCTCCATGGGTTCCACCGACCCAGCCGATCGTCCCGGAGACGCGGGCATCGAGAGCGGCGCTCGCCACCCGCGCCTGGAGGATTTCGATGCGATCGTGTTCGACGCGAATCTTGCCCGACACCGTGGCCGGCCAGGGAATCGCCCCCGGGAGCGTCGTTTCCACCTCCTGGGCGGTCACGCTGCCCTGAAGGTCGGTACCACCGAGCCCGACCAGGCGTGCGAACACGGCGCGCGCTCGCAGATCGAGCGGCACGCGACGATCCCCGAGATCGAGCTCGCCGTCCTCGACGAAGAGGCCGCCGATCCGAACCGCGAACCGCCCCTTCTTCCCGTCGCTCGCCGGAAAGCGCGGCAGGTTGTCGCTGCCGTCTTCGCGCAGGACGAGGTTCATCTTCACGCCCGAGGCACGAACCGTCTGCAGGTCGACGAGGTCGTTGCGAATCGCGTCGGTGTCGATCTCCACCCGGAGCGTGCGCACGGTGAGCAGAGGCGGGTCGGCGCGGGAGTCGCTCGGCACCAGGAGATCGTGGACCTCGACCGACGCCGGGAGGAGCTCGAACGAGAGCCTGCCGATCTGGACCGGCCGCCCGAGGACGCGTGAGAGCTCCCGCTCGGCGATCCGCGCCACACGCTCGGCGACGAAGTCGGAGGCAAGGAAGGAGCGCAGGCCGAGCGCCAGCAGCGCCGCCAGCACCAGGAACCAGAAGATCGGACGCACGACCCACCGGCGAATCCGGAGCCAGACCACGGCGGCCTACTCTCCCCAGTGCAGCTTCGTTCGCAGCCCGTCGAAGATCGAGCCGCGCTTCCCGGTACGGACGAGATACGCCGGACGCGGCGAACGCTTGACCCGCACTCGGTCACCGACCGCGACGTCGCCGCCCTCCTGCCCGTCGACCGTGAGATAGACCCGATCGACGCGGTCGTCTCCCTCGTCGTTGCGCGACTCGATGACGATCTCGACGGCGCTCGAATCGGGCACGACGAGCGGCCGGAGAGTGAGCGTGTGCGGGCAGATCGGCGTGATCACGGCGACCGGGAGCAGCGGGTGGAGGATCGGTCCGCCGGCGGACAGGTTGTACGCAGTCGAGCCGGTGGGTGTCGAAACCACGATGCCGTCGGCGCGGTAGCGCGCAACGTGGTGACCATCGACCGAGAGCGACAGCTCGATGACGCGCGACAGCGCGCTCTTGGCGATCACGACGTCGTTGAGCGCCCGGAAGCCGGCCCGGGGTTCGGACTCGCCGGCCGCGATCTGTTCGACCTCGAAGAGCGAGCGCGGCTCGAGGGCATATCGTCCCGCGAGGACTTCGACCAGGGCCGGATAGAGGGAGTTGCGCTGGACTTCGGTGAGGAAGCCGAGACGCCCGAGGTTCACGCCCAGGATCGGCGGACCGCCCGCCGCTTTCCGCGCCACGGCGAGGAGCGTGCCGTCGCCACCGAGCACGACGACGAGGTCGGCTCGTGCGGCCGAGCTGAGCAGCCCCGGCCCGGAGAGGCCGCCGGGAATCGACTTCAGCTCTTCGGCGGTTGCGGGATCGACCAGCGGTTCGAGCTCCCTGCGGCTGAGCCACTCGACGAGCTCCGCCGCGAGCTCCGCCGCCTGCCGGCTTCCCCGCTTGGCGACGACGCCGATGCGCCGCATCCCCCGCGAAGGAATCGAGACGTACGGTTCGGTCATGATTCTCTCCGCCCGGCCGGGGCGTGGAACAGGGCGAGGGCCTCGCGGTTCCCTTCCGCTCCCGCTACCGGCGAGTCGAAGCAACGCGAGGCGACGAGGCCAAGGGCCGCGATCTCCCTCACCCGCTGCTCGACGATCGCGCGGCGTGCCGACTCGTCGCGCACGATGCCGCCCTTGCCCAGCCCCTGACGTCCGATCTCGAACTGCGGCTTGATCAGCGTCAGGAGTCGTCCGTCGGTCGCGAGGTGCGGCAGCAGCGCCGGCACGACCTTGAGCAGGGAGATGAACGAGACGTCGACCACGACGAAGTCGAACGGAGCAGGAAACGCGTCCGCGGCGAGATACCGGGCGTTGACCCGTTCGACCACCCGCACCCTCGGGTCGGCGCGGAGACGCGCATCGAGGAGTCCGTAGCCGACGTCGAGCGCGGTCACCGATGCCGCACCACGCTGCAGCAGACAGTCGGTGAAGCCGCCGGTCGACGCACCGACATCGAGGCAGGTGAGCCCGGCGGGATCGAGCGCGAACTCGTCGAGGGCCGCGGCCAGTTTGCGTCCGGCGCGCGAGGCGAAGGGCTCGGCCGGGCCGGAGACCTCGAGCCGGACATCGTCCTTCACCGCCGATCCCGGCTTGTCGACACGTTGGCCGTTCACCCCGACCAGACCGGCCATTACGGCACGGCGCGCCTTCTCGCGCGACTCGAAGAGCCCGCGGTCAACCAGCAGTTGATCGAGGCGCACCGGTGGCCCGGGAGACCGGCGTCGCGGGGGAAGCCGGCGCCTCGCGAGCCGGCGCGAAGAATCGACGCAGCCGGAAGGACAGGCTGTCGGCGTCGAGCCCCAGGGTTTTTCGCAGCACGTCCTGCGAACCGTGCGGTACGAACTTGTCCGGAACCCCGATCGGCATCACCTGCACTCCGGAGAGATCCATCTCGGCGAGCGCCTCCATCAGCGCCGAGCCGAAGCCGCCGGCGATGACGTGCTCTTCGACGGTGGCGACCCGTGCGCCATCCCCCATGCGCTCCACCTCCAGGCGCAGGAGCTCCGTGTCGAGCGGTTTGACGAAGCGTGCGTTGATCACCGTCAGATCGATGCCGTCGCGCGACAGGCGCTCGGCCGCCTCGAGCGTCGGATAGACGGTCGAGCCGATCGCCCAGACCGAACCGTGGCGGCCACGGCGGAGGACCTCTGCCTTGCCGACGGGCAGCTGCCGGAGCTCGGCATCCATCGTCACGCCGACGCCGCTGCCGCGTGGATAGCGCAGCGCCGTCGGATGCGGCTGCTCGAGCGCCGTCGCCAGCATGTGCTGCATCTCGTTCTCGTCCTTCGGCGCCATGATGATCGTGTTGGGGAAGATCCGGAAGTAGGCGAAGTCGAAGAGTCCGTGATGCGTCCAGCCGTCGTTTCCGGCGATGCCGCCGCGATCCATCGCGAAGACGACCGGCACGTCCATCAGGCAGACGTCGTGGAAGATCTGGTCGAAGCCGCGCTGCAGGAAGGTCGAGTAGATGGCGACGACCGGTTTCGAACCGCCGAGAGCGAGGCCGGCCGCGAGGGTGACCGAGTGCTGTTCGGCGATCCCGGTGTTGAGGAACCGGTCGGGGAAGCGCTCCGAGAAGGCATTGAGCCCGGTGCCGTCCGGCATCGAGGCGGTGATCGCGACCACGCGTGGATCGCGCTCCGCGAGGCGCACGATCGTCCTGCCGAAGACCGACGTGTAGGTCGGCGCCGAGGCCGATTTCCCCTTCTGGATCCCGGCGACCGGGTCGAAGGGCGACGGTCCGTGATACTCGACCGGTTCGTCCTCCGCGTACTTGTAGCCCTTGCCCTTCTGCGTGACCGTGTGCAGGAGCACCGGACCGTCGATCCCCTTCGCGGTTTCGAGCGCATCGAGCAGCGCCGGGACCGAGTGCCCGTTCACCGGCCCGACGTAGCGGAAGCCGAGCTCCTCGAAGAGCGTACCCGGCGTGAACATCTGCCGCACGCCCTCCTCGAGCCCCTTGGCCACACCGAGCATCGGGTCGCCGATGCCGGGGATCCGGTGCAGCACCGCCTTGATGTCGTCCTTGAGCTTGGCGTAGTGGCGGCCGGCCATGAGCGCCTCGAGATACTTGGTCAGCGCGCCGACCGAAGGCGAGATCGACATCGAGTTGTCGTTGAGGACGACGATCATCCGGGTACCGAGGTGACCGGCCTGGTTCATCGCCTCGAACGCCATGCCGGCGGTCATCGAGCCGTCGCCGATGATCGCCACCACGTGGTGCTTCTCCTGCCGCAGGTCGCGCGCGATCGCCAGCCCGAGCGCGGCGGAGATCGACGTCGACGCATGCCCCGCGGCGACGACGTCGAACTCGGACTCGCTGCGCAGGCAGAAACCCGAGAGACCTCCGAACTGGCGCAGCGTCTTCATGCGCTCGCGCCGTCCGGTGAGGATCTTGTGCGGATAGGTCTGGTGACCGACGTCCCAGACCAGGAGGTCGGAGGGGGTGTCGAACAGGTAGTGGAGCGCGATCGTGAGCTCGACCGAACCGAGGTTCGAGGAGAAGTGCCCACCGGTCTCGGAGACCGTGCGGACGATCTCGTCGCGCAGCTCGTCCGCCAGCGCCGGCAGATCGTCGCGCTCGAGCTTCCGCAGGTCCTGGGGATGGTGCACCCGGTCCAGAAGCCGCCTTCCTTCGCTCATCCTGCCTCGCTCCGTTCTCTGACCTCGGGAGGCCGAGGCCGTATCAATGAGCGCGCTGACCCACGTAGTCGACCAGCGAGGCCCAGAGCTCGCGCTCGGAGGGGAACTCGGCTACGAGATCCATCGCTTCGGCCGAGAGCTGCATGATCCGCGCCCGGCTGGCTTCCAGTCCGTGCAGACCGGGAAAGGTCAGCTTCCTCGCGACCGCATCTTTTCCGGGGGTTTTCCCCAGACTTCCGGCGGTCCCTTCGACGTCGAGTATATCATCGCGGATCTGGAAGATCAGGCCGATCCGTTCCCCTAACTCCTTGAGAATCAACTCTTGCGGCGAATCGACGCGCGCGTAGAGACCCCCGAGTTCGAGGCAGGCGCCGATCAGCGCGCCGGTCTTCCGGCGATGGATCCGGTCGAGTGCCGCCGCCGGTTCTCCGGGCCAGTGCGCCTCGACTTCGAGGTCCTCCACCTGGCCACCGATCATCCCCGTGGTGCCGATCGCCTCGCCGACCCGTGAGACAGCGCGGGCTCGTACTTCCGGCGCCAGCCCGGAAGGTTCGCGCGCCAGGACAGTCAGGCCGAGCGTGAGGAGCGCGTCTCCCGCCAGGATCGCCGTCGCCTCGTCGTACTCGCGGTGCAGCGTCGCGCGGCCGCGCCGCAGGTCGTCGTCGTCGAGCGCCGGAAGGTCGTCGTGGATCAGGCTGTAGCCGTGGATCATCTCGACCGCGGCGCCGCCGGCAAGCAGGGCGTCCAACGGCGCGCCCCAGGTGTCGCCGGCGAGCCGGACGAGGGTCGGTCGCAGGCGCTTGCCCGCGCCGAGCACGCTGTAACGCATCGCCTCGTGCAGTTTCTCCGGCGGAGACCCGGCGGCGGGGAGCAGCCGATCGAGGGTCTGTTCGACCTCCCGGCGCGACGTCTCGAGGTAGCCCGCGAAGGCGCTCACGAAGCCGCGACCGCCTTGCGCGCCGGATCGAGAGGACGCAGACAGAACGGCGCCGCGAGCAGCAGGAGCGCCATGCGCTGCACCTCCGTGTCGCCCCAGTTGTGCTCGAAGATCGCCGCCGCGAGAAAGGCGAGGAGAGCGGCGATGGTTCCGAGCCGGAGGTCGGAAGCCGACCCTCCCGGATCCGCGCGCTCGTCTCTCCAGGCGGCGCGCAGCGCGACGGCGAAGAGGAGGAGGAAGACGACCAGGGACGGCAGCCCGCGCTCGGCGGCCAGCTGCAGATAGGAATCGTGCAGATGCGGCACGTTGAGCCGCGACGCCGTGGGATGGCGATAGATCGGATAGCGCCGCTCCGGCATGTTGGGACCGAGGCCGACGAGCGGGTGTTCGGCGACCATGCGCACTCCGGCCTGCAGCATGCAGAGCCGGTCGTAGGTCGACTCGTCCGAGAGGTTCGTCACCGAGATGGCGCGCGCGACCACAGGAACGGGCGCGAGCAGCACCACGACGAAGAGCGCCGCCGGCGCCAGCAGCAGCCAACTCCGCCGTCGCGTCCACAACAGCCAACCGACTCCGACGGCCAGTCCCAGCCAGGCGTTGCGGGTGAGGGTGCTCACGAGCGCGGCGTTGATGACGATCAGACAACCCCAGGCCACCCACGGACGATCGAGCCAGCGCCGCGTCGCATCCCGCGGCGGCGGAGCGACGATCCGGGCGATCAGGAGGAGGTCGATCAGCAAAAGGACGCCGGAGAAGGTCATCACGTGCGAGAAGGGGCCGCGGATCCGACGGTCGATCGAACCGTACCCGGCGAGGAACTGGGCGAGCCCGGCCAGCGCGAGGAGCGCCGCCACCACCATCGAGGCGTCGAAGATCCACCGCAGCCGTCGTTCGCCCGAGACCGAGAGGAGCGCCACGGGCAACGCCGCCAGTGTGACGACCTCCGAGAGACTGCGATAGCTCTCGCGCGGGTCCTGCGAGGTGAAGATCGAGAGCGCCAGCAGCGCGACGTAGATGGCGAGCAGCACGAGCATCGTCCGTCCGCGGCGCAGAGCCCGGACCGGCCTTTCCGCGAGCCACGGCGAGGCCAGGATCGCCACGCCGAGGAGGATATTGGAGAGGGCGATGCCGAACAGGGTCAGCAGATGGCTGGCGTAGAGGCCGAAGCGCCACCGCTCGCGCGACGAAGGCGTATCCACCATCACGATCGGGGCCGCCGGTCGGATCGGTGGCTGACGGTCCTCGGGGCTCTTCGATTCGACCAAGTGGCGACTCCCTGTCAGGAGTCGAGGACCGACGCGGGCAACGCCTCCTCGACGAGCATCAGGGGAATGTCCGAAACGATCGGATAGACGAGCGCCGATTCACGGCAGCGGAGGCCTTGCTCGACGACCGGGACTTCGTCGCGGAAGTGCTCGCGATAGCGCTCGACGAGCCGGGCGCGGAGCGCTTCGGGCAGCTCGACCAGGTCGAGCGTTCCGCGGCACTTCGGACAGACGAGAATCTCGAGAAGCTCGGGGTCGACGCTCATGGGGGAGGGGGCTTCCGCCCGCGGAGAAGATAGCATAGCGATCCATGACGAACCCGATCTCCGAGGCGCTCCGGTGCCGCTCCTGCGACGCACCACTTTCGCGCATCTTCGTCGATCTCGGGAGCTCGCCGCTGGCCAACTCCTACCTCGACGAGGCGGCGCTCGGACGCGCCGAGGCGTTCCATCCCCTCTGCGTGTTCGTCTGCGAGAGCTGCTGGCTCTGTCAGCTCCCCGAGAGCGCGACTCCGGAGGAGATCTTCAGCGACTACGCCTATTTCTCCTCGTACTCGACGAGTTGGGTCGAGCACGCCCGGGTCTACGCCGAGTCCATGATCGGCCGTTTCGAGCTCGCGCCGGCGAATCAGGTCGTGGAGATCGCGTCCAACGACGGATATCTCCTGCGCCACTTCCTGGAGCGGGGCATCCCGGTGCTCGGCATCGAGCCGGCGGCGAACGTCGCCGCCGCGGCGATCGAGCTCGGGATCCCGACGGAGGTCCGCTTCTTCGGCACGACCGCCGCTCGCGAGCTCGTGGCGCGCGGCGTCTCCGCCGACCTGCTCCTCGGGAACAACGTCCTCGCGCACGTCCCGGATCTCAACGACTTCGTCGCCGGCCTCGCGCTGCTGCTGCGACCCGACGGCGTCCTGACGATGGAGTTTCCCCACCTCGTGCGCCTGGTCGAGGAGAACCAGTTCGACACGATCTACCACGAGCACTTCTCCTACTTCTCACTGCTCGCCGTCGAACGGGTCTTCGCGCGTCACGGCCTCGCGATCTTCGACGTCGAGGAGCTCGCGACGCACGGCGGCAGCCTGCGGATCTTCGCCCAGCACGTCGCCGGCGGGGGCCGGACGCGCTCCGCCGCGGTCGAGGAGCTCGCCCGGCGCGAGTCGGAACTGGGCGTCGAATCCCTCGCCTACTACCGCGGATTCGCGGAGAAGGTCCGCGAGACCAAGCGCAAGCTCCTGGAATTCCTCATCGCCGCCAAGCGCGCCGGCAAGTCGATCGTCGGCTACGGCGCCCCGGCCAAGGGGAATACACTTCTCAACTACTGCGGCATCCGCGGCGACTTCCTCGACTACACCGTCGACCGGAGCCCGCACAAGCAAGGCCGCTATCTGCCGGGGACCAGGATTCCGATCCGCGCGCCGGAGGCGATCTTCGAGTCACGTCCCGACTACGTCCTCATCCTGCCGTGGAATCTGCGCAGCGAGATCTCCGCCCAGATGTCGGGAATCCGCGATTGGGGCGGCCGCTTCCTGGTGGCGATCCCCGAGGTGACCGAGCTGTGAAGTTCGTCGAGCTCGGGATCCCCGGCGCCTTCCTCGTCGAAATCGAGCCGCTCGCCGACGAACGCGGATTCTTCGCGCGCACGTTCTGCGCGACGACCTTCGCGGAGCGCGGACTCGACGGGACGCTGGTGCAGACCAGCCTCTCCTGGAATCCGCTCCGCGGAACGTTCCGTGGCATGCATTATCAAGCGGAGCCGCACGCCGAAGCCAAGCTGGTGCGCTGCGTCCGCGGCCGGATCTACGATCTGATCCTCGACCTGCGCGAGGACTCCCACATCTATCGCCAGCATCTCGCCTTCGAGCTGTCGGCGGACGAGCGGAACGCCGTCTACGTCCCCCCGGGCGTCGCCCACGGATTCCTCACCCTCACCGACGATTGCGAGGTCCACTACGCGATGTCGACCGCGTACGAACCGGCCGCCTCCCGCGGCGTGCGGTGGGACGATCCCGCTTTCGGCATCGTCCTCCCCGAGCCCGTGCGGCGGATCTCGGAACGCGACGCGGGCTATCCCGACCACCTGGGTCCGCTCGCCGGGTGAACGCGTGACGAAGGGCTCCGATCACCTCCCGGAAGCGGTCGGTGCCGACCTCCACGCCCTGGCGGCGCGCCTCTACCCGATTCCGCGTTCGATCACCGGCGCCGGCGTGCGTGAGAGTCTCGGAATCCTCGCCGAGCGGATTCCACTCGAGATCCGGGAAGTTCCTTCGGGCACTGCGGTCTTCGACTGGCACGTCCCGAAGGAGTGGGTCGTCCGGGAGGCGCACCTCACGGCGCCGGACGGTCGCCGGATCGCGGACGTCTCGCGGCACACGCTCGAGCTGCTGAACTTCAGCGCCCCTTTCCGCGGCGAGATCCCCCTCAACGAGTTGCGGCCGCACCTCTACTCGCTCCCGGAGCAGCCGGATCTCGTCCCCTACCGCACGAGCTACTACCGCGAGCGCTGGGGTTTCTGCCTGCCGCACCAGATACTCGAATCGCTCCCCGAGGGGAACTACTCCGTCCTGATCGACACCGAGATCGTCGACGGATCGCTGACCTACGGCGAGCTCCTGCTGCCGGGCCGCTCCAGCGACGAGGTCGTCTTCTCCACTCACTGCTGCCACCCTTCACTCGCCAACGACAACCTCTCGGGACTGGTCGTGCAGACCGCGCTCGCCGCACGCCTCCGCACCGTTGAAAGGCGTCTCTCCTACCGCTTTCTCTTCCTTCCCGGGACGATCGGCGCGATCACCTGGCTCGCGACTCGGGGCGAAGTCCTGCCGCGGATCCGGCACGGACTCGTCCTCGCCGGACTCGGCGCGCCCGGAACGTTCCACTACAAGCGGTCGCGCTCGGGTGACGCCGCCATCGACCGGGAGGTGCCGAAAGCGCTCGCGGACTCCGGTATCGATCTCGTCGTCGAGGATTTCGTCCCGTTCGGGTACGACGAAAGACAGTACAACTCTCCGGGACTGGCGCTGCCGTTCGGTTCGTTCACGCGCATCCCTCACGGCCGCTATCCCGAGTACCACACGAGCGGCGACGACCTCGACTTCGTGCGCCCCGAAGCGCTGGCGGGTTCGCTCGGCGCGCTCACGGCAATCGTCGAGCGTCTCGAGGCGCGGGAGACGTACGTCAACCGGCAGCCGTACGGCGAGCCACAGCTGGGCAGCCGCGGTCTCTACCGGACCACGGGAGGAGACGACGCGGGCCGCGAGAGCGAGCTCGCCCTGCTCTGGGTGCTGAATCTCTCGGACGGCGACCATTCGCTGGCGGAGATCGCCGAGCGCTCCGGCATGGCGATGGAGAGGATCCGTGCCGCGACGACACGGCTCGTCGAGGCGGAGCTCATTCGCCCGTCGGGCTGAGTGGAGGGAGCGCAGGGTGCTGCCGTCCGTTTGCACGCAATCGATGGAATCCGGAGGAGGAGGGAAGATGCGCACCATGAAGATGCTGCTCGGGCTAACCGCCCTGGTCGCCCTGGCGTTCACCGGCTGCGGCAAGATCGACGAGCTGTTGAGCGGCAGCCCGGGAAAGAAGGCGGAGGAACGGGTCGAGTTCGTCCTGCACACGGTGAGCGCCACCGGAGCCCAGGAGACGATGGAGTTCCAGACCGCCGTCTGCCGCTGGGCGAAGGACAAGATCGTCATCCACGATTCGGCCGAGTTCGAGTACGCCTACGACGGCTTCCGCGAATGGGTGCGTCGCGCGGGGCTCGTCCAGGGTTTCCAGTACGAGATCGAGGGCAGCGAAGAGGTGGAAGGCACGTTCGACGACCGGATCGTCTACGGCACGATCCGCAACAGTCCGTTCGAGATCGTCGTGTCCGAGGGCAAGCCCCTGAAGTGGAAGGTGACGCCGCAGACCGAGTTCTGAGCCGGTCGTTCTCCCCGGGCACGGCGAGCGTCCACCGGAATCTCGCCGCGCAAAACCCGCAGGGCCGTCCTTCCGTATTCAGGGTGCGAGCCAGCTCGCACGGAACGATGAAGAGCGCTCCTGCATTCTCCGGACTCCCCGCCCTCCGCATCCCGTTCGCGCGCCCGAGCTGGGAGGCTCCGGCGCCGCTCGTCCTCGGCGATCTCGTCGTCGACTTCCGGCGCCAGGATGCCCGACGCGCAGCAGCCGCCTCCGACGGCACGCCCCGGGTCGAGCTCTCGCCGCGCGAATTCCGCCTGCTCGCCTACTTCGCGGAGCATCGCGGCGAGGTCGTGAGCCGCGAGCAGCTGCTCATCGCGGTCTGGGGGTATCGCTCGATCCCGCTGACACGTACCGTGGACATGCACGTCGCCAAACTGCGCAAGAAGATCGAGCCGAATCCGCGCGAGCCGCGCTTCCTCCGGACGGTGCACGGGCGTGGCTATCGCCTGGTGCCGGAGAAGAGCTGAACCGCACTCCCGCCGGACGTCAGCGGCGGCCGAAGACGACCTTGGCGGCCGAGAGCGTGATGCCGATGTCCGGCGTGTTGTCGAAGTTGGCGACGTTCTCAGTGACCCCGAACCGGAGCACCGTGCCGCGATAGACCCACTGCACGCCGGCGGTCACCTGGAACTTGTCGGCCGAGAGCTCGTCGAGCGACGTCTCCTGAATGACGCTCTCGCTGAAGTAGCTCTGGATGATGAAGTTGAAGCGCTGCGACAGCCGGGTCTCCCAGCCGGCGACGACGGTCGGGATCCAGCGGTTGTTGCCGATCAGCGGTTCGAGACCGCCGAGGTAGACCCCCGCGAGCGACAGGTAGAGGGCGTTGCGCCGGAACTTGCGCTGGAACGAGATCTCGAGGCCGAAATCGTCGCTGCCGGTCGAAACGAGGCGGGACCGGTCGGACCAGGACAACTTGTAGGCGGCCTCCACGATGATGTTCGCCGGACCGGTCCCGTCGGTCAGCGAATAGCGCACGCCGAAGACCGGATCGCCGAAGTCGTCCTCGGGCGCTTCGTGCAGGACGAGGCTGCCCGCGTCGAGATGGACAAGCGCCAGGAACCGGTCCTTCGGGACGAAGTTCCGTCCCGCGTTCGAGATGCCGATGCCGTTGTGGAACCCTTCGATGGTGGAGTCGAGGAAGTCGGTTCCGAAGTGGTAGTACGGGATCGTCGTGTAGACCCCGAGATGCCGGGCGATTCGGTAGTGCAGCGTCAGATCGGCGACTCCGACTTCACCGTCCACCAGATAGGCCTCGCCGGGCAGCGCGAAGATCTCCGCGATCTCGGCATCGCCGATCTCGCCGCGCTCAATGTTTCGTTCCGCGAGATAGTCGCGCACGTTTCCCGAGACCGACCAGGTGTTCTGGTAGCCGAGGCTGACCTCGATCGCGAACGTTCCGGGCGTCGCCGGCACGGCGTGCGCCGGAAGCATGTCGAGGCGATTGATGCCGAAGAGGGTCAGGTCCCGGATGCGCAGCAGACCGAGCGTCTGCCACGGCTCCTCGGAGGACGCCGGAGCCGAGTCGACCGCCACCACGCCGGCAGCGTCGGGCGTCTGAGCGGCTGCAGGGACGCCAGCGGAGAGGACGATCGCCACGAGGAGCGCGCAGACCGCGCTCGCGACCCGGGCGCCGACCTCTCCGGCGTCAGTGCGAACCGGCGCCATGCTCGCCCATCGGGTCGGCGCCCGGGTAGAGCTCACGGTAGAGAAACGCCCTCGCCTTGCGCCAGTCCCGCTTCAGGGTGCGGTCGGAAAGATCCATCGCCACCGCGATCTCCTCGAACGTCATGCCGGCGAAGAAGCGCCACTCGATCACTCGCGAAAGGCGTTCGTCCAGCGCTCCGAGCTTTTCGAGCGCGGCGTCGAGCGCCAGCACCTCTTCCGGCCGCTGCATCGCGAATCCCATTCGCCCCTCGTCGAGCTCGATCGCCAGTTCGCCGCCGCCCCGCTTCTCCGCGTTCCGCCGTCGCGCGTGATCGACGACGATCTGGCGCATGGCGCGTGCCGCGACGGCGAAGAAGTGAACACGATCCTGCTGCGCCAGATTCCCGGGGCGCACCAACCGCAGGTACGCCTCGTGGACGAGAACGGTGGTCGACAGGGTCGCATGTTCCCGCTGCCCCGCCAGGAGACGGCTGGCGACCCGCTTGAGGTCGGCGTAGACCGCTTCGAAGAGCGCGTCGGCTGCGCCCGATCTGCCCGCGCGCGCGGCCTCGAGGAGCCCGGTGATCGCTCCGCGATCCTCGTCTCGCATCTCGTCGTCGCGGGTCACTCTACGATCCTAGCCCGTCGGTGGAACGGCTTTCCGCGCGGGGACGACTTCGAGCTCGATCCTGGCCACGACCTTCGAACCGGGCGGAACGTCCTCCGTGACGAGAGCGTGGGCGCCGATGAAGGCGTCATCTCCCACGGCGACCGGCCCGATCACGCTCGCCTGCGCCCCGACGGTCACGCGATCTCCGAGCTTCGGCATCTCGCCGATCCGGTGCAGCGTCGGTGCGCCGAGCGTGACGCCGTGCATCAGCAGGCAGTCCCTGCCGATCTCGACCGCGTTGCCGATCACCAGGCCGGTGCCGTGGGCGATCCGCAGGCCGGGCCCGATGCGCGCCGCCGGCGCGATGTCGACGCCGGTCAGGTGGTGATTGAAGCGCGCCAGCATCGGCCCGATCACGGGGATGCCGCGCGAGCGGAACCAGTGCGCCATGCGGTGCAGTACCACCGCCTGATAGCCGTTCTCGAACAGCAGCGATTCGATGACGTACCAGGGCGCGCGCCGGGGTTTGATCTCCCGCAGACGCCGGGTGTCCGATTTGAGGTTCTCCCACATGGCGGCGAATGCCACAGGGTATCCGCGCCCCGGCGTGAGAGCAAGGGTGCCGGCACCGGCTAAGATGCGCCGGCGATGCGACGGGCCCCGTGGATGCCGCTGGCCGCCCTCCTGCTCGGCTGCGCGCAGGCGCCACCGGAAGAATCCGCCTCCGCCGGCCGCGGGTTCGCCGCCACCCCGACCCGGGGGTACATCCTGATCTCGATCGACACACTGCGCGCCGACCATCTCGGCGCCTGGGGCTACGAGCTCCCGACCTCCCCGTTCCTCGACCAGCTGGCCGCCCGCTCGACCGTCTTCGAGAACGCCTGGTCGCAGGTCCCTTCGACCCTGCCCTCCCACATCTCGATGTTCACCGGGCTCTACCCGGCGGAGCACGGTGTCTTCCCGCCGTCCGCCGTGCTCTCGCCCGAGATCCACACACTGCCGGAGCTCCTGCGGCAGGCCGGATTCCGTACCGGCGGACACACCGAAGGCGGCTACGTCCAGGGCGGATACGGCTTCGCGCGCGGCTTCGACGAATGGACCGACACCCCCTACGACGGCGACGCCGACATCGTCAGGACCCTCGGGCGCGGCCTCGAGTTCGCCCGCGGCGTGCCGGCGGGTGAGCGCTTCTTCCTCTTCCTCCACAGCTACACCGTCCACGATCCGTACGAGCCGCCGGAACCGTACCGGTCGATGTTCTGGAGCGGACCGCCGCCGGCGGACGCCGGCAGCGCGGACGGACCGCACTTCGCGGCGGTCAACAGCGGCGCGGCGACGGCCTCGCCCGAGGCGATCGCCTATTACCGTGCCCTCTACGACGGATCGATCCGCTATCTCGACGACGCGCTGCGCAGCTTCTTCGGCGAGCTCGAATCCTCGGGTCTGCTCGCCGAAACGACCGTGATCCTGACTTCCGACCACGGCGAGGAGTTCGGCGAGCACGGCCGCCTCGTGCACACCCAGATCTATCCCGAGTGCCTGCACGTGCCGCTGCTCGTCGTGCATCCCGGTCAGCCGACCGGCAGCCGCAGCGGAGCGCTGGCGGAATCCGTCGACCTCCTGCCGACGATCCTCGATCTCGCCGGCGCGCCCGCGGCGCCGGGCATCTCCGGGAGCTCGCTCCGCGGAGCGATCGAGCACCCCGACGCGACTCCGGCGGGCGAGGCGTACGCCGAGGTCAAGATCCACAACTTCCAGGCGCGGACGCTGATCCAGGCGGAGCACGCGCAGCTCTGGCAGGCGATCCACGCCGAAGCGGTGTCGGAGGCGGACGGCTTCTGGGCGTCCAAGCAGTCGACCTTCGACGCCGTCCCACCGGCGTTCGAGTTCGGCGGCGTCGCTTTCCACACGCCGCGCGAGATCGCGGTCACCGTCGACGGGCGTCCGCGGCCACCGCTCCGCTTCGAGACCGACTGGAAGAGCTTCCGCATCGAGCTGCCGCCGAAACCGGCCAAGCAGCGCATCCGGCTGACGACCCCGGAGTGCGAGTCTCCCCTTTCCCTCGGTCTCGGTAACGACGGCCGCTGCCTCTCCTTCAAGCTCCACGGCGCCACCTTCGAGCGCCGCGAGCTCTACGAGCTGACCGCCGACCGGCGGGCGACCGACGACCGCTCGACCGCCGATCCCGACCGCCTGCGCGCGCTCCTCCGTCGGCTGCGACAGGGCTACTCGCACCAGCCGCGCTTCATTCCCGAGAGCTCGGCCCTCACCGACGAACAGGTGCGCCACCTCAAGGCGCTGGGCTACCTGCAGTAGAGGAAGGCCGTCCTGCAGGCCCGATTGCCGCGCCGGAAGCGGCAGCCGCAGCGTCCTCTCCCGCCGGAACGATAGAATCGTCTGCATGGCGAGCACCGAAGAGGTCACATTGGCGCGCGAGGTGGACTCGATCGTCATCCCCCACGGCACCTCCACCCGGCTTCCCAGGGGGACGCGGGTCAAGGTCCTGCAGGAGCTCGGCGGAAGTGTCACGGTCACGACGGAGTACGGCGGTCTCTACCGGATCGATCCGGAGAACCTCGACGCCCTCGGCATGGAGGTTCCGCCACCCGCCGCCGCGGCCCCTGCGGACTCCAGCCAGCCGCTCGAAGACCGCGTCTGGGATGTCCTGCGCACCTGCTTCGACCCGGAGATTCCGGTCAACATCGTCGAGCTCGGGCTGGTCTACGACTGCCGCCTCGGGGAGCCCGAGGCCGACGGCCGGCAGAGCGCTGCGATCCAGATGACCCTGACCGCCCCGGGCTGCGGCATGGGCGACGTCCTGGCCCAGGACATCCAGAAGAAGCTCGAGAAGATGGCCGAAATCTCCACGGCCAGGGTCGAGGTCGTGTTCGATCCGCCCTGGAACCAGAGCATGATGAGCGAGGCCGCCCGCCTCCAGCTCGGTTTCTACTGACCGGTCCCTGCCGACAGGCCCCGGCCGCCCGACTCGCCCCCGGAACGTAACTTTTCGCCTTCCAGGCAGTAGTTTGTTCCAGAGGAGACATGGGGATTCGAATGGGGCCGCGCTTTCCGGAAGTCCACGTCACCGTGCGGACGGAGAACCGCTGGGCGGTGGCGTCGGCGATCCGCCAGGCCATGCGCCGGGCCGGCAAGGACCGCGCCGAGATCGAGCGGTTCCTCGCCGAAGCGCTGGCGTTCGAGGATCCCGAGGCGTTCCGGTCGGTCTGCCGCCGCTGGGTGGCGCTCCACCCCTCCTCCAGCCTGTAGGCTCCCGTCGGGGGCCGTTGCGGCGGGACGCCGCACCACGGACCCCGGTCCGGGAGGCCATCTGACCGTCGAACCGGGAATCGAAGGTGTCGAGCTCCGGGAGCGCCGGGCGCGGCTCTCCACGGTCTCTCTCCACGTCGTCGAGGCCGGACCGGTGGATGCGCCACCGGTCCTCCTGCTGCACGGATTCCCCGAATTCTGGTGGGGCTGGCGACGCCAGATCGGCGCCTTCGCCGCCGCCGGCATGCGCGTGGTGGTCCCCGACCTGCGCGGCTACCACCGGAGCGACAAGCCGCGCGGGGTCCGCTCCTACCGGATGGAACTTCTCGCGCGCGACGTCCGCGACCTGATCGAGGATCTCGGCGTGGCGCGGGCCCGCATCGCCGCCCACGACTGGGGCGGCGCCGTCGCCTGGTGGGTCGCGCAGGAGTTCCCGGATCAGGTCGAGCGCCTGGCGATCCTCAACGTCCCTCATCCGGCGGTGCTGCGGAGGACACTCCTGACGAGTCCCGAACAGCGCCGCCGCAGCCGCTACATGCTCTATTTCCAGCTGCCGTTCCTGCCGGAGCGCAAGCTCGCGGCCCACGGATTCCGCGCCTTCCGCTCGATCTTCCGCCGCTCGAGCCGAACCGGAACGTTCTCTCCCGCCGACCTCGACCGTTACGCCGCCGCGGCTGCGGAGCCGGGCGCGCTGCGGGCGATGCTCCACTGGTATCGCGCCGCCCTGCGCCACCCGCCGCATGGCCGCCGACGACAGCCGATCGAGCCGCCGGTCCGCCTGATCTGGGGCATCGGCGACGTGGCCCTGGGGCCCGAGATGATCGAACCGAGCGCGGCGCTCTGCGAGCGCTGCGAGGTTTTCCGGATCCCGGACGCCGGCCACTGGGTCACGCACGAGGCAGCGGACGAAGTCAACCACCTCCTGCTCGATTTCCTCACCTGAATCCCGGTACGATCCGCCGGTCCATGCCCCGCATCCTGGTGACTGGCGCCCTCGGGCAGATCGGCTCGGAGCTCACGTCCGAGCTGCGCCGCCGGCACGGTGCCGACTCCGTGGTGGCATCGGACATCCGGCTCCCCGCCGGCGACCCGGCGGCGGACGGCCCATTCGAGGTCCTCGACGCCACGAACTTCCGCCAGACCCACGATCTGGTCCGGCGTCACGAGATCGGCACGATCTACCACCTCGCGGCCCTGCTCTCGGCGACCTCCGAAGAGAAGCCGCACGTCGCCTGGGAGCTCAACATGGGCGGGCTCTACAAAGTGCTCGAGATCGCCCGCCAGGAGCACTGCGCCGTCTTCTTTCCGAGCTCGATCGCGGCCTTCGGTCCGTCGACTCCGCGCACCGCGACCCCTCAGGACACGGTCCAGCGTCCGACCACCATGTACGGCGTGACCAAGGTCGCCGGCGAGCTCCTCGCCGACTACTACGCGGCACGATTCGGCGTCGACGTGCGCGGGCTGCGCTTTCCCGGACTGATCTCGCACAGCGCTCCTCCGGGCGGAGGCACCACCGACTACGCGGTGACGATCTTCTACGAAGCGCTGCGGCACGGGAAGTACGACTGCTTCCTCCGCGCCGACACCCGCCTCGACATGATGTACATGCCGGACGCGATCCGCGCGGTGATCGAGCTCATGCAGGCCGATCCCGCGAAGCTCCTCCATCGCAACGCATTCAACATCGCGGCGATCAACTTCACTCCGGCGGAGCTGGCGAGCGCGATTCGCGAGCATCTTCCCGGCTTCCGCATCGCCTACGATGTCGACCCCGTGCGACAGAGGATCGCCGACTCGTGGCCCGAATCGCTCGACGATTCGGCGGCACGCCAGGAGTGGGGCTGGAGTCCGCGCTACGATCTCTCCGCGATGGTCGCAGAGATGCTGCGCGAGTTGCGGCTCAAACTCCGGCTCTGAGGTCCTCATGCCCCACGATCGATTTCTCAGTCAGCTGACCAGCGAGCTCGCGGCGCTCGACGCGCGTGGCAATCCGAAACGCCACGAGCTGGTGATCGAAGAGGTCGTGCCCGCGACAGGCGGCTTCGGCCCGCGCTACCGGGTCGCCGGACAGTCGGCGAACGGCGGGCTCTTCCTCAAGATGAACTCGAACAACTACCTCGGGATGAATCTCCGGCCCGAGGTGATCGCCGCCGAGGAGGAGGCGTCGCGCCGCTTCGGCGCCGGGCCGGGCGCCGTGCGCTTCATCAGCGGCACCTACGCGCCGCACGTCGAGCTCGAAGCTTCCCTCGCCGCCTTCCACGGACGCGAAGCGGCGATGATCTTCTCCTCCGCCTACGCCACGATGCTCGGCGTCTTCACGCCACTGGTGAGCTCCGAGACGGCCCTGGTCTCGGACGAACTCAACCACAACTGCATCATCAACGCGATCCGTCTGGCGCGGCCGAAGGAGAAGCGCGTCTACCGTCACAACGACATGGCCGACTTCGCCGCCAGGCTCGCCGAGGTCCGCGGTTGCCGGCGCGTCCTGGTGGTCACCGACGGCATCTTCTCGATGCGCGGCGACGCGGCGCCTCTCGGCGAGCTCCTGGCGATCGCCCGCGGCGCCGACGCGGAGTTCGCCGAGAACGTCGTCGTCATCGTCGACGACTCGCACGGTGTCGGCGCCTACGGCGCCACCGGCCGAGGCACCGAGGAGGCGAGCGGCAGCGGCGCGTCGGACATCCTGATCGGAACGCTCGGCAAGGCGCTCGGTGTCAACGGCGGCTACGTCGTCGGGCCGCGCACGCTCATCGACTTCCTGCGCGAGTCGGCGCCGACCTACATCTACTCCAACCCGATCACCCCGGCGGAGGCCGCGGCAGCGCGCGCCGCCGTCGCGGTGCTCACGGGGCCGGACGGCTCCGGACTCCTCGCCCACCTGGCGGCGATGACCGCCCGGTTCCGCGACGGGCTGATCCGGCTCGGATTCGAGACCCTCCCCGGCACGCATCCGGTCGTGCCGCTCTTCGTGCGCGACACGCCGCGCACCACGAAGCTCGTTCGCCACCTCCTCGACCACGGCGTGCTCGCCACGGGTCTCAACTATCCGGTGGTGCCGAAGGGGGACGAGACCATCCGCTTCCAGGTCTCCGCCGATCACACCGAGGCCGACATCGATTCCGTGCTCGATGTCCTGTCGCGCTTCGCGGCGTGACCGTCGGATAGAATCCGCGCATGGCCACGACGACCAAGGCGAAGCTGGTTTCCGGGGGACACAAGGGAGCGGAGGCGGAGTTCGGCCGGGCCGCGAAGCGCTGGGGGATCGACCAGACGACCCTCTCGTTCGAGGGTCACGCCATGGAGTGGCCGATGAACGTCCGGGTTCTGTCTCCCGCGGAGCTCGCCGAGGGAGACATCTCGATGCAGATCGTCTCCAAGCACATGGGCCGGACCTACCACGAGGCCGATCTGATCCGCCGCGTGTTCCAGTCGCTCTACCACATGGTCAACGAGTCGTACGAGCTGTTCGCCATCGGCTGGATCCAGCCCGACGACACGGTCAAGGGCGGAACCGGCTGGGGCGTCGAGCTGGCCAAGCTGTTCAACCGCCCGGTCTGGGTCTTCGATCAGGAACGGGCCGCCTGGTTCGCCTGGCGCGAGGGACACTGGACCCCCGACGAGCCGCGCATCGGCGGGCGTCCGTTCGCCGGCACCGGAACGCGCAACCTCGACGACGCCGGACGCGCCGCGATCGAATCGCTCTTCAACGCCTCCTTCGGCACCGCCTGATCCGGAATTCCGGAACAGGCCGGACGACGACAGGACGAGGATCCCGCCGGGCGCAGGAACGCCGGCAGTTCCGAACAGCCCGCAGTCCCGTCGACCCGGGATCCTCCGCAACGCGACCCGGATGCCGCGGCGCGTCATTCCTTGCCGCACCTTGACGTCGCGCCCCCGGGGTGGAAGGCTTCCTCCATGAGTACGGCAAGGGCGCGAGGGGCCGCCGCGGAGGCGAAGCCGGGACACCTGCAACAACTGCCCCGACTCGCGGCGCGGGTCGCCGCCGCAGGGCAGGAGCGCCTCACGATCCGCTCGCCGTTCGACCTCAGTCCGATCGGCGAGCTGCCGCGTTCTCGTCCCGCGGACGTCGCACCGGCAGCGGCGAGGGCGCGGAAGGCGCAGGAGGGCTGGGCGCAGCGGACGTTCGACGAGCGGGCGCGGATCTTTCTCGCCTTCCACGATCGTCTGCTCGAGCTCCAGGACGAGGCCCTCGACCTCATCCAGCTCGAATCCGGCAAGGCGCGGCTGCACGCCTTCGAGGAGGTCGCCGACGCGGCGATCGTCGCGCGCTACTACGCCATCCACGCCGCCGACTTCCTGGAGCCGAAGAATCGCAAGGGCGCGATCCCCGGCCTCACCGAGGCACGCGAGTATCGCCATCCGAAGGGGCTCGTCGGTGTCATCGCCCCCTGGAACTACCCGCTCTCGATGGGAATCACCGACGTGATCCCGGCGCTGCTCGCGGGCAACGCCGTGATCGAGAAGCCGGACTCGCAGACGCCGTTCACCACACTCTGGGCGCTCGACCGGATGATCGAGTGCGGTCTGCCCGAGGACCTGTGGCAGGTCGTCGTCGGAGACGGCCCCGAGCTCGGGCCGGCGATCTTCGATGCCGTCGACTTCCTCCAGTTCACCGGTTCGACCGCGACCGGACGGCTCGTCGCGCGCGAGGCGGGAGAGCGGCTCGTCGGCTGCTCGCTCGAGCTCGGAGGCAAGAACCCGATGCTGGTTCTCGCCGACGCCGATCTCGATCTCGCGGTCCCCGGCGCTGTGCGGAGCGCCTTCGCCTCGGCCGGGCAGCTCTGCGTCTCCGTCGAGCGGCTCTTCGTCCACACCTCGATCCACGACCGCTTCCTCGGCGAGATGGTTGCCGCCACGCGCTCCCTGCGGCTCGGGACCGGGCTCGGCTGGGGCTACGACGTCGGCACGCTCACCTCGGAGAAGCAGCTCGCCGCAGTCGAAGCGCACCTCGCTGACGCCGTCGCGAAGGGCGCCCGGGTCGAAGCGGGTGGCCGGGCGCGCCCCGATCTCGGTCCGTTCGTCTTCGAGCCGACGATCCTCACCGGCGTCACTCCCGAGATGCGGGTGTTCCGCGAAGAAACCTTCGGCCCGATCGTCTCGGTCTATCCGTTCGAGTCGAACCACGACGCGGTCGAGCGCTGCAACGCCTCGCGCTACGGCCTCAACGCCTCGATCTGGTCGCGCGACGCCGAGCTCGCCCGGCGCACGGCAACACGGCTCGAGTGCGGCACGGTGACGATCAACGACACCTACGTTGCCGGCTGGGCCTCGATCGGCGCGCCGATGGGCGGCTTCAAGGACTCCGGCCTCGGACGGAGGCACGGCGGCGAAGGGATCCGCAAGTTCACCGAGGCGCAGAACGTGACCGTGCAACGCGGCGCGCCGATCGCGCCTCCCGCGGGCATGCCGGCGGAGGCGTTCGCCCGCTGGTTCACGGGCGCGCTCAAGGCGGTCAAGCGAGTGCCCGGAATCCGCTGATGGCCCGGGTTTTCGTCACCGGCTTTCCCGGATTTCTCGGCTCGGAGCTGGTGCGACGGGTGCTCCGCCGCCGCGGTCGGCCGGGTGTCCTCTGCCTCGTGCAGCCGAAGTTCGCCCCTCTCGCGCGCGAGCGGGTCGCCGAGGTCGAAGCGGACGACGCGAAGACCCGGGGTCGCATCGAGCTCCTCGAAGGCGACATTACCGAACCGGGCCTCGGCCTGCCGTCGCCGGTCGCCGACGGGATCACCGAGATCTTCCACCTGGCGGCGGTCTACGACCTGGCGGTGCCCCGCGAGGTCGGCCTCAAGGTGAACGTCGACGGGACCCGGAACGTTCTCGATTTCGCCGCGACCTGCACCGCCCTGAAGCGCTTCCAGTACGTCTCGACCTGCTATGTCTCGGGTCGCTGGGCCGGCATCTTCCGCGAGGACGACCTCGAGAAAGGGCAGCGCTTCAACAACTTCTACGAGGAAACCAAGTACCTCGCCGAGGTCGACGTCCGCCGCCGCATGGCCGCGGGTCTGCCGGCGACGATCTACCGGCCGGCGGTGGTCACCGGCGACTCGGTGACCGGCGAGACCCAGAAGTACGACGGCCCCTACTACGTCCTGCGCTGGCTGCTCAAACAGCCAACGGTGGCGGTCCTTCCGGTGCCCGGCGATCCCGAGCGCGCCCGGATCAATCTCGTGCCGCGCGACTTCGTGATCGACGCGATCGACGCGCTGTCGACCGCGAAGAGCGCTCTCGGCAACTGCTACCATCTCGCCGATCCCGAGCCGCCGACGATCGACGAAGCGATCCGGCTGATGGGGGAGGCCACCGGTCGGATGATCGTGCGGGTTCCGATGCCGGCGACGGTCGCCAAGACGGCGATCGATCATCTGCCCGGGGTCTACCGCCTGCTCGGCATCCCCTCCTCGGCGGTCGACTATTTCCAGCACCCGACCTTCTACGACACCGCCCACGCCGACCGTGACCTTGGCGCCCTGGGGATCCGCTGCCCGCGCCTCGCCGACTACATGCCGCACCTGGTGAGCTTCATGAAGGACCATCCGGAGATCGCCTCCGGCGCCATGGCGTAGCTCCTCCCGTCGCGGCGAGGTATTGTCGAACCCGGTCGCCGTTTCCCCCGTATCTCACGAGTTGCGATCCGGAATCGCCCGCGTCCGGATCGGAACGAACCCGGAGGACCGCATGATGAACGCATCGCTGCGTCGGAACCTCGCTCTCGTGCTTCTGCTGGCGCTCACTGGCTCCACCGCTCCGGCGACCGCCGCTCCCGCCGACTCGCCGATGCTCGGCTTCTCCAGCGCCGCTGCCGCCGCCCAGCGCGAGCGCGAGGCGCAGCTCGACGCCGCGCTCTCGCCGGTCGAGATGAAGGGCTGGCTCGAGCGTCTCGCCGCCCGCCCGCATCACGTCGGCTCGGCCTGGGGCCGGTCGAACGCGGAGTGGATGCGCGACCTGTTCGCGAGCTGGGGCTTCGAGAGCCGGATCGAGACCTTCCAGGTCCTCTTCCCGACGCCGGTCGAGCGCTCCCTCGAGCTCCTCTCTCCGCAGCGCTACAAGGCGAAGCTCGAGGAACCGGCGCTCGCCGCCGATCCCACCTCGAGCCAGAAGGGCGAGATCCTGCCGACCTACAACGCCTATTCGGTCGACGGCGACGTCACGGCGGAGCTGGTCTACGTGAACCAGGGCCTGCCCCGCGACTACGAAGCGCTCGCCGAGCGCGGCATCGACGTCAAGGGCAAGATCGTCCTCGCGCGCTACGGCGGCTCCTGGCGCGGCATCAAGCCGAAGGTCGCGGCGGAGCAGGGAGCGATCGGCTGCATCATCTTCTCCGACCCTTCCGGCGACGGCTACACCCAGGGCGACGTCTACCCCACGGGCGGCTATCGCAGCAGCAGCTCGGTGCAGCGGGGATCGGTCGCCGACATGCCGATCTACTCCGGCGACCCGCTGACTCCCGGCATCGCCGCGACCGCCGATGCGCCGCGACTGCCGCTCGCCGAGGCGAAGGTCCTGACGAAGATCCCGGTGCTGCCGATCTCCTACGGCGACGCCCAGCCGCTCCTCGCGGCACTCGGCGGTCCGGTGGCGCCGGAAGACTGGCGTGGCACCCTGCCCCTCACGTACCACATGGGACCGGGACCCGCGCGCGTGCGGCTGCGGGTGAAGTTCGACTGGAGCCTGAAGCCGGTCCACGACGTGATCGCGGTCCTCGCCGGCGCCACCCTGCCGGACGAGTGGGTCGTGCGCGGCAACCACCACGATGCCTGGGTCCACGGCGCGACCGACCCGGTCTCCGGAATGACGTCGCTGCTCGCCGAGGCCAAGGCCGTGGGCGAGCTCGCGAAGAGCGGCTGGCGGCCGGCACGCACACTGGTCTACGCGGCCTGGGACGGCGAGGAGCCCGGACTGATCGGCTCGACCGAGTGGGCGGAGGCGCACGGTCCGGAGCTCGAGGCGAAGGCCGTCGCCTACCTCAACACCGACTCGGTCCAGCGCGGCTTCCTCGCCATCGACGGATCGCATTCGCTCGAGCGCTTCGCCAACGAGGTGGCGCGCGACGTCACCGACCCGGAGACCGGAGTCGCGGTCCTTGAGCGTTCCCGCGCCGTCCGGATCCTCGGCGCCGCCGACGACGACGAGCGGACGCACCTCCGCGACCGCGCCGACCTCCCGATCGGGGCGCTCGGCTCGGGCTCCGACTTCACTCCGTTCCTGCAGCATCTCGGGATCGCCTCGCTCAATCTGGACTACGGAGGGGAGGGCCAGTACGGCCAGTACCACTCGGCCTACGACTCGATCGCCCACTACGAGCGGTTCGGCGATCCCGACTTCGCGTACATCACGACCTCGGCGAAGACCGGACTCCGGCTCACCCTGCGCCTCGCCGAGGCCGACGTCGTACCGCTCTCCATCGATCGCGCGGCGTCGACGATCGTCGGCTACGTCGAGGAAATCGAGAAGCTCGCCGCGACGATGCGGCGCGAGGCCACCGAACGCCGGCGCCTGCTCGACGACCGGACGCACCGGCTCGCCGCCGATCCGACCCGGACCTTCGTCCCGCCTGTGACTCTCGATCGCGTCCCGTTCCTCGAGCTCGCTCCCCTCCAGAACGCCGCCGCGCTCTTCGAAGAGTCGGCGAAGCGGTTCGAACGCACGCGCGCGACCGCCGTCGAGCGGGGTCTCACGGCCGACGAGCGGAGCGCGCTCAACGCCTTCCTCCGCGGCTTCGAACGTCACCTCGCCAGCCCCGCCGGACTTCCCGGGCGCCCCTGGTACCGCCACCAGATCTACGCCCCCGGCCAGTACACCGGCTACGGCGTGAAGACGCTGCCCGCGATCCGCGAAGCGATCGAGCTGCGGCGCTGGGACGAAGCCAACGCCCAGATCGGCGTCGTCGCGGGCGTGCTGGACCAGGCCCGCGCCGCGATCGACGCGATGAACAGCCGGCTCGCGCGCTGACCCCGGCACCGGCTCCGCAGGAAGTTCCGCGGAGCCGGCGAACGCGGTTGAGTCACGGCCTCCGTTGGGCCAAGATGCGGTGGCCGTGACCGATCCGCTCAAGATCCTCTTCGCTGTCCTGCCGCTCGTCGGCATGTTCTTCCTCGTTCGCGCCGTCGTGAGGCGCAAGATCAACCAGGCGCTGGAGCTCGCGCGAGCCCAGGCGGCGTCGGAACGGGCGTCTGTCGAGGAGCGGCTGCGCGGACGGGAGGAGGCACTGGCGGACGCGCGTCGCAGCCTCGAACGCGCGGCCGAGAAGGAGAACGAGCTCGAAGCGCGCGCTTCCGAGCTCGGTGCGCGCGTCGCCGCCGGCGAAGAGAAGCTCCTCGCCTACGCCGACGCCGAGCGCAAGCTCACCGACGCCTTCCAGAACCTGGCGTCCCAGGCGCTGTCGCGCAACAACCAGCAGTTCCTCGATCTTGCGAAGGAGAACCTCGAAAAACTCCAGGGCGAAGCCAAGGGCGAGCTCGAGCAGCGTCAGCAGGCGATCGCGGCGCTCGTCAAGCCGTTGAACGAGGCGCTCGGCAAGGTCGACGCCGAAGTGCGGCGCATCGAGGCGGCACGCGAGCAGGCCTACGGCACCCTCACCGAGCAGGTGCGCTCGATGATCGGTGCACAGGAGCGGCTGCAGAGCGAGACCGGCAAGCTCGTCACGGCGCTGCGTCGCCCCGAGGTCCGCGGGAGCTGGGGAGAGGTCCAGTTGAAGCGTGCCGTCGAGTTCGCCGGCATGGTCGATTTCGTCGACTTCCGCACCCAGGAGACCGTCGACTCCGACGAGGGAAAGTTGCGTCCCGATCTGATCGTGAAGCTGCCCGGTGGCAAGGAGGTCGTCGTCGATTCCAAGGCGCCGCTCGACGCCTACCTCGCCGCCATCGAGGCCACGAGCGAAGACCCGCGCCACGCCGCCCTCGTCCGTCACGCCCGCCAGGTCCGCGACCACATGCGCAAACTCTCCGCCAAGGCGTACTGGGACCAGTTCCCCAACGCGCCCGAGTTCGTCGTGCTCTTCCTGCCGGGGGAGGCGATCTTCAGCGCCGCGCTCGAGCAGGACCCGCAGCTGATCGAGGATTCGTTCCAGCAGAGCGTCCTGATCGTGACGCCGGCGACGCTCGTCGCGTTGCTGAAGACGGTCTCCTACGGCTGGCGTCAGGAGACGCTGGCCGAGAACGCGCTGGCGATCAGCGAGGCGGCCAAGGTCCTCCACGACCGGCTGCGGGTCTTCGCCGGCCACCTGGCCGGAGTCGGCAAGGGGTTGACACAGGCGCTCGGCCGCTACAACGACGCGGTCGGTTCGTTCGACGCCCGGGTCCTGCCGCAGGGCCGGAAGCTCGAAGAGCTGCAGGCTACCGCCGGCGAGAGGCTGGCCTCCCCGCCTCCCGTCGAGCTTGCTCCCCGGCCCGTCGCCTCACTGCTCGGCGACGGGAGCCCGGACGAGGACTAGCGCGTCCGCCGGGGGCGGTTGCCCGGCCCGCCGGCGCGACCACCAGCTCCCCCGACGGCGATCGGGGCGTCCGGATTCGGGTTCTTCACTTTGTCTTCTTCGGTCAGTCCCGAGACGATCTCGATCTTGATGCCGTTCGAGATCCCGGTCTCGACGTCACGGCGCTCGAACTTCTGCGGCGTCGTCTCCACCTCGACGTACGGCTTGTCGCCCTCGAACTGCAGCAGTGCCTCGTCGATCGCCAGAACGTCCTCATGCTTCTCGAGAACGATGTCGGCACTGGCGCTGTAGTTGGCGCGGATCATCGAGTCCTTCGTGTCGACGATCGCGGCCCGGATCTGGAACTGGATCGCACCATTCTCGACCAGTCCCTTGGGCGCGATGTGTTCGAGGGTAGCGTCGATCTTCGTGTTCGGCATCGCGCCGATGGTGAGCTCGAGCGGCATGCCGACGCGGATCTTGCCGACCTCCGACTCGTCGACCTTGCCCTCGAAGATCAGGTCGTCCATGTCGGCGATCGCGGCGATCGTCGTTCCGTCGTTGAAGTTGTTCGACTCGATCACCGAGTTGCCGACCTCGAGCGGCACTTCGAGGACCATCCCCGAGAGCGTCGACTTGACGATCGTCGTCGAGGCGGAGCCGATCCTCTGGCTGGTCCCCTTGCGCACGATCTCGAGGTTGTCCTGCGCCCCCTTGAGCTCCTCCTGCGCCTGCTGCCAGGCGATCTCCGCCTTCTGGAACTCGGCAGCCGCGATCGTTCCCTCCTCGGCGAGGGTCTTGTTGCGCTCGTACTCGCGCACCGCGTCCGCCAGGGCGATCCTCGCCTTGTTGACGCGCGACTCGGCCGACGACACGGAGACCATGTTCGGGATGACCCGGACACGTGCAATCAGGTCGCCCTCCTTCACCTGCTGTCCTGCCTCGACGTAGAGCTGGTCGATGATCCCCGAGATCAGCGGCTTGACCAGGACTTCCTTCCTCGGCACCACGGAACCGGTCGCCACCGTCTTGCGGACGATGTCGGTGCGCTCCGGCGCGACCACCTGGTAGACGATCGGCTCCGTGTGCGACTTCTTGTAAAGGAACACGCCGGTCCCGATCACGATCACCGCGAAGGCAAGACCCGCGAGCCATCCGAAGAACTTCTTCATGTCTCCCTCTCCACTTCGTTCAGGTAATTCCTGCTGCTAGTCCGAGCGCAGGGCGACGACTGGATTCACCGACACGGCCCGCCGCGCCGGAGCGAATCCCGCGAGCGCCCCCGAGACGACCAGGACGACGAGCGCCTGGAACGCCGCGCCGAGATCGACACCGGGGTTCTGGAACATGCTCGGCTCGCCCGAACCGCTCGCCGAGGAGACCAGGACGTTGATTCCCTCGAGGAGTCCGACGGCGGCGGCGAGTCCGAGGAGTCCCGAACCCAGCGTCAGGATCACCGCCTCGAGCAGGATCTGCCCCTGGATCTTCCACGGTGTCGCCCCGACCGCGCGCCGGATCCCGATCTCCTTGGTGCGCTCGCGCACGATGATCAGCATGATGTTCGAGACGCCGATCGCGCCCGCCGCGAGCGTGCCGATGCCGACGATCCACATCAGCAGCGTGATCCCCGCGAAGAGCCCCTGGATCTTCTTGTACTCGTTCTCGAGATTGAAGTTGCCGATGCCGCGGCGGTCGTCCGGAGCGACCTTGTGACGGGCGCGCAGGATCTCGAGGACCTTCTTCTCGACTTCCGAGACGGGGACCCCGTCGATCGAGGTGACGGCGAACCAGTTCACCTTGCCGATGGCGTTGAACGACTGCTGGAACGTCGTGAACGGGACGAAGATCGTGTCGGCGTCCCTCTCCGCGTCGCCACCGCTCTGTCGCGAGCGGAACGTCCCCACGACCTCGAACTCGACACCGTTGATGCGGATCGACTTGCCGAGCGGGTCCTCGTCCGTTTCGAACAGTGACTCACGGACGCGCTTGCCGATGATCGCAACCTTGCGGCTCTGATCCACGTCGATCCGGTTCAGGAAGCGGCCGGTGTCGACGGCGAGAGACTGGATCGTGGCGATCTCGGGCATGTCGCCCATGACCGAGAACGAACCGGTCTCGGTGCCGCGGATGACGTTGGCACCGCCGCGGAAACCGCCCATCTGGAGGCGCGGCGCGACGACCTTCGCTTCGGGGACCTGGGCGCGGACCGCCTTCCAGTCCTCGGTCGTGAACTGGATCGAGCGGCCGGCCGGCAGACCGGCGTACGGCTTGCTCGTCCGCATCCCCCAGCAGAAGAAGCTGTTGGTAGCGGTGCCGGCGAAGCCGGCGTTGACGCCGTTCGACAGGCCGTTGCCTGCACCGAGCAGGAGGACGAGGAGGAAGATCCCCCAGAAGACGCCGAAGGCGGTGAGAAAGGTCCGCAGGCGGTTCTTCGACAGCGCCGCCCAGATCTCCTGCCAGTGGTCGAGATCGAACACGTCTACTCGTCCCTCAGCGCTTCGATCGGGCGGATCGCCGCCGCGCGGCGAGCGGGGAAGAAACCGGCGACGGTCCCCGCGACGACGAGGAGGATCGTGGCCCAGGTCGCGACCCGCAGATCGACACTGGGATTGCGGAAGAATTCCGTACCGGACACGGCCTTCGAGAGCCCTTCGAGCGCGAGCACGCCGAGCATCAGCCCGGCGTAGCCCGCCACCGCGGTGATCAGGACCGATTCCTGGAGGACGAGGGCGACGATCGATCCCGGGGTCGCTCCGAGCGCCTTGCGGATGCCGATCTCCTTGGTGCGCTCGGTGACCGCGACCAGCATGATATTGGAGACCCCGACGACGCCGGCGAGGAGTGTCCCGATCCCGACGATCCAGACGAAGAGCCGGATCGCCGTCATCAGCGACATCACACGCTGGAAGTTCTCGACGTTGTTGTTGACGAACACGGCTCGGAGGTCCTCGGGGTCGAAGGCGTGGTTCGCAGCCAGCAGCTCGCGCGTCTCTTTCGCCATCTCCTTGGTCTTCCCGAGCGAGGCGTCGCCGGTCGTGTAGAGGATCTGGCTGATCCGGTTGGCGCCGCCGAAAGTGCGCTGGGCCGTCGTGATGGGCAGGTAGATGAACTCCCGTTCGCGCTCGCTGCCCTCGTCGTCGAACACGCCGACCACCTTGAAGGCGATCCCTCCGATCTTGATGATCTTGCCGACCGGCGGCTCGTCGTGGAACAGCGCCTCGGCGACCAGGTTCCCGATCACGGCGCTCTTGCGGAAGTCGCGGAGATCGAAGTCGTTGAGATAGCGGCCCGCCGTGACCTTCGTGCGTTCGAGGACCTGGTGTCCGGGATGCACGGCGCGGATCGTGTAGCTGCCGAACTCGTTGCCGTAGTTGACCTGCTGGCTGCCGAAGATCCAGTAGCGCGCCGACGAGTACTCGACGCCGTCGATGCGCTGCAGGACTTCGTCGTAATCCTCGTTGGTGAACTGGATCTGCCGTCCCGGCTGCATCCCCTTGTACGGGGTGCTGGTGCGTCCCGCCGACACCCAGATGCTGTTCACGGCGTCGTCGCGGAACTGGTACTCCATGCCGTGCTCGAGCCCCTTGCCCGAACCCAGCAGCACGACCAGCATGAAGATCCCCCAGGCGACGGCGAAGCCCGTCAGCACGGTGCGCAGCTTGTTGCGCCGCACCGTCTCGAGGATCTCCTGCCAGGCGTCGAGCCGGATCATCCCGCCTCCGCCGGAGTCGACGACGCGACGGACGCTGCCGCCGCTCCCGCGGTGGCCGGAGGGCGCGCCGCCTGGGGTTCGATCTCGACTACGACCTCGTCCGGATCGAGCCGCGCCTGCGGACTGTCGGAGGCGATCTGGCCGTCGACGAGGTGGATCAGGCGGTCCGTCATGTGCGCGATGTCCCGCTCGTGCGTGATGATGACCACCGTCACTCCTTCGTCCTGCACTCCCTGCAGGACCTTCATCACGTCGCGCGAGGTCGAGCTGTCGAGCGCACCCGTCGGCTCGTCGGCCAGCAGCAGCTTCGGCTTCGAGATCAGCGCCCGGGCGATCGCGACCCGCTGCTGCTGACCGCCGGAGAGCTCCGAGGGAAGGTGCTCCGCGCGATCGGCGAGGCCGACCCGTTCGAGGTGCTCGATGGCGATCTGGTTGCGCTCCTTGCGTGGCACTCCCTGGTAGTAGAGCGGCAGAGCGACGTTCTCGGCGGCGTTCTTGAACGGGATGAGATGGAACGACTGGAAGACGAACCCGAGGTAGCGGCTGCGATAGACCGCGGCCTTCGTCTCGGAGAGACCGCCCATGTCGACGCCGTCGAGCTGGTACTCACCCTCGTCGAAGCGATCGAGGAGGCCGAGCAGGTTCATCAGCGTCGACTTGCCCGAGCCGGAGGCTCCCATCACCGCGACGAGCTCGCCCCGGGCGATGTCGAGGTCGATTCCCTTCAACACGTGCAGCCGGTTGTGGCCGATCGTGTAGCTCTTGTGGAGGTTGCGCAGTCGAATCATCGATTGGGTTCCAGAGCGTGTCCTCTCCGGCGGCTCGGGGCACTCGCTGAGGTCCGCGGCCGACCGGGGCGATGGTAAGGTTCGTCCCCGTGAGAATTCCTACGGACCGGAGCCTCCATTTGTTCATTTTCGCCCTGGCGCTGCTCGCCCCGGGCGCTTCCGTGCACGGCCAGAGCTCGCTTCACCAGGCCGTCGCACCGCAACGACCCGGCGTCGCTCCCCCCGTGGCTCCTTCGCCGGCGGAGCTGAAGACACCGCCTCCCGAGGCCGCCAGGCTTCCCTCGGGAATCGCCACGCTCCGACTGCGTGCGGGAAAGGCGGCGACGAAACCTCCGCGGCCACAGGATATCGTCTTTTTCCGCGCCATCGGCCGGCGACCGGACGGAACCGTCGTCCAGGACGGCTTCGCCTCCCCGGATCCACAGAAGCTGCTCTACAGCAAGCTGTTTCCCTCCTGGCAGGAAGCGATGGCCGGCATGGCCGAAGGAGAGCAGCGCCGATTCTGGTTCCCGGCCGCGCTGACCCCGAAGAACACCGCCAGCGGAGAGCAGACTCCTCTCGTCTTCGATGTCGAGATGGTGCGCGTCGGGAAGATGCCGGACCCGCCGTCTTCGGTTGCCAAGCCCGATCCGAAGGCGACCCGGGTCGGCCTCGGCACCTCGATCCTCACCGTCACTCCGGGCAAGGCCGGCCCGAAACTGACCCGCGCCGAGGGTGCGCTGGTCGAGTTCACGGTCTGGAATCCGCTCGGCCAGGCGCTCAACTCCTCCGTGGCGGACGGCCGTCCGACGCTCTTTCCGCTCGACCGGGTCATGGGATCGTTCGCGGACTGTCTGGTCGGGATGTCGGTGGCGGAGAAGCGTGTCTGCTGGATCCCGGCCGAGCGCAACGAAGGGTTCCCCGGCGCCGGCCGCGGGGCGCTGACCTTCGAGGTCGAACTGCTGCAGATCGTCGATACGGCGAAGCTGTTCCAGAGCCAGTCCGGATCCGGCAGCCGGCCGTAGAAGAGACCGGATGCACGCAGACCACGACGACATCGTCTATCCGTCGGCTATCCCGTTCGTCATCGTCCACCTCGCCTGCTTCGCGGCCATCTGGACCGGCGTCACGACGCGCGACCTCATCGTCTGCTTCGCTCTCTATCTGGTGCGGATGTGGGCGGTGACCGCCGGCTACCACCGCTACTTCTCCCATCGCTCCTACCGCACGAGCCGGACGTTCCAGTTCCTGCTCGCCCTGCTCTGCCAGACCTCGGCGCAGAAGGGTGTGCTCTGGTGGGCCGCCAAGCACCGCCACCACCATGCGCACTCCGACACGCCCGAGGACGTGCATTCGCCGAAGCAACACGGCTTCTTCTTCGCCCACGTCGGCTGGATCTTCGCGCGGCAGCGCGGCGAGGCCGACTACGGATACGTCCCGGACTTCGCCCGCTTCCCCGAGCTCGTCTGGCTCAACGCCCATTCGCGCCAGAACCTGCCGGCGCTCGGCCTCGCGCTCGCCTGCCTCGCCTTCGGCGGCTGGTCGTGCCTGGTGGTCGGATTCTTCTGGAGCACCGTGCTGCTGTTCCATGGCACGTTCGCGATCAACTCGATGGCGCACGTCGCGGGAAGCCGCCGCTACCCGACCGGCGACGACTCGCGCAACAACTTCTGGCTCGCGCTCGTCACGCTCGGCGAGGGCTGGCACAACAATCACCACTACTGCCAGACCTCGACCCGCCAGGGGTTCCGCTGGTGGGAGATCGACGTCACCTACTACGTCCTCCGGCTCTTCGCGGGGTTCGGCTGGGTGCGCGACCTCAAGGGCCCGTCGGCCGAGGTCCTGCGCGGTGAGAAGAGCCTGCCGCGGCCGGCGGTCGAGCGGGAGGCGCACCAGCTGCTCGCCGGATTCTCGATCGAGGAGATCACCGCCCGGATCCGCGAGAGCTGGGCCGAGCACTCGCCGTCGCTCGAACAGATCCGCGAGCGCGCCCACGACGCCCGCGCCGCCATCGAGGCTCGCCTGCACGAGATCCACCTGCCGTCGCTGCCGACGATGGACGAGCTCCGCAGCCTCGTCCGCGAGCGCTTCAAGCTGACCCCGTCGCTCGACGAGATAGCCGCCCGCGCCCGCCAGTTGATGATCGCCGCGGTCACCGTCGAGCTCCTCAAGCCGGTTCCCTCGGCCGCCTGACGGCGCCCGGCGGCTCGAGCAACAGAAAAGGGGCGGCCTCGCGGCCGCCCCGGGTCGTACGACTCCTGGAAACCGATCCTCAGTAGCGGTAGCGCTCCGGCTTGTACGGACCGTCGACTTCGACGCCGATGTACGACGCCTGCTTCTCGGAAAGCCGGGTCAGCTTGACGCCCAGCTTGTCGAGGTGCAGCCGCGCCACCTTCTCGTCGAGCTTCTTCGGCAGCAGGAACACCTTGCGCTCGTAGTTCGCGGCGTTCTGCGCCAGATCGACCTGTGCCATGACCTGGTTGGTGAAGCTGCAGGACATAACGAACGACGGATGGCCGGTGGCGCAACCCAGGTTCAAGAGCCGCCCCTCGGCGAGGATCATCACCGAATGCCCGTCGGCGAAGCGGAACTCGTCGTACTGCGGCTTGATCTGGATCCGCTGGACGCCGGGCTCCTTCTTCACGCCGGCCATGTCGATCTCGTTGTCGAAGTGGCCGATGTTGCCCACGATCGCCTTGTCCTTCATCCGGCGCATGTGATCCACCGTGATGATGTCGAAGTTCCCCGTCGCGGTGACGAAGATGTCCGCCGTCTCGAGCACGTCCTCGAGCGTCGTGACCTCGTAGCCCTCCATCACGGCCTGCAGAGCGCAGATCGGATCGATCTCGGTGACGATGACGCGGGCGCCCTGGCCGCGCAACGCCTGCGCGCAGCCCTTGCCGACCTCGCCGTAGCCGCAGACCACCGCGACCTTGCCGGCGAGCATCACGTCCGAAGCACGGAGGATGCCGTCGGTCAGCGAATGACGGCAGCCGTAGAGATTGTCGAACTTGGACTTCGTCACCGAGTCGTTGACGTTGATGGCGGGGAACAGCAGCGTTCCGGCCTTCTCCATCTCGTAGAGGCGGTGCACTCCGGTCGTGGTCTCCTCCGAAACGCCCCGGATCCCGGGAGCGATCCGCGTCCAGCGTTGCGGGTCCTCCTTCTGGATCTTCGCCAGCAGCGCCAGAACCAGCGCGTACTCCTCCGAGTCGGCCGTTTCCGGCGCCGGAACTCCGCGGCCCGCCTTCTCGAACTCGTACCCCTTGTGGATCAGGAGAGTGGCATCGCCCCCGTCGTCGACGATCTGGGTCGGACCCAGGCCCTCACCGAAGTCGAGCGCGCGCGAGGTGAAGTCCCAGTACTCCTCCAGGGTCTCCCCTTTGAATGCGAAGACCGGGATGCCGCGGGGGTTCTCCGGTGTTCCCTCCGGTCCGACGGCGATCGCCGCGGCGGCGTGATCCTGGGTCGAAAAGATGTTGCAGGAGACCCAGCGGACCTCGGCGCCGAGCGCGTGCAGCGTCTCGATCAGCACCGCGGTCTGGATGGTCATGTGCAGCGAACCCATGATCCGCTGCCCCTTGAGCGGCTGGCTGGCGGCGTATTCGGCGCGCACCGCCATCAGGCCCGGCATCTCCTGCTCGGCGAGCCGGATCTCGTTGCGTCCCCACGGGGCGAGCGAAAGATCGGCGACGTGGAAGTCGAGCTTCTTTTCCGGAACGACAGTCGTGGACATCAGCGTTTTCCTTTCGTCTGTTGCGGTTCGATCCTGCGGGAAGGCTTCGCCCGGTTGCCCGAAGCGAGAAGTAGAGCGGGACCCCTGGCTTCGGGTTCCGGCGGCAGCGGCGCACAGGCGACTCCGGTGAAGCCGGCTCCGGAGAGCAGCGCGGCGAGCTCGTCCGCTTCGAATCCGGACCGCCGCTGCCCCATCCGGCGCCGGAACTCCTCCCGGTCGTGGCGCAGGAGATCGACGATCACCGCCCTCCCCCCGGGCCGGAGCACACGCGCCATCTCGGCGAGCGCGCGGCCCGGCGCCTCGAGATGGGTGAGCGCCAGGAGCATGACGGCAGCGTCGCACGAACCCGCGTCGATCGGCAGGGCCTCGAGCTCTCCCTGCTTCCAGTCGATGTTGCGCACCCCCCGGCTCCGCCGGCGGGCCGCAGCGAGCATCTCGCGCGAGTGGTCGACGGCGATGACCCGACGCACGCGCGGCGCGAGCGACACCGCGACATCTCCGCTGCCGCAGGCCAGGTCCGCCACGACCCAGTCCGCCGGGAGCAGGGCATGGAGCGCGAGGTCGGTGAAGCGAGAGCCGTAGAGATCGGCGCGCAGCTTCTCCCACTCACCCGCGACTCCGGCGTAGAACGTCCGGGAATCGGCCGTGCGGTCAGCGAGGCAGCGACGGAGCCGGAGGCGATCGTGCGCGAGCGCCGACCAGTCCCGGGTCTCCTCCGCCGCGAGCTCCCAGAGTCGACGGGCCGACGCCGGCAGCTCGCCGTTCGCCATGCGGTAGAAGTTCGCCGTGCGCTCCGCCCTCGAAACGATCCACCCCTGACCGGCGAGCAGTTTGAGGTGGCGGCTGACGCTCGATTGCGGCATCTGCAGCACATCGGCGAGCTCGGAGACGGCGAGCTCCTCCGCTTCCAGCAGATGCAGCAGCCGGAGGCGCGCCGGGTCGGCGAGCGTCTCGAGGCGCGCGAGGAGCGGGGTCGGGGAGCTGGCCGGGGAACCTTTCATCACTAAATCCGGATGAAAGGCTATATCGGCCGGCGGCCCGGGTCAAGGGCGGCTCCCGAGAGCGGGATATTCTTGGTGCGATGCAGTCCGCCCGAACCCGCGCCGCACTCCTGATTCTCGGCCTCTGCGTCGCTGGCTGCCGGGAAAAGACGCCGGCCCTCCTGCCGCTGCCTTCGGACGCTTTCGCCGGTGTGGGAGAGCGGGCGCTCGAGCTCCTCCGGCCTGCCACCGAGCGGCTCGACGAGCTCACCCAGCGGGGCTCGGCCTCCCGCGCCGACCTCGCGGTCGCCTGGTCCGACCTCGCGAAGCTCGCGCACGCCTTCGAGATCTATACCGTCGCCGAACCCGCGTACCGCAACGCCGCGCTCCTGGCGCCGGACGACGGGCGGTGGCCCTATCTCGAAGGGCAGATGGATCTTGCGGCCGGCGATCCCGCAGCGGCCCTCGACGCCTTTTCCCGGGCGCTCGCGGCGGGGAACGAGAGTACGGCGGTCCGCGTGGGCCATGCCCGGGCCCTGCATCTGCTGGCCCGCAACGACGAATCGCTCGCCGAGGTCGGCAGGGCGATCGCCGAGGCGCCGGACGACCCCGGCGCGCTGCTCGCCGGAGCCCAGATCGCCGCCGACCTCGACCGTCCCGACCTCGCGATCGAGCGCTACGAGAGGCTCCGGCGCCTGCAACCGGAGGCGACGAAGATCCTCAGCGCGCTCTCGCTGCTCTACCGCCGCGTCGGTCGCGATCCGGAAGCTGAAGCCACGCTCGCCGCTGCCGGGACCGGTACGGTCCAGGTCGAGGACGCACTGCTCTACGAGGTGCAGAGTCTGGCGCCCACGGCCGCCCAACTCGCCGAGGCAGGGCGCCAGGCGTTCCAGTCGAACGACCTGGACACCGCCGGACGGCTGCTGCGGCAGGCCGCGCTCGCGGCGCCCGAGTCGGTGGACAACCAGCTCAATCTGGTGGCTCTCTGTCTGCGGACCGGTCAACTCGAGGAGGCCCGGGTCGCGATCCATCGGGCTCTCGAGCTCGCCCCCGATCTGTCGCGCGCCTGGTTCGCCGCCGGTGTCGTCCGGAGCCGCCTCGGCGACCTCTCCGGCGCCGTGGCCGCCTACCGCGAGGCGCTGCGGCTCGATTCCACCGACGCTTCGTCCCGTCAGAATCTGGCGAACGCGCTGCTGCGCTCCGGCGAGACCGACGCAGCGCGCAGCGAATACCGGCGGATTCTCGGGCAGGACCCGGCGAACGCCGCGGCACGGGTGGGGCTCGCCGCGGCCGAGCTCGCCGCCGGCCGCGCCGTCGCTGCCCGGAAGGAGCTCGAACGCGACTTCGATCCGCGCACGACCTCGCCGCAGGTGGGCGGAGCCCTGGCGCGGATCCTGGCCTCGGCACCGTCGGCCGAGGCCCGCGACGGGGGAAAGGCGCTGGCGATGATCCGCGACCGGCCCGACCTCGAGAGCAACGCCATCCTCCTCGAGACGTGGGCGATGGCGCTCGCCGAAACCGGCGACTTCGCCCAGGCGATCACCGTCCAGCAACGGGCGCTCGCCGCCACGGGCGGCCGCAACGATCCGGCGACGCGCGAGCTCGCGGCGCGATTGCAGAGCAATCTCGAGCGCTACCGACGCGGCGAAGCGTGCCGCGACCCTGCACTGTTCTGATCGACACGGAGACGGAGCCCATGCCCGACAGAGTCCACGAGTACCGGACGATCCTCGTCCTCGCCGCCCTCGCCCTCCTGCCCGCCTGTCGGCGCGACTCGCCACCGGCTGCGGCTCCGGCCGCGACCGAGGCGGAACCGGTCACGGCCCGATTCGACGAAGTGGCCGCCGCGAGCGGGATCGACTTCCGGCATCGCTCCGGAGCCACCGGGGAGCTGCTGATCCTCGAAATCATGGGCTCCGGAGCCGCCGCCTTCGACTGCGACGCCGACGGCGACCTCGACATCCTGCTCCGCCAGAGCGGCCCCGTCCCCGGCGGCACGGAGAGCTCGCGCGAGACGGACCGGCTGTTCCGCAACGACACGGTGGCCGGTTCGCCCTGGAAGTTCACCGACGTGACCGGGGGGAGCGGCCTCGACCGCCCGGCCTACGGCATGGGCGTCGCCACCGGCGACTACGACGGGGACGGCGTCGTCGATCTCTACCTCACCAACTACGGAGCCAATCGACTGCTGCGCGGACTCGGCGACTGCCGCTTCGCCGACGAGACCGCCCGGGCGGGCGTCGGCGACGAACGATGGGGCACCGCCGCGAGCTTCTTCGACCTCGACGGCGACGGCGACCTCGACCTGTTCGTCGGCAACTACGTGAACTTCTCCCGCGCACTGCAGAAGACCTGCTTCCAGGCCTCGGGGGCACCGGACTATTGCGGCCCGGAGAGCTACGAAGCCACGAGCCCGCGGCTCTTCGTCAATCGTGGCGACGGGACGTTCGCGGACGGCACGACCGCCTCCGGCATGGGGAACTCGCCGGTGAAGGTGCTGGGCTCGATCGCCGCCGACTTCGACGGCGACGGCCGGATCGACCTGTTCGTCGCCAACGACGCGATGGACAACTACCTCTGGCACAACCGCGGCGACGGGACCTTCGAGGAGAGTGCGAAGCTGCGCGGCGTGGCTCTGAACGCCGCCGGACTGCGTACGGGCGACATGGGAGTGGACGCAGCCGATTTCGACGGCGACGGCGATTTCGATCTCGTCTCGACGCACCTCTCGATCGAAGGAGCTTCGCTCTGGCGCAACGACGGCAAGGGGAACTTCTGGGACTCCGCCGCGTCGACCGGTACCCTCGCCGCGACCATGGGGCTCACCGGATTCGGCGCCCGCTGGTTCGATGCCGATCTCGATTCGAAGCTCGAGCTCCTGGTAGCGAACGGCGGCGTGCGCTTCATCGATCGCCTGGTCTCCCGCGGAACGATCCGGACCCTGGAGCAGAACAACGTCCTGCTCCGCTTCGAGGGGGGCCGGCTGCGCGACATCGCCGGCGAGACCGGTACGGCGTTCTCCCGTCCCCTGGTCAACCGGGGCCTCGCCGTCGCCGACTTCGACAACGACGGCGACAGCGATCTGCTGATCTCGACCAACGACGGGCCGGCACAACTGCTCGAGAACCGCCTGCCCGCGACGGGCGACTGGATCGGGATCCGGCTGCTCGATCGCAGCGGACGGCGGGACGCCCTCGGAGCCGTCGCCACGCTCGAGCTCGAAGACGGAACGAGGCTGGTCCGGCGCTCCTACACCGACGGCAGCTATCTCTCGGCGAGCGATGCGCGCGTGGTCTTCGGACTGGTGAACCGCCCCCGACCGAAGTCGCTGGTCGTTCGCTGGCCCGACGGTCTCGAGGAGCGGTTCCCGACGCCCGTTGCGGGAAGCTACGGCGACCTCCGCGAGGGCACCGGCGCGGCGGCCGCTCCGGCAGGCTAGGGCGAGATTCCCGCGCCGGAGCGGGGCGGCCCGTCCGTCGGCTCGAGCTCGTAGATCACCACCGGCTCCGCCTGGAAATCGGCGATCGGATCGGAACGGCGAGCGGCATCCCGCGCGCGATCCCGATCGGGATCGTCGCCCCGGTAGTACTCGAACCTGGCCAGGGACCGTTCGGCGGCTTCGCTGTCGCCCCGGGCCCGCGCGATGCGGGCCAGCGAATAGTGGGCGAGCGCATTCTCGGAATCGTGCGCCAGCACCGTCTCGAAGGCGGCGGCCGCGCGGGCGAAGCCGGCCGCGATCTCGGGGTCTCCCTCCGGCCGCTCCTGGATCCGTTCGAGCTCCAGCTGACCCAGCTGCAGCCAGACGCGATCGTCGCCGGAGAAATCGAAGCCGCGCGCCCGCGCCTCGGGCCAGGGAGTTTCGGTCAGCTCGCGGAGCGCCGCGATCGCGCGGTCGAGATTCCCTTCGCGCCGCGAGACCTGGGCTTCGAACCAGGCGAGCAGCCAGGGCGGCGAAGGCGGATCGAAGGCGCGCGCGCGCGTGAGGGCGGCGCGCGCCCGGCCGACATCTTCGCCCTCGGTGAGGAGAACGCGGATCTGGTTGAGCGGCCCGTCGGGCCGGCCGAGCTTCTCCACCTCGGCGAACGCCGCGAGCGCCGCCTCCTTCGAACCGCGCGCCATCGGTCCGCTCTGACGCAGGAGGCCGATTCCGTAGTCGTTCCAGCGCTGCCACAGGGGAATCGGCGACTCCGCCGCCGTCCCGGCCGGTGCCGGGTCTCCGGCGACGTCGAACGTCACGGCGGTCGTCGAGAGCTCCTCGACGGGAAGGTCGTTCGTACGGTCGGCCCCGGCGAAGAGGTGGAAATAGGTGTTGTCGAACTTGCGATAGAGCGCCGTCAGCCGGAGCGTCAGCGGACCGCTGCCGCGAGCCGGCACCGTGAGCCGGAACGGCACCACGCTCGCCGCGCCCGGCGGCATCTGGTGACTGAACAGGACGGTGAAGATGTTCTGCGGATTGCGCCGGTCGATCCGGTGCCCGTCCCGGTCGATCACCCAGGCATTGAGGAAGTAGGAGCGCGGATCGACGCTGCGATCGGCGCGCATTCCACCGCTCACGGCAACGCGCTCCTCCCCGCGGAGCGCCTCCAGTCGCAGCCAGACCTCGTTCGAATCGGCGGTCCCCTGGGTGAACTCGTGTCCGGTGAAGAGATTGCGGACGACGGCCTCGAGGAGGTAGGTGCGCCCGGGGACCAGCACCGGGCGCTCGGGACCGAGCGGCGCGACCAGCGCGCCCTCGAGCTCCCCTCCCTCGCGCAGGCCGAAGAGGTCGACGCGCATGGCCCGCTTGAGGAAGGCGCGGGTCTTCTCGATCGCCGGCTGCGGCCAGCCGACGAGAGCTCCGAGGCCGGTGTTCGCGGCCGGCGCCTGGTGATCGTGGATCGCGTTGCGCCCTTTGCCGTCGAAATCGCGCGCGCCGAAGTCGTCGGAAGCGACGAGCGGCATGTGGCAGTCGGCGCAGCGATCGAACGCCTTCTCAGGATAGTAGAAGCTGCTCGCCGAGTGGCCGGGCGCACCCGACATGCGGAACGAATCGAAGTGATTCTGTCCCCGCAGCCAGCGGTCGCCGTTGAGCTCCGGCGGCAGGTGCACTTTGTGGCAGGTCGAACAGAACTCCGCCGTGCGGTGGAACGGCTTGAGGAACGTGCTCTTGTGGAGATCGGGGCGCGCACGCACGAGCTGACGGTTGAGCCAGCGCAGAGTCGCGCTGTCGCTGAAAGCGAACGGGTAGTGCTCGGGCTCGTCGATGGTGAAGTCGGCGTTGCCGAGGTTGGAGTCGACGCTCTGGATGGCATGACAGCTCGTGCAGGTGAGTCCCGCGAGCGCCGTGGGGTCGTGGTCCGTGTCGAAGTCGGCGCGGTCGAAGCGTCCGGAGAAGAACGGCACCGGGTCGTGACAGCCGGCACACCAGCGCGAGGCGTCCAGGTTGCCGTCACGCTTCTGCGCGAACTCGCGCGTTTCGAGGACCGAGAACTTGTACGCCGGGTTGTTGAACGAGCTGAAACGGTGCGCCGAGACCGCCCAGGCCGCGTGCGTATCCTGATGGCACTGCTGACAGTAGCTGTCCGCCATCAAGAGGTCGGCGTCGAGGTGGCGGCCGCTCGCCGTTTTCGCGAGCGAGGGCGCGAAGCGCCCGGCGATCGTCTCCGCGCTCTCGGGCGCCGGCCGGCGCAGCGCGAAGAGGTGGATCGCCACCGCGACCGCGAAGAGTCCCGCCGCGACGGTCACCCAGCGCGACAGCGTCCCGCGCCGCATCGGCTTGCCGCGGCGGCGATGCACGAGGTAGAGCCAGCCGGCGACCAGCGGCGCCACCACGTGCACGCCGAACAGCACGCTGCGAAGCCGCGGATCGCGCAGGTCGAGGTAGCCCTCCACGCGGGTGAGGAGGATCCCGGTCAGCGCGACCACGAGACCGGTCGCCGCCACCCCGATCCCGAGGAGGGCGGCCCGCCGGTTGGGAAATCGGACGCCGCGGGCGCCGTGCAGGAGCGAAAAGGCGACAAACGGCAGGACCAGCGCCAGCCCGAGCAGGACGTGCAGGAGGAACATGCCGAGGGAGAACGGGGTCTCGGCGCTGCGCCCGGCGATCGTGCCGGCGAGGCGGACGCCGACCAGATAGAGCGAGTTCGCCACCAGCAACGCGAAGCCGGCGGCGAAGATCCAGAGCAGCCGCCGGATGACGGGACTGAGGACCGGCCGGACCGACGCGGGGGAAACGCTGTCCCGGTTCGTTCGCTCGTTCACGAAGTGTCGATCTTAGCCGAGCCCGTCCGGCATGTCGCGCCGGCCGCCCTGGAGCGGCACCACGGGCCCTGCGATCCGCTCAGAACAGGTCGTCGAGGGAGGCACCCGCGGCGCGCTCTTCGGGCGCGCGACCGCGGCGGAAGATCCTTGCTCCGCGCCGCCCACCCAGCAGTGCGGAGCCCGCCTCGACGCGGATCCAGGCCCCCTCGCGCAGCCCCACGACGGGCGTTTCGTTCTCCTCGTGGAACTCCGCGAGGCGCTGCTCCCGCGTTTCGCCCATGTGCGTCGAGCCGGGCTCCGGGTCGAGGTAGTGCGGGTTGATCTGGAACGGAACCAGCCGCAGCGCATCGAAGTCGCGCGGTTCGACGATCGGCATGTCGTTCGTCGTGCGGATCGTCGGACCGGCGAGATTGATCCCGGCCGATGCTCCCATGTACGGCATCCCCGCCAGGGCACGCTCGCGCAGCGGAGCGAGGAGATCGGCGTCCTGGAGGATCTTGAGCAGCCGGAAGGTGTTGCCGCCACCGACGAAGACCGCTTCGGCGCTGTCGACCCGCCGCCTGCCCGAGAGGTCGGCGGTGGCCTCGTCCACCTCGACTCCGGCCTCGGCGAGCCGGCCGCGGAACTTCGCGGTGTAGCCGGCCCGGTCGTGGAGCGCGAACGGCACGAAGAGGACACGGTCGATCCCGGCGAGCAGGCCGAGCATCTCCGGCAGCGCCGAGTCGAGGTACCCCTCGCCATGGTTGGTCGAATTGGAAAAGAGCAGCAGCCTGGTCATCCCGTCACCGCCTTGCCACGACGTCGGCCAGTCGTTCGACATCCGACATCTCGTTGTAGATCTGGATCGCGACCCGCACCCGCAGCACGCCGTCGCGCTCCGAGACGTTGACCTCGATCCCTTCGTCGAAGAGCAGCCAGTCGCGGACACGGGCGGCATCGTCGCGCTGCGATCCGTAGCGCTCGGGGAGGGGCACCGTGACCATCGTCGCCACCATCGATTCGGGAGTCTCGTACGACGTGCCCCAGCGCGCGGCGAGATGGCCCGCCGCCGCATACGCGAGATCGTGGTTGTAGCCGCGGACCGCCGCCGCGCCCATCTCGTCCAGCATCTCGAGCCCTGCGGGCGAAGCCAGCCAGGGAGACGGATCGCGCGTGCCGACGAGATCGAACTCGGTGGTGAACCCCTGGTCGAGCCCCCAGGAGATCACCGCCGGGTGGATCGCCGGCTGGCGCTCCGGGGCGACCCAGAGGATCGCCGAGCTGCGCGGCGCCCAGGCCCACTTGTGCAGGTTGCCGACGAACCAGTCGGCGCCGAGGGCCGGGATGTCGAGCGCGATCGCTCCGGGCGCATGGGCGCCGTCGACCAGCACCGGAACGCCTCGCGCCCGGCAGCGCGAGACGATCTCCGGGACCGGAAGCATCAACGCGCTGTGCGAGGCGATGAGATCGACGATCAGGAGCCGGGAACGGTCGCCGAGCGCGCGGTCGATCGCCTCGACCGCGAACGCCGGATCGGTCATCGACTCGGGAAGCGGAACCTCGACGACCGTCGCCCCGCTTCGTCGCGACCAGTAGCGTGCCGCGTTCGTCACGCCGCCGTAGCCCAGGGCCGTGACGACGACCTCGTCGCCGGGAACGAGCGGCAGCGAGGCGAGCACGGCGTTCGCGCCGGTCGTCGCGTTGTCGACGAAGACCAGGTCGTCGGCGCGCGCGCCGACGTGCCGCGCCACCCCCTCCGCCGCCTGTCGCATGCGCGGCCGCTCGGGACGTTCGAGGCCGACACCGTGGTGACAGAGCTCGCGCAGCAGGAACTTCGACGGCTGGCGTTCGATCTCGTCCTGGATGCCGCGCTGGACGGCGAGCACGCGGAGCGGCGTGGCGCCGACCGTCCCGTGGTTGAGATAGGTGATCTCGGGATCGAGCCCCCAGAGCTCGCGCATCGGATGCCCGAAGTCGCTCACGGCTTCTCCTCTTCCTGAGCCCCCGCGCCGGCGGGAGGAAAATCGATTCCGAGGGCAGCCGCGATCCGCACCGGCACCTCGGTGTTGTCGAAGACGCCGCTGAAGCGGATCGCCGCCGAAGGCGGACCGTAGGCGAAGAGCGGCACGGCCTCGCCGGTGTGCTCCGCGCTCTCCCACTGGACGACGAGCTGCTCGCCGCTCGAGGCGTGGTCGATCATCGGACCGCCGGTCGAGTGGTCGCCGGTGAGCAGCACCAGCGTCCGGCCGTCGCGGGCCGCGAAGTCGGTCGCCACCCGCACCGCCGCGTCGAGCCGGTCGACCGCGCGCGACATCCGTTCGAAGTCGCGCCGGTGGGCCGCGGTGTCGATCTCCTCTTCCTCGATCAGGAGGAAGAACGGCCGGCCGCTGCCGGCGAGGAGGTCGATCGCGTGTCGCGCGAGCTCGCTCACCGTCGGGGAGCGCGGCTCGTTCTCCTGCGGCTCGCGCTCGAAGATGGCGTAGAGCGGGAGTCCGCCCGCGGCGTTCCAGCCGGCGGCGTCGGCGACGACCCGGACGCCGCGGGCTTCAGCTTCCGCCAGCAGGTTCCGTCCGTCGGCGCGCGAGCCGTCGGGCCGTTCCGCCGGCAGGAAGAAGCGGCGTCCTCCGCCGGCGAGGAGGTCGACCGGCGAGAGGACGATCTGGGCGGCGATCTCCTCCTGCAGACGACGCTCGGGGACGTGGGTCACGAACGCCGCCGGGGTCGCGTCGGTGATCCGTGTCGTCGTCACCAGCCCGGTCGCCCAGCCCCGGGCCGCGAGCTCCTCGAGCAGCGAACGGACCGCCTGTCCGCGCGCCTCGGTTCCCACCCGTCCGTTGCGCGTCTTGACACCGGTCGCGAGCGCCGTCGCCGCCGAGTCCGACTTCGCGACCGGCCGGTCGGCACTGTGCGTGAGGACGAGGCCGGTGACCGGCAGGCGCTCGAAGTGGAAGCGTCCTTCGAGACCCAGCCGATGGATCCGGCTGGCCAGGACCTGCGACTCCCCCATGCCGTCGCCGACGAGGAGAACGACGTTGCGGACCGGTCCGTCGGCGAGCGACGCCGGTCCCTCCCGCGCCTCCGCGGCCTGGGCGATCGCGACGCGGTCGACCCGGGGTGCCGTGCCGCCGCAGCCCAGGCAGCCGGCGACCGCGGCGAGCGCCACGATCCCGGCCCGCGGATTCGGGAAATCGTTCAAGGGCTCAGGCCGGCTGCGCCAGGCGTCCGTCGAGCTCGAGCTCCGCGGCGATCGACTTCATCGCCGCCAGGACGTTGTCGACGTGCTGCCAGAGCTCGAGTTTCCCGTCGAAGCAGGCGTTCGAGAAGTCCGCGGTGGCACTCTCGACGTGCGGCCGGTCGACCCCGGCGGCGAAAGATCGCTCCTTCCAGCGCTTGCGGATCGATTTGAGCTCGACGTCGCGCACGTCCTTCGACGGGCGGACCAGCGCGGCGGCGATGACCAGCCCGGTCACCTCGTCCGACGCCAGGAGAGCGAAGTCCATCGGCGACTCGCGCCGCACACCGGTGCCCTCCTCGTTGTGCGACAGGATCGCCCGCACGACTTCGTCGGGGCAGCCGCGCTCGACCAGGAGCGGCGCCCCGTCCCGGGGGTGTCCGTCGAGGGTCGGATGGACCTCCCAGTCGTAGTCGTGCAGGAGCCCGGCGAGACCCCAGGTCTCCGGATCGCCGCCGAGCTCGCCGGCGTAGCGCCGCATCACGGCCTCGACGGCCAGCATGTGACGCCGGAGACCGGCGGCCTGCACGTGTTCGACGACGATCTGCCACGCCTCTTCGCGATTCATGGACTTCGGTCCCTCGCTGGATGGTGAATCGGGCGCTGCTGCGTCGAATGGTATCCGAGTCCGGCGTGGTAGCTTCGCGGCGAATGTATTTCGACTTCTACGGCTTCCGCGAGGCGCCGTTCAACATCACTCCGGACCCGCGCTTCCTCTACTTCTCGGCCCGTCACCGCGAGGCTCTCGAGCACCTGCTGTACGGGATCCGCGAGCGCAAGGGCTTCGTCCAGATCACCGGCGAGGTCGGTGCCGGCAAGACGACGCTCTGCCGGGCGGCGCTCGAGCGGCTGGGGCCGAAGTACCGGACGGCGCTGATCCTCAATCCGGTGATGTCGTCCTCGCAGCTCCTGCGCACGATCCTGATCGAGCTCGGCCTGACGCCGCCGGGTCGGTACGACCGGGTGGCCTACCTCGAGATGCTCAACGCTTTCCTGCTCGAGCAGGTTCCGCTCGGCCAGGACGTCGTCCTGCTGATCGACGAAGCGCAAGATCTTTCCCTCGAGCTCCTCGAGCAGGTCCGCCTGCTCTCGAACCTCGAGACCGACAGCCAGAAGCTGCTGCAGATCGTCCTCATCGGGCAGCCCGAGCTCAAGGCGATGCTCGACGACTCGCGGTTGCGGCAGCTCCGGCAGCGCATCACCGTGCGCTACCACCTGGACTCGCTGTCGCGCGAGGAGACCGAGCTCTACATCTACTACCGGATGCAGGTCGCAGGCGGCAACGGCCGGCCGACGTTCAGCAGTTGGGCGCTGTCGCGGATCCACCGCTACTCGAAGGGGGTCCCGCGCCTGATCAACGCGGTCTGCGACACCGCCATGCTCGCCGGCTACGTCGCCGGTCTCGACCATCTCTCGGCGCGCGAGATCCGCCGTGCCATCCGCGAGCTCGAAGGGAAATCGTCATGAGTCTGGTCTCCGAGGCGCTGAAGAAGGCCGAGAAGGAGGCCGCCGCGCGTGAGGCCCGCGCCAAGGGGCTGCCGGCGCCGCTCGAAACGCCGCTGCAGCCGTACCGCGCGCGTCGCGGCCAGCGCCGGCGGAACGGGCTCGCCCCGCTGGTCGCCCTGCTCGGCATCGCGGCGGTGATCGCGCTCGTCTTCGCACTCGCCCGCCGCCCGCCGGCCGACGCTCCGCCCCTCCGCGCCGTGCCCGCCAGCGAGCCCGCGAAACCAGCGACTCCGGATGCGTCGCCGGCACCGCCACCGACGCAGGCACCCGAGGCCGACGCGGCAGCGGCACCGCCAGCCACCTCCGCCGACGGGTCGGCCGCGCCGAGTCCGGCCGGGCAGGCGCCCGGGCCGGATCCGGAAGGCCGACCTGCCGCGACGACCGCCGGCCCCGCCCCCGCCCCGCACGCTGGTCCCGGGGTTTCCGACGACCAGCCGGCGGCAGCGCGCCCGAAGCGGGACGGAGAGCCGTTCGTGCGGCGTGTCGAATTCGCTGACGGGTCGAAGCTCGAGCTCGGCGGCATCGCTTACTCCGAAGCCGCGCCGTTCGCCTACCTGAACGGCAAGCTGCTGGCGGTGGGCGAGAGCACGGCCGGCTACACGTTGGTGCGGATCCTCCGCGACCGGGTCGTGGTGCGCGGCGAGGAGGGGGAGCTGACGATCCTCCTCAAGGCGCGCTGATCCGGCTTCACCCCCTCTGCGCCATACCTTCGGCGCACAGCGCCCGGTCCGTTCATCCGTCCTTCATATGCCGGCGTGCAGGATCGAGGGCGACATGGATCCGTCCCCCGCTCTCGACGCTCCGTCCGCCTCACACGTCCGGCGTGGCGCTCTCCTGCCGTCCCGCTTCCGGCTCGTCGCCGGTCTTTGGATCTTCTCCCTCGTCGTCGCCAGCCTGACGCGCGGGGCGCTCCTGCTCTCCGCCCGCGGCGAGATCCCCGGATCGGCCGCCGCCGTGGTCCGCATCGTCCTCGCGGGCGCGCTGCTCGATCTCTGGGTCACCGCCTGGCTCTGCCTGCCGCTCACGCTCTACCTCGCCCTGCTGCCCGAGCGCTGGTGGCGCGCCCGCTGGCAGCGGATCCTGCTCGCGGCGGCTCTCCTTCTCACCGCCTACGGAGCCTTCTTCACCGCCGCAGCCGAATGGTTCTTCTTCGAGGAGTTCGACAGTCGTTTCAACTTCGTCGCGGTCGACTACCTGATCTATCCGACCGAAGTGGTGACCAACATCTGGGAGAGCTATCCCACCGGGAAGGTGCTCGCCGGCCTGGCCCTCCTGGTCGGCGGCCTCGCCTTTGCACTGCGACGCCCGTTCCGTTCCGCCTGGCGCCGTCCGGCGTCCCTCACCCGCCGCCTCTCCTGGCCCGCGGTCCACGCCGGAGCGCTCGCGCTCCTCACACTCGTCGCTTCCCCGCGCTCGCTCGTCGACGCCTCTCCCGACCGGCTGGTCCGCGAGCTGACCTCGAACGGCTATCTCGCCTTCGGCGAGGCGCTGCTCGGGCTCGACGCTCCCTACGCCGGCTTCTACGCCACCCGTCCACCCGAACAGGTCCACGCCCGGCTCGAGACGCTCCTCGATCAGCCAGCCACGCCCGGCTTCCACCTCCCGGCGGGCTCGTCGGCGCGCTGGATCCACGCTGCGGGGAAACCGCGCCCGTGGAACGTCGTCCTGCTCCTCGAGGAGAGCCTCGGATCCGAGTTCATCGGTGCGCTCCAGCCGGGCGGGGCGACCTCGCTCACCCCGGAGTTCGACGCTCTCACCCGGGACGGCACCCTGTTCACCGAGGCCTACTCGACCGGCAACCGCACGATCCGCGCGATCGAGGCGACCACGGCGTCGCTGCCGCCGCTTCCGGGAGCGCCGGTCGTGCATCGCCGCGGCGCCGAAGGTCTGTTCACCCTGCCCGCGGTGCTCGGCAAGCACGGCTACCAGACGCTGTTCGTCTACGGCGGCCGCGCGATCTTCGACGGCATGGGACCGTATCTCGAGGCCAACGGGATCCAGCGCGTCGTCCAGCAGTCCGACTTCCCGCGGCACGAGTTCAAGACGGCGTGGGGCGTCTCGGATCAGGCGATCCTCGATCGCGCGCTCGCCGAGATGGAGCAGATGGACCGCAGCGGCCAGCCGTTCTTCACCATGGTCCTCTCGGTCTCCAACCACCGCCCGTACACGTTCCCCACCGGCACCGTCGAACGCCGGGAGGGCCTCACGCGGCGACAGAACGTCGTGCGCTACGCCGACTGGTCGATCGGTCGCTTCTTCCGTGCCGCACGGCAGCGCGAGTTCTACGACCACACCCTGTTCGTCGTCATGGGGGATCACGGGGCGCGCGTCTACGGCGCCGCCAGCATCCCGCTGGCGAGCTACCAGGTGCCGATCCTGATGATCGCGCCCGGCGCCCTGCCGGCGGGACGGCGCCTCGACACGCTGACCTCCTCGCTCGACGTGCCGCCGACCATCCTCGGATTCCTCGGCATCTCGTATCCGTCGCGCTTCTTCGGCCACGACCTCTTCCGCATCCGTCCGGAGGACGGCCGGGCGCTCATGGGACACAACAGCGAGATCGCCCTCATGCGGGGCGACCGGATCGCCGTCCTCGGCCTGCGGGAGTCGGCCGACGTCTACCGGGTGGACCGCAGGACCGGAGAGTTCACCGCCCTCGATCCGCACGACGCGGCGTCGATCGACCTGGTCGAGGACGCGATCAGCTACTTCCAGTCCGCGGACCGGATGGTGCGGGAGAACGGATACCGCCTGGAGATTCCCGAGCTCGGCTTCGGCGCCGCGACGCCGCAACTCGCGGCGATCGCACGGCCCGCGGCGGAGCCGGCGCCGCACTAGAGGCGGCCCGCGGGCTTCGCGGTCGCCCGCGGGTCAGGACAGGAAGAAAGGGGAAGCGTTCAGCGGAAGCTCTGACGGACCCGTTCGACGTCGATCCGCAGGAGCTTCTTGCCGCTCGCGCCCGGCTTGGCCTCGCGCAGCGGATCGAACTCGAGCGGATTGACGATCTCGGAGAAGACCTCCCGCAGGGCGCGGGCGCCGGTCCGGTTCTCCTGCGACGCGCGCTCGGCGATCAGGCCGGCGGCGATGTCGTCGATCTCGAGCTCGACGTCGAGCGACTCGAAGTAGCGCCGCGTGCGGGCGAGTGGCGAATCGAAGCTGCCGAGCAGGATCTCCTTGAGGACGGCGGTGTTGAGGTCGTTCAGCACCACGACCTTGTCGAACCGGGCCATGAACTGCGGCACCATGCCGTATTCGAAGAGGTCCTTGATCTTGAGGAACTCGGCGAGGGAGAAGCGCGCCTCCAGCCGGACGCCGCCGTCGGCGGTCTTCACCGCCTCGGTCTTGATCCGCTCGCCGGAGCCGGCGCGCGACACCCGGTTGTAGACCTGGTCGTAGAGACTCTCGAAGGCGCCGCCGCAGACGAACATCATCTTGCGGGTGTCGATCTCGACGAGCATCTCGCGCTCCTGCCCGTCCTTGTCGAAGGCGCGCAGGCGATAGGGAACACGCTCGCCCTCCATCAGCGTCAGGAGACCCTGCTGCAGGACCACGCCGATCGGATTCGGCTTGCCCGCCACGACGGTCGACATCTTGTCGATCTCGTCGACGCAGACGGTGGCCCGCTCCATCGTCTCCTTGAGCGCCGCGAGGGAGGGCCGTTCGCCGAGGATCACCCGCGCCCGCTGCTCGATGGAGCTGAACATCCGGTCGGGCCGGAACTCGGTGCGCTCGCTGTCGACCAGCAGGTTGGCGTTGAGGATCGTGACTGCGCGGAACGCCTCGAATCCGGGAACCGTGTCGTAGAGGCGCTGGATGTTGTTCATGATCGTCGTCTTGCCGGTACCCGACGAACCGATCAGCAGGATGTTGCCCGAGACCTTGCCCAGGACGTGCTTGTGGATGGCGACCGAGACGAAGCGAAGAGCACGGTCCTGCCCCAGAACGCCCCGATGGAGCTCTTCGAAGAGCACCGCGGGGGTGATCGCGTCGTGGACTTCGGTCAGGGTCTCCGGGCTCTTCGTCATCGTCTCGATCATATCGGTCTTCTCCTGGCGACCTCCCTCCTACGACTCCGCCCCCCGGAGCGTCCAAGGCCGCCCCGCCGGCCGCCGGCCGGCCGAACCGGCTAGGATTCGTCCACGTTGTCCGCGACCTCTTCCTCACCGGCAATCTTCCGCACCCGCGGCCTCGCCAGGACCTATCGCCTCGGCGAGACCGAGATCCGCGCCCTCGACGGCGTCGACCTCGAGATCGCGGCGGGAGAGCTCGTGATCCTCGCCGGGCCGTCCGGGAGCGGAAAATCGACGCTTCTCCACCTGCTGGGCGCGCTCGACGGTCCCGACGCCGGCAGCGTCGAGTTCGACGGCACGCCGCTCGGGCGCCTCGGCGAGCGCGAGCGCACCCTCCTGCGTCGCCGCAGGCTCGGATTCATCTTCCAGTCGTTCCACCTCGTGCCGGTCCTGACCGCCGCGGAAAACGTCGAGTATCCGCTCTGGATCGACGAGGTACCGCACGGCGAACGGAAAGAGCGCGCCCTCGCCATGCTCGACGCGGTCGGCCTCGCGACGCGGGCCGGACACCGCCCGGAGCGCCTCTCCGGAGGCGAACGTCAGCGGGTCGCCATCGCGCGCGCGCTCGTCCACCGGCCGCTCGCGGTGCTCGCCGACGAGCCGACCGGCAACCTGGACTCGCGGAACGCGGCCCAGATCTTCGATCTCCTCGCCCGCCTGCAGCAGGAGCGGGGGACGACCGTCGTCGTCGCCACCCACGACCCGGCGATCATCGCCCGTGGCCGGCGACGGATCGACCTGCTCGACGGCCGGATCGTCGCCGACCGCGCGACCGGAGCGGCGTCGTGAGGTTCGCCGGCTTCGCCCTGCGCAATCTGGCGCGCAATCCCCGACGGACGGCCCTTTCGCTCGCGATCGTCGCCGCCGGGACGATCGGCCTGCTGGTCACCGCGGGCTTCGTCCGCTTCTCGTTCGACGGCCTGCGCGAGGCGATGATCCACGGCGGGCTCGGTCATCTCGAGATCGCCAGCGCCGCCGAAGTCGCCGCGCGTGGCGAAGCGGCGCTCGATCGCTCCCCCGTCGACGGCATCGCCGGCTGGCAGGAGATCCGGCGCGCCGTCGAGGAGCTCCCCCGCGTGGTCGCGGTCGAAGCCAACGTGCATCTCATGGGGATGATCCAGAAGCCGGGCAGCGACACCTCGGCTTCGTTCGTCGGCGTCGGCGTCGAGCCGGATCGCGAGGAGCGCATGGGATTCGAGACCCGCCTGCGCGCGGGTGCAGGGCTCCCGGCAGCGGAGCCGGAGGCCGGGGAAGAGTCGGTCGTCCTCGCCTCCGGCCTCGCCTCTTCGCTCGGCGCCGGACCGGGCGATCTGGTGACGCTCCTCGCATCGACCGGCGACGGCATGCTGAACGCGCTCGACGTCCGCGTGGTCGGCATCGTTACGACCGGCGTGCAGGACCTCGACACCCGCTTCCTCAAGCTCCACCTGGCGAGCGCCCAGCGGCTCCTCGGCACCGACCGGGTCTCGGATCTCCTGGTCGGGCTCGACGACACGACGGCGACCGAAGCGGCGCGGGGGGCGATCGTCGCCCGCCTGGCCGAGATCGCACCGCCCGACACCCTCGCCGTCGTGCCGTGGACGAAGCGCGCCGCCTTCTACTCCCAGGTGCGGAACCTGTACATCGGCATCTTCTGGTTCCTGGGCTCGATCGTCTTCGTGCTGGTCGTCCTGGCGACCTCCAACACGCTGGTGATGGCCGTGATGGAGCGGGTGCGCGAGATCGGCACGCTGCGCGCCCTCGGCACCACTCCGGGGCAGATCGCCAGCGGCGTGCTCTGGGAAGCGCTCTGGCTGGGGCTCCTGGGCGGCATCGCCGGCTGCCTCGGCGGCGCCGTCCTGATCGCGCTCCTCAACGCGGCCGGGCTCACGATGCCGCCGCCGCCCGGCGCCGTCGACCCGATCGACCTCCGGCTCTCGTACGTGCCGGAGGCGTTCGCCGGCGCGGTGGTCCTGATGACGGTGGTCCTCCTGCTCGCGGCGCTCGTCCCCGTGCGCCGCGCCACGCGCATCTCGGTCGTCGAGGCGCTGCGCCATGACTGAGCAACGGAGAGGTCTCCGTTGGAAACTCGGTGTCGCCGGAGCGGCTCTCCTCCTCTGGATGGCCGGGGCGCCGCTCCCCGCCGCCGACCGCGAGCTCCTGGCGGCGAGCGACCTCTTCGCCGCCGCCCCTTCGGAGTTCCGGGCCACCGTCCGGGTGGCGAAGGTCGGCGACTCGTCCGGCGCCCGGATAGAGATCCTGCGCCGCGGGGACGATCGCGAACTGGTCCGTTTCCTCGAATCGGAGGAGCGGGGAAAGTTCCTCCTCCGCCGCGACGGGCAGCAGTACTTTCTCGCTCCGGGGAGCGCCCGGCCGGTGCGGCTGGGACCGAACCACCGGATGCAGGGCGCCTTCCTGCACGAGCTCCTCGGGCTGGATCTCGCGCGCGACTACGAGATCGCGAGCGAGTCGCGCGAATCCGGCGTCGCGACGTTCGATCTCGAAGCGCGCGGCAAGGAGGCGGCGGCGCCGCGCCTCCGCTGGGTCGTGAACGTCGCGACCCGTCGGCCGCTGCGCGCCGACCTGCAGTCGAGCTCGGGGAAAGTCCTGCGCGTTCTCGAGTTCAAGGAGTGGCGCGATCCGGCGCGCGGTGTGCCGGGCCGGCTGGTGATCAAGGACCTGGTCGCCGGCGGCGGTCCGATCGAGGTCACCTTCGAGTCGTTCGCCGCGGGCGCCGTCGACGACGCCCTCTTCGACCTCGAGAACGGCGCCGCGCGCGCCGCTCTCCTCAGCGAAGCGCCGGCTCCTCCGCCGGCGCCGCGCTGACCTCGATCTCGGCCCGCGCGAGGGGCTCGCCGAGCTTCTCTCCGAACCAGGCGACATCTTCCAGCACGAGGTCGAGCGTCGCGCGGTAGCGGCCGGCCACCGCGGGCCAGCTCGTCGCGATCGGCAGTGAAAGGGTCTCCCCCGGTGCGACCGGACCGGGCAGGGCGAACCGGCGATCGATGACCCGGCCCGCCTCCGCACCGTCGAGGCGCACGAAGCGCAGACCCACCTGCGTCGGCAGCGTGGCCGCCGGCGTCCAGACGAAGCCGCCGCGGTTCGCGACCTCGAGCCGCATCGCGAGCTCTCCTCCGGCGACCGGCGCTCCGCTCCGGTCGAGAGAGAGCAGCTGGCGCTCGAAGCCCTGCTCCGGCGCCGCGCTCCGTCCGAGGTAGCGCACGCGGGCGGTCGCCTCCGGAGCTCCCGTCCCAAGCAGGCGGAGACGCACCATCCGGACTTCGTAGAGCGCCTCGGGACTCCACCAGAAGCGGTGCCGCCGCCAGGCGGCAGCCGGCTCGAGCCGGATCGGCCCACCCGAGCTGCCGTCGGCGTGCGCCGAGAGCGGAAAGCGCTCGCGCCGCCAGCCGCCCCAGCCCTGCTGGACCTCGAGCTCGAGGCCGGTCACCGAGCCGTTCACCAGGAGGTGGATCGGACCCGGCCGGCGCGTGGCGATCTCGAGCTCCGCCGCGGGTCGGCCGGCCGCGAGCTCGAAGCTCCAGGCGGCGGCGCCGGCGAACGGATCGGTGAAGCGGACGAAATCGCCGGCCCAGTAGCGGTCGCGCCGGCCGTCGAGGTGCGCCGCGGTCGACTCGTAGGGCAGCAGACGGAACAGACCGGCGTGGGTGTGGCTCTGGCTCGTCGGGTCGCTCGCTCCGGCCCGGGCGACCGAGGCGAACGCCGAAGCGGCGACGACGAACGCCAGCGCCCAGCTCGCGAGCAGCGCCCCCCGCCCGGGGAGGCGGGTCGGCGCGACGAAGAGCAGCGGCAGCGCCGCCAGGCTGTAGCGGTTGCCGACGAAGGTCTCGCCGCCGAAGTAGTTCCCGGGCATCCAGACCAGGTAGAAGAGGGCGAGGGCGGCGAATCCGGCGAGGGCCACCCGGCCGCTCCGGTCGGCGGAGGCGAGCGCGGCGATTCCGAAGACGAGGAAGGCGGGGAAGTACCAGACGAGTCCGGTGTGTCGCCCGACGAGGAAGTAGAGCGCCGCGTAGGCGCTCGTCCGCGGATCGGCGTCCGGCCGCACGCCCAGCGTCGACGTCGCCAGCTCGGCGGTCGACTCGAAGCGCGCCGTGGCCGGAGCGGCGTCCTTCACCGGAAAGCCGGTCTCCGCCGTGAAGGTCGACCGCGGCGCCTTGTACGGATTCGGCGCGCCGGTGAGCCCCCAGGTCAGGAGCACGACCGCCCCGTAGGCGGCCGCCGTCGTCGCCAGCCAGCGCAGACCGAGCCGCGGCCGAGCGGCGAGGAAAGCCGCCGCCACCGGGACCAGCGCCACCAGAGCGTTGGGCTCGCGCAACGAGATCAGCAGCCCGAGGAGGATCGCACCTGCCGTTCCGCCGCCCCGCGCCGGGGCCGGCGCGCCACGCAGCGTCGCGAAGGTGAGCGCGAGGCCGGCGAGCGCCAGCGCGAACTGCAGCGCCTCGGTCATCCGCCAGGGAACGTAGACCAGCGCCAGCCCGGTGGCGACGAACGTCCACAGGGCGTCGCGCTCGCTCCCTTCGCGGGAGCCACGAGGCCGGTCGGCGACCGCGACCCGCGCGATCGCGACGGCGCCGACGAGCGCCAGCAGATTGAACAGCGCCGCCCCCCACGACCCGAAGACCGCCTGCAGCGGCGCGGCGAGCAGCGGATAGAGAATCGGCTTGGAATAGGTCACGCCATGCCCGGTTCGCTGCAGGATGAGCGCGAGCTCCGGACGTTCCCGGCTCTCCGCCCAGGCGAGATCGGGCGCGTCGAAGACGAGATCGAAGTCGCGCGCCAGCGAGGCAGCCATCGCGACGTAGGTCCCTTCGTCACCCCGCAGCTCGCGCGCCGCGGGTCGCAAAGTGAAGAGGACTGCTCCGACGGCCACCGCGAGGACGGCAAGGCAGGGAATCGTCCGGGGCGCGCGTGACATCGCACCGGAGCTTATTGGATGTAGCCGAGTGCCTTCAGTCCACGGGCCGTCTCGTCATCGAGGGGCGCCAGAGCCAGCGGCAGCGGGACGAGGCCGCCGCGCCAGGAGCGCATGTATCCGCGCATTCTCGCGAGGTCATCCGGCTCGCGGCTCGAAACATCAACTCGTTCCTCCGGATCGCGACGCAGATCGAAGAGAGCGGCAGTGCCCTTCGCCGGCTCCACGATCAGCTTGTGGGTCGCGTCCCGGACCGCGAACATCCCGTTCGACTCGGCAGCGACGAACCCGGGGGTCTGACCTCCGCTTGCCCGGCCGAGGAGCCATGGGACGAGCGATCGCGCCCGGGGCGGCAGCGGCCGGTGGACGACTTCACGGAGCGTCGGGTCGATCGAACGCAGCTCGACGAGCTCCGCCACTCGCTGCCCCGGTGGCACGTTCCACGAGCGGGGAAGCTTCCAGACGAGCGGGACGTGCAGCAGCTCGTCGTAGAGCGACGTTCCGTGGTCGTAGCCGCCGTGATCTCCGAGCTCCTGACCGTGATCCGCGGTCACGATGATCAGCGTCTCGTCCCACACTCCGCGTCGGCGGAGCTCGTCGAACAGCTGACCGATCTGCTCATCGACCGCAGCCAGCGTCTCGGCGTACCGCGCCGACAGTGCTCGCCGTCCGGCCTCGTCCGGCACGAGTTCTCCCGACTCGAGGCGGCGCTTGAGCCCCTTCGCATCCCGACAGACGTCCATCTCCGACGGCTCGGGGTCGAAGCGTCCGAAGATACGCCCGGGCGGGCAGTAGGGCCAGTGGAGGTCGAGATAGTGGAGATAGGAGAAGAACGGCCGCTTCGGATCCCGATCGAGCCAGTCGAGCCAGTGCCTCTGGATCGCCACGGCACCGCCCTTCAGGTTGCTTGCGTAGGCATCGAAGCCCTGATTGAGGTGGAAGCGCGGCGAGAGCTGAAACTGGAATCCGGCGAGCGCGGTGCGGTATCCGGCGGCCTGCATCGATTCGGCGAGGGTGTCGGCCTCGTCGGACAGAACGGCCCCCTGCACCGTGCTCTTGCTCTGCGACGAGACGAAATCGACGAGGTGGTGCTCCGAGGGATAGAGCCCCGTCAGAATCGACGGAACGGACGGGCGCGTCCAGCTACCCTGCGCGAAGGCGTGCTCGAAGAGCACCCCCTCCGACGCGAGGCGATCGATCTGCGGCGTCGCCGGCCAACGCGCACCGTAGGCTCCGACGAAGTCCGACCGGAGCGTGTCGACCACGAGGATGACGATGCCGCGCGGCGTCGGGAGCGTGTGCGGCCCCGAACAGGCGGCGATCAACAAAGCGGGAAGGATGGCTGCAACCGGCATTCGCCGGACGGTCCGGTTCATTCGTTCGCCCTTCGACTCCGCGAAGGCGCGACGGACGATACTCCTTTCCGGGAATCCCGGGAAGGCGCCTCGCGAGCGGTGCGGATAGACTTGCGCTCCGTGTCGCGCAACGTCCGCCTGACCTTCGCGGGGCTCGCCCTCTTCTTCGTCCTGTTCCCGCTGACCCTGCAGAAGCCGGGGTTGCCGCTCGACCTCAAGTCGGACGAGCCGGCCTACTACCTGATGGCCCTGTCGCTCGTCCAGGACGGCGACCTGCGCTGTGAGCTCAAGGACATCCAGCGTCTCGCCACCGAGTACCCCTACAACGAGACCAAGAACCTGATCCTGATGACCGACGACGGGTGGAACACCGTCTATTTCGGGAAGCCGTATCTGGTCTCGCTTCTCGCCGCCCCGGCCGTCGCTCTCTTCGGCGCCAACGGCTTCGTCGGCATGAACATGGCGCTCCTCCTGCTCTCGGTCTGGATGGGAGCGCTCTATCTCCGGCAGTGGAACGCGGACGGCCCGGCGCTCTTCTACTCGGCCGGCTTCTTCCTCCTGTCGAACGCCTTCGCCTACGTCTTCTGGCTCCATACCGAAGTGCTCTGCATCGCGGCGGTGACAGCGACCCTCTACCTCGCCTTCACCCCGGCGCCGGTCGCGGTCGCCGGCTCCCGCGCGAAGCGTCTTCTCGCTCTGGTCTGGAACGAGCGCACGCGCCCGGCCTGGTCCGGGGCCGCGCTGGTGTTCGCGGCCTACAACAAGCCGGTGCTGGCCCTCCTCGGCCTGCCGGCGTTCGTGCTCGCCTTCCGGCAGCAGCGCCTCCGTGGCGCGGCGAGCTGGCTCGCGGGCGCCCTGCTCTCCGGAATCCTGGTCTGCGGCATCGCCGTCGCCCTCACCGGGCATCCGTCGGCCTATCTCGGAGTCGAACGCTCCGGCGTCCGTGTCCTCGACGCGCAGTCGATGCCGGAGCTGCCGGTGGCGCGCTCTGCCGCCTATCCCGAGAAGATCGAGGAGCAGATCGGACCGCGCAACTCGTGGGGATGGATCTTCCGCATGCCCGAGATCGATCACCGCCTGCCGGGAAACCTGCTCTACTTCTTCGTCGGCCGCCACACCGGCCTCTTCCTCTACGCGCCGTTCACCCTGCTCTCGATCCTGCTCTTCCTCGCCTACGGCCGCGCTTCGTCGGAACGCTGGATCCTCGCTCTCGCGACCGCCGGCGTGGCCTTCTTCTTCCTGACCTTCATTCCGTTCAACTGGCACGGCGGAGGAGGATTCATCGGCAACCGGTACTTCGTGAACGCGCTGCCGGCGCTCCTCTTCCTGGTCACGCGGATCGCCCCGGCCTGGATTCCGGTCGCGGGCTACGCCCTCGGCGGTCTCTTCGTGGCGCCGATCCTGTTCACGCCGTTCGGCGCCGTCGTGCCGCAGCCGACGCTCCAGGCGCACGTCCGCAACGCGCCGTTCAAGTACTTCCCGTTCGAGGAGTCGCTGACGCGGCAGATTCCCGGCTACCGCGGGCAGATCGGCAACGGCATCTACTTCTTCGGCCGCAAGGACGTCGTCTCCTCGGTCGGCGACAGCCTCTGGATCGAGGGCGGACGGCCGGTCGAGATCTGGGTGAGCAGCGACGTGCGCCTCGAGCGCCCGGTCTTCCAGATCGAGACGCCGGTGGCGCCGAACCGGATCTCGATCGAGCTCGGCGACGATCGCAAAGAGACGCGCTTCGATTCCGCGGAGCCGCCCGGCAACGTCACCCGCGTGACGCTCGTCCCCGGGGAGCCGCGCCACCGTCGCGCCGACGACGGCACGGCATACTTCTCCTACAAGCTCTGGGTCCAGGCGGCCGCGCAGACGTTCCGCACCGAGCGGATTCCGGCGAAACCGCCGACCGAAGAGGAGGCGCTCGAGCTCGCGCAACCCGGAGCGCGACCCCGCCCAGAGTTCGAAGAGGCCACGTTCCTCGTCGGCGCGATGGTCACCTATCTCGGCGAGGAGAGCTCGCTCGACGCCGACGCCTACCACCTCGAATGGGTGGACGCGAAGCCGCCGCCGGCCTGGCATGCCCATCGCCTCGTCCGCAGCAGCGTGACGATCCGCAACGCGAGCCAGGCGACCTGGGCGGCCCGCGGCTCGACCCGGGTGGCGCTCGCCTACCGCTGGTACGCCGGCGACGGGACCACGCTCGTCGCCGAGGGGCTCCGCACGCCGCTGCCGCGCGATCTGGCCCCGGGCGAGACGGCGACCCTGGCGATGGAGATCGCGACGCCGCGAAGCCCCGGCTCGTACGTGCTCGAGATCGACGCCCTGCGCGAACGCCTCGCCTGGTTCGACTCGCGCTCTCCGGGGACGGCGCGTCGCTTTCCGATCGACGTCGCTCCGGCCGACGGAGACTGAAGCGGAATGGAGTCCACGGCCGGCGTATCGCACGGGTTCCTCCGTTCGAGCGGCGCCGCGACCGCCTCGCAGTTCGTCCGCGTCGCCGCCATCCTCGCCACCCATCTCGCGCTCCGCCGCCTGATCCCGCCCGCCGACTGGGGCCTCCGCGACTGGACGGAGGCGCTGTTCCTGCTCCTCGCGACGGTACGCGACCTCGGGCTCCCCAGCCACGTGGTGCGGCTGCGGCCGATGCCGCTCGGCAACCTCCTGCGCGTGCAGCTCGGCTGGGGACTGACGCTCGGCGCCGGGCTGCTCCTCTTCGCGCCGCGCCTCGCGACGCTCTTCGAGACCCCGCGCGGCGACGTCGCCGCGGTGCTGCGCGCGATGGTGGTCTACATGCTCCTCGAAGGGCTCGCCAGCGTGCCGCTCACCTGGTTCGAAGCGGAGCTCCGGATCGGCCGCTCGCTCCTGCCCGAGATCGCCCGCACGCTCACCTACTGCCTCGCGGCGATCGTCCTGGCGCTCGGCGGCTTCGGCATCTGGTCGTTCATCCTGGCGATGATCGGGTCGCAGGCCGTCTACACCCTGCTGCTCTGGGGACGTGCTCTCCGAAGCCGCCGGCACGCACCGATGCCGCTCCTCCACCAGCCCGGCCGCACCCTCGAGCTGCTCGCCGCGTCGATCCCGCTGGGCAGCATCTGGCTCCTGGCGTTCGCCATCACCTACGCCGACGCACTGATCCTCGGCAGCCGGTTCCCCGACTCGGTCGTGGGCGGCTACATGTTCGCCTACGTCTGGGCGTTCTTCGCCTCGCGCATCCTGCAGCAGCCGATCGCGCGGGCGCTCTATCCGGCGCTGGTCCGCTTCGCGGAGCATCCCGAGCGTCAGTTCGACGCCTTCCGCCTCTCCACCAAGGCGCTTCTCGCGATCGAGGTGCCGGCGGCGCTGGTGCTCTTCCTCAACGCCGACCTCGCCGTGCGTCTGCTCGGAGGCGAGCTCTACCGCGACCAGGCGGGTCTCCTCCGCCTCCTGGCTTTCGCCCCGCTCGTCGATCCGCTCGGCCGCTTCGGTGGCGAGCTGCTCATCGCCCGCCACCGGGACCGTCTGCGCGTTCTCACGCTGGTCCTCCACCTCGCGGCGCTGGTCGGCGGCGGACTCTGGCTCTCGTCGCGCCACGGGCCGGTCGGCATGGCTTGGGCGAACTTCCTGCCGCTCGGCGCGCCGCTCCTGCTCTGGGGCCTCTGGACCATCGGCGGCCGCGCGCTCGGCGCGCTCGTCGCCGACCTGTGCGAGGTCTACCTCGCGCCGGTGCCGCTCTTCGCCATCGCCTGGTGGTCGACCGCCGACCATTCGTGGGCCCGGCTCGCGGCCTCCTGCCTCGCCGCGCTCCTCAGCCTCGCCTGGTTCTGGCGCCGCTTCGGCCTGCGTTTCGTGCGCTTCTTCGGCCGCGGCGCCGATCCGGTTCCCGGGGCCGGAGCGATAGACTCTCCGGTCTGAGAGGGGAGTCGCGGATGCAGCCGTTCGACTGGAAGGGAAAGCGCGTTTTCGTCACCGGACACACCGGATTCAAGGGGAGCTGGCTCTGCCTCTGGCTCCAGCTCCTGGGTGCCCAGGTGCACGGCTACGCACGCCTCCCGCCGACCCGGCCGAACCTCTTCGATCTCGCCGACGTGGCCGCCGGCATCGAGTCGACGATCGGCGACGTCTGCGACGTCCCGGCGCTCGAGAAGGCGATCGCGGAGGCCGAGCCCGAAATCGTCTTCCACCTCGCCGCCCAGCCGATCGTCGGCATCGGCTACGAGGATCCGGTCGGCACGATCGCCACCAACGTCATGGGCACGGCCCACGTGCTCGACGCGGCGCGGCGCCATCCCGGGATCCGCTCGGTGGTCATCGTCACCAGCGACAAGTGCTACACCAACCACGAGTGGATCTGGAGCTATCGCGAGAAGTCGCAGCTCGGCGGCCGGGATCCGTACGCGGCGAGCAAGAGCTGCGCCGAGCTGCTGGTCCACTCGTTCCGCGAGTCGTACTTCGGCGCCGAGGCGACGCACCGATCCCCCGCGCTGGTGGCGTCCGTGCGTGCCGGCAACGTCATCGGCGGCGGCGACTGGGCGCCGGGCCGCCTCGTGCCCGACATCCTCACGAGCCTGCGCGAGGAACGGCCGCTGGTCCTGCGGCATCCCGAGGCGATCCGGCCGTGGCAGCATGTTCTCGAGCCGCTCCGCGGCTACCTCCAGGTCGCGGAGCGCCTCTACAGCGGCGACGAAAAGGCGGCGACCGCCTGGAACTTCGGTCCCGTCGAGGAAGACTGCGTGCCGGTCAGCTGGCTCGCCGGCCAGCTCGCGAAGCAGTGGGGGCACGACGTTCACTGGGAGCCGGATCCGGTTCCGCGGCCGCACGAGGACACCTTCCTCAAGCTCGACTGCAGCAAGGCGCGGGCCGTCCTCGCCTGGGCGCCGATCCTGCGCCTGACCGACGGCCTCGACTGGATCGTCGACTGGTACCGCGCGCTCGACGGCGGCGCGGACGTCCGCCGGACCACGATCGACCAGATCGCTCGCTATCGCGAGCTGGCCCGCGATCGCTCCGACGCCACGCTCAACGCGGCGGTCGGCGTCAGTAGCGTCTGACGACCGGCGGCAGGCGCCGGCGCGCCGGCCGCAGCAGCCTGCTCTTCCAGTACTTCAGGGTCTCGAGAACCGCCTCGACCGGCGACGCAAGCGCCGGCGATCCGCTTCGCGAGGCGATCTTCGGCGGCGAGCGCCGGAAGACCGACTGCTGCGGCACCCGGTCGCCGGTCGCCTCCGCGGCGCGGGTCGCGACGACGAAGATTCCGAGCTGCGAGCCACCGAAGCCGCCGTACGAGAGGTCGTCGAGGCAGCCGGGAGCGTAGGGACGGACCTTCCAGACGGTCGACCGGAACCGCCCGCGCCACCAGTACGAGCGGAACTCGAAGAAGTAGAAGGCCTCGATCTCCCACCCGTTCTCGCGGTAGAAGTCGGCGAAGAGCGTCGGCGAGAACATGTAGAAACCGTGGTCGACGTGGTTCGAGGAGGGCGCCATGCCGTGGATCACGCGCCCACCCGGCCTGAGCAGGGAGTGGATGTTGGCGAACACCTGCGGCAGGTCGAAGACGTGCTGGATCGTTCCGGCCTCGAAGACGGCGTCGTAGCGGCCGTGGAGCTCCACCGGCACCGGCCGGTTGAGATCGAGGATGCGGTCGGCACCCTCCCAGTCGCTCACGTCCGAGCTCTCGACGGCGGAAAAGCCCAGCCGGCGGAAGAAGGAGACGTCGTCGAGGCAGCCGAGTCGTGCCAGCTCGGGCTGATGCGAGAGCCGGAGGTCGGCGTCGCTCGCGAGCGCGACCGACTGCTCCGCGGCCCAGCGGTCGAGCTCCGCCCCCGTCACGTAGACCGTCATCCGCCCGAGCTCGAGCAGGGTGCCGGTGAACGGACGCCGGCGCGCCTCGTCGAGCAGCAGGCGGGCGGTCCCGCGCGGGATCCCCATCAGGCGGCGGGACCCGGCGGCTCGGGCCGGAGCGAGTCGATCGTCCGCGCGAGCCCGGTGGCGAGATCGGTCATCGCACGCCAGCCGATCCGCGCCTCCGTCCGCGCGACGTCGGCGCGGCGCGTCGCTTCGAGCGGACGGTCCGGCACGGCACCCAGTCGCGGCGCGGGTGCATCGAGGAGGCGGCAGACCCGTTCGACCAGGTCGCGCACGGTCACGAGCTCGCCGCTCCCGAGATCGAGAACCTCGCCCTCGACGCCGGGAGCCTCGGAGAGGGCGAGCAGCCCCTCCACGACGTCCTCGACGTAGATCCAGTCGACCGGACGGACGCCGCTCGAAAGCTCCGGCGACTCTCCTGCCAGCGCGCGGAGGATCGAGTAGGGGACGACCTTCCTGCGGTCGATCTGCCCCGGTCCGTAGACCATGAAGATGCGCGCCTGGACGACCGGGAGACGGTAGAGCGCGTGGAAGAAGCGGGCGTAGAGCGTCGCGGCGCCCTTGGCGACCGCGTACGGAGAGGAGGGCGCCTCGCCGTTGGCGAGATCCGGCTCCTCCATCGACCCGGCGAGGACGATCCGGCGGCAGTCGCCTGTCTCCGCGGCCGCGGCGAGCAGATGGACGGTGCTCGCGAGGTTGTCCTGGAACGCCGGCAGGACCAGATCGAGATCGCGTCGACCCGAGACCAGACTGGCGAGATGGAAGATCCTCCCGGGCCGGATCTCGCCGACCATCGCCCGGACGGCCGCGGCGTCGGCCAGGTCGACCTTCCACCAGAGCAGGCCCGGGTCGTCGGAGTCGCGGCCGCTCCGCGAAACGGCGTGGACCGGGACGCCGTCCGCGCGCAGGGCGCGCACGAGGTGGCCTCCGAGAAAGCCGGAGGCTCCGGTCACCAGAGCGGATTCGGCAGTCAAGACCGGAGAAGCATACGGCAGCCAACCGTCGCGCGAGCGCTCCGGGCCACTGTGATACCTTGCCCGCCCGGCATGCGCTGGCAAGCTCTCCCAGGCCGCGGCCGGCGATTTCTCGCTCGCCTCGTCCGTCGAATCCGCGGCACCGATCGCCGGGTGGTGACCCGCACGCCGGCGGGCGAGCCGGTCGGCCGAGCGCTCTTCTCGTACATCCTCGACCCTCTCCTGCTGCCGCCGGAAGCGGAGCTGCCGCACTCGCACACCCACTTCTGGGAGTCGCGGCGCATGGTCGAGAACCTCACGGAGCTCGGATTCGTCGTCGACGCGATCCACTGGACCAACTCGGAGTTCGCGCCGCGGACGCCGTACGACCTGGTGATCGACGTGCGCCTGCAGCTCGAGCGGCTGGCGCCGCTGGTCCCGGACCGCGCCGTCCGCATCCTCCACGCCGAGACCGGGCACTGGCGCTTCTACAACGCGGCCCAGGAGCGCCGCCGGCGCGAGCTCGCCGAGCGCCGGGGGATCGATCTCGCACCGTACAAGACCATCGCGCCCAACCGTGCCGCCGAGAGCGCCCAGGCGATCACGATCCTCGGCAACCGCGCGACACAGGAGACCTACGACTTCGCCTCCCGTCCGATGTACCCGGTGCCGATCTCGCAGCCGTTTCTCTACCCGTTCCCGGACGGCAAGGAGTTCGAACAGGCGCGCCGGCGCTTCGTCTGGTTCGGCAGCGGCGGACTCCTGCACAAGGGGCTCGACCGCGTGCTCGAGGTCTTCGCCGGCCTCCCCGACCTCGAGCTCACCGTCCTCGGTCCGATCGACCGCGAGCCGGAGTTCGAGCGCGCCTTCCGGCGCGAGCTCTACGGCGCCCCCAACATCCGGACCCGCGGCTGGATCGACGTCGCCGGCCGCGACTTCCTGGAGATCGCCCGCACCCACGCGGCGCTGGTCTACCCCTCCTGCTCCGAAGGGCAGAACGGCGGCACCGTCACCTGCATGCACGCCGGGCTGATCCCGGTCGTGAGCCGTGAGTCGGGGGTCGACGTGGATTCCGACACCGGTTTCGTGCTCGAGACCTCGACCCTCGACGAGATCCGTGCCCGCGTCGTGGCGATCTCGCGGAGCTCGCCCGAAGCGCTGGAGGCGCTCTCGCGGCGCTCGTGGAGCTGGGTCCGGCAGCATCACACCCGGGAACGGTTCACCGACGTCCATCGCGCCGCCGTCCGCACGATCCTCGCGACGACCCGGCCGGATCTCGGCGACGCCCTCCGCCCATGACGCGCCACCTCTTCCTCTCGCCGCACCTCGACGACGTCGCCCTGTCGTGCGGCGCCCGTGCCGCGAAGGCCTCCGACGACGGCGCCCGCGTCGAGATCCTGACCGTCTTCGCCGGGGACGAGCCCGCGGACTCCGCCTCGCCGCTGGTCGACACGATCTACTCGCTCTGGTCGCTCGCGGCCGGAAAGGTGATGACGACGCGCCGCGCGGAGGACCTCGAAGCAGTGCGGATCCTCGGGGCGACCGCAATCCACTGGGAAGAGCAGGAGGCGATCCACCGCCGGCACCCGCGGACCGGGGAGCCGCTCTACCCGACGATCGGACGCCTCTTCGGTCCCGTCGATGCCGTCGAAGAGAGCCGGATCGACGAGCTCGCCGGCCGACTGGCCGGCCTCGACCGTGCCGATCTCGTCGTGGCACCGCTCGGGGTGGGCGGCCACGTCGATCACCGCATCCTCCGCGCCGCCGCCGAGCGCGCCTTCGGCGCCGATCTCGCCTACTACGACGAATTCCCCTACGTCGTCTGGAAGCGCCTGGCTCTGCGGCGCGTGATCGGCTGGAGCCGCCGCTTCGCAGTCGAGGTCGAGCGGCCCGACACCGACCGGCTCGCACGGAAACGCGCCGCGATCCTGGCCTACCGCTCGCAGATCCGCGGCCTCTTCCGGGACGAGGCCGGCCTCGACCGACTGCTCCGGAGGCACCTGCGGCGCGCCGGCGGCGAACGGCTCTGGCGCCGCCTCCGGCCGGCGGGGTCGACCGCTTCGCCGGCCGCACGCTAAGCTTCCCGTTCCATGACCACGCCGTCGCTCTCCCGGACACCGGTCGTGATCCTCTGCGGTGGACAGGGCACCCGCCTCCGCGAGCACACCGAGAACCTGCCGAAACCGATGGTCGAGATCGGCGACCAGCCGATCCTCTGGCACATCATGAAGCACTACGGAGAGGCCGGCCTGCGGCGCTTCGTCCTCTGCCTCGGCTACAAGGGCTGGGCGATCAAGCAGTATTTCCTCCGCTACCACGAGATGCGGCGCGACTTCACGGTCTCGATGAAGGGCGATCCGCCCGAGGTCCGCTTCCACAACCAGGTGGGCGAGGAGGACTGGCAGGTCACCTGCGCCGAGACCGGCGCCGACAGCGGCACGGGCGGCCGGCTCAAGCTCGTCCAGAGCTACGTCGACGCCGAGACCTTCTGCTTCACCTACGGTGATGCTGTCGGCACGGTGGACATCGCGGCGCTGGTGGCGTTCCATCGCGCGCAGGGCAGGATCGCGACTGTGACCGCCGTGCATCCGACCTCGCGCTACGGAGAGATGAAGGTCGAAGCCGGGAGGGTCACGGAGTTCAACGAGAAGCCCACCGTCGCCGACGGACTGGTCTCGGGAGGATTCTTCGTCTTCGACTCGCGCGTCTTCGACTACCTGGGCGACGATCCCCGGGTGTTCCTCGAGCTCGAGCCGCTGCAGAGGCTGGCGCGCGACGGCCAGCTTTCGGTCTTCGTGCACGAAGGGTTCTGGCACCCGATGGACACCTACCGTGACTGGCTCTACCTGAACGAGCTCTGGAAGGGCGGCCAGGCGCCCTGGAAGAGCTGGTAGGCGGGATCCCGTCGCGGCGATGGCGGAGGCCCCGCAGTCGGACGCCGGAGCTCCCGAGCTCTCGGTCGTCGTGCCGCTCTACAACGAGGAAGAGAACCTGCCGGTGCTGATGAGCGAGCTCGGCGCCGCCCTCGCGATCACCGGCCTCACCCACGAGCTGATCTTCGTCGACGACGGTTCGACCGACGGCAGCGCGGAGGTGCTCGCCGGCCTCGCCAAGTCGCTGCCGCAGCTGCGCATCCTCCGCCACCAGCGGAACGCCGGGCAGTCGGCGGCACTCGTGGCCGGCTTCCGCGCGGCACGCGGCCGGCTCGTCGTCACGCTCGATTCCGACCTGCAGAACGACCCCGCGGACATCCCGCGCCTCCTCGCCCGCCTGGACGAAGGCTTCGACGCCGTCTCCGGCGTGCGCCGCAACCGGCGCGACAGCTGGGTCCGCAGGCTCTCGTCGCGCATCGCCAACGCGGTGCGCAACTGGGCGACCGACGAGTCGGTCACCGACGTCGGCTGTTCGCTCAAGGCCTACCGTCGCGAATTCCTCGTCGACCTGCCGATGTTCACCGGCATGCACCGCTTCCTGCCGACGCTGGTGCGCTGGAACGGCGCCCGGCTGACGGAGATCGACGTCAATCACCGGCCGCGGCTGCACGGAGTCGCGAAGTACGGAATCGGCAACCGCCTCTTCCGCGCTCTGGCCGACCTGTTCGCCGTGCGCTGGATGCGGACGCGCTGGATCGCCCCGGGAAACGCGCGGGAGGTCAATCCCGGCACAGAGACGCGGATACGATGAGCCACTTCGAGCGGCTGGCGCTCCTCCTGCTCGGGCTCCTGCTCTTCCTGCCCGGGATCGCCAGCCGCGACCTGTGGAATCCGGACGAACCGCGCTATGCCGAAGTGGCCCGCGAGATGCGGCTCACCGGCGATTACTTCGTGCCGCACCTGAACGGCAGAATCTACTCCGAGAAGCCGCCCCTGCTCTTCTGGACGATCGCTCTCGCGTCGCTGCCGGAGGGGAGCGTGAGCGAAGTCTCGGCCCGTGTGCCGTCTCTCCTCGCCGGAATCGCGATCCTGTTCCTGCTCTTCGGCATCGCCGCGCGCCTGTTCGACCGGCGGGTCGCCTGGTGGAGCGTCCTGATCTTCGGCACGGCGGGCAGAATCCTCTGGCAGGCGCGGGTCGGACAGATCGACATGCTGCTGATGGCGCTCGTCACGCTCGCCATGTACGGGTTCGTCCGCGGCTGGACGGAGCGCCGGCCGGGGTTCTACCGCCTCTTCTTCGTCGCCGCGGGTTTCGCGACCCTCGCCAAGGGGCCGGTGGGTTTGCTGCCGCCGCTCCTCGGAGTCCTGCTCTTCGTCCGTGTCTCGGGAGAGCGTCGACGGTGGCGCGAGCTGGGGCTCGCCTCGGGTCTCCTGATCTGGGCTGCGATCACGCTCGTCTGGCTCGTCCCGGCAGCGATCTCGGGCGGCGGCGCCTACCTCGAGACGCTCCTCCTGAAACAGAACGTCGAGCGATTCGCCAATCCATGGCACCACTTCAACCCGCCCTGGTATTACCTGACAACGATCCCCGCCGACCTCTTTCCCTGGTCGTTCTTCCTGCCCGGTGCGCTCTGGGTCGGCTGGCGCCGCAGCTCGGGACCGGAACGGACCGGCTATCTCTTCGCGCTCTGCTGGGCGGCGGTGACGGTTCTCTTCTTCTCGCTCTCGCCCGCGAAGCGCACCGTCTACGTGCTGCAGATGTTCCCGGCGCTCGCGATGCTCGTCGCCCAGCTCTTCGCCGAGGTCGAACAGAGCTGCCGGAGCTGGGGCCGGAGCGATCTCGGAAGCCCGCCCAGCCGGCTGCGGCACTGGCTCACGGTACCCTGCTTCCTCCTCGTCTCGATCTTCGCCCTGTTGCCTCTGGCGCTGCCGCGGGCCGCCGAGCGGCGACCGGAGCTGGCGCTCCTGGGCTACGACCTCCTGTGGATCGTCGGCGGCATCGCCCTGCTGCTCGCCGTCTGTGCGGCGGGAGCCTGGGTTTCCGCCACGCGCGGCCGCGCCCGGGGCGTTGTCACCGGGCTCGCGGTCGGGATGGCGCTCGCCGCGACGATCGCCAGCTGGTTCGTCTTCCCCCGGATCGACGTCCTGAAGAGCCTGCGACCCATGTCCGAGCGCCTGCTCGCCGAGTCGGCGCCCGACCATCCGTACGCGATCTTCCCCCGCCTCGACCCGCCGTTCGTCTTCTACACCCGGCGCTTCGCCGAGACCCCCGCGAACGAAGCGGAGCTCCAGGCGTTCGCACGCGGACCGGGGCAGCGATGGCTGCTGATCGAGAAGGGTGCGCTCGCGGCGCTCACCTCACCGCTCCCGATGACCGAAGTGGAGCGCAGCCCGGGCGGAGACGAGAGCTACGTCCTCCTCGGCGGCACCGGGGAGGAGCCTCAGTCGGCCGGTTCGTCGTCCGGCCTGGCCCAGGTCTTCTGATCGTCGTCGAACGCCGGCAGGTCGATCGACTCGCCCCGGCGCGAGCGGATCCCGTACTCCCAGAGCCGTGCGTACTTGAGGAACGATCCGAACGCCTGGAGCACGCAGAGCACGAATCCGTGCATGCCGTCGAGGAAGCCGAGCTGTACGAAGTAGGTGCGGATGAATCGCCAGGTGGGACGCACCAGGATCTCGATCAAACCGGTACGACGGCCGTCCCGGAACGCCTGCGCTGCCCCCCATTCCGCGTAGTTCAGGAATTTCGGGAAGTACTGCTCGAAGGTGCGGAAGGTGTAGTGCAGGAACGGGTTCTTCATCACCGGAACCGGACCCTCGATCTCGAGGTCGGCGTGCACCCGCCGGTTCGGATACCGCGCCTTGTCCCGCCGGAAGAGGCGCACGACCTTGTCGGTCGACCATCCCGAATGGCGGATCACCTTGTCGATGAAGATGTTTTCGCGCCGGATGTAGTAGCCGTTGACCGCCGGCTCGCCCGCGAGCACGGTGAGGATCTCGCCGGCGAGACGCTCGGGGACGCGCTCGTCGGCGTCGATGATCAGAACCCAGTCGTTGGCGACTCGGTCGATCGCCCAGTTCTTCTGCGCCGCCGAGCCGAAGTACTGACGCTGCAGGATCTTGATCGGAAATTTCTCGGCGATCGCCACCGTCTGGTCGGTCGAGAAGGAGTCCACGAGCAGGATCTCGTCCGCCCAGAGCACCGAATGGATGCAGTCCGCGACGTTGATCTCCTCGTTGAAGGTAGTGATGATGACCGAGATCTTGCGGCGACCCTCGACCTCGCGCAGCGCAGTGATGCGATCGGCTCCGAGAGGTTTCGCACTCACGTGGCACCTCCAGTATCGGGCAGCAGCAGACGCTCGATGCCGGTGGCCCGGCCGCTCGTTTCGTCGACATCGATCAGCACCGCCGCCAGCCGCACGTCGCGCTTCGCCACCTCGAAGGTCGATGGCGTCTGCAGCAGGAAGCGCTGCAGCACGCGATCCGAACGAAAGCCGATGACTCCTTCGTACGGTCCGGTCATGCCCGCGTCGGTCTGGAACGCCGTCCCTCCCGGGAGCAGCCGCTCGTCGGCGGTCGGAACGTGGGTGTGGGTTCCGACGACGGCGCTCGCCCGGCCGTCGAGATAGACACCCATCGCCTGCTTCTCGCTGGTCGCCTCGGCGTGGAAGTCGACGAAGACCACCTTCACCCGGCCCTCGAGGCCGGCGAGCAGACGGTCCGCACAGCGGAACGGCGAGTCGACGTTCTTCATGAAGACCTGGCCCTCGAGATTGATCGTCGCTACCGGAATTCCGCCGGCCGTCTCCCCGAGATGGAGTCCCGCCCCCGGGTTTCCTTCGGGATAGTTCGCCGGCCGGAGGATCCGCGGATCGCGTTCGAACAGGTCGACGACCTCCTTCTTGTCCCAGACGTGGTTGCCGGTGGTGAAGCAGTGGATCGGCAGCTCCTCGAGCTCGGCGAGGGTGTCCGCCGTGATCCCGAAACCGCCGGCCATGTTCTCGATGTTGACCACGACGTAGTCGGCGCGACGCTCGTCGACGATTTTCGGCAGCAGCCGTCGGAGCGCCTGCCGACCTGGCTTCCCGATCACGTCGCCGACGAAGAGCAGGCGCACCGCGCTACCTCGCGTACTCGACGGCGCGGGTCTCGCGGATCACCGTGACGCGGATCTCGCCCGGGTAGGTGAGCTCCGACTCGATCCGCTTGGCGATGTCCTTGGAGAGCCAGATCGCCTGCTCGTCGCCGATCTTGCCGCTGTCGACGATGATCCGGACTTCTCGTCCGGCCTGGATGGCGAAGCTCTTCTGTACACCCTTGAAGCTGTTGGCGATCTCCTCCAGCTTTTCCAGACGCTTGACGTAGGTCTCGAGCACCTCGCGCCGGGCGCCCGGCCGGGCGGCGGAGAGGGCGTCGGAAGCGGTGACGAGGACCGCCTCCACCGTCGTCGGATCGTAGTCGCCGTGGTGGCACGCCATGGCGTGGACCACCTCTTCCGACTCACCGTACTTGCGCAACAGCTCGATTCCGAGCTCGAGGTGGGTACCGTCGACCTCGCGGTCGATCGCCTTGCCGACGTCGTGCAGCAGTCCGGCGCGCTTCGCCACGTTGACGTTCGCCTTGAGCTCGGCGGCCATGGTCGCGGCGAGGAAGGCGACCTCCTTCGAATGCTGCAGGACGTTCTGGCCATAGGAGTAGCGAAACCGCAGCCGGCCGAGGAGCTTCACGAGCTCCGGATGCATGCCGGGGATCTTGAGCTCGAGGAGGGCGGCATCGCCTTCCTGCTGGATCCGCTGGTCGAACTCCGCCTTGACCTTCTCGACGACCTCTTCGATGCGTGCCGGATGGATCCTGCCGTCGGCGATCAGGCGCTCGAGCGCCACTCGCGCGATCTCGCGGCGGTACGGATCGAAACCCGAGAGGATGACCGCCTCCGGCGTATCGTCGACGATGAGGTCGACGCCGGTTGCTGCTTCGAGCGCCCGGATGTTGCGCCCCTCGCGTCCGATGATCCGCCCCTTCATCTCGTCGCTCGGGAGCTCTACGACCGAGACCGTGGTCTCCGAGATGTAGTCGGAGGCCAGGCGCTGGACGGCGAGACCCATCAGCCACTGCGCCTTGCGGTTTCCCTGCTCGCGGGCTTCGTCCTCGATCCGCTTGACGAGGTGAGCCGCGTCCATCCGCGCGTCGTTCTCGAGGCCGCGGATCAGCTCCTCCTTGGCCTGCTGGGCCGTCAGTCCGGCAATCTGTTCGAGTCGCGTGCGCTGTTCGCCGATCAGCCCGGCGAGCTCCGCCTCACGCCCCTCGATCTGCTTCTCGCGACCGGCCACCGTGCGGTCCCGCGTGGAGATCTCCTTCTCGCGGAGGTCGAGCTGCTCCAGCCGCTTGTCGAGGCCGTCCTCTTTCTGGGTGAGGCGACGTTCGAGCGTCTCGAGCTCGCCGCGGCGCTGGCGCGACGCGGCCTCGAACTCGCTCCGCGCCTGGAGCAGCTTCTCCTTCGCCCCCAACTCGGCTTCGCGCAGCTTCGCTTCGACGTCGCGACGCGCCTCCTCGCGGAGACGCGCGACTTCGCGCTCCGCCTCGGCGACTCGCTGCTTGCCTGCGTTGCGGATCCTCGACCAACCGAAGCCCAGAATCGCCGCCGCGGCGAACAGCCCGCCGACCGCGATCCAGATGGATGAAGACATCGACCCACCCCCTCGAGACAAAGACTCCAGGGGCGAGAACGAAAGGAGGAAACCGGCGGGAGCGGCATCCCCTGAGTGGGCCGTGCGAGACGCTGCGTTTAGAACCTGAAACGCGTCAGGTGGGTGCCCTCATGTACGGCCCTCAGCGTCCCGGTCGGAGCCGGGCAGGCACAGGCCGTCCGGATATTGGACTCCCTGAGAAGCAATGTTGGTTCTACAGTGCGTCGGCTCGTCACGGTCCACTCAGAAGATGCCGTCCCAAAATAACCCGTCGGTGCATTCCGTCCGTCGCTCATGGAGCCTTGCCTGCCAGTGCCTCCGCGATGCGTTCGGACAGTTCCGCCACTCGCGATTCGATCTCGCCCCGCTCACCCGACGTCTGCTCTTCCCGCCGGGTCAATTCGTCGGCCAGATTGAGTGCCACCAGGATCGCCAGCTTGCCTGGATCCACCGAGCCCGAATGTTCCGATAGCTCGCGCATCCGCCGGTCGACCTCGGCCGCCAATCCGCTCAGATCTCCGCCTTCGTGGCCGCCACGAAGATGGTAGGTGACCCCGAAGATGTCGACTTCCGTGATGCTGGAAGCAGCCGGTTCGGTCATCCAACCCTCGCTTCGCAAACGGCCGGCCAGGCTCGGCCTCCGAGATTTCGACTATAGCATCGCGCCCGCGGCGCGGATCGGCACGGGAGCGCCGACTCTCAGGCGGTCTCGAGCAGCGCCGAGAGCTTTTCGACCAGTGTCTCGAGGCGCTGCCGGATCTCGTCGCGCTCCTTCGCCCACGCCTTTTCGGCCTTGCCCGGTCCGCGGGCGGGTTTCGGCTTCGGCGCCGCCGCCCGCTCGCGCTCGAGCTTCTCGATCTCCGCGCGCAACCCCTCGTTCTCGGCCGCAAGCTCCTCGATGCGTTCGACCGCTTCGTGGATTCGCGCTTCCAGGATCTCGAGGAATTCGAGGCTCATGGCATCTCCTCCCGGCGTACGGCGAAGCGTCGTTCGAGCTCCGCCCGGACACCCTCCTGCCGCCCGTTGACCGCGTCCTGGGTCAGCGAGCGCTCCCCCGCGTTGTAGACGAAGGTGATCGTCGTGGCGACGGCGCCCGCGGGAACTCCGGCGCCCTGGTACCTGTCCTTCAACGAGTACGAGACCAGGTCCGCCACACCGAGCGCTGCGATCGCGGTTTCGATCTCCCGCCAGCTCACCGACAGGAGGTGCGTCAGCGTGAGGTCGACGGCGATTCCGGGGACGCGGGGTGGAGGCTGAACCAGGCGGCGCGGCATGCTCGCCTCGAGCCGGTCGAGGCGCAGCTCGGCGGCGAAGAGCGGGAACGAGGCGTCGAACCGCGTCAGCTCTCCGAGAAAGCCGATCTGCGACTCTCCCTTCGTCAACGCCATCCCGGTACCGCTGCGGATGCCCGGCATCTCGCAGAGCGTACAGGAGGCCGTCTCGCCGAGCTCCTCGAGCACCGTTTCGATCTGGCCCTTGAGGGTCAGCAGATCGATCGACTGCTGCCGGTCCCAGGGAGAGCCCGGGACACCGCCGGCGACGAGCGCGAGCGCCTCGACTTCGGGCTCTCCTCCTCCCGGAAAGAGGTGACCCGACTCGAAGAGCCGGACGCTGGTCGCTCCGCGGCGGGCGTTGAATTCCGCCGCCGCGACGAGACCCGGGACCAGCGAGCGCCGCATCACGGCGTAGAGCTCCGACAGAGGATTGGCAAGGGCGATCGGGTCGCCGTCGCCGACGAGTCGCGGCAGATCGCGGTCGGCCGTTCGTCTGCCGAAGGCGTACTGGATCGACTCGGCATAGCCGAATCCGGCGAGGAGGCCGCGCAGCCGGTAGCGGCGATCGTGCTCGGGGTTCTCCCCTTCGTCGATGCCACCGATCCGCGGCAGGGTCGCCGGGACGCGGTCGAGACCGTACTGCCGCAGCACCTCCTCGAACAGATCCTGACGCCAGGCTTCGCGCTCCGCGGTGCGGTCGCGCCGCGACTCGAAATCGACTTCGCGGAAGGAGGGGACCTCGCCCTCCCAGAGCCGCTCGTCGACGCGCCGCGGAGCGAACCCGAGCCCGCCGAGAATGCGTTCGATCTCTCCGTCCGGGACCTCCACTCCGGCGAAACGCTCGAGCTCCGGACCCGCGAGGCGCCAGTGCACCGTCGAAGGTTCGGCGCCCCGCGCATCGACGGCACCGGCCTCCGCCTCACCTCCCGCGAGCTCCACGATGAGCGCGGCGCAGCGGCGCGAGGCGTCGTCGCAGAGGCCGGAATCGGCCCCGCGCTCGAAGCGGTGGGAGGCGTCGGTGTGCATGCCGAGGCGCTTGGCGCCGATCCGCACCCGGCGGCGATCGAAGTGTGCGCTCTCGAGGAGGACGTCGGTCGTCGCCGCCGTTACCTCGGTCTCGAGCCCGCCCATGATTCCGGCCAGACCGACCGCGCGTTCGACGTCGGCGATCACGAGGATCTCGGGATCGAGCTCGCGCTTCTCTCCGTCGAGGGTCGTCAGCGTCTCGCCAGGCCGGGCCCGGCGCACCCCGAGCGCCCCGCCGGGGATCGTGGCGAGGTCGTAGGCGTGCATCGGCTGGCCGCTCTCCCAGAGGCAGAAGTTGGTCGCGTCGACGACGTTGTTGACCGAGCGCAGGCCGATCGCCTTCAGCCTCCGCACCAGCCACTCCGGCGACGGACCGATGCGCACGCCCCGGATCACTCGCGCGACGAAACGCCGGCAGCCCTCCGGATCGTCGATCGTCACCGACGGGACTGTCGCGTCCCGCGGCGCGACCTCGACGAGATCGTGCAGCGGTGGCCGCAGCTCGAGGCCCCGCTTGACCGCGATCTCGCGCGCCAGGCCGAAGTGGTTCATGCAGTCGGGGCGATTCCCCGTGACGTCGACGTCCAGGACGACGTCGGTGTCGAAACGCTCGATCCCCTCGACACTCAGCCCGACCGAAGTCAGATCGCGGGCGAGCGCGTCGACTGCGCGCGGCAGCGAGTCGCGGTCGCCACCCGCGAAGTCCGCGAGATCGACGTACAGGGCGAGCCAGTCGCAGGAGAATCTCATCCGCGAACCTGGCGCAACAGCCGCTCGTCGCTCTCGAAGAGCGAGCGGATGTTGGGGATGCCGTACTTGTTCATCGCCACGCGGTCGAGTCCGAGCCCGAAGGCGAACCCCGAGTAGCGGTCGGGGTCGATTCCGCAGTTGTCGAGCACGCGGGGATCGACCATGCCGGCGCCGAGGATCTCCATCCAGCCCGTACCCGAACAGGTCGGGCAGCCGGAGCCGCGGCAGATCTGGCAGGTGATGTCGACCTCGCACGACGGCTCGGTGAACGGGAAGTAGCTCGGCCGGAGACGCACCTCGGTCTCGCGCGTGAAGATCCGGCGCAGGAACGCCTCGAGCGTGCCCTTGAGGTCGCCCACCGTGATCCCTTCGGCGACGCAGAGCCCTTCGACCTGGTGGAACATCGGCGAATGCCGGAGGTCGTTGTCGTTGCGATAGACGCGACCGGGACAGATCACCCGGATCGGCGGCTTGCGCGCCAGCATGGTGCGGATCTGTACCGGGGAAGTATGGGTCCGCAGCAGACGGCCGTCCTCGACGAACAGCGTGTCCTGGGCGTCGCGCGCCGGGTGGTCCTCGGGGAAGTTCAGCAGCGCGAAGTTGTAGCGATCGTCTTCGATCTCCGGTCCTTCGGCGATGCTGTAACCGAGGGCGCGGAAGACCTCCTCGATCTGCCGTGACACCAGCGTGACCGGGTGGAGCGCGCCGAGAGGAGGCCGGCGGCCGGGAAGGGTGACGTCGAAACCGGACTGCTCCGCGCCGGTCGCCGCGGCCGCCCGGAGCTCGGCGTCGCGCTGGGCGAGCGCCTCTTCGATCCGCCCTTTCAGCAAGTTGAACGCCTGTCCGAAGGCGCGCTTGTCCGCGGCACGCGGAATCAGCGACTGGATCTCCTTCAGGCGTCCGCTGCGGGCTCCCGCCCACGCCACGCGCAGGCTCTCCCAGGCAGCACGGTCCGCCGCGGCGGCGATCGCCGCCGTGGCCTCGGTTGCCAGCCGGTCGAGCTCTTCGGTCGTCGGAACCGGGGCGGAACCCGGCTCGCTGGGACCAGCCGAGCCGGAGTTCTGCCGGGCACTCACCAGCGTCAGCCCTTGGCGGCGCCCGACGCGGCCTGCGGCCTCTGCGCCAGCCCCTGCTTGGCGAGGTCGACGAGACCGGCGAACGGCTTCGGATCCTCGGCGGCCGCGATCTGGGCCAGGACCTTGCGGTCGAGGTCGCAGCCGGCGAGCTTCAGGCCGGAGATGAAGTGGTTGTACGAGAGACCGTACGGGTGGACGGCGGCGTTGATCCGCACGATCCAGAGCGAGCGGAACTGACGCTTCTTCTGGCGGCGATCGCGGGTGGCGAACTTGCCGGCGCGATCGACGGCCTGCATCGCCATGCGATAGGCGTTCGACTTGGTGCCGAAGAAGCCGCTGGAGAGTTTGAGTACCTTCTTGCGCTTGGCTGCGCGCTTGGGACCACGTTTGGCGCGGGGCATCTCACGAACCTCGTTTCTCGTCCCACGACTCGCCTCCCTGGGGAGGTCGAGGGGCACGGGTTGGACCGCGTCGCATCCGCCTCATGCGGAGCGTGTGCGGCTTCCGGCGGCCGGGACAGGTTCTTTCCCGGCGCGGCGGAATGGATTTTCGATCAGCCGAGCAGCGTCTTCACGGCACGCGCGAGCGCGCCGGTCTGCTCGACTTCCTTGCGCAGGCGCCGCTTCCGGCTGCGCGTCTTCTTCGTCAGGATGTGCCGCTTGCCCGACTGCGACCGCTGGACCTTGCCGGTCGCGGACAGCTTGAAGCGCTTTGCGGCACCGCGGTGCGTCTTCTTTTTCTTCTGAGCCACGACTTGCCTCTCTCTTCTCGAGCGGCTCGTCACCGGACGAGCTGCTTGCTGCTAGTTCGGCTTCGCGACCGGCTGCGGCGCCTTGGCGGCGACGGGCCGGGGGGCTCCCGTCGCTCCGTCTCCGCCGGCGGCGGCCGCCTTCTTCACGCTCTTCTTGCTCGGCCCGAAGATCACGTGCATCCGGTTGCCGGCCATCTCGGCGCTGCCTTCGGCGGCGCCGTGTTCCGCGATGTCCGCCATCATCCGGCGCAGGAGATTCAACCCCAGTTCCGGCTTCGACATCTCCCGACCGCGGAACTGCACGGTCGCCTTGACCTTGTCCCCCTCGTCGAGGAACTTCTCGGCCCGCTTCAACTTGACCGAATAGTCGTGGTCGTCGATGTTGGGCCGGAACTTGACTTCCTTGACCTGAATCGTCTTCTGCTTCTTCTTCGAGTCGTGCGTCTTCTTCTTCTGCTGGTACAGAAACTTCCCGAAATCCATGATCCGGCAGACCGGAGGGCGGGCCGCCGGAGCGACCTCGACCAGATCCAGATTCTGCTCTTTGGCCATCTTGAGAGCCTGCTCCGTGGGTACGACCCCGACCTGCGAGCCGTCGCCGTCGATCAGCCGAACCTCTTTGACCCGGATTCCCTCGTTGGTGCGTGCGGTTTTGTCGATGCGCTGCTCCCTCCTCGAGAGCATCGGGCGGTGTTGCCTCCGCGATCGCCGGAACGTCCGGTCGCCGAGCCGCGCCCATGACTGCTGAACCGAAGAATTCTAGCCGAACCTCACGCTTCCGGCAAAACCGCGCTGCGGGAGGCGGACTGACGCCGCAACCGTTCCACCAGGGGGCCCACCGGCAGGGCGCCCAGATCTTCGCCGCTCCGGAGCCGCACCGCGACGGTTCCCGATTCCGCCTCCTTGGCGCCCACGACCAGCATGTAGGGCACCTTCTGGAGCTGGGCCAGGCGGATCTTGTAGCCCAGCTTCTCGCTCGACTCGTCCAGTTCGACGCGCAAACCGGCCCGCCGGACCTCCTCCTCGACGCCCCGGGCGTAGTCGATGGTCTTCTCCGAGACCGGAAGGAGCTTGACCTGGACAGGGGCGAGCCAGAAGGGAAGGGCGCCGGCGGTGTGCTCGATCAGGATCCCCAGGAACCGTTCGACCGAGCCGAGCATCGCGCGGTGGATCATCACCGGACGCCGCAGCGAACCGTCCGGCGCCACGTACTCGAGCTCGAAGCGCTGCGGCAGCTGGTAGTCGAGCTGGACGGTCCCGAGCTGCCAGCTCCGGCCGAGCGCGTCGCTCACCAGGAAGTCGATCTTCGGTCCGTAGAAGGCGCCGTCGCCGGCGTTGACGGAGTACGCCATGCCGTTGCGGTCGAGGGCGTTCTTCAGCCCCTGCTCGGCGATCTCCCACTGCTCGTCGGATCCGACCCGCTTCTCGGGTCGCGTGCCGAGGCGGATCTCGACGTCGGAGAAGTCGAAGGTCCGGTAGATGTCGAGGATGATCCCGACCGCGCGCAGCACCTCCGCCTCGACCTGGTCGTCGGTGCAGAACACGTGGGCATCGTCCTGTGCGAACGAGCGCACGCGGGTCAGCCCGGAAGTGACGCCGGAACGTTCGTAGCGATGGAGCCGCCCGAAGTCGGCGTAGCGGATCGGCAGATCGCGATAGGAATGTTTGCCGACCTTGTAGATCAGGCAGTGAGTCGGGCAGTTCATCGGCTTGACGGCGAACTGGCGCTCGTCGAGCTCGGTGAAAAACATGTTCTCACGGTAGTTCGCCCAGTGTCCCGAGGTGTGCCAGAGCTCGACGTCGAGAATCTGCGGCGTCACGACCTCGCCGTAGCCGTTGGCGGCGTTCAGTGCGCGCACGTAGTTGATCAGCCCGTTGTAGACCGCCGCGCCCTTGGGGTGGAAGAACGGCGAAGCCGGCGCGAGCGGTGAGAAGCTGAACAGGTCGAGCTCGGGCCCGAGCCGACGGTGATCGCGGGCGCGCGCCGCCTCGGCGGCCTGGTCGTGCTCCTCCATCTCCTTGCGGGTGGCGAACGCGGTCCCGTAGATGCGCTGCAGCTTCTCGTTCGCCTCGTCGCCCTTGAAGTAGACGCCGGACGATTCGAGGAGCTTGATCGCGCCGATCTGCGACGCCCTCTGGACGTGCGGGCCGCGACAGAGGTCGAGGAACCGTCCGTGGCGGTAGAGCGTGATCGTCTCGCCCGCGGGAATGTCCTTGAGGCGCTCGAGCTTGAGATCGTTGCCGAGCTCGCGGAAGATCTTCTCGGCCTCCTCGCGCGTCACTTCGACGCGCTCGAACGGCGAGTCTTCGGCCACGATCTCGAGCATCTTGGCCTCGATCGCCGCGAGATCCTCGGGAGTGAAGGCGCGCTCGAAACGGAAGTCGTACTGGTACTTCTCCCTGTGGTCCTTGCGGCCGGCGTCGTAGAGCGCTCCTGGCCAGAGTCGTGTAACCGCGTCGGCCAGCACGTGTTCGGCCGAGTGCCGGATGAACTCGCCGGCTTCGGGACTCTTGCCGGTGAAGATGCGGAACGGGCCGCCGTCCCGGAGCGGCTGGCGCAGGTCCACCGGCCGGCCGTCGAGCTCGGCGCCGATCGCCGCATCGGCGAGACGCGGACCGATCGAGCGCGCCACTTCGAGCGGCACGGTGCCGGCGGGCACGCGCCGTTCGGCGCCGTCGGGAAGAGTGAGGACGATCTCGGAGCTCATGGCGTCCCTGAA